>JAFVTU010000004.1 GCA_017503075.1 Paludibacteraceae bacterium | reverse complement strand
TAAACGATACCATTTAAGAGCTTCGTAGTAGTCTTTAGCAACGCCACGGCCATTAGCATACATGTTGCCTAAATTGCATTGTGCAGTTGCATTCCCTTGCTCGGCTGCTAAACGATACCATTTGACAGCTTCGTAATAGTCTTGAGCAACGCCACGGCCATTAGCATACATATAGCCTAAATTGACTTGTGCTCTGGCATCCCCTTGTTCGGCCTTTGCAAGAGTGGCAGAGAAGTCATACGCATTACTAGAATGAACAGCCACAAAGCACATGGCCCATACAAGCAATAAACAGAAATACTTTTTCATACATTTATATTTTTAATGAATACTATTTTTTCATTTTCTGCGCAAAGGTACAACAAAAAATGCACATACGCAAGTAAAGCGAGTAATTATTTTCAAAAAGATGATAGATGCAATCTATCTCATCCGATATGCAGCACTCGCTCAAGCTCGCTTGAAAGCGAAGTGTTGGATCATGGATGAATAAGGTGTCAACCGATTTTTGAAAATAATTACGAGCGAACTGTAGTATGGGCTGCATAGTGCGAAAGTAACTACGAGGGTGAAGAAGTGCCTCGGATGGCACTTCGAGTGCAGCGCCCGACAAGTCCCCACATGGAGGATTAGCGCAAACATAGAATGGCGCGACCCTTGCGGTCACGCAGCCGTATGGCTACAGGGTAGTGTCGTACAGGGTAGACACGACCGCCCGTAATCATTGGAAACACCTCCCCAAGGCAGTGTCCGACGGTACAACAAAATTTACGGATATGCAAATTTTTGGATGGAAAAGTTTTAGGAGGTTATAGGTTAGAGATTATAGGTTATAGGCAAGAGGTTATAGCCCATAGCGCCTTTGGCGCGTCCTATAGCCTCGCAGAGGCGTCCTATAGCTCGCCATGCGAGCGTCCGATACCCAATACCTATAGCCAGCGCTTCAGCGCGAGGCATCCTATTGCCAGCACGAGGATTGCCAACAGCAATCCCGTGCACCACCGATAGAACTTCGGCACATACCGCTCTGGCGGTAGTTGTACCACTTCTTTCTCCACCCGCACATCCACCACCGTATCGCGTTCCACGCGCGTGCGCCAGCGGTCACGCCATTCTACATGTGTTAGATACACAGTGTCACCTCGCTGCCGCTCACTTACAAACACGCTGTCGTGCACCACAACGGTGTCAGTTCTAAAAACAACTGTTGAACCATTCTGAACAACTGCCGAACTACTTTGCACCACCGCCTCATGGCTTTTGCAGCTCGGGAGGGCAAGGAATATCATACATAGGATAAGCATCGGGCTCGCTGATTTCAATATAAATTTCTTCATTGGGGTTTTGTTTTTGATAGTTCAACAAATACTCACGCAGCTGATTTAGTGCTTTGCGAGAAGATAACAACCGCTTATTGGGTAAATCGGCGGAACCGACAAGGATACACCCTTCTGTGTGGTCAATGGTACTGCCTGCGTGTATGCGGATGCCAGAGCGCGTTCTATATTCTGCGTTTGATTTTCGAAATCCCATCACTCCGTCTAGGAGTGGAAGTATCTCTTTGAATCGTGGTGATTGTGTCAGTCTGACGCGATAGAATCCCGCAGGGATGGCGTAGTCGGTATGCTCAAGGGTATCCATTTGTAATTTGAAACTTTGAAACCCTGAAACATTTTCACAGTCGACCAACAGTCGACCAAAGATGGCTTTGCCCGAAGGCTTATTGCGGATTAACTTGATTAGCATAAAAATAAAATTATATAGGATTTAACAACAAATATTTGCTTGTTTGATTTATTTTCTGTACCTTTGCAGCGCAAAGGTTTAACAAACATTAGAACAGCACCGCAGGTGCGCTTAGAACGGTTAGAACTTTAGAACAGCCCTTTAGGGCGATTAGAACGAATAACAACTCAAAACATCATACAACATGAAACGCCTTTTTACTTTCTTCTTTGCGCTATTGAGCGCATGCACTTTCTCTGCTTATGCAGCCGTTGTCGATGGCACCTGCGGTGATAACCTCACCTGGACTCTCAACACCAAAGACAGCACCTTGGTTATCGCTGGTACGGGATGGATGAAAACTTCTTCCTCATCAGTACCATGGTCTGATTACAAAATCTACATCAAGTATGTCACCCTCCCTGATGGTTTAACGAGTATTGGAGATAATGCGTTCGATGGTTGCTCTAGTTTGACTTCCATTACTATCCCTAATAGCGTAACGAGTATTGGACGATATGCGTTCGAGTATTGCTTTAGTTTGACTTCTGTCACTATCCCTAACAGCGTAACGACTATTGGACAGGAGGCGTTCTCTTGGTGCTCTAGTTTGACTTCTGTCACTATCCCTAACAGCGTAACGAGTATTGGAAATGGTGCGTTCGAATATTGCCATGGTTTGACATCCATCACCATCCCTAACAGCGTAACGAGTATTGGATATTGGGCGTTCTCTAGTTGCTCTGGTTTGACTTCCATCACTATCCCTAATAGCGTGACAGAGATTGGAGGTTGGGCGTTCTCTTGGTGCTCTAGTTTGACTTCTGTGACAATCCCTAACAGCGTAACGAGTATTGGAGGAAGTGCGTTTGCTTATTGCTCTAGTTTGACTTCTGTCACTCTCGGAAAAAATCTAACGAGTATTGGAGAGGAGGCGTTCTATTATTGCCCAAAAATCCGAGAAGTAACCGCTTATATGCCTACACCACCTGCAGCAACAAGTTGCGGTATAAATCCTGCTGCTGCAACCCTTTATGTCCCTGCGGAATATATTGGCACCTATAGCAATACCATCTGGTGGGAAGATTTCAAAGAGATCCGTACCATCACCACTGCTGCCGTACCAGAGGTATTTGTCAATCCATCTAATCCTGCGCAAAAGCTTATCCGCAATGGTCAGATGTATATATTGCATGAGGGAACTCTGTATAACACAGTGGGTCAGGTCGTAGAATAAGTCATTCAAAGTTCACTTGATTTTGGTGTTTTTCACAAAGGCAGTTTTGTCTGCCTTTGTTGTTTTATTCCTTATAGCGATACTTATAGTCAATGCCGATGAGCGAACCCGAGAATGTCAATATCTCTCCAAATGCTATCAACAGCGAGTGGTGAATCTCTCCCACAGGTGGTGTCACAAAACCTGCTACTAATAGCAAGACTCCAAACCCGCACAGACTTATTGATAAAATCAATTGAACTTTTTTCATATCATTTACATTTATTTCCTCACGGGGTCCCCACGAAGTGCGTGACTTCGTGGGGAGAGCGGAGGCATTGGGCGCTTTCAACTCGCTTAGCGAGTTCTGTGCGCCTCAATTGCCGAACGCGAGGACAAAACTGCACATTACGATAGCGGTCATTAGTTGAATCTTTTTCATACCTTTAGAACAGCAGCTGTGCTGCGACTAAAACTCTTAAAACTCTTTCAACTTCCGAAGCTTGCTTCGGTTACTCACCTTCAATCTCCGCACGCATCAAGTTCCAAACATACTGATAGAAGGTCTTGTACTTGCTTTGTGCAGCAAAATCCGCTTGGTCTTGTGCCACATGATTAGGATCTATCATGCGTGCACGAGCAGCAGCACAGATTTGTGCAAATTTCTCTTGCCAAGCGATCTCGTTAGCTCCGTATGGAGTGGTTCGTTCGCCCATCACAGCGCACCCGCGTTGGCGTTTACCTTGTTTGCGGCGCACTGCTACAAACTTCTGTTTCTTTCCGAAAATCTTGCCCGATGCATTATCCACGGGCGCTAAGTAAAAAATACTTCCAGCCATTCGTGTTCGGCAATCAAGCTTCGGCTTTTGCCGAATGTATAGGGTTGTATAGTAGCGCTGCGCGCTGTGTAGTGTTGTGTAGGGTTGTAATACTAGGAATACCATCCTATACCACTCTATACCATCCTATACCAAGCTTGCTACCCTCTATGCCGTTGGAGGGGGTTAAGGGGTTAATGTTTAATAGGTTTAATGTTTTCTTTTTCCACTAGCGAAGCTTACTGCTTCGCGAATACTTGCGCCACCACATACCCACGCAGTGTGATGTACTTCTTTTGCGCTTTGAATTTCGCCTCGTAGGTAGCTCGTTGCTCTGGGTCGGCGAGAATGGTTGTCGCCTGCGCTTGTGCTGCCTTGAAAGCATTGCGCACTGCCTGCTGCGCTTCACTGTTGCCACCGTCATAAGGGTTCTTCACACGCACACCAATGGTGGCATTGTCTTTCTTGCGGTTACGGAAATGAATCTCATCCGAACCTGAGAACTTCTTTTGAATCGAATCAAAAGGAGTGGAATTTTTGATAATAGCCATATCGTCGGCAATCGAACAGAGTGTATTTTTTTAAGACAATTAGCGTCAATCAAGTCGTCAATTATTGACAATTATTTTTTTTGAAACAAAAATACGCTTCGCTACAAAAATAAATAAAAATCAAGGATGTCTTTTTGTTTTTGCTCTAATGAATGCAGTTGCTGCATTTGAGAGCAAAACAAAAAATTATTAAATACTCGAGTTCGCTATCCTCCATGCCGCGGGAGGGGGTTAAGGGTTAGTTTTAATGGTTAATAACTGGGGTTAATTTCGTTGCGCATTGAAATCGAGTGCAAAGATACAACAAACCCACACAGCGTTGTGGGCTTGTGTGGGTTTGAGCAGGAATAAAGTAGAATAAAGTGGATTGAGGGGGGATTATTTAGCTCTCACATGAAGTGAACCTTTTATGCTACCATCAAAACGATGCGCCCATAGTGAGCAGGCAGCATTCTTCCATAAGTCATTGGGGCGGGTATATCTTGGGTTGAATCCCTTATTTCTCATACTAAACACAAGTCTATCCCAAACTAAATCCAAATAATTTGTGTGGTCATAAAGTTTCCATGTGTTTATATCATACGGATCTGCACAATCTAAAACATAATTTGCTGGGTACCTTGAATCACCTACACCACTTCCAGAAAATAAAAAATAATTGAGAATAGGGCGTAGGTACTCTTTGTGATTTAAGAAAGGAGATAAAGAATTGTCATTACCCACATCTTCACCGATTTCTCCTGCACTACGAAGACGGAAATATTCTGCGACTATTTCATCCAAGGGAGTAATATCTACCTGTAAAGAGTCACATATACGCTTCCATCCCCATCGTGGTGTATGATTTACAAGTGCAGGAGGAGCAGAACGATGTGATTTAACAGAATAACCAACATCATTGATATATACATCTGCTTTTGCTCCCGTTGGGGCTTTTGAGGCTCCTACAGACTTTGCTAGTTTCTCGATTGCAGCATCGCTCATTGCAGTAAGATCGGTTCCTATTGGCAGAGAAGAAAATTCTTCTCCCATTTTAACAGATTGAATGTGCAATTCCTGACCATCAATAACGATTGGTTGTTCTGCATCTCTTAGTTCAATAAGACACAACTTGATACGCATTTCATCGTATTCACCTACATTTTTTGCCATAACTTAGTTTGTTTTTAGCAAAAACATAGGCGAGTAGAGTAAGAGAACAGCAGTCGGCAAACGTGATGACGATACTCCACTCACCCATGTTCAGCATGGATTAGCGGTGCATATATCCTTCGCCATCTAAATTTTGCCGACTTAGTTCTCGCTGATATATGCCTTTTGCTTGGTATATTTATTCTTTGCTACTCTATATTCAGTTACGAATATTCTTCGTTGATGTACATAGAGTTTAACATTTCCACAATAATATGTTTTGATACTGCTTTAATAACAGGTACAGCAACAGAGTTCCCCATTTGCTTGTATCTATGAACATCTGCTATTCCAGCAGTCCAATTGTCTGGAAAACCTTGTAAACGCTCCCACTCTAATGGGGTCATTTTTCTTAGACCTTCTTTGTTGTATTCTCCTTTGATGTGCGTTCTGACTGTAAAATCTGTTTGGCGTGTATCTACTATTAGGTTTCGCTCTTTACCCATTCCTCCACAGACAATCGTACCAGCCACTTCATCAAGATCACGAACCTCATAACCAAATCCATGCCCTAATGCTTGATGACGAGCTTTATGTGCTTTTAATGCTGCAAGATATGAGGTTGATAAATAATATCGCGCATCTACAGGTTTTTCTTCTATAATATCCCTAATCACTTTGCGTTCCTCTTGTGGTAATGGTAACGGATATTCAAAACCTTTTCCACCAGTCTTAAAACCAACTATATATATTCTTTCACGAAGTTGCGCAACGCCATATTCTTTTGCATTGAGAACTTTATAAAAAACAGTATATCCTAAATCTTCACGGAGAGTGTTAAGAATAACTTGCAGTGTTTTTCCACTACGGTGATTGGTCAATCCTTTTACATTTTCTAATAAGAATACTTTAGGCTGCTTCTCTTTTATTATGCGAGCGACATCAAAAAACAATGTGCCTCGTGTATCTTCAAAACCGCCTCTTTTGCCTGCGATAGAAAATGCTTGACAAGGAAAACCAGCCAGAAGAACATCAAAATCGGGTATTGCTTTTGCATCAACAGCAGTGATGTCACATTTGGGATCATGTGTATCGTTGGGGAAATTCTTACGATATGTTTTACAAGCCCAATCATCAATTTCACACGAGAATACACAATCGGTAGTTATGCCAATTTCTTTTGCTGCTTGGGCAAATCCAAGTCGTATCCCCCCTACACCTGCAAATAAATCCACTACACGAATTGTCCTTGGGAGAGTATGTGGTAATGCTTGATGGCTTTGTTGGGAAGAATTTAAAATAGACGCAATCATACTGCTATTTTTAGGTAGTATGACGGTAGAAATATTATTGGTGGAATTAGGCATAAATATCGTGCTACAATTAATCGGCTGCAAAGGTACAACATTTTTTGCAGATATGCAAGGATTTTTACTAATTTCTGATTGTTCCGATTTTGTAGGTGCAATAGTTGTAAACTCTGGAAATGGAATTTGTAGCATTTGTGCAGTAGCCATAATTTTTGTTTTTAGTCGTTTAACATGCAGTTTTTTTGAAATCGGCTGCAAAATTACAACATCAAACTGCTAAAACTTGTCAGTTTGTCAAAAAAAATGCACTTTTCCGCAAAAAAAATGCATTTTTCTGTTGAGTGGACGCGGCAAAGCCGCTACTGTTTAGAGTTTAGTGATGAGTGTTTAGAGGTCGATGGCGTATTTGTCACAAAGGTATTTGACTACTTTAGGTGGAAAGAGCTTAGTGGTGGGGCGGATGCCGTTCGCCTCCAGAAAAGCACGGTCGGTCTTCAGCCAACGGCGGAAGGTCTCTGGACTCACACCCGCTGCGCGAGAGAGTTCTATTTTAGTTCTTGATTTCATTTTTCCTTGCCTTTAATCTCTAAACTGGCACCTCGCCCATCGGTGACACTACCGCTCGCTTGCGAGCCATCACCACGGCGCAGCCGTTTATACTGCTGAATAAACCGTTGTTGGTTGGCTTTCTCGTGGGGTGTGGGAATATGGTTTTGGCGGTTGGGACAACGCTGCAAGATGTATTTACCATGCATCTTGCGGATGTAAAACTTGCTATTGTATTCTAATTTGCCAATGAGACCCGCTACTGGGGAGTGAAAGGAAACTTGCATATTAGTTTAGTGTTTAGAGATGTGGTACATATCAGCCACTGATATGATATAGTGGTCGCGAAGTGGTCGCGAAAGAGCCAAGAGACATCTATGCAGCCTTATACATCACCTGAAACACATACCCATACAGTGTCAGTTCTTCGCCTTCCACCGACAATGGTCGTGGGTACATCTTCTCCCATTGCTCCATATAAACGCGTGTTAATACGGGGTTTTTCATTACAATCCATGCAGCGTGTGCTGCCATTGCAAATCGAATTTGACTCTTGTTCATAGTTGTAAAAATTTAGTTAATTTAAGGGGTGTTTTGCGTGTAACGGTGTAACAACTATTTCTTATGTCTCGTCCCCGTACACGCGCGGACGAGAATAGTAAAAGAAGTGTTACACTGTTACACATTCTTTAGCTAAAAGTTTTTTGTTAGCAGCAATTTCTTCTGTATCTCGTTGATATACAATCCATCCGCGCAAACGTGCTTGCCTATTGCCTCGTGTAACAGATCTATATCCCATACTACCCATGACTACTCCTAAACGACCTAACGCCATTGGCTTCTTAATGTTGCCGTAGGTCACCAATCGCTCACTTATCTGTGCCGTCGTCATAAACTCGCCTTTGCCCTCCGCTGGCACATCAAAGAGTATCGGCAACAACTGCTCCTCATTACTCTCATCCCTAAAATGCTGATTATGCTCCTCCAGCACCTCTATCTCATCCAAGTCAAACCAATAGCTGAATAGCGGATCTTGTGCCAATGCCCACGCTTGCGCATACATCCGCTCGTAAGGCAGGAGGGTGAAAAACGGATTTTGTATTTCCTCCACTTCAAACGGTAGCCAACGCCTATTGCCCGTGATGTCCGTCAGAAAATCCCGCCTATTACCACTCGCGCAGAAACTAGCCAACCGCACCCTACGCTCCTTGGTGTAAGCATAGGCAGCACGCTCGTTCACATCCGTGGCGGTGATGACCGATTTCAGTTGATTCAACTCGCGGTTGTTCATCGAGTCAATCTCATCCAGCGAGATCAACCCAAACTCCGCAATACGCAAGCGTTCATCTTTGTTGAGGTCATTGCTATTCGCCAACTTGCAGGCGTATGCCCTCAAATGTGGTGGTATCAAATGTTCGAGCCAAGTAGTCTTAAAGATACCTTGTTTACCGATTAGCACCAGCACCTGATGATTCACCACCTCATCTTTCATCCAACTCGCCACCATCGCTACGAACCACTTCTTAAAGCACGCCCGCCAGAGGGCGTCCGCGCTTGGTGTAGTGTGGTGTAGAGTTGTGTAGGATGGTGTAGCATTGTTTCCCTCGTCTCTAAACTCTAAACTGTAGCCGCTTGCGGCGTCCTCTAAACTGTCGCCCTCAGGTGAGGTTTTTACCTTTACCTGAGATGCGACAAAGTCAATCCAATCCGGTTGCTCCTCCGTCCATTCTCCACACGACAACACATACTCCCTCAGCGGGTGCACATCGGGTATCAGATCCGATTGGAGTGCTGTCATCACTTCTCTACTCGTTATATTCGCATCGTACTCCTGCGCACAATGACACACAATAGAGTTGATGTCATGCTTTGTCATCTCTCGCCAATAGCCTTGTTCAATATTGTTCAATGCTTCGCGTTCAATATTGTTCAATGTTGTTTTCTTGAAGGACAACTCTGAACCATTTTGAACAACTGTTGAACCATTTTGAACTACGTTGAACCATTCTGAACCCTCCAAATCCATGCGAATTTGGAGTTTATCGCTCACAATGTCATGCCTCAGCCGATTGTATTCGAGATAATTCTCCGTAATGTACTTTATGGCAGCTTCTTGTTTGGTCATAGTCGTTTGCTTTTATGCGTTTCACGGTGCAAAATTACTGCTTTTTTTCGACCCTCAAAAGGGCAAAATTTTGACCTTTTTTTGTTGCCCGTATTGTTGTAACTTTGTGGGAAAAATCACAGAATTATGACGTATTTATCATTTCTGCAATTGCCAGAGAATGTGGCAAAAATAGAGGAGTTATACGCCTTTGGTATCGTTAGTAAGGCGCGCTATACGCATAGTAAAGTTCTGCTGGCGTATATAGACATGCGCCAGCAGCAACCGAAAATAAGTGATATGGAGTGTGCCTATCGTTTATCCAAAAATCCGCAATACGCCCTCTCAGAGGATAGCATATTGCGGATTATTAAATGGGCAAGGCGAAAGGTGTGATTTCACGCCTTGCCCATTGTTGTTTCTAAACAGACAAGTGTTGCTTATGATAACTTCTTGATTTGTTCTTGAGCCTGTATATGTCCTTGCTCTGCAGCTTTTTGGTACCACTTTTTGGCCTCTGCAAGATTCTTTTCTACTCCTTGCCCAAATTCATAAGCCCAACCCATGTTAAATTGGGCATAACTATACTCTTGTTCGGCAGATTTGCAAAACCATTTCACGGCTTCAGTATAATCCTTTTCTACACCTTCGCCAGCAGCATAGCAATATCCCAAGCGCATTTGGGCATCACCATCTCCCAATTCAGCTGCTTTTCGATAGTATTTTGCAGCCTTTGCATAATCTTGGCTTACACCATTAAAACCATAGTAGTAGTTATGAGCTATATTGCAATATTCATCTATAGATAGACATTGTGTTTCTATTTCAATTCCCAACCACTCTATTAGGTCACTGTGTAAGCGGTCTATCTTCTTAGGGTCAGTAGAATCTACTTCTTGCTTATGCGGAAAAATAAATGTAACCCAATCAGGTATCGGTGAATTATCTAGATTAATAAAAACGATATTTTTATCCTTTGCCAACGCGTAGTTTAATTCGCGATACGTCCAATCAGTTTCTAGGTTGACAATTCCATTGTGTTCCTTGGATCGCATAAAAAGAAATACATCACATCTGTCTATTGCGGTCATGATTTTAGCAGCAAATTGCGCATTGCTCTCTATGCCATCGAGGTCGATCCAGCATTTCTCGCCAGTCGCTTGCTCGATGCCATCCTTGATAGCAAACACGCGCTCTTTATCTACGCGCTTGTAGGATATAAATATGCGTTCTTTCTTTTCTGATGACATGATGTTTACGAATTATTCTTGCTTATTTGCTGTACCTTCAATGATATCTCGTGGTGTTTCTTTACCGATTAACATGCTGACTCTGAATTATTCCGATCACTTATTATTTTTTTTATCATTGCAGAAGCAATATCAGCTACCACTTTTTTACGGAACCTTAAAAACGGAAGCAAGTTCCTAAAACATGCTTCTAGAGATATTGCAGTCATTACCATATTTAGTATTAATTCTGTACGTGTAACAGAAGTAGACAACATACTTATTAGTTTAGGCATTTCGGATCTGGAAAAATCTGTCAAAAAATTTAAAGAAACGATCCAATCGTCTAAAAATGTTAGATTATAACATTTACTTAACATTGTCAGCAATAAAAAAATGACCACGCCTAATCCAACCGTCGTTTCTACTAAATAATACCATTTATTGATTTTTATTTTCTTTTTGGAATTATCTAATCCGATATAAAGGTAGTAACATGTAGCATTCTCAAATAACCTCGATTTATTTAAGGATTTATTTATATCAATCTCTAATTCATGGTTTTTGTATCCTTTTCTTTTTTTTATTGAATATTTCTTTTTGCTTAGTATTAAAATGAGCCACTCGTAATCAATATCCATAAAAGGAGGTATCGGGATGTTTTTTAACTTAGGGATAACATCATTGAGTTCTTTTTCCATTAAAAAACCATGACTTTGTGCTAATTCTGCACATATTTGGAATGCTTTATCATATTCTCCAACCGAAAACGCTATGTCAAATCGTTCTTTGTATGTCAAAGCATATTTAGGTAATGTGTCGCTATTATCCTCTCTGAATAAGCCCTCCAAAATTTCATCAGCATTTATACTCCGAGGTGTTTTTAATTTTTCACACACTTTAGGAGCAATCTCTCTAAAGAAGTCATCATCATGTTCATTATACAATACGGCATTATACCTTTTGATATTAGTTATATCAGGCGGCAATTCTAATGCCGAAAAATTATATCCATCTGCTCCTTTTTCGCTATGTGGGGAGACAACAATGATATTGATATCACTATCACCCTGCGATGCTCTAAATAATGCTCTTGCAATTTCTATTCGAAAGAAATCTATTTTTTTGTTAGGAAACTCTAATATTTTTTTCTCAAAATCAGCGATAGATGCTTGTGCTAAAGATGTATAGAACTCAACCTCTTCGCTCGCATGAGCAGATGCATCGTAATTGAGACTATCTTTGCCAAGTATAAGAACAAAATCAGTACAACCATCAATCCGCCTAATTAATTCAATATCAAATATTCCAGAAAGATTTTCTTTGTCAAAACTAACTTTACTATCTTTATTCTTGGGGAATCCTACTTTGCCATCGCAATAGAGTTCTAGTAAAGTACATAAATGTTCCGCTTTGTCTGTTGTATCTTTGCGACGATAGCTAATAAACACATCGTATTTTTTCTGTTGACTCATGGGATTTAAAAGTTTTTTCGTTTAAAGAATATCCGCTACAAAAATAATTAAAATCGTTAAGAAGCATAATATTAGGACTCCCTTGTAGGTATCCTGTTTTGTTGGTATGTCTAGTTTTCGAATAACGAATCACTACTTCCATGCCGTTTTTGGAACTCGTTGGTATTGCCTACTCGATCATACAATTTTCCGCTGTTCGTTTCAAAAGTATCATCGTTAATACGCCTTCCATATACAGTGTTTCTAGATTTATCCTCTAAAGAATCGGCAGTACGCTTATTGCTAAATGCTCCTTTTATAAACATTAAAATAAGCATGGCAATAATAAGCATTTTTATCCAAAGAGATATCATTAAAATCGTAGCAGCAGATGCTACTAAATAAAGCAACGAAAACCACAATGCTTTTATTATGCCTTCTTGCGGAATAACGCCTTTGAAAATGAGAAATAATTGTATCAACTGACATGCTCCGAATAGATACAAAATGGTCTCATATCCATGTTCCCATGAAAATGTCGAATAAAGCAATGTGATAAATGCAAATATTAGCCACGAGCACTCCCCGATTTTAGTTGAAAATTTACTATGAACTACCACTATAAAATAACTTATCACTTGAGTATAAATCAGAGTTCCGAACAAAATAAAATTAACAATTGTCCATATCCATCCTACTGTACTTGGTTGGCAGAACCATAGAGCATCTGATCCCATTAACAAAACATATGCAAATTCAAATCCTGCTAGTACTAAAAATAACAGTCGATTTATCAGTAGCAGTATTTTGGGATTTCCATCACATTCAAAAGTAATTTTGATAAAGTATCGTAGAATTAACAACACAACAGCTAACGAGAGAATGACATAAATCATCCATTCTACATTGCCTGTTGCGTAGTAATCTACATTCACATATTTTGGAGTAAATTCTTTATTATGGCTTTGATAGCATGGCTTTAGATAACTCGCATTTACATATGCTTGTTTCCCCTTATGTCTAATCAATGCTTTGCCATCTCTGATAGAATACACTTCAATCTTTTGACCTGGTTGAAGAGTCCCTTTCTTATAACCTGCTAAATTAACAACATCTAGTGGCTGTGTAGAAATAACTTCATAAACAGCAATCTCTCTTGAGGTAATAAAAGAGGACTTAGCAGGTGTTTTTACTGTAGTAGTGGATGGGCAAGGCTTGATGTAAGTTGCATTGACATAAGCTTTTTTCCCATTGAATCTAATTTCAGCCCAACCTTCTTTAATCGTATAGACATTTATTCGGTCGCCATAATTCAAGTTGCTCACTACGATCGCATTGGGACTAGCTGCGTTACGTATTTTTAAGGATGGTTGAGCGGTAACCTCATATTGAACCTGTGCGAATGAGTAGGTAATGCAACTCAATAGGAAGAGAAACAAAACTACACTTTTTTTTAGTTTAAACATATCTATAGTGCTCAATATTGTATGAAATAATAATTTATCGTTGCAAAGGTACTACTTTTTTCTAATATATGCAAGAAAATGCAGCATTAAAAGCAAAAAAGTGCTGCACCTATATGTGCAACACTTTTTGTGCGATTTAATGATTTGCCGAATCTGTTATATCTTCACGACTTAATACAGGGCGAATATTTGCACCTACATAACGCTGTTGTTCTGCTGTATTAGGTTGTATTTCGTTTACATACATATGAATTGCAGAATTGATAAATGGCTCGTCCAATGTACTCGACCAATATGCTCCAGTATAACCAGCAGACATTTTATTTGCTCCGCTATACATCCCTGTTATCGGTAAAAATATTGTATTACCATTCGGACCAGTACCCAATTGTCCTTTTACTCCATTACGAGTAACGCATTGCCATTTACATCTTTTTATCAGTTCCTTCATCTCTGCTGCAGTGGGCATACGCCATTTCCCTCCCCAATGTACATGCGCTGCATCATCTGCCAATTCCAATCGAGATTTATTGTCAATATACTCACCATTGTATGCATTGGTTTTCTTGCAATATTTAGTAAAATCATAGGGACCAGTAACGCAATGTCTATATGTATTCCATGTATATTCTTGCTTCGCATTCACTTCTCCCCACGCAAAATACTTCCCTTCTAAATTAGAACTGTTGGCTCCCACATTAGTAGTTGCCCACATTACAGACAATCCCAAATCCACATACTTATGCCCATTGTGAATAGCGACCGCACTTACCTTGTTAGGGGTAGAAGTGGTTGTGGGTTTCGCCTGAGTGGTAGGGGTGGTAGTAGATGTTTGCTCTGTAGATGTAGTGGAAGCCGAAGTGGAGGTTGGTGTTGTTGTGGCAACTGGCTTTGGTTGGGCGGTGGCAGTTGGCTTGGATTGTTGCAGTTTTGCTTTGTCTGCCTCCAATTTGGCACGCTCTTGAGCCAAACGATCCGCCTCTGCTTGTAGGGCACGAGCCAAACTATCTTGTGTTTGTGTTTGTGTTTGTGTCTGCGTTGTAGTTGTAGCCGTAGTTGGCGTTGTAGTCGTGCTCTTCTTCTTTGCTAGATATGCACCTCCGCCGATCAGTAGCATCGCTACTGCTACTAATATAATCCATAACCATCGTCTAGATGGGGTGGGCGGAGTGATAGTATCAATTACACGCCGAAAAGAATTTTTTCCGACTTTTGCTACTTCAACAGAAGTGTTTAGATCTGTTTTTAACCAAGAGCATAAGTCTTTATATAGGCGCTTTAGTTTTTCAGCATCGGTGGCATCAACTTGCTGAACGGTTCCAAAATTTAGTTCGAACCAATCTGTTAATGGCGTGTTATCTATATTTATAAATACAATTCGTTTGTCTTTTTTTTCAGCAAAACTTATTTCACGAATAGTCCAATCTTTTTTATTATTTACGATTTTCGCATGAGTTGCAGAATACATAAAGAGGAATACCTCGCAATGATTGATTGCGCTAATGATTACATCCGCAAACTGCGCATCGCTTTCGATGCCATCAAGGTCGATCCAGCATTTCTCGCCAGTCGCTTGCTCGATGCCATCCTTGATAGCAAACACGCGCTCTTTATCTACGCGCTTGTAGGATATAAATATGCGTTCTTTCTTCTCTGATGCCATGATGTTTATATGTTCAGTTTGCAAAGGTACTGCTTTTTGATGAGATATGCAAGAAAATACCAGAAAAACGCTATTCCTAGTTTAGAAGACACTTTGATGGAGGATTATCTATCGCGTGCTTGCAGAATTTGGATAGCTTCTTGCAGCATGAGTTGGTGCTCGCTTGAGTCGTTTGTTAGTCGAAAAGGCACAATGACTTTGCCAGTTCTGTCAATAACTCCGTAAATATTTACCTCATCGTCATCCTCCATACCATATCCATCCTCATCCATGTAGTAGCGTCCATCGGGGACTAGTTGCCAGCAAACGAGTGCTACACCTTGATTAAATGAATAGATGAAAGAAGGATATCCAAAATACAATTCCGTTGCTGTTTCCTTTGCTTTTTGTGGAAGTTTTTCCAGACTTTCCCAGTTGATGTCTTCTTGGTTAACGGTTAGCAGTCTGAAATGGGGATCAATAAAGATAAATGCCCGTTGGACCCTGTGATCCATGAAGAACATGGATCTCCAATAGCCACACGATGAGATTTTGACTAGTGTCATCTCTTCTCCTAAATTGCGCTTTTCGTAAGGCCATGTATTAAACTCGCTTTCGCATAGCCGCTGGTATAGTTGTTCTGGTGTTAATTGACAGATATCCATGGTCGTAACTATTGTAATGATGTGTATTAATAGCCTCTTAATGCATCGTAACTCGTATCGTTTATACTCTACGCCGTCTCTAAATGCTTCTTGATGGACTTGCTTGCCCATCTCCAAAGCAGGAAGCAGAAGACTACAAACACGATATACAAAAGTATCTCAGGTACCAGCGGTAAGGTGGTAGCAAAGGCTATCGTGTTATAGATGCCATGTGCTAGGATAGGTGCCACTAGCGCCAAAATCGAATATTTGGTTCGGTTCTTAGGGTCAAACTTAGCCAGCGAGTAGAAATAGCCCATGATTACACCATAGCAGAAGTGTCCTGGTACAGCAGTAAATGCGCGCATCAGTGCCACTGACATCCAATCCGTATTGCCAAGCACATACATCACATTTTCCAACCCCGCAAAGCCTAGTGACACGCATACAGCATACACGATACCGTCCATGCGCTCGTCAAAAAACGGATTCTTGCGCAAGAAGAGCCATAGCATCAATAGTTTTGCGAGTTCCTCTGGGATAGCAGCTCCGAGGAAAGAGAAATTCACAACATCGCCAAAAGTATTGTACGAATCAGGTACGATGCCAATAGTTTGCAATGGAAAGACGATGCACATAGTCAATGGTATGGCCAGTACGCCTAGTAATGTGGCTTTAAGTAGCTTATGCCATGGCTCGGGTGATTTACGATCTTGCCAATAGATATATCCCAGCAATGCAAGAGCTGGAATGAGGGCAGAGAGTAGGGGGATGATAGTTGTGCTGTTCATAAGTGTGTGTTAGTTATATTTTGTGAGTTAAAATTTGTTACTTAAAGATGAAATATGTAAGTCAGTTAAAAAGGATTAATAATTAGAATGTCATTATCTCCACTAGGCATCGTAATAGTATCGTGTTCAAATTTAACCGAACTTTCTACATGGTATTTCGTTCGCTGTCGCTCCAGAGGAATGAATAGTGATACATATCCTTCGGCATCTGATGTGGTTTCGTAGTCTAGTATCTTCACTCCAACATGTGGTACTCCGTTGGCATTCTCATCCCATATTTGAAATTTAACATCCCCATATATAGAGGGATTGCGATAAATATCTATTGTGAGATTTTCAGACAGGAGTAATGTCGTATCTACATCTATGTGATCTTTGCAACGAACCGAAATTTCTACTTCTTTGTTTAAGAATTTATGTGGGATGTTTTGGAATGTTGCACATGAGTCTAATGAAAGTATTATTGCCTTTTTTCCCTCATTATGAAGTTTTAAGGTAACATCTGCATTTTTCAATGGTGGAAGATATTTATTTGAGTATGAGGTTTCATTGAGCATTACTTTGACGTCTGTAGGTTGGTTTATGATATATACGCTCGTTAGTGTAGACAAAATTCCCAATATCCCCAATGTCCATGCAATAATCTTGCTATACAATAGGCGTTTGTGACGCTGCCAGATAGCATCGAACTCAACCCCTAATAGTTTGGAAATCAGTTGTACATAGGCGCGCTCTTTATTCAGCCATGACCAACGAAATATTGGTTCATGGACATTGGCACCTAGGATTTCAGGTAGTCCAAGAGTTTCTACTATTGGGTTAAAACACTCGGTATCAGGATTACCGCTATGTGGTTCGCCATCCACAATGAAGAAATGGATATTCTTGGTACGTCCCAATTGATGGAAATATTCGATTTCCTTTCCCACCCACTCTGATCGTGCAGAATGAGGAGAACATATTACAATCAAATGACGCGATGCTTTTAGTCTTTCTTGTAGTTCTTCCGTCAATCCACCTGGCTGAATATCTGAGGGAGCAAAAAATATAGGATTGATAGGTTTTCGTTGCCATCCATGTTCACTACACAATGTAGCTGACATTCTATAACCCTCTAATTTGCGTTGAAGTCGCTTCCCCCAAGCAATGTCGTGAGAGTTATAACTGATAAAGGCAAAATATTTGTATTGTGGTTGCATGGGTTATTTAGTTTCGTTCATTTTTTGTATAATTGTTTCTATATTTTCTTGTGTAACTTTTGTATCTGGATGTTCCTGTCCTAACGCCTGTTTTCTTATATCTAATGCTTGTTGGTAGTAATCCAAGGCAAGGGCATAGTCACTTAGAGCATTATATACATATCCAATATTATGGTATGATAGTGCTACCATTGGATGAGTATCTCCAAATGCTTGTTTATAGATAGCCAATGCTTTTTGATAATATTCCAAAGCGAGAGAATAATCACCTTGGGCACTATATATATATCCAATGTTGTTGTATGAAAGTGCCACATCTGGATGAGATTCACCGAATATTTGCTTCCTGATTGCTAACGCTTGTTGATAATGTTCTAACGCTAGAATATAATCACCATGTAAATCATATATAGTACCTAAGTTATTACATGAGGTGGCTACGGTAGGATGAAACTCGCCGAATACTAACTTATGGATTGATAATGCCTGTTGGAAATATTCTAATGCCCTAACATAATCTTCTTGAAAATAACATACAACTCCAATATTATTGTATGAACCTGCAACATCTGGATGAACTTCACCGAACACTTGTTTCCTGATTGTTAAAGCTTGTTGATAATATTCCAATGCGAGGGCATGATCACCTTGGTAATCGTATATAGCACCAATGTTATTGTATGAAGTTGCTACAGCAGGATGAACTTCACCGAACACTTGTTTTTTGATTGCTAAAGCTTGTTGATGATGTACTAATGCTTGATTATATTTCCCTAGGTGTTCATAAGTTAATCCAATGTTATTGTATGAGATGGCCACAGCTGGATGAGATTCACCGAATACTTGCTTCCTGATTGCTAAAGCTTGTTGGTTATGTTCCAATGCTTGATTATATTCCCCTAGGTGTTCATAAATGAATCCAATGTTGCTGTATGAAGTGGCTACATTAGGATGCGATTCTCCATACACTTGTTTCAAAATCGCTAATGATTGTTGAATATATTCTAACGCTTGATTATATTCCCCTAGATCGCCATAAACTAATCCAATATTATTGTATGAGGTGGCCACATCTGGATGAGATTCACCGAATACTTGCTTCCTGATTGCTAAAGCTTGTTGGTTATGTTCCAATGCTTGATTATATTCCCCAAGGTCGTTATAAACTAGTCCGATATTATTGTATGATAGCGCCACATCAGGGTGAGATTCACCCAATACTTGTTTTCTAATCTCTAATGCTGTTTGATAATATTCTAACGCCTTATCATATTGAGCTAAATAATCCCTCAAAAAATCGGCTAAATCTTCTAACCATTGTGTATTTGTTGGATCTAATTGTACGCGTTGCTCTAAATAATATGCTGCCGAATCATTTTGGTATTGCATTTTGAAATTCTCAAAATAACTATAGCAACGTTTCGCCAATTCATCTATATCATGTTGGTGCACAACTTTTGCTCGCTGTAATTTCTCTTCATCTTGTTGTATGGCTTGTCCTTGCTGCTTAGCAGCTTCTAATTGCACATGTATATTACCGCGTGTCTTTAGCAAAGAATCTGCCTTTACAAACTCACATTGCTCGATATAGTAACTTACTTGACGATAGAACTCATCCATTTGATCATAGTCCAATGTGGAGTAGCGTTCTGCCATATTGCTGATTAGTTTATCATTCTCACTTTGCTCGGCATATAACTTTTGCAAACTCTGCTGATATTCCTTTTGTGAAATCTTTTGAAGGGCTATCAATGAGTCCAAATCCTCCTCGCGGGCTTGCAATTTAGCTTGCAGGCTACGACGCAGTCGGCGCTCTGTGGCTAATTTATCTTGCAAAATTTGCTCAGGTGTTTCCATCACGAAGAATAGCGTATCCGCTGTGTGGGTATATATCTTAGAAGTGGCATCGGCATCCAAAAGTACATAGTCCTTTTTCTTTACCGAATCTACACGGAAGTGGTTGTCTGTAACAGGGAACGAAAAAGTACCATTGCTGTTTTTAACACCAATAGCTGTTCTGTCTTTGATGGAAACAATAGAGCCTGGCAATCCTTGACCTGGAACGTGTTTACCATTGATCATACGACCACGAGTTTTTACGCAGCCTTGTTGTACTGAATCGGCATAACAGAATACAGAAGTAGTTAGCAGTATGATTAGTATTGTGTGCTTCATAAGAGTTAAGATTTTGGAGCTACAATTTGCAACGGTAATAGTATCAGAGTATAATCATGTCGTCATCTGACTTAGGCAGCAATATACAACCATCTGTGCAAATAGCAGATTTCGCAGGGATGCTGTAATCCCATCGTCCGAGGAGAACCTTAGCCCATTGCTCCATTGTGCCCGTATAGTTAATCGTGCTCAGTGAAGTGCAATAGCTGAAAGCCAACTCTCCAATAATCATTACGCTATTGGGGATGGTGATGGATTTGATGGTTGAGCAGTCATAGAATGCCCAATCAGCAATAAGACGAGTGTCTTCTTTGATGATACAATCATCCTTTATATCCTTGATAGCAATCAAACAATTTGTGATGTATAGTATCCCATCTTCCCAATTATCCCTATCTAAATAAATGCCCGTCTTGTCAAACGCATAAGATTCAATCTTAGTCACGCCATTTGGAATGGTGATAGCAGTAAGGGCGGTGCAGTCATAAAAAGTTCCACATCCGATATGGGTTATGCTATTGGGAAGTGTGACCGATGTGATGAATGAGCAATCTTGGAATGCCCAATCGGCGATTAGGCGGGTATCTTCTGGTATCATATAATCACCCCGGTAATTCTTATCTAATGTAATAAGACAATCGTTGATGTATAATGCTCCATCTCTCCAATTAGATTTGTCATTATAGATGCCTGTACCAAAGAATGCATTGTTTCCTATGCTTGTTACGCTACTAGGAATTGTGATTGAAGTAAGGGATTCGCATCTATAGAATGTGAAATCGGCAATACGCGTTACACTATTAGGGATGAATGTGTTTTGACAGCCAGCAATCAAGGTGTTTGTCGCCGTTTCAATAATTGCGTTGCAGTTATTACGGCTGTCGTAATATGGATTGCTTGTATCTACCTTAATCGTTGTAAGTGAAGGGCAACCCATAAAAACGTTCCCAGTTCTATAGGGGATATTACCGAGTACTGAAGTAGAACCATAACCATAATCGCCACCAAAATTACCAATACTCGTTACACTATTGGGGATGATGATGGATGTTAGTGAAGAACAATTCTCAAAAGCTCTCTCTCCTATACTTGTTACACTATAGGTAATGCCTTGATGGGTCACAGTTGGCATAAGATTGGCAGATTGAATAGTCGAATCCGCACCCACAATTGATACAGTCTGTTGAGAGGTAATCTCATAGGTGATTTTATCCACAGTAAAATCACTAGCCATCGCAGCGGTTGCAATCGCTAGAAGCGATAGTGTAAATAGAATGTGTTTCATAATAAGTATTGTTTTTATAGTTTTTATTGTAATTCCGCACGCAAAGGTACTACTATTTTTCGGTATATGCAAGAAAGTAGTGAAAAATGGCTATTTTAGGATGGTGTAGGATGGTGTAGGATGGTGTAGGGTTGTATAGGGTTGTGGAGGGTTGTATAGGATGGTGTAGTGTGGTATTCCTAGATTACAAATACTACACCATACTACTTCATCTCAGTTTTATCGTTCTACGAGCAAATGCTGCAAATCCTCCAAACAGTACATCTTCGCAAAGCGTGCCTTAGAACCTCGAGGGATGTAAATGGCCTTAAGATTACTACAACCAACGAACGCCCTTTCACCAATATGTGTCACGCTATTAGGGATAGTTACCGAGGTCAACGAGGTACAACCTTCGAACGTTCCTTCTCCAATCTCTGTTACGCTATTAGGGATAGTCACGGAAGTCAAAGATTTGCAATCCCAGAACGCCTTGTCTCCAATTTCTGTTACGCTATTTGGGATAGTTACAGAGGTTATCGCCGAGCACTTATAGAACGCATACGGTCCAATCTTTGTTACGCTATTAGGGATAGTTACATAGGTCAAAGAAGAGCAATTATAGAACACTCCGGATGCAATCCAAATCACACTACTAGGGATAGTAATCGAAGTCAAGTTAGAGCAATTGCTGAACGCCCACCAGCCAATACTCGTTATGCTATTAGGGATGGTAATGGAAATCAATGATCTGCAACCTATAAAGGCATCTTGTCCAATCTCTGTCACGCTATTAGGGATGGTTACGGAAGTCAGCGAGGTGCAACCGCTGAACGCACCATCTCCAATCCTGGTTACTAGATATGTGGTGTCATTCTTTTTAATTTTTTTTGGAATAGAAATCTTTTTAGGGATGTATCCGTTTATAAGTTCAAAACCAGAAATCTCGATTGTATAAGGGGCAATAGAGTCGTTGAGGACCGTATATTGTATTGCTTTGTATGCCTTGTAGCGATTGATACCAAATACAATAGATATAGTTAGTACTGACAATGCCAAGACTGAAATAAGCGCAATTTTTGCCACTCGTTTGTTTTTCTCAATTCGATCTTTGAGTGTTCGTGCTTCATTGAGCAATTGTTGCTCATCCAGGGTTAGGACTTTTTTCTCTTTTTGTGGTTTTACTAACTCTTTGTTGCTCCATTTGGCGATGTTTTTGAGCAATTTTTCTATTTGGTGTTTGTTCGAACTGTCAATACAATCTACTCGACCAAACTCGAAGAGGAACCAACTATTCAGTTCCGCGCCATTTAGCAATACAGGAATAACTTTTTTTCCTGTATTTTTCGCATAAACTAACTCCTTTTTTGTCCATTTCGAAGAACCTTCTCCAATAGAGTTGGAGTTAGGAGATACGGCAAAAATCACATACGATGACGCATCTATGGCAGAGATGATTTTCTCATCAAACTCATCTGCTGCGGTAATCCCTTCAAGATCCATCCAGACTTCAAGGGTAGGGATGCGCGTTTTTAGCATCTCTACAAATGTGCTTACTTCCTCTAAATCCTTCCTCGAATAGCTGATAAACACATCGTATTTCTTCTGCTCTCCCATTTCTATATCAGAGTATAATCATGCCGTCATCTGACTTAGGCAGTAATATACAGCCATCTGTGCAAATAGCCGCTTGAGCGGGGATGTTGTAGTTCCATTTATATCCTTTGATGACCTTATCCCATTGCTCCATTGTGCCCGTGTAGTTAATAGTGCTCAGTGAAGTGCAATAGCTGAACGCTAACCATTCAATAGTTGTTACACTATTTGGGATGGTGATAGCAGTAAGCAACTCGCTATGAGAAAAAGCGGAAGCGTCAATGAGTCGAGTGCCTTCTTTTATACTATACTCACCCGAAATGTCAGATTGGGTAGCAAGGAGGCAATTACCGAGGTATAATACGCCATCTTCCCAATTGGAAGGATCTTTGTAAAACGCCGTCTCATCAAAAGTCTGCCCATCAATATGGGTTAAATTATCCGAGATGGTAATGGCAGCTAGGGATTCACATTCATGGAATGCGTGATTACCAATGCTCGTTACACTATTGGGGATGATGATGGATGTCAGTGAAGAACAAGCCTCAAAAGCTCCCATTTCTATGCTTGTTACGCTACTAGGAATAGTAACGGATGATAGGGAATAGCAATTAGCGAAGGCATGTTCTCCTATACTTGTTACACTATAGGTGATGCCTTGATAGGTCACAGTTGGCATAAGATTGGCAGATTGAATAGTCGAATCCGCACTCACAATTGATACAGTCTGTTGAGAGGTAATCTCATAGGTGATTTTATCCACAGTAAAATCACTAGCCATCGCAGCGGTTGCAATCGCTAGAAGCGATAGTGTAAATAGAATGTGTTTCATAATAATTAGTGTTTTATAGTTTTTATTGTAATTCCGCACGCAAAGGTACTACTATTTTTCTAAATCACCAAACTTTTTCGGAACATAATCCAAAAAATTATTGCTTTTTCGGAATAGGACATGGAGCTGGTGTTTTAGTTATTCCTTTTGCATCTGATACTGGAGGGCTTGCAGTGCCAATTCCTTGCGGCTGATGATCTCTACATCATCTTTATGAACATATAGTCATGTGCACCCACACGCGTATAGATGGGCAGATGAATATCGTTGTAATTCTGCGCCATTCCCCATGCAGCCCAGAGGCATGTGGTAACCATTATGGTGAGAAAGAGGAGATAAAATCTTTTCATAATGAGATCATATACGATTTACGCTGCAAAGATACTGAAAGTTTTCGATATACGCAAAAAAATCGCAGAAAGTTTACTTTCAGTGCGATTTTTTTGTGTTTGGATTTTGTAGGATTGTCCAAAAAGCTCTACTCTCTCACCACTAACAGTAGGGCTTCCCCAGTTCCTCTATACGGCTACAGAGTCGCCAGCAATTAGGGTAGGGTGATTCCTAATTTATCAATTAAATTTGCAGGTATGGCCATTTATCCTCTTTCCATAGATTCTTGTCTAGTTGGTAGGCTTCTTTGCCTCCCAGTTCAATCAGTTTGTGATAGAATTCTGCCCTGTGACCGCCTATGAAATTGTGTGTAAGTTCGTGTATACATAGCGCCTCAAGACTCTCTTTAGGCAATTGCAGACAAGTGGTGCTGAGCGCGATTCTTTTGCCTTGATCGTAATTCCGCGCAGCATACGAGTAGAGTGTTCTGACCACTTCGCATTCCTCATAAGGAACCTTTATACGCTCAGACACGCGTCGCAAGACCCCTGGTAAAACCTGCTTAGCGCGTTTGAAAAGCAAGTCTTTCACCTTTCGGTGGATGAATTTTTGCACATAGAAGTAGTCTAGGCAAGCGTTCTTGGGGAAAAATAGTTGGCATAGTTCGCCATCAATTTGGCTGACATAACTATCGGTGGTACCGCGCTGCACCTGCAAACGAAAATGGTCGGTCTGGAGGGTATAGCCATCGTAGTAGCGGTTCTGACCGTCACATGTCCATTCGCTGTTGCTCCGCGGTACATAGTACAGCGCATAGGAAATGCCTAGCAGGAACGGTTGACTGTCTTCGACTGTGACGAGGATCTCGTCTTGATTGCAACGCATGCGAGGTTCTATGACATTTCGGCTTTTTACGACACGTACATTGCCTATGCCGTCAATATAGCGTGTGATGGCTTGGTAATCAGGTATGTGCTGCAGTGCATCCATCTGCTTGCGAAGCCCTTGGAAATAGGAATTTCTCCTCTGGATACAAGTGCTACTGTTATAGCAACTGGAGTATAAATCCTTTGCCATCGAAAGGTCCTGCTCTACACCATAGCCATGTTTGTAGCAGTGGGCTAACCAATCGACACATCCCCAATCGAAAAGCAGACCTTTAGTGAAGCAACTGACTGCTTGCTGGTACTCGCCTTCCTGATAATGCTGGTAGCCCAATTTACTGCTGTAAATAGACATAACCTTATGACTCCTTGGTAATCTTAAATCCTAATCGGCTGATGAGTTTTAGGGTACCGACGGCGGTGTCGCGGTCGTAGGCTTTCTCCACTTCGGGCAGCTCCTCATAAGGTACAAGACATGGATGATGTTTGAGCTGATCGTTGCGCTCTGGACCATAGGTCCAACCTTGTTCGATGCGCGATTGCGCCCACACTTCGTGGACATTCTTTGCCATAGCTTCTACTAGGCCGTTTAATTCCTCGGACAATTGGATATTGTCCAAATTCTCAGGTTTAGGAATGTAAGTAGGTTTCATTTTCATTTATTTGTTAGTTAAGTGATTAAGACACTTATTTTTAATCAAATTGTATGCCATCATTACAGTACTGACAAAATGGCATATATTACTTGGCACTCCTTTTTAGGCTAACAATCAACCGCAACTCTGCTATCTGAGATGCAGACAATGAACCCATTTCCTCAATCTCTTCCCAACTAATCTCACCTGCTATGATATATTCTGCGAGCTTGATGCGACCTTCTTCATTGGCGAAAACAGAAGGTAGATTGCTTAATATTGCGTCTTTTTGTAGGGTTGTTAGTGCCATAATTAATTAGTAGCGTTTGTTGCTTTCTTCTTATAGTGATACCCATCCACCAACTTGAGAATCAATGGTATGTTATCATTTAGCTTTTTATCATACTTCTTAGCACCAGGGTCCACAGCGTACAGGTGATCGAAATCGCAGATACAGTAGTGAATCTTGTTAATAGGGGACTTGAGTGCTTTTTTGTATCGTGTCAAAGGTTTATTAATTTCGTTGATTTTTTTCTCACACTCTTTCATTGCCTGAAGTTGTGCACTCATCTCTGCATCGATGACAATCTGATTCTTTTCCTTCTTAATCTTTTTGTTTTTCTCAGCTATAAACGCTAATAGTTCAGTGAAATTCAAATCGTCCACATTTTCCGTCAAATCGTTCGCTGGGAATTTATTTTTAATATCCTCCAATAATTTCTTCAAATAATTTGTATTATCCTTGATAAATTTTTCTTTCTTCTTGCTGAGTGGAGAAAGTTGCTTAGCTGTCTTCTTCTGTTCTGTACATATATATTGATATGTTGTTTTGTCGGCAGGAGTGAACCCTAATAACAGTTGTTGTATATTCCAGCGGTTGTGCTCGCATTCTGCTAGTCCATCGGCCTTCTGCAAAGCATTCTTTATTTCTTCGTACCACCCCTCGGTGAAAAATGCAGGATTATTGTATCCACCAATAGCAGCATCTTCTTTTAGTGGGGTAGGCATAGCACTCCTGATCTTTTGGTATATTGTATCAGCAAAATACTTATTTGACCACTTCAATGCTACGGACAAACCATTCCAACGCTTGCGTAGGTCTTTGTAGGTTGTTTTGTCATCCATGTCAAGTGGGTCTAAAACACTTTTCTTATCCAAATCATATATACCATTGACTAGCAACGCCTTGAGGTAGTAGGTGCGACTATCGATGTATTCGCCGTAGAGCATACCAAATGGTTTGAGTTTCTTATAATGTTCATTCAACTCTTTGTTGTCGTTCTCTGGGTTGAGATTGCGAATGATATCTGCTGCCTCGCGTTGATATACCCATATCTCTTTTACCTGAGGATATACCTCTGCTGGCATATACAATGCGGCAGCTACTGCCTGATGTGTCTCTGGCAAACAGATAGCTATAGTGACCATGGATTTGTCGTCTGCCGTCACTTGGCGCAGATATTCGCGCACTCCATCTGACTCCAACTCGCCCTTCACAAACTCAATCTCCACATCTAAGAAGTTCTTACCCCCTTTGCTTAGATGCATCCATGGGTAGTCTTTCTGCCGTGTAGGATCTACCCAACCATAGCGACTATTGAGTTGGTTCTCTTTGCATGTGTTGGCATCTATATAGCGATGGCGCGCTAGTTCGAATAGCGAAGCGTAGCGTCCTTTGAAGAACTGCATCTCCTGCTCCGCATTGGCATCAATGAAGGTGATGCGGCTTCTAGGGTTTCCGACTTTATGGTTAACATAGTTAGGGTAGTGGGCTTGGAATAGCGCTTGCACGCCCATGGCTACACCCATCTTGGACATGCCCACTACGATAAAGTGTACGCGTTGCTTATCATCAAATCGAATGCCCTCATAACCATCAAGTGGTCTGTAAGTTACTTTGTTGTCGTATTCTGTTGCGTGTTTACACTTGTCGTCATTCTCATCAATGAGCGCCAATGCATGGTTGTCCACAATCACGCGGCGAGCCCATGACTCGTAGCGATTGAATGGGATAAAGTGCATAGCCTGCTTAACCTCCTCCGTGACATCCGAGAATTGGAAAATAGAGTAGGTAGTTTGGTACTCAAAGAGTACTTTGCAGACTCTCTTGCGATGGTCTATCTTGTCATTAATGCGTGATAATCTATTTTCTAATCTCTTCTTAATGCCATTCTTAAGCTTTTCAGCCTTCTTTTGGTTTTTCTCGGTTTGGTTATCACTCAGCCATTTAATCTCCTGATTCAGTTTGGCGATTCTGCTATCCAACCTACAGCTTCGTTTTAGTAGTCTTCTATGTGCCTTTTTGTTGCTCAACACCTTGGCGATCATATTCACGCAGCGCATATTCATGGTGTCGTGGAATGTCTCGCCGCCATTGAGAGTGGTGTTCTCGCCTAGTACATAGATTTCAGATGCATGCTGCAGGTGCAAGTGTTGTAGTCCTTCGTAGGAATTGCGCAGATCGCTATAGATAATTACACGATTATACTCTTTCTCCGTCAGATAAGATTGCAGCATTTGGCGAACCTTAGCCACATTGCCACTCGTTTGCAAAATGACATATTTGTTCTCGTTTTCGTGTGCGTAGTTGAGAGAGTTTTTCTTCTTGTCTTCGTGTTTCAATAGGTTCTTGATTACAGATGGCGCAACCTCATTGGCACCGATAACGACAGCAAAATCATCCCGTCTTAAGATACCTTTGAATACTCCTACACAGTGGTATCTCACTTCACCATTTTGGTAGCGTTTCGCACGGCGTCCTGTCCAGCCTACGATGGTCGCTAGTACTAGACCCTCAAACACCACGACTTGGAAGAGCATGACTAAGATGAATGAGAATATATTCAAATCGCCATCTTTAGCTTCTTTCATCTTTAGACTAAACTGGACGGCACGATAAAAGTCATTCTCGGCATTGAAACTATTCACCCAATGCATCGATAATGCCCATGCTATCAGTGCAGTACATGCAATCATTATTAGTGCTACGAGGAGGAAATACTTCCAATTGAATGTCACTAGCAACTGATCTCGTGCTATTGGTTTGGCGCAAAACCATATCAGCATGCCCAGTAAAAAGACTAATCCTAAAACGCCTGCAATGTTTATCCAAATTTCCATAATCGTGTGTATTGATATATTAATTGCGTGTTATGTGTGTGTTATTAGATGCTAGATTACGCAATTTATTTTTACTTCCCTTCGCTCCCTCTACTTTAACTTATACTTAGCACCGCAATCGAGGATGAGGTCCAAGAGGTCAGCAAAAAGCCCCTCGGCATCTTCGCTCTCGTTATAGCAGATGGAGTGGTAGTACTCGTCGTGCAAATATTCGGTGAGGTCAGATAACTGCACTTGCAAGTAATCGGATATGATGGCGGTGTTTTCGCTATCCACAATGGCTTGTTGCTTGTAGTCATGGGCATGGTTCTCGAAGTTCTTGTACTCCAATTCGACAATCATTTCCTGTTTCTCCGTGACTTCCACCGAAACCCAATACGAATACGGAGCGTCATTGTCAACCTCGATTAAATCTACTATGTCTCTCATAATTCTTATATCTGTTTTTTGCGTCTTAATTGAAAAAGATGTACAATCGCTTGCAAAGTTACAATTTTTTTTTGAACCATGCAAATAATATGGAAATTGAACTGTATTTTGTGAAAAATAACATTAAAAGGTACTTTTAATGCGTAATTCTTGCGTGTTCCAAATATTTTTACTACCTTTGCGTGCTAAATAATTTGTAACATGGAATATTTCGGATTGATATCGGCGAAAGTAGGGGTAGCTGCTAAACAGGTGGCTGCCACTGTGGCGCTTCTCAATGAGAATGCTACTATCCCTTTCATTGCGCGTTATCGCAAGGAGAAGACGGGTAGTCTAGATGAAGTGCAGATTGCCGCTATAGCCGACGAATACCATCGTTATTTAGAGATTGAAGATCGCAAAGCAACTATCCTAAAAACGATAGAAGAACAAGGAAAATTGACCATTGAACTCAAAGCTCGTATTGAAAACTCATGGGATTTAACCGAACTAGAGGATATCTATTTACCATATAAGCCGCACCGAAAAACACGTGCTGATGTGGCTCGTGAACAAGGATATGAGCCACTCGCAAAAGCTATTTTTGAACAAAAACGTGAAGGTGATGAGGCGATTAGGCGATTAGGCGAGAGGCAAGATGAAGCGTTGCAGGGCGCAAGGGATATCATTGCCGAGTGGATTAGTCAAGATGAGCAAGCTAGAAATAGTATTCGCCGAGAGTTTACCTATTCTGCTATCTTGACCACTAAAGTCATAAAAGGCAAAGAATCAGACGAAGAGGCACAGAAATACCGCGATTATTTTGCAGTGAAAGAGCCACTCCGCCGCATCACTTCCCATCGCCTATTGGCTATCCGTCGTGCAGAAGCAGAAGGATTTATCCGCGTGGACATATCTCCCGATAGCGAAAAAGCATTGGATAAGTTAGCGCGACTATTCCTTAAAACTAGCAGCGACACCACGTACCAAGTGGAACTTGCTATGGAGGATAGCTATAAGCGGCTACTCAAACCATCCATCGAAACCGAATTTGCCGCAGCTAGCAAAGAAAGAGCAGACGAAGAAGCGATACGTGTATTTGCACAAAACCTTCGTCAACTATTGCTTGAGTCACCATTAGGTCAGAAGCGCGTCTTAGCACTTGATCCTGGGTTCCGTACTGGTTGCAAGACCGTCGTATTATCCGCACAAGGAGACCTGTTGCACCATACGGTGGTATTCGTCAACAACATCACTTCCACCAAAACGCTCCAAGACTTGATTGCGCGCTACCAAATCGAAGCCATCGCCATTGGCAATGGCACGGCATCTCGTGAGTGTGAGCAAATGGTGCGCATCGCCTTAGAGAACCACTCTACACCACCACAACTCTTCGTGGTCAGCGAGAGTGGTGCATCGGTATATTCGGCAAGCAAGATAGCACGAGAGGAGTTTCCTGATGAGGATGTGACTGTACGTGGTGCGGTATCCATAGGCAGACGATTGATGGATCCATTGGCAGAATTAGTAAAGATAGATCCAAAATCGATTGGCGTAGGACAATACCAACACGATGTCAACCAAACACGCCTCGGAGAAAGCCTGCAACAGACCGTAGAGAGCGTAGTAAACCATGTAGGCGTAGATGTCAACACCGCGAGCAAGCATATATTGACATATGTCTCAGGATTAGGACCTGCATTGGCGCAGAATATCGTCAACTACCGAAGCGAGAATGGTGCGTTCCCTAACCGCAAAGCACTACTGAAAGTACCTAAGATGGGGGCAAAGACTTTTGAACAAGCAGCAGGATTCTTGCGCGTCACTAATTCCGATAACCCACTGGATAATTCCGCCGTTCACCCAGAGAGCTACAATATCGTAGAGCAGATGGCAAAAGACCTGAAATGTAACGTGAGCGACCTGATGAGCCATGCTAATCTACGCGAGAAGATTGATCTGCAGCGCTACGTGAGCGATAAAGTGGGATTGCCTACGCTCCAAGACATCATGCGCGAGTTGGAGAAACCTAGTCGCGATCCACGCGAACAATTGGAAGAATGGCATTTCGACGAGAACGTGCATACCATTGATGACCTGCAAATAGGCATGAGGCTACCAGGCATAGTGACCAATATTGCTAATTTCGGTGCTTTTGTGGATATAGGCGTGCATAAAGATGGACTAGTACACATCTCAGAGATGAGCAATCGCCGCATCAGCAGCCCAACGGAAGTGGTCGCACTGCATCAACACGTGATGGTAAAAGTGATTGACATCGATAAACAACGCGGACGGATTCAGCTGTCGCTGAAGGTTTAGGGTTGAAGGTTGAAAGTTTAAAGTTGAAAGTTTAAAGGCAAGAATATATGAAAAAGATTTTAGTAGTTAGTATCATGGCTATTTGCGCATTAGCAATGAGCGCGCAACTGCCAAATGTAAAGTTACAAGATATGGATGGCAACACTGTGCAAACAGGTGAAATTAGCAACGATGGTAAACCTATCATCATCTCCTTTTGGGCTACATGGTGCAAACCATGTCTGCGTGAGTTGAAAGCCATTCACGAAGTGTATCCTGACTGGCAAGACGAAACAGGCGTGAAAGTAATTATCGTCAGCATTGACCAAGCGCAAGACGCCCATCGCGTAAAACCTATGGTGGATGGATTTGGATGGGAATACGAGGTGTTACTCGACCCTAATGGCGACTTCAAACGTGCTATGAACGTACAAAACGTACCTCATGTATTCGTGCTAGATGGCAATGGACAGATTGTATATAACCACACAGGTTATGTAGATGGTGGTGAGGAGGATATCTACGAAGCATTACAATAACAAATCCAATACCCTTACTATCTCGTGTTAATTACGGTAGATACACGGTAGATACACGATAGATAACCCAAGCTACACCAATGCTATACCGAAGGTTAAAGTAAACAATACAAGATGAAAATAAGAACATTCATACTCATTCTCGCCCTCATCCCGACTTTGCTACAGGCAAAGGATACAGTGATTGTCGTAGGAGGCATTCAGCACGAAGCATTGGTGCCCGTTCCAACCATAGAGGAAGGTTACTACCTCAGCAACTCATACTTAGATTTGGGTGTGCGCTGGGATCGAGGAGTTGGAAGCGGAAATCGAGAATCGGAACTCGGATTTCAAAGTTTAGAATTCATCACTCGTGCGGAACTGACCCAATGGCCTATGCTGGGCTACGACCCAGATTTTGGTGGATATGGTTTGAGCCATTTGCATGTAGGCGCTACATTTGATTGGGGTAAGATTACAGTGGGAGATGTGTATGGTCAATTCGGCAGTGGTATGGTGCTACGTTTATATGAAGACCGCGCGTTGGGTGTGGATAATGCATTGCGTGGTGGAAAGATAGAGGTAACTCCATACAAGGGTATCTACCTCACTGCATTAGGCGGTAAGCAACGCCGCTATTGGAATTGTTATACCGACGGTGCTTGGGGCTGGAACTACAAGCAAGATGCAGTACTTGGAGCGAACCTCGAACTAGGACTACAAGAGTGGATTCCTCAGTTGCAAGATGCTGGTGCTAACCTTACGATTGGTGGAAGCTATGTGAGCAAGTATCAGAAAGCAGATACCATCCTGTTTATTGACCCAAGTGCCATGCAGGCGTATATGTACAACTTGCCCAAGTGGGTAGGCGCAGGTAGCGTGCGTGCACAACTGCAGATGAAGGGATGGAACGCGATGGTAGAGTACGCCTATAAGGCCAATGACCCAAGTATATTGAATGACTATAGTTACAATCATGGCGAAGCACTACTGATGTCGCTCAGTTATTCGCAAAAGGGACTAGCTGTGTTGGCGCAAGTGAAACGCTCGGAGAATATGTCGTTCCGTTCGGATAGGCAAGCCAATCTCATAGCGGGCACCATTAACCATATGCCTCCGTTTGCGATGCAGCATACCTATATGCTAACATCACTTTATCCTTATAGCACAGATTTGACAGCCAACGAATGGGCTTTCCAAGGCGAGGTGCGCTATACATGGAAACGCGGCACCGCTATGGGAGGAAAGTATGGCACGACATTAAAACTCAATGCTTCACATATCCGAGGAACAAGCGATACATGGTTTGGCATGAGCGAAGAACCATACTATACCGATGTGAATTTGGAACTCAATAAGAAGATCAATAAACAATGGTATATCGGTGCTATGGCTATGTATCAAACCTACAATAAGCGCATCATCGGAAAAAGCGGAATCGCTCGTTCTGGCATAGGAGTTGTAGAAGCCAAATATGCGATGAACAAGAAAGTGCAAATGCGTGCAGAGCTACAATACCTTTACTCCAGACAGTATGAAGGTCAATGGATAGCTGCATTGTACGAACTGAGTCTATGGCGTCAATTGGTGCTATCTGGACAATGGATGTATAATATCGGCCATGCACCTGACGCTACCAATGGACACTACTACACTGTGGCTGCTACTTACACGCATGGTGCACATCGCCTCATGGCAGGATACACTAAAACGCGTGAGGGATTTAACTGTTCTGGAGGTGTATGCCGCTATGTACCCGAACAACAAGGTGTGACACTTACATATAATTTTACATGGTAAAGAAGATGGTTCAGAATAGTTCAAAATGGTTCAAGATGGTTCAGTATTGCTCTGTGTTGTTGCTGACCATACTAGTAGTGGCTTGCGAAGTAATACCAGAGAACGATCAATTTATCCCTGTGGAGATGGAGGAAACCAATCGCACGACGCTGATTGTGGAGTTTTCGGGATTACAATGCAACAATTGCCCTAACGCTGCCACTACGGCACACGATTTGCAGGAGTATTATGGGGAGAAACTGGTAGTAGTGGAAATGCATCCTGCTAGCAACTCGCTCACTCAGGCAGGTCGTCCAGAATGGGATTATACATGCCCCGAATCAGATGAGTATTACAAGCATTGGGAAATCCCATTTCTCCCATTTGGTGTTGTGAATATGTCGCAGAAGGAAGAATACCAGACTTGGGGAACCGCGTGCCAGCAGTCCGCCATGATGATCTCACCTGTAACTTTGACACAAGCGATACAAGTTGACTCTAGCAACATACAAATCGTGGCCACAATCGAGAATTTGTCATATGATATGTTGTCATTAGAATATATCGCATGGCTAACCGAGGACTCTATCATAGGACCACAAATAATGCCAAATAAAAAGACAAATAAAGAGTATGTGCATAACCATATATTGAGAGACGCGATTACTAGCACATGGGGGATGCCAGTGACTGTAGAAGATGGTGAATCCACCGCTATCACCCTCAGTTATACCCTGCCCGATAATGTGGTAGCCAAGAACTGCAATATTGTGGGTGTTGTAATGAAAGATGGTACAGCAATACAGGTAAACGAATATAAATTTAAAAACATTATTGAATAAAGTATGAAAAAGATTTTTACAACCTTCTTAATGGCAAGTATGCTGCTTACAGCACGCGCTGGTATGGGATTAAGCATTAGCTATTTCGATGAGAACGACGAAGAAGTAATCACCGAGATTACCAAAGACACTACCATTGCAGTGACAGAACACGAAGAAGATTTTATCTCTGGAAAAAATGTGATGTCTCTCATGGGCTATGTCACTCCCGCAAACAAACAGTTGAAGGTAACTATTGAGCGTTCATCTATCCCATCGAACGATCAGTTCTGTTTAGGTTCTTGCTTCCAAAGCAATGGCGAACTCAAACAAGAGTTGTCTATAGACCTGTTCTCAGCAACAGGAGATTGGCAGACTCACTTCTTTCCTACGGAAGCTGGTACTACTACCATTGACTACACCTTCAATGACGGTGTAAATCCTGCAATTACTTTAACCGTTAAGTATTGCTATCTTACTAGCGCAGTGGAGGATGTGGTTGCTCCACAATACAATGGCATTATCTATAGCATCCTCGGTCAGAAAATGCCATACAACGACCTAAGTGAGTTACCTGCTGGTATCTATATTATTAATGGTAAGAAGTATATCAAACAATAATTCTGTGATTTTTTAAGGTATGAAAAAGATATTATATTTCCTTCCAATGCTTGTCTTGGGAATAATGTCGAGTTGTGAACCTAATACGCCTATAGTACCAGAGAATCCAACATTATATACCATAACTATTGAGCCTATTTCAGTGGATGTACAAAAAGGTACGACGTATCAATTGGAAGCTACAATCACTCCAGATACAACAGCTACAGTGATATGGACTTCTAGCGATGAATCGGTAGCTACGGTTGATGAGTCTGGCTTACTGACGGCGATTGCTGAAGGTGCTACCACGATTATAGCATCGGGAGATGGATTGGTGAGTGATACCTGTGTGATTACTGTGATTGTTCCATACTTCATCACTATTCAGCCTGATACAATAGAAATGTACACAGGTACTACCTATCAGTTGTTGGCTACTATCACGCCAGAGAAGAACGCGATTGTATTTTGGAGCTCCAGCGATGCTAAGGTTGCTTCTGTCAACAACTACTCTGGATTAGTAACGGCTATCGGAGAAGGATTTACCACGATTATTGCATCTGCGAGGGGAGTGGTGAGTGATACATGTGTGGTATATGTCAAGGAATTAGCAGCAAGCAAACCTTACCCACGCAAATTTTTGATTGAGCACTTTACAACAGAGCAATGCGGCTATTGTCCAGGTGGTATGTATTCGATCGTGGATCATATAGAGAATGCTACCACTCCATACATATGGGTGAGCCATCATTATGGATATGGTACGGATGAATATACAATTGCTGATAACGAAAAGATAGGTCAAGTAGTAGGTGTTTCTGGTGCTCCTAATATGGCACATAATCGTACACTACAAGAGGAAGGATTGGTCTTCCACCCTGGCTATCTGCCTGAGATGACCATAAAGGATGAAACGATGTCATATGCATCTATCGAAATAGAGCATACATTTGATCAGAATACTAGACAATTGGATATCACAGTCAGTGGTGAGATGGATATCAAGATAGATGCAGAAATGTTGTTGACAGTCCTTATCAAAGAAAATAGATTGGTAGGCAAGCAAGCCGACTATGTATATTCATGGCAAACAGCTACTTGGAAAGAGTTTATGCACACACGTGTGGTGAGAGATGTCATCACCGATGCTTTGGGCGATGTGATCCAAGTCAAGGATAAGAAGTACAGTCACAAACTAACTTATACTATAAATCAGAATTGGGTACCTGGGAACTGCTGCATAGTAGCATATCTCACTCCATTAGCTCAAAAGCCGATTATCAATGCCGAGCAAGCGCCTCTCATAGTGGGCACTACTGGAGGCGAGCAATATGTACCTTATGGAATCACAGAGGGAAAGGGACCAAGTTTGTCCCTCAAATTTGATGCAGTTAACGTGACTCAAGAGAATGATAGTCAACTAGAGATTCAGATGATTTCTAATCAGACTATTCAAACTGCTTACGGTGCATCACAACCTGTTGCTATCCTATATCTCAATACGAACGCTACTACTCTGCAAGAGGGAACATATCCAATTCAAGATGACAATGCCACGGGAACTATTACTGCGGGCTATCGTATTGATGAGGAAACTTCATTTGGTGGATCGTTGATTACATATGCGGTAAGTAGTTATCTTAATCAAGGGAAACTTGCATGTGCGCATATCTGGCGTATGAACGAGGGCGAGATGGTGGTAGATGCGGCAGGTAATATCACGCTCAATATCAAGACCTACGGCGGTACAACGGTTGCTGGTAGCTACACCGCTAGCAGCGCTAGCTACTTGCCTAAGATCAACAAAGCAACTGAGTTGAAGCAATTGGTAGACATAACAAAAGGTTTAAAAAAATAAGATATGAAAAAGATTTTAACTATTCTTGTGTTGCTGTGTGCAACACTTGTAGTTTCTGCACAAGAGGTGCCAAGTTCATTCCCTCGTAAATACCTCATTGAGCACTTTACGGGTGCAGCTTGCATATACTGCCCAGAGGGTATGTATTGTTTGGATCAATATTTCAGAAATAGTACTACTCCGTGTATATGGGTCAGCCATCACTATGGATACGAACCAGATGAATATACCATCTCTGAGAGCGAGAAGATTGGTAGGACATGTGGTGTACAAGGGGCTCCTTCGATAGCAATCAATCGCACAAAGATTACTGGCACATCGGTCGCTTTTGATCCTCGTTTTTTACCCAATGATGGTATGGAAGAACTGATAGATGCTAAATGTGGCACTACAGCTGAAGCATCAGTGGAGATTAATCACACCTATGATGCAGCAACCAGAGACATGACTATCACGGTGAGCGGACAAGTGGCGAATGTAGATGTGACAGAGTATTTGCTCACTGTGCTCATCAAGGAGAATGGTCTTATCGGCAAGCAAGTTGATGAAGGAGATCTATCTTTCGAAGGAAAAGGATGGATAGAGTTCGTCCACCCGCGCGTAGTTCGCGACTTGCTTTGCTCTGATGCATTAGGAGATAAAGTGACTGTGGAAAATCAAGCATACAGCAAGACATATACTTATAAATTGCCAGAGAACTTTATGGCAGAGAACTGTGTGATAGTGGCATATATCACAGGATCTACAAAGAAACCTGTAATCAATGCGGAAGAAAAACCTGTTGTAGCAGGCACTACAGGTGGCGAGCATTTTAAATGGCCGTTCGGACTTACTGAAGCCAAGGCGGTTCCTCATCAAAAAGACCTTATTTTCTCATCGGTAGAATATAGCAAACCATCCGACAATAAACTGAATTTGAGATTGATAGCTAGTAAAGTAACTCGTTCTGGTTTCTATGGAGCAATGAAAATGGTTGTGGATTTAGAGTTCAATACTCCCGATACCATTCTCCCTGCGAATATAGATACTTTGTCATTTGCAGAGGGCGATGTGGAGAATACCTTTACTGCGGGTTATTTTGATCCATTAGCACTAGTAGTTAAAGGTTCACATATGGCATATTATCAATCTCAGACTTTAGATACCGATAAACAGCAACTGTACTATGTCTGGCGCATCAAGAATGGTAGTGTAGTCATGGATGAGAAAGGTGGTTTTGTTGCAACGGGTAAATTGTACAATGGCAAAACATATACCATCACTTGCACATTGTCTGATGAAACAGCAGTAGAGAATGTAGTATTTGACAAAGCTCACATAGAGAAACTCATGCGCAATGGTCAATTCATCATCCGCATTGATGGAGTAGAATACGACCTGCAAGGACGCGAGATTACTCGCTAACCTCTCGTTCTTAACCGCTTAACTATATAACTGAGAAGTTATAAGTAATTCAGCAAACAATAATCCCCGCACTCATACGAGTTGCGGGGATTATTGTTGTTGGTATAGTCCAACTGTGTGGCTATGTCATAAATCTTACTTCACAGATTGACCTACCACATTGAAGATCTTACCATTGCGGATAATCAACAACTGACCATTCTTCAATACTTTCTCCGCCGCAGTTGGCTCTGTGGTTATATTCTCCATACCAGCATTGATAGGTGTACCATCATATGCGATATGTACAGCTACGCCGTATGAGTTATACGCATTCACTTCTAGGTGCATATATCCGTTCTTATCCTTGCTTACTTCTACTGTACCACCTACTATGAGCCAAAGTGGTACAACAAGCGATCCATCCTCCAATTTCTCCGCATAGAATGATGGCCATACGCCGTTACCTTGCACTCCAGGGTTGGCTTGTACAGTGCCGTAATCTTCGCTATAATCTATCGTATAAGTGCCAACTGGTATAATAGTCTCCTCATCAGCCTCTTCTACATAGAAGAAGAATGCAGCACCATCCAATCCGTCGGCAGCAGTGAGCTCCAAATAAATATAGTCTTTCTGCGCCGTTTGGTCATCTATCGTCACATTATCCTCGGTGGTATATGTACGATCAACCTCCAATTCTGGTTCATCATAATCCAAATGAGTATTATACTCCGAAGTCATCTTAATATGGTAATATACCGCATTCGAACAAATCACTTTAGCTTCTGCTGTAATTTCTCCGCTCTCTGCAACCTCAACTACGAGAGTGCCTTTCTCTACGGAATATCTGCCCAAGTTGGCTTCTTCGTAGATAAAAGTCTCTCCACCATAGAAGTCATATTTGCCCTCCGTATCACCGAATCTACCAAACACACCATCGTTAACAAATGTACCAGCTACCTCACTCGTCATTGGTGAAAAAGAGACATACCATGTGGAATCAGGAGTATAGGCACCCAAGGTATAGTAGCCATCTTGCATTCGATTGATAAACTCTACTGGCATTTCCAATTCCACCGTCCTCACAGGTTCTGGCACAGCATACCACAATTCGATATCGTATTGTACTGCATCCCAACCTATGACACTAACATTAATCACGGTAGTATCTCCACGCTGATTCAGCACACCCTTTACATCTGCCATCAGCACGGAGCGTTGCGCCAATTTATCATAAATGCCAGAATAATCCATCAATACATTGTCCCTGCCAAACTCTTCGCCGAGACCAATACTATAAATTGTCAGCGAAGCGTCATAATCTGCACTAGTGTTCTCATGCAAGAGCTGAATCATATTGAATTGATCGGGTCTAAAAGTAGCTATAGCAGGTTCTTCAAAACTAATCTT
>JAFVTU010000003.1 GCA_017503075.1 Paludibacteraceae bacterium | reverse complement strand
GTGGTGTAGTGTGGTGTAGTGTAGTGTGGTGTAGAATGGTATAGGATGGTATAGGATGATGCGTGCGCACGTATGTATAATAATGTACGCGCACGAGCGCGCGTATACATACTATCGCATACACATACTATATATAATAACTCTAGTCTTTATTCTGAAATTTTATTAGGCCGTGTATGAGTGTTCCATCTTCGCGGCGAAGATACAGGATTTGTACGACTTTCGCTGAAGTTATTTGAACCTATTAAATTTCTCAAGGGTATTTCTTCCTCGTGGAACGAATCGTTTTTGTGTAGGAGTAGGCGGTACTGGCTCATGTCCTACCCAATAACATTCCGCCGTCATAATGCCATCTATTTCAAAAAAAGAATCGCTGCCTTCTGATAGTAGTAAACCTGCATACATAAATTTGTTCTGGGTGAAATCAACTGCTTCAAATTCCTCATATACTTCAAAAAGTGGTTGATCGAGTTGCTCAACAAAGTTTGCACGAAATTCATATCCCAATTCAGCCATTACTTCGTTGTACTCCTCTTGTGTCATCCACCCTGCTTGCAGAGCAAATTGGTAGAGCTCGTCATCGTTGGCATAATAGCGATAGGTTGAATCAGTATCTATGTCACCAGACCACATGTATCCTCGTGCTAATTCCTTGGGAGTTTCAGTGGATGCTTTGAAGGAATAATTTGTTGAACAATAACGATATAAATTATTGCTCAATGTTTTGTAGTCCTTTGTTAGATTATTTGGAAAAATGTAACACGCAGCTAACTCTACCCATGTTTGGTCTTTCTCTTTGAAATAGTCCACTACTAGTACGCATGCATTATCTTCTTGCAGACTTAATTGACTAGTTATATCTTTTTCAAAACATGTGCTATCCAACTGAATACCATTGGAATACACATACGTTCCATTAAAATAATCTCTATTTTCATAGCTCCATTCGTAGAATCTAGTAAAACCTTTTCTAGAGATAATCTTTTCTATTTCTTCCATGCTTTTCCCATCGATATTTTCTCCCAATTCTGCCAAGTTGATCAAAACATTTTTCTTTCCTAAGGTAGTTGGTTCGCAACTTACTAGGCTTATCATCATAGCGCAAAGAGCTATGGAGGTAAAAAAGATTTTTGTTTTCATGATTGTGTACGATTTTTATAAATGTTTGTTTTAAATCATTGATGAAGTGGACGAATATCCGTTACCCATTACCCGCCATCAACTTATTATGATGGCAGAGCATCAATGCGCCATCTTCGCGACGGAGGTGCATTCCCCCACCCTCGCAATAGCGGAAGAGTTTGCAGTTGTTGCATGGTTCTAACTTCTTCATCCACTTACGATTGCGATATGGCTCAAAACCATTCTCCCATACCTCCCAGAAGTCATCCTTATAAATATTGCCTTGGTAATACTTGCCACGTACACTAGTGCAAGCAGATATACTGCCATCAATCAAGATAGATGCGATACTGATTCCCGCCGCACAATGAAACAAGTGGTCGCGCACTTCCATCTCATAATCAGGCATAAAGCCCTCGCAGGAATAGGAGATTTGCAAACCTTGTTTGCGTTTTTCACGGATATAGTCTAACACTTGGCGATGCTGCTCGGGAGTCAAAATAAGTTCGGGATTCTCTGCCGCACGCCCCATAGGGTCAATAGTGATAAGTCGCCAGTTGCGCACACCTATTAACCATAGGTATTTCTGCATCTCGTCTAATTGATTGATAGTGCGTTGATTAACACAAGTGACGACGTCCCAGATAAGCCCGTTAGGCTGTTCAGCAGGCGCAAGCGCCTGTTCAATATTATTCAATGCTTCGCGTTCAGTATTGCTCAAATTTGAACTATGTTGAACTACCGTTGAACCACGTTGAACTCCATATTGCGCAGCCAGTTTGATGGCGCGGGTGGCGCCTTCAAACGCGAGAGGATGTTGGCGAAGCCAGTTGTGGTCGAGTTCTAAGCCATCAAAGCTAATGGCAATAGAGCGCAAACCAGCAGCCATGAGTTCTTTGAAGCGTTTTTCGGTAAGTGCCAATCCATTGGTCACCATGCCCCAAGGATAGCCGCGTTGCTTGAGTGCTGCACCTACCTGAGCGAGGTCGGTACGCATGAGTGGCTCGCCACCTGAGATGATTATCAGCACCTTATGCGGATCGACATGAGGAGTGACGGATTGATCAATCACACGGAGGAAGTCCTCGGCAGGCATGTCGGGTGTGACCTCACTGCTGGAGCAGTCGCTACCGCAATGGAGGCAATGAACATTACAACGGAGAGTAGATTCCCAAAAGAGTTGCTGCAGTGGATGCAACTGCTGAAGGTTCTTGCGACGTAGTCGCTCCAGCTCGAATATGATGCGTTTGCGGATATTCATGAGGGAGATTATTTAAGACAATTTGTGACAATTAAGATGTTTGTCAATTAATGACAATTTCTTTTTACTTAACAAAAATACGGGCTACGCCCTACAAAAATATTAAAAAAATCAAAGAACTAATTTTGTTTTTGCTCTAATGAATGCAGTGCACATACTGCATTGGAGAGCAAAACAAAATAATTATTTGAACTGTGAATTAGGATTTTTGAATTATTATTTCTTATCTCGGCTTACGCCTTCGAACGATTACTTCTTATCTCAGCTTACGCCTTCGAACGATTACTTCTTTTTGAGTTGAAAGTCGACATCCAAATGGTAGTACTCCTCTATAATCCCCTCATCTGTATCTTCCAATTTGACAAGTTCTGCTTGTTCTTGTTCTACAAATACCGTATCTGGGGCATATACATTAGTTGTATCATTGGCTGTAAAAACCACATCTTGACCGAATAAATCAAATATCCCATATCGTACATGATACTTACCTTCTTCATTCGTGTAGAGCGTATCATAATGATCGCAATTCAAACATCCATGATTTGTCTTAATTACCACTTGTATTGATTCCAAAGGCTCGCCATCATCATCCAAAACATCTCCATCAACATCAACATACCCCCTATAGTCATATGGTGCGACACCATAGCAAGCTGTTACGGCAAACATTATACCTGACAAAGTGAACAAACGAAGCAACTTCTCAAGAAGGCCATTGTATTTTTGGCGAAAATCTTTGAGTTTCATAAGTGTAATGTTTTTAAGGGTTAGTATTAAAAATGATATGCTAAACCTATGCCATTGCTGGAAGGTTGTATGCTCCAATAGTTTTTGGATGTTTGTGGCTCTGGCAGCGAAATATTATAGGCATCAATGCTTTGTTGCATGCGTTTTTTACCGATACAAAGTAGCGGAATGGCGGGAGCTTCAAAAAGCAAAAATGCTCCTCCAATAATCATTCCTGTAAATAGAAATCCTAATCCTGGACCCATATCAGGACATTCTGGATTGTAGTCTTTTGCCCAATCATATAATCCCCACCCCATATATGCAATAGTGGCAGCATCTATAGCCAATCCAATACCCATTAAGCCCCAACCCGCGTTGTACATACGCAAACCACTGCGATATTGGCGGTAGATGTCCTCTTGGGCGTTTAGACGGAGGAATGCTTGGCAGTCTCTTTTGCTGATTCGCTCGCCTTCGTAATAGATTTTATTCTTTTCGTAAGACAAAGCGGTAGTGGAAGGATAAGGCAATTGTACCTCTTGTGCTAGAGTGCCAGTAGCGGCAAAGAGTAGCAATAAACTAAATAATATGATTCGTTTCATGGCTGTACTATTTTATGGGTTTGCAAAGTGAGTATATTTTTTAATTATGCAAGACTATTCCTCCCATAAAATTTGGTTCCGAAACTGCAAACTTACCCGACTCATAAAAACGATTTGCTATATCCAACGCATTGGACGAAGACGGTAAATTACATACCAATACATACCATAGAGGAAAAGCTCCCTCTTTAGCGATTTTCACATTGTATTGCTCTGCCATATTTTGCAAGATAGACAAGTCATCACTGTCCTTGAGTTTGACAAGGAAAGAGTGTGTAACAAAGAAGTTGGTTCCTTCACTAGTATAGGAAGGCATTCTATATAGCACATGCTCCAAATCTTCAATAACTGTATTAGGCTTGGTGATTCCCCATTTTAGATTAGGCTCTTCAAGATATGAATCACTTTCGCTTATCTCGAGTTTTTGTTTATCCATCTCGGAAAGTAATGCATCGTCATAAATGATATATTCTTGATTTCCTCTTTCTAGATAGATTTTTTCACCGTTATACCAATAATAATCATCCGCAGATACTACAGGATATTGGTCTTCATTCGGATTAATTGGTTCGCAAGCAACGAGCAATGCAGAACACAGCACAAAAAATAGCACAAAGCGTTTCATAACATTAAATATTTAAGAGTTTAGAAATCTGTTTGCAAAGGTACGATATTTTTTTGAATTGTGCAAGAGTGTATCATTATTTCGCAGCACGGTTGTTGAGTTCGTTGACTTGTTCGCTACTGAGGTGGTTGAGCAAGTTTAACAATCCTTGGCGGTAACCCTTAGGATCATATGTCAACGAACTACCAATCAGCTGTTTAACCATTTCGAGGTTAGCGGAACCCTTGTACTCTGAATTGCGGAGCAACATACCATACGCAGCCACACCTGCTGCAAAGCGAAGATTCTCTGTGTCGCTCTTAATGTCGCCATAGACAGGTAAAGTGAGTTGTTTGCTGCTGAGCCCGAGCTGCTCTTTGTAACGGCAGTCGAACGTGGCATAAGGGATTGGTTCGTCTGTTTGAAATACGGTAGGAACGATTTCATAAAGAGCTGTGATGGTTTGTCCTGCACCAATCTCGCCTGCGTCTTTGGTGTCATCATCAAAGTCCTCGTTGCTCATTACGCGGTTTTCATAACCGATGAGGCGGTACTTGGCTACACGGGTAGAATCGAAAGTGATTTGACACTTGGTGTCATTAGCAACTGCCTGAAGATGAGAACGGTTATGCACAAAGACCTTCATAAATTCATCCTCGCAGTCGATATAATAATAGTTGCCATTGCCACGATTGGAGACCTTCTCCATCATGGCATCGTTCCAGTTGCCCGTACCAAAACCGCACATAGTCAAATAGATACCTTGGTCAGCGTAGCGAGAGACCATATTCAAAAGACTATCGGTGTTGGTAACACCCACATTGAAGTCACCATCTGTACCCATGATAATGCGGTTGTTGCCACCAATGATATAGTTGGCTAATGCCTCTTCGTAAGCCATCTTGATAGCCGCGCCACCTGCGGTACTACCGCCAGCACCGAGACTGCGGATAGCTGATTTGATTTTACCTGCGTGCATTACTTGAGTGGATTCTAAGACGCGCTCCACACTACCCGAATAGGTGATAAGTGACACACGGTCAGTAGGTTGCAGTTCATCCACGAGAGTCAGGAGGGCAGATTTGAGGAGTGGCAGTTTGTCCTTTGAATCCATGGAGCCCGACACATCTACGAGGAAGACATAATTGGCGGGAAGCATGTTTTCTTCGGCAACGCTCTTGCCTTTGAGTCCGAGGCGGAGGAGGTAATGCTCTGGATTCCAAGGACATGCGCCAATCTCGGCATTGATACCCACAGCGTTCTCTGGTTCGGGATAATCGAAGGTAAAGTAGTTGAGGAATTCCTCAATGCGAACAGAAGACTTGTCGGGGAAATATCCTTTTGACATATACGAGCGCATATACGCGTAGCTTGCTCCGTCAGCATCTACGGAGAAGGTGGAAGTTGGTTCTTCGGAAGTGGAGATAAACGGATTGTCGGTAAACTCCTCGAACTGGTCGCCAGAAGGCATACCTTCTATAGGTTCGCCATAGGAGTCACCCATAGCACCGTCAAATGCTCCACCTGGAGCCATAGGTTCAAATGCACAACTAGATAATGTGATTGCGATAGTGGCTGCGATAGCCATAAATGTAATCTTTTTCATATGCGTGAGGGTTTTAAGGGTTTGCAGAGGTAATATATTTTTTGAATTGTACAATAGGTAACAGTAAATTAGAAGCGATACCCTACAGAAAAGGTAAAACATCTATCTGGGAAACTGCGTCCAGTAAATAATGCACCTGCTTCAAAGTTGCCAAACCAATGGTTTTTGCCGACAGAAATGCCTAACAAGGTGGCTTGCGCAGCAAAAGTATGCCACATATTGCGAGTTCTATTTTTGGTCTCCATTTGCATGGCGTAGCCCACTCCAATTCCCGAATAAAGATTAACCCACTCTCGGCTGAAATAAGTGAAAGTGGCAGAAGGTATTACATGAAGCCATCCTTCGGTAAAATCTACCAACAGGACATCTTTCGCTCCTGGATTATAATGAGGATCCGTTCCCTTATCCCAGATCGTATTGAGTTGTACTCCTGCTGCAAACCAACTATTTACACGATATTGATAATCAATAAAGATATTAGGCAAAATCAAACTTAGGTGTCTGCTTTTCTTTACATCTTCCACATCAGGATCCTGAGGTACAGATGGTGGTACAGGAGTCGTATATCTTTGTGCATAATAGATCGAGCAATCACCAACTCCAAGGCGCAACTCATGAGGATTTTCGGCACGAGTTTCTTTGGTTTCTGCCTGCGCACTATTCCACGCAACACCAGCGATGAGAATAGTCAATGTAAAGATTAGTCGTTTCATATGAGTGGAAGTTTTAAGAGTTTTAAGAGTTTTAAGGGTTCTAAGGGTAAGGTATTCCTATGGTGTGGGTATACTAATATACCGTTTATCTAACGTGTATCTATCGTATATCTACCGTATATCTACCGTAATTGACAGCGGGGAGATAGCGGAAGATTAACGTAATGAAGGGGTTCTTGTTAGGACTACATGGTCTTTCTTCTGTATCTTATCAGCTACAGATCCTATATCTTGGAAAATAGCATTAAAGCCATCAATAACCAAAGTGTTATTTCCCTTGAAATGATAAGAACAAGCGACTGAATCTGGTGTGGGTTGTAGCATATTCACAATCCAACTAAAATACAACGAATCACTAGTTGCATAGTAATAATAAGGTAAGCCTGTATCGTATTTGGTTGAAGAAATATACAACTGTCCATCTTCATCGAAAGTGGCAGTCCAATGATCGCCAACCACATTCCAATGTCCGATGAGTGATTGAGGGCCTTCTGGTTGTTCGCAAGCAGTGAATAAGAAAGCGGTTGCAAGTAGCAAAAAGATAATTGACTTTTTCATAAGACATTAATTATTAAATGGTTGATATTTATATTAGAATCGATATCCGACGGCTACAGAGAGGAGGCGAGAGGTGTAGAATGGATAGGAAGACTGAGGCCAAAGGAGCATCTTAGTGCCCATGAGTCCGAGTTCGACTTCAGCATACCAATTTTGATAGTGGAAGTTAAGTCCGCACAAAGCTATATTAGCCGTAACTCCCACATTCGCAGGGGATTGTTCCGTCCACTGAGAAGGGAGATTGGTGGAATAGTCGCTATAGGTTGCACCTAGACCAACAGCAGAATAGACAGACAGAAATCCAGCACGTACATAAGTAAAACGAACAGTAGGTAACAATGTGAGGTGATAGAGCGTACTGATAGCAGGGTCTTGGAGATGTTCGCCATAGCCGTTAACCATCTGGAACTGGTCTTTGAGAAAGACGGCATCCGCCTCCACGCCAAAAGAGACAAGCGGAGTGAACTGGTAGGCATAAGAGGCAAAAATATGTCCCGAGGAAACGGTAGAGGAAGAAGTAGATTGCATTCGATAGTTCGTGAGATAAGCATGCGCTTCTTCAGCCGTCATACCTTGGATGGCTTGCAGATAGGTGTTGTTGTAATAAGGGACAGAACTGCGTGAAGAAAGGTCTGTCACGAGTTTGCCAGAAAAAGCCGTTCCCCAACCTATACGGAAACTATGGCGATAGGCGTCGTAGTCCTTATCTGCTGCCATAAGAAAAGCAGAAGATAAGAGCAGAACTGCGCATATGAGATTACGAATCTTCATAAATCTTAAGGATGAAGTGGTTGCACATAGCGCATTGCTATACCAAGAGCAATGCCGTCGGATATCTGAATAGGGGTACCTGTAACAAGAATCGTGTCGCCCACTACGCAAAATTGGAGAAGTGGATGATCGAATTGAACTAGATTTTCAGAGTCGTTATCAAGCAGATAAAGGGCTGAATAGCAATTCGTTTCGTAATCAGATAGCTTAATCTCAATAGGAGTTTGCAACTGAATACCACAGAAATAGCGTCCGTTGAGATTGTTGAAAGCATCCGCAGCGAATATCTGTAATGTACCTGCGTATGTAGGGAAAGCAGAGAGATCTTCTGGTGCCATTGGATTAGCAGGCGGCGTAATGGTATCTGCCAAAATGAAAGGCAGCTGCTCTGAAGGAACACTTGCGGTAGCAAAGCTAACAGGAAATGCAGCATCTGGCGCACCAGGAGCATATGGTGAACAAGCAAAAAACATGAGCACAATACTCACGAACCAAAAAAGGAAAAATAACATCCGAGTTAGTAGATTTTGTAATATTGTTTTCATACGCAAATTTTGTTTTGAAATCCGCTGCAAAGGTACTGCTTTTTTTTGACATGACCAAAAAATAAACTGATGCAGCTAGTAAAAACACGATACTAAAAACAACTGATTTTCAAGCGATTATGATTTTGCAAAAATAAAAAACTGATGCAGGTACAAAAAAGTGCTTGCAGGAGTGGGAAAAAAGTAGTAAATTTGCATCGCGTTCGGCAAGCCAATCGCAAAGAATGACGCTTGGCGTCATTAGGCGATAGCTGCCTCCGCTCTCCCCAAAAATTAAAAATTTTCGGGGACCCCATTAAAGTAGGATATGAAAAAGAGTATAATTATATTATTTCTCCTATTGATTGTATGTGTAGCATGTACAAAGAGGACGGTTGTTGAGAATGAAGAATTGCAGGGGGCAATATCGCAAGTGTGGTTGGATGCAGATGCGGCACAAGGGATGTTGGGTGGGATAGACACCAACGAATTGAGTGAGTATGAGATGCAGCGATATCGTTTGGCAGAAGCACACCTGATGCTGAAGCGTGAATTGCGACTGCCTGCAGGAAGTGATATGGAGGCATTGGCAAAATACTTTGCTAATTGTGAGGACGAAGCAAGTGCTTCTGAAGCCTATTATATACAAGGTGCATACCTTAATTATATAGGAGAGAACACCCAAGCGATGCAATACCTGAAAAAAGCGGAGAGTTATCCTGCCTTATCTATCATTCGAGGTATGACCTACTACAAGATGGGACGTATTAGCGAAAGCGAACAACTATACGAGATTGCATTAGAGAATTATCAGAAAGCACTACCCTACCTGGAGGAAGCGGGGCTACCACTCTATCTGGCTTCGGTATATAGAGAACTGGGAAGAAATAGCAGCGAAGGCAGAGATGAGTATTTCGAAAAAGCCTTGTCTGCTGCACGATTTATGAAGGATAGTATCTTGTATATGGATATTCGATATGCACAATTATCTATTAATCAGCCCAATTCGCCAGAGATAGCCAGCATATGTCAATACATGTGTCATCAGGTTGGCAGGAAGCGTTATGCGTATGACTTGGTGAAATATTATATCCGCACCCACAAAGCAGATTCAGCAAAGATATACCTTGATATTTTAGCCGCAGACACCACAGCACAAATATGGAGTGAGCAACAACATGCCCTGTGGGAGAGTCAATATTTGCACTTGAAAGGCAAAAATAAAGAGGCATATGAGTCGCTGTATGATCTGTATAATGCGTACTACAAAGAACTGGAAGAGGAAGGTAGAGCCAGTGCGTTTGTGGCAGCGCAACACTTTGATAATGAAGTAGAAAAGGCAAAGAACTTGCAGTTGCAACTGGAGAAGCAGCAGTTGTATATCGTGTTAGCAGCGGTGTTGATTATTATTCTGTGTGTGGGCATATTGCTGATTTTATACAATGCGAAACGGCGCACAGAGCGATTAACCGAACAAGCACGTACCCAGCAGCAAATCAAAGACTTACAAAACGAGTTGGAATTGCGTCGCGATGCACTGAAACGCGTGTTGAATCAGCGGTTGGAGCTGAATAAGAACTTGCAAGAGGCACTGCTGACCAAAAAGAAAGAGGAAACGATTCCTAATTGGGCACAGCAGTTTATAGACTCGAATATATTCTCCACAGAAGAACAATGGAAGAACTTCTTTGTGGAGTTTAACGGATGTTATGGTGATTTATTGAATCGCTTGCAAAAGGAATATCCGCGATTGACTAATACTGATATACAAGTACTTGCGTTGTACATACTGGGATTGGATAACTCGGATATATGTTTGCTATTGGGATTGACACAACGCACTATTTGGAGCCGAAGGATGCGTATCAAAGATCGAGTGGGGCTGGGAGAGAAAGAGTCGCTGGATAAATGGTTGGAAGAGAGGTTAAAGGTTAAAGGTTAAAGGTTAGAGGTTAAAGGTTAGAGAAAAGAATAGATTGCCTATTCGGCAATCTATTCTTTTGTTATAGTTTAGTTGTGCTTATTTCGCGTATGATACGGCACGGGTTTCGCGGATGACAGTGATACGGATTTGACCTGGGTAGGTCATCTCGTCTTGGATACGCTTAGCAATATCGAATGAGAGTAACTCTGTTTCCTTGTCAGTGAGTTTGTCTGCACCTACAATTACGCGAAGTTCGCGACCTGCTTGGAGTGCATAGGTCTTGGTAACTCCAGGGTAGGACATTGCAATATTCTCAAGGTCGTTGAGACGTTTTATATAAGCCTCCACAATCTCACGACGTGCACCAGGACGTGCGCCAGAAATAGCGTCACATGCTTGTACGATAGGAGCAATGATAGACTCCATCTCACATTCTTCGTGGTGAGCGCCTACAGCATTGCAGATATCAGGTTTCTCGCCATACTTTTCGCAAAGCTTCATACCCAGCTGTGCGTGTGGCATTTCCATATCCTCGTCGCTGACCTTACCAATATCGTGGAGCAGACCAGCGCGACGCGCTTTTTTAATATTCAAGCCAAGTTCAGCTGCCATAGCCGCACAGAGGTTAGCCGTTTCGCGTGCGTGCATCAAAAGGTTCTGTCCATAGCTAGAGCGATATTTCATCTTACCAACAAGGCGAATGAGTTCAGGGTGCAAACCATGAATACCCAAATCGATAGCTGTACGCTTACCTGTTTCTAGGATTTCTTCCTCTACCTGCTTGGTTACTTTTGCCACCACCTCCTCAATACGTGCAGGGTGGATGCGACCGTCTTGGACGAGTTGATGCAGTGATAAACGGGCTATTTCACGGCGCATAGGGTCAAAGGCAGAAAGAGTGATAGCTTCTGGAGTATCGTCTACAACGATCTCAACACCAGTAGCCGCCTCTAGTGCACGAATATTGCGTCCTTCACGACCAATGATTCGTCCCTTAACCTCGTCATTATCAATATGGAAGACAGAGACTGCATTTTCAACTGTAGCCTCAGAAGCGATACGTTGGATAGATTGTATAATAATCTTCTTGGCCTCTTTGCTAGCAGTGAGGCGAGCTTCATCCATTGTGTCATTGATATAAGCCATAGCAGCCGTTTTAGCCTCATCACGGAGTGCATCCACTAATTGCTTTTTGGCTTCTTCAGCAGAAAGACCAGAAATCTGCTCCAATTGTTGCTCAGCTTTTTGTTGGAGTCGTTCGATTTCTTGTGTTTTGTGTTCAATAGCCTTTTGCTGGTTTTCAATCTGTTGACGCTGTGTATTCAACTCGTTTTGAGCACGTTGCACTTCACTTTGCTTTTGATTGAGTTGCTGCTCTCGTTGTTGTTGACGCTGCTCTTGTTGATGGAGTTTTTGCTCAGCTTGGCGTACTTGGTTTTCGTGCTCAAGTTTAAGAGCAATAAATTTCTCTTTTGCTTCGATAATCTTGTTTTTCTTAATTACTTCAGCTTCTTCAGTTGCCTTGCGAAGAATTCCTTTGCTATGATATCGGAATACAAGGAAGCAAAGCAGAGCTCCAAGTAGCAAAAAACAAATTGCTGTTATTATAACGATAGAATTCATAAGTGATTGATTATTTAAGATTTTGTAAAATTAATTTATTTAGTTCTTGTATTTTCTCATCAATGGGTTGCAAGCGATTGGCGTACGCATCAGTACACAAGTTAACTGCCATATCAAGAGCGACATAGACCCATATTTGTTCTGCAGAACGAGTAGGCGCAATTCGCTGATAATATCTATAGCGTTCGTTAATCATCTCCGCAGCTTTACGATATAGGTGCTCCTTATCCGCTTGCACATTGAGCGAGATATGGTGCGCATCTAATTGTAAAGTAATATGTTGTTTGCGTGGTTCTGTCATTGTTTCAAGACATCTAATGCCTTATCAATTTGCGAGATAAGAGATGTTAATCGTTGCTTTGCTTTTTGACGATCCTCCTCATTACTTCCTTCTGTCATGATTAAGGCATGAGCAGTTTGGAGGCGTTTGTAATCTTTTTTTAACAGCTGCAATTCCGCATGAGATTGCAGAATTTCTTCTCGTTGACGAATGTTCTCTTCCTTCAAAAGACGCATTTCTTCCTGCAATTCCTGATATTGTGCAAGGAGTTGCTGAAGATTTTGTTCAAGTTGGACAAGAGAATCCATATTGATTAGAAACTATATCCAATACCTAAGCCAAGTGTACCCTTGAATTGTACACGTTCAGCTGCTCCTAAGGACAATCCATCCTTGTCAAACTTCTCTATCTTCACACCATTGTAATACTTAAGAGAGGTAGATAGAGTGACATTGAGGCACTTAAGGAATTGATAGGAAATAGAAGTATCCCAATCTACATCAAAGTTACCAAAGCGTTGGTTGTTGTCTTGATAACCAATTTTGGTGTAATCTGGGTTATTAGCATACGATTTACCTGCTACACCTTCCGCATAGTACAAACCTGCTGCATCTTGGTAAATCTCAGTTTTATTCCATGCATATGGTGTATAAAGGCCTACAGAAGTAATGACCTTCAAGTCTTTGTATGTATAATTGATTGCACCTTTAATAGAAAGACCTAATTTACCTCGTAGATTACTATCAAAACATTTTTCAACTACACCCGTTTCTTCGTTTACTTTATATTTCCAAACTGCATATGTCTCCTTGAGTGCTCTTTCAAGATCTGGTTGACCTTTTTCCTCACTATGCTTTGCAAATACATCGCTAACATACACAGAAGTCAAACGACCAGCAACAGGGGAAATATACACCGAAAAAATATCATTTGGTTTCCAATCAATACCGACTGCGATGTCTGTATAAGAAGGAGCCAAGAATTTTGAAATAATTGGATCATAATCTTCAGATTGACCATATTTGCGTCCAGGCGCAAATTGACTCTTAAAATCAGCAGATGCAGTCAGGAACCAAGCCTTGTGAAATTGCCAACCTAATTTGGTATTGAAATTGAGCTTGTCACTAGATTTTTGGAAAGGATCAAACTCTTGATCGATATATGACAATCCATATTCCATATCCAAATTGGTTTCCCACGAAAGATTCGTATCACTGAAAAGAAGACGCACTTTACCAAATGCGACACCATTCACATTATTATTACCACCAGCAGACCAGTTAACTAAACCAGTAGCGCTAGCATTAAGACCTAGTACACCAGTACATGACCATGGTGATGGTTTCTGCTCTGCCTCTTGAGCTACTGCCAACAAAGCAAAACAGAGCGAGAAAATAGATAGTATATACTTTTTCATATTAATTTATATTTAATTGATAATCAATATTGTGCAGCATCGTACACTTGGTCTGCAACTTCAGGACCAACCAATTTCTCAATGATGCAGAAAGCAAAATCACTACTTAATCCAGGACCTTTAGCTGTAATAACATTTTTAGATTCCACTACTAATCCTCCCACATAACTCTCACCTAGATAATGTTCAAACCCAGGATAACAAGTGGCTTGTTTTCCCTGCAAGATTCCTAACTGCCCAAGTACCGCTGGAGCCGCACAGATAGCAGCGATGAGTTTCTCTTGCTCATTATGTTGAAGTAATAAGTTGCACAATGGTTTACACTCATAGAGATTAGTTGCTCCTCCTGGCAAGATAAGCATTTCCGCATCCGCAAAATCCACATTTTGGAATAGTTTATCCGCTTTCACTGCGATATTATGTGCTCCTAAGACAGATTCAACACCTGTTACCGACACGGTTGTTAATGCGATGTTGGCGCGTCTTAAGAGGTCGATTGTCGTGATGGCTTCTATCTCTTCGAAGCCATTGTCTAAGAAGATGTAGTTCATAATAGATAATATTTAGTTACTCTTTTTATCTGTAAATATATATACAATAGTTCCCCGTTGGGCAGTTTCTCCTTTTGAGAACTTAGCACTTCGAGCAGATTCTAAAGCTAAGCGTTGGGTTTCACGATCAGAGATATTAGAGCCATCGCCGACAGAAGCACTAGTTACGTTACCTGCTGGATCAACAATAATGTTTACCACTACACGCCCCGTTTGGTTAAAATCTTCAGAAGGCGTTGGTATATGTTTGCAATTGCGTCCTTGCAGAGTCCATGTAGCATTTTCTACACTACCAAATCCTTGACCCTCTGGTTCACCTGCATAATTTCCTTGATTCGCATCCGCTTTATTTGACAACTCATCACCATTAGCACCTTCATCCATAGCTGTTTGTCCAAATAAAGCCCCTAGTTCTTTTGCATTCTCAATAGCCTCTTGCTCTTTGGCTTTCTGCTCAGCCAATATTTTTTCATGAGCAATACGTTCAGCCTCTACACGCGCTTCCTCTTGTTGTTTTTTACGCTTCAACGCTTCATCTTCGGCTTTGCGCTTTGTGTCTTCGATGCTCTGCTTTTGCAATGCTAAGGACTCATCATCATCTTGTACAATGAAATCATTGTCTGATGGAAGCGTAGGCAAAGACACAGCAGGAATATGCTCTAGCTGCGTAATCTCATCTATATGAGTAGCATCAGGCACCCCGCCACCTTCTTCTGCATTACCAAAAGTAACGACAATACCATCTTCTTCCTCATACACAGGCGCTGTCAACTTAAGGAACCATAGCAACAACAAAATCAAGCACAACGAAAGCAATGTGCCCAAGAATGCGATGATATGTGATTGATATTGCTTGTTCACCTCTTTGTAGCGATTACAATTTTCATTTTATTTTGGTTAGCAATATCAAGGACATGTACCACATTACGATAAGAGATATCTTGATCTGCATGTAGTGCCACATACATCGTACTATCCTGCTTTTGGATTGTAGTCAGATAAGCTTCTAGGTTTTCTTCTGCAATTGCAACAGGCATTTGTCTACCAAGCGCAACATAGTAGTTACCTAAATTATCTATCGTTACCTTAGCTACAACTTGCTTGGTAGCTGAATTTGCGCGGGAAGTAGGTAAGTTAATTTTAATGTCATTAGGCGAAGACATCGTGCTTGCCATCACGAAGAACAACAGTAGCAAAAAGATGAGGTCTGTCATTGACGACATCGCAAATGTGGCTTCTACCCTATTTCGTCTTTTCAGTGCCATAAAAATGAGTTGAAATGTTCCACGCAGCAGGGCTGCTGTTTCAAAGTTTCAAAATTGTTAGACTGGTTCGTTGAGGAGGTCCATAAACTCCATGGTGCGAGACTCAAGTTGGCGCACAACGCGGTCGATACGAGACACCAAAAGGTTGTAGGCAAACATAGCCAGAATACCAACTATCAAACCACCTACGGTAGTCACCATCGCTTGATACATACCATCAGATAACGCGGCTATCTCAATTACGCCACTAGCATTCTGTGCCATATTATAGAATGTTTGGATCATGCCTAGTACCGTACCAAGAAAGCCTAACATTGGAGCCCCAGCAGCAATGGTTGCCATCAAAACCAAACCTTTCTCTAGCTTACTAACCTCTATATTTCCAACATTTTCTATAGCCACTTGTACATCTTGCATAGGGCGACCGATACGAGTGATACCTTTCTCTATCATATGTGCAGATGGAGTATCTTCTCTACGACAAAGTTTGATAGCAGAATCTATCTTCCCCTCTTTAATATAGTCGCGGATACGATTCATAAATGTCTTATCTTCCTTTGTAGCTCTTACTAGAACTACCAAGCGCTCGATGAACAAGTAAATCGCAAATGCTAACATCAGCGCTAGCACAATCATAATCCATCCACCAGATTTCGCCAATTCGAACACTTGAATCGAGTTTTCCATCACCATTTCAGGAATGGTATCAGTAGCAACTGTAGGTACCGTATCTTGTACGGCTTTTGACATAGAGTCAATGTTAGTTTGAACTTGAAAGAGCATATTTGTATTGTTTTATAGTTTCTTTTATTCCTAAATATAATGCATCCGCGATTAATGCGTGCCCAATACTCACCTCATCTACCCAAGGAAAGGCTTGAGCGAAAGCCTTTAGATTCTGCAAATTGAGATCATGACCTGCATTCAACCCTAGTTTCAACTCACGTGCCTTTTCGGCTGCAGGTTCATATAATTCAATAGCTTTCTTCGGATTTTCCGCATATATCTCCGCATACGGACCCGTGTATAACTCCACTCGATCGGCTCCTGCCTTAGCCGCATATTCCACCATAATGGGATCAGCGTCTACAAATATCGAGACACGAATGCCCGCATTCTTAAAGCGCTGAATAATCGTTGTTAACTTCGCCAAATGCGTCTTGGTATCCCAACCATGATTACTAGTCAACTGATCATGCGCATCAGGCACGAGTGTTACCTGTGTAGGTTTTACATCTAATACCAAGTTGATAAACGATGGCTCAGGATTGCCCTCTATATTAAACTCTGTATTCACAAGAGCCTTCAACGCATATACATCTGATTTACGAATATGACGCTCATCAGGTCTTGGGTGCACTGTAATTCCCTCTGCTCCAAAAGCCTCACAATCACGTGCAAACTGCAGAACATCAGGTATATTACCACCACGTGCATTGCGTAGTGTAGCCACCTTGTTGATATTAACACTCAGTCGAATCATAATCGTCTGCAAAGGTACAAAAAAAAATGCAAATATCCAAATAATTTTTAATTTTGAATTTAGAATTCTAAATTTAAAATTCTATGATAGGTTCAAAACACTTTTGCATATCATCAAAACGTTTAACTGCATCAGAACCATATTTCCACATATGCAGACGAATTTTAGACATCGGTTTATCCTGTCCCAACTTAGTTTTTGAGTAAAACTTATCAGCATAACAAATAAGGCGTTCTTCTAATGTACGAGGCAAATAATCACCCACAGGTATTGGCAGTTGCTCACGAATAATTTGTTCATGAGTAATCCCGGTACCAGTATGTCGTTCAGCCACCGCAGCATGCTTCGTGAGACCTTCTTGGCGAAGAATCTCAGCTCCTAAATAGCCATGTTCAATATAGGAATGTGTACCAAAGCAATGGATCTTAGGTGCGTCACAAAGCACTACTCCGATATCGTGTAGCATGGCAGCTTCCTCTATAAATATTGGGTCCACTTCGCCCGATTCTACCCATTCTGGATGTTCCTTAACGATAGCCAACGCACGATCTGCCACCTGACGAGAATGGGTCAAAAGAATATGCTGCAAGTCCAGATTACCTGCACAATACGTAGCTATTATTCCCTCGTAATCAACCATATCAACAATAAGCAGTCAACTATCACTTCCCCCAATTTAATTTATCTTTGAGGGATTGCATAAATGTTTGTCCACTAATACGCACGAGCTTGATAGTACGTTGCGAGCGCTCAATATGTAATTGTATATCCTGATTGAGGACTTGACTTCGCCCATCTACACTGAGCAAGAAATTACCATTGCGGCTCGATATTTTAACATCAATTTGACTATCATCCAACACCACAAGAGGACGAATGTTTAAACTATGCGTTGCTACAGGAGTGAGAATGATAGCATTGACATGAGGATCAAGCAAAGGGCCACCCGCACTTAGATTATAAGCTGTTGATCCTGTTGGAGTTGCAATTAACAAGCCATCAGACTTGTAATTATGCAGAGGTTCACCATTTAGCGTTACATCCACCGTTATCATGCTACTCAATCCTGACTTAAGAATCGCCACTTCATTAAGCGCATACGGAGAAACTATTTTACCTTCATATTGACAAGACACCTCTAGTAACCGGCGTTGTTCTATCGTATAATTATTATTTATCAACTGCTCAAGTACTTTCTCAAGACTTTCAGTATGCACTTCTGCTAAATAGCCAAGGTGTCCACAGTTAATACCTAATATAGGAATGTCTAAATGCCCCACTAAAGATGCGGTAGTCAGAAAAGTGCCATCTCCACCCAAAGAAAGTGCAAAATCTATAATTTCACCTGTTTGTGCCACATAGTCTTCCACCGAAGGAAACTCACGGTTATATGCCTCTTGGCGCAACTCTTGTGATAAAACAATATTCACTCCACTCTGTTGAAGCAAATCAATTATATGTTTTACTTCACGAAGAGTTTCTGGACGGAGAGTATTTCCAAAAATAGCGATTGTCATAATAAGAATATTTAGAAGCAACACAGTCGCTTGTTGATAGTATCGATGTTATTTATTTTTGAGTCCATTCAGCAAAGATGCTGCATCCATGCGTTTTTTGCCTGGCAATTGCAGTTCTTGCAGATCAACATACCCATCAGCGCAGGGTACAATAATATGTCCTTTTTGCAGTGGACTATGCGCAATGGAAGCTTTATATACTTTGGCTCCTTTTAGGATATCTGCCAGTGGATGGTCGTTAGGCATCTGACTAATCCAAGCAGTAGGATAAGGACTAAGCCCACGCACATGATTACGGATACGCTCAGCATTCCACGAGAAATCAATTGCACATGTATCCTTAAAGATCTTAGGCGCAGGACGCAAAGATATAGTATCATCTTGTGGAATGGTAGGGAGCTTTACTCCCTGATTCTCAGCATTAATAATGGCATCCACTGTACGTGTAACAAGCGTTGCTCCCATCACCATCAGTCGGTCATGCACAGAGCCCACATTCTCGTCCTGAGCAATCGAAATACGTTCCTGCATGATGATATTACCAGTATCGATCTCGTGCTGAAGCATAAAAGTCGTGGCTCCCGTCTCGCTATCGCCATTCATCACCGCCCAATTGATAGGCGCCGCACCGCGATACTGTGGTAACAAAGACGCATGGAGATTGAAAGTGCCCAATCGAGGCATATTCCACACCACCTCGGGCAGCATACGAAAAGCAACTACAATCTGCAAATCCGCCTGATATGAACGCAACTCTTCAAGAAATGCCTCATCCTTCAGACGCTCAGGTTGCAACACGGGCAAGCCCACCGACAGCGCATACTGTTTGACCGCAGAGAACTGCAACTGATGTCCACGTCCTGCGGGCTTATCAGGCATTGTAACCACAGCTACTAAATTATAGCCACCTTCCACCAAAGCACGCAAACTCTCCACTGCAAAATCGGGCGTGCCCATATAAATAATTCGCATTGATTGCTTATCCATATATAATATATTCCAATATTGTCAATTGTAAACCATAAAGTGCCCACTACCTAAACGTGTGCGAAAATCCCACACTTATAAGTTCTTTGAATTGCAGTTTCTCCTTCTTATCCGTTACATCCTCAATAGTTCCATCATATCGAGGATGAAGCATCAATTTGGCTGACAAGTATTTATTAATTATAAAATCCACATCCAATTCCACTTCGGTTTCTATCTGCTTGTAATTGGTAAAGAAATAAAATTTGGTCTCTAATTCTATTTCTCGCAAGGGTCTCCACTTCCACTCTACGCGCAACGAACTACCTATTTCATTAGTCATCTTTTTACCTCTTTCAATACCATAGGTGGTCACATCCACTCGCTCTGGATTATCAAGATTGGCATACACAAGTTTGTAGGTTGCAGGAGAAAGGTTAACGGATAACCCTTTGATGGGTTTGTAGTCCAATCCGACACCCATCGTATAGCGAATAGGAGTAAAAAAGGTAGTATTTACCTTATTTGAGTTCTTTTGAAAACTTGGAAACAAATTGGTTCGAAAATCTACGAACATCGTTATATACCACTTAGGATGAAGCTGATAACCTAGTTTACTATACAATTGAAACACATCATCCGTTGTATTCATTTTGTGAATAGTATCTCCACTTATTGTGCTTAATCCCACACGCCATTCTGCACTATTCTGCCAGGATATATTATCTTGTTTATAGTTAGCGAATGCTTTGGCATTCCATAGCATTGAGAATGCATTCACCCCACCTTGCTGCCAATTTTCGGTAGCATAGTTTTGTGTCACTTGTAGTGCCAAATTTGCCTCTTTACGCCACGGCGAACGCATGTTACGCAATGCTCTTGATGCATCCAATCGGTCTTCCTCAATATCCTTAACGATTGCTCGCTGCACTTCCATTGTGCCTAAATCAACAGATTTCAATCTATTAGTATCGCTTATTGAAACATATAAATCAGCATGATAGCGCGTAATATATCGCCTAGCATTGCGACGGATATTTGCAATGGTATATTCTACTTGAGGTATTGTGTCGCACAAGGGAGGTAGCGTTTCTGGTACATACATTAGAGGCATACATAACGGATGCGGATAATATTCCCATATTGTATCACAAACCACCATTGATGAATCTCCAACAGACGATGTATCATTTACATACAAACTAGGACTCTGTTGGGTCACAATTTCAATAAGCATAACATCATCTATTGTTTGAGACAAAGTTATTGGCACAATACAGACCATTAAGAATCCTATGGAAAAACACAATTTACTCAAGCTGCAACTGGTCGTTTATATGCACGAATAATCAAATAAATACCCCAAATAATAAATGGCAACGAAAGTATTTGCCCCATATTGAGCAAGTGATTTGCTTCGAAAAGCTCTTGATCGTTCTTGATGAACTCCAACATAAAACGTGTAAAGAAGATTATCTCTAAAAACACACCTAATAGCAATCCCTCTCGCTTGTACGCCTTACCCTTCCAATACATCAGCCATGTCACCACAAATGCTACGATGCAATAGAGCATCTCGTAGATTTGTGTAGGGTGGCAAGGCACTGTTTGGCCATCTCGCACGAAAATGAAGCCCCATGGCAAGTCAGTAGGAGTACCATAAATCTCAGAGTTCATCAAGTTGCCAAGGCGAATCAAAGTGGCAGTCACACACACGCCTACTACCAAGCGATCCATAATCCACAATAGTGAGGTATGATATTTCGGCTCCTTAGAGAACACTTTTTTATTGAGCAACCATGCTGCTGTCAGCAGACCGATAGCGCCGCCATGACTAGACAATCCACCTTCCCATATTTTTAACAAACGCAATGGATGTTCGATATATGGATTGCGGTAATTGATTGTCCAACCAAATATCTGTACAGGTTCAGTGGAGATGTCCATATAGTGGCAATAGGCTCGCATACTTGGCAATGTCACATCATGCCACTCGTAGAACCAACAGTGTCCTACTCTCGCACCGATAATCAAGCCAATTACCATCCACATGAATAGTTTGTCTGTCCATTCTGGTGGGCAGTTCTCATTTTTGTACAACTTAACTTGAATGAGGTAGCACAAATAGATACCTATTGCCCAAAGCAAGCCATACCATCGTATCCCTCCATCGCCGATAGGGATAAGTACAGGATTCACATCCCATACTACAGAGGTAAGACAAAAATTCAGCATTGATACCATTACGCCTCTATTTTACCGTGACATTGTTTGTACTTCTTGCCTGAGCCACAAGGACATGGGTCATTTGGACGCGGTTTCTTTTCTACGCGCAATGGCTCAGGGCGTTGCATCTCACGCGTATCACGGCCTGCGGCAGCCGCTTGTCCACTAGCCGCGGCAGCACGACTAACCGCGTCTTTTTGTGTACGATAGCGAGAGTAGTCATGGCGTTGTTGCGCATGCGCTTGACGCACATCTTCTGGATCACGATTAGGTATTTGACCACGGAACAAAATCGAAATCGTGCGGCGGTTAAACGCATCCAACATCTGACGGAAGATATTAAACGACTCTAGTTTATAAATCAACAATGGGTCTTTCTGCTCATAGCTTGCATTCTGTACCGATTGCTTCAAATCATCCAATTGGCGAAGATGATCTTTCCACTCATCGTCAATCACATAGAGCACCATGCGTTTCTCAAACTCACGAATCACCTCACGGCATTCCGACTCGTAAGCTGCTTTCAAGTTAACCGCTATGTTATACACCTTTTTGCCATCCGTGATTGGAATCAAGATATTCTCATACATCGCGCCACGCTCCTCATACACCTTCTTTATCACAGGATATGCCACCTTTTGCAAGGTTTCCATACGACGTTTGAAAGCCTCCAAAGCTGCCTCTGCCAATTGGTCTGCCAACACATTCTCACGACTTCCGCGGAATGTCTCCTCATCAAATGGCACCTCCATAGCAAACACTTGCATCACATCCAATTGAAGTGCCTCGTAATCCAACATCTGACGTGCCTCAGCTATCAATGCATCGGCTGTATCATAAATCATATTGGCAATATCCACACCTATGCGCTCACCCATAAGGGCATGGTGGCGTTTCGCGTAGATGACATTACGTTGTTGGTTCATCACGTCATCATACTCAATGAGGCGTTTACGAATACCGAAGTTGTTCTCCTCCACTTTCTTTTGCGCACGCTCAATAGACGACGAAATCATGTTATGCTCTATCATCTCGCCCTCTTGGAAGCCCATCTTATCCATCAGCCCAGCCAAACGATCCGAGCCGAACATACGCATTAGGTCATCTTCCATGCTGACATAGAAAACACTGCTACCTGGGTCACCTTGACGACCCGCACGACCACGCAACTGACGGTCCACGCGACGGCTCTCATGGCGTTCGGTACCGATGATAGCCAAACCACCTGCATCCTTTACCTCTTTGGTGAGCTTGATATCGGTACCACGACCAGCCATGTTGGTAGCAATGGTAACAACACCTGGGCGACCTGCTTCAGCCACCACATTGGCCTCATGTTGGTGCAATTTCGCGTTCAATACATTATGTTTAATCTTGCGCAAGTTGAGCATACGGCTCAGCAACTCACTGATTTCCACCGAAGTAGTACCCACGAGTACAGGGCGACCAGCGGCGACCAACTCTACGATTTCCTCAATCACCGCATTGTATTTCTCGCGTTTGGTGCGGTAGATGCGGTCATTCATATCCTCACGTGCAATCGGGCGGTTGGTTGGGATTACCACAACGTCTAGTTTGTAGATATTCCAGAACTCGCCAGCTTCTGTCTCAGCAGTACCCGTCATACCGGCCAACTTGTGGTACATACGGAAATAGTTTTGCAACGTGATAGTAGCAAAGGTTTGTGTAGCAGCTTCTACCTTCACATTCTCTTTCGCCTCCACGGCTTGATGCAAACCATCTGACCAGCGGCGACCGTCCATCACACGACCTGTCTGCTCATCCACAATCTTAACTTGGTTATCATCAATGATATAATCCACATCCTTTTCGAACAAGGTATATGCCTTCAACAACTGATGTACCGTATGTACGCGTTCGGATTTGATGCTATAGTTAGTCATCACCTCATCCTTCTTCTGTTGCTTTTCTTCGGCAGAAAGATCCATCTTCTCGATGTCAGCTACCTCACTACCCACATCAGGCAAAACGAAGAATTTAGGGTCATCGGTATTGCCTGTTAGCGTATCAATACCCTTGTCGGTAAGTTCGATTGTTTTATGCTTCTCATCAATCACGAAATAGAGTTCGTCAGTGGCGATATGCATATTTTTCTCATTCTCTTGCAGGTAGAATTCTTCAGTCTTTTGCAAGCGCACTTTCACGCCAGGTTCACTCAAGTATTTGATGAGTGCTTTGCTCTTTGGCATACCCTTAAACGCACGGAAGAGTGCCAACTCACCAGCCTCACGTTCCTTCTCATCGGCACTGCCCATCTTAGCCTTTGCTTCGGTCAGCAGTTTAGTGGTCAAGGTATTTTGTGTACGCACCAGCAGCTCAACGCGATGCTTATACTCGTCATACATCTGATCTTCACCCTTTGGAACAGGTCCACTGATAATCAATGGGGTACGTGCATCGTCAATCAACACTGAGTCCACCTCATCCACGATGGCATAGTTATGTCCGCGTTGCACCAAGTCCATTGGGCTTGTCGCCATATTATCACGGAGGTAGTCAAAGCCAAACTCGTTGTTCGTACCAAATGTAATATCGCACGCATACGCACGGCGACGCTCATCGGAGTTCGGTTTGTGTTTGTCAATACAATCCACGGTCAATCCATGGAACATGTACAATGGTCCCATCCACTCGGAGTCACGTTTAGCGAGGTAGTCGTTCACGGTCACCACGTGCACACCCTCGTGCGTCAAAGCATTGAGGAATACTGGCAATGTAGCCACCAACGTCTTACCTTCACCCGTAGCCATCTCGGCTATCTTACCTTCGTGCAAGACGACACCACCAATCAGCTGCACATCATAATGCACCATATCCCACACCACTTCGTTTCCGCCTGCGGTCCAAGAGTTGTGATAGATGGCCTTATCACCATCAATCTCTACGAAATCAAAACGCGTATCAGCTGCCAAATCGCGGTCCATCTGCGTAGCAGTCACTACCACGGTTTCGTTCTCAGCGAAACGACGAGCGGTACTTTTCACTACAGCAAAGGCGTCAGGCAGAATATCCATCAATTTTTTGTCATAGATATCCAACACCTCTTTTTCAAGGTGATCAATCTCGTTGTATACTCTTTCGCGGTGATCAATTTCCAACGATTCTATGCTTGCTTTCAGCTCTGTGATACGTGCCTTGTTTTGTGCCACAGCATCTTGCAGACTTTGCATCAACGCAGCACTGCGAGCACGCAACTCATCATCACTCAAAGCATCAATCTCAGCATATACAGCCTTGATCTTCTCCACATATGGCATCACAGCACGCATATCCTTCTGCGATTTGTTGCCAAACAATTTGGTAATTACTTCTATAAATCCCATTTTTTCAGTTTATAGTTTATAGTTAACAATTAACAGTTAATATCTATTGGGACAATCTACCCCAAAATTAGCGTGCAAAGTTACAAAAAAAAATGGATATACGCAAGAGAATTGTAGAAAAAGAAATAAAAAGCCACAAAAAGAGAGTGCACCAGAAGCCCGATGCACTCTCTATCTAATCTAAGGTATAAATTGCAATTACTTAATCAATTTGCCCTCAGCGTTGTATTTCACACCATTAAACAGGATATGAAGATAACCATTCTCAATTACTTTTTGATTTACTACGTGATCCGTTACTACATTCTCTACATCTGTAGAAGATGGCTTAAATTCCACACGCAACGCATCCACGCTCACCTCGCCTTTTCCAGACAAGAAGGATGATTGACGAACTAATCTAAAGCCCATAAATTGATAATCGACGCCTGCAGGTAATGTGGACATATCAACCTCTTGATAGAGCCATCCGGCATAATCTAGATCACAAATCTTGGTATATTGGATATCACCTTCTACAGCCCACTTCGCATACAAAGTATTGAATGAATAGTCAGCTGAGACATGCAAACCAAATGTAGATTGGCTATTACCTTGAATAGCAGTCACATCATCTGCCACATAAACAGCTTCACCATTCACCTCTGAGAAGGTGTATGTCAATTTATTAGATGCAAGACCTTCGAACTTAGAAGCAGTATTACGCAAGGTAGATACAGACGCCACACCCGTAGATGTCTCTTTATCACCCTCAAAGAACAAGCTATCCAAGTTATTAAGGATAGGCAACGATGACTCTACCTCATCACCTGTACGGAAAGCAACAGTGATAGGATCATTTACAATCACACCATTCACATCTGATACCTCAGCACCAATCACCATCTTATAGTCAGAATTTGGTTTCAATGTACCTGCCTTTAACTCAAATCTTGCTGATCCATAAGGTTCTGGAGCTACACCATTCAATTTCACATTACGAGATACTGGGCTAATATCATTGCCAGCTGCATCATATACCTTAAAGTACTTGTTGGCAGAGTTAGCCAATTTGCCATCAAAGATAGTGATAAATGCAGCATCTACAGGAACATCCGCAGCGCCATCTACTGGATAAGATTGTACGAGTTTCAAGTTACCACGCATTTGTGTGCGGAACTTGAAAGAGAATGGCTCTTTCAAATGGTTCTCATAAGCGGTATCTGGGTGGCAAGCACCTGTACCCAGCGTAATGGTATATTCTATACCTGGCTCAAAACGCTTAGCAGGAGTAAAACGCATCAAATGGTTGTCGTTTTCAAAAGTAATCGTACCTTCTACAGCAGGAGAGATCTCCAACGCAGCTGCAGTAGCCTCAGTCTCCATATCCCAGTTGAAAGTAAAGGTTACTTGGGTAGAAACGAGTACACTATCTGTGATCTCTACTTTTGGACTATAGTCAATCACCTCAGGAGGTGTTTCGCGAGCCATTGAAAGGGCAAAGATTCCGTAAGAAATCTCATTATTCTTCACCTCGAAGGTTTGCTCTTGTGGATAATACCCCTCAGGCTTTGCCTTCACAGTATAAGTACCTGGTTGGAGGTTCCAGAAGTAATATACACCATTATACAATGTATCTGTAACGTATGTATCCAACAATTGGTCACCTTGCCACAACTCTACCAAACCGCGGAGGATAGGACGATACTCGTCGCGAGTACCCTTGCGAGGCTTGTAATTAGGGAACTCTTGCTTTTGATAAACATCATGAATGCGACCACCAATAGCACCATATGGCAATTCGCCATTGCAGAAGTAGGTATAGAAGGTCTTTGCAAATTGGAATGACTCTTGACGTTTGTAGTCGATATTCATCAAACGATAGGTCTCTGGCAAATAGTCGTGCATCATACCCTCAGAGATTGTACCAGGCACTTTCAAGTTACGCATTACACCATAACCATTGCTCCAACCCATGATGGTACGAGCGAAGGTCTTATCACCAGCGATATTTGGTTCGCGTGACCAGCAAGAAACTTGGTTAGAATATTGGTTATTACCCATCAATGTGGTAATCTTGCGTGCCTCGTTGCAAACCCACTCTGGCACTTTCTCTGGATAGCCATTCAAGCCATATGGGTCACCAGGCGTAATACCTGAGTGCAATTGCAGAATATAGTTAGATGGGTTACCTGCGTTCGAGTGAATAGAGAGCATAAAGTCAGCATTCCAATTACTTGCTTCAGCAGAAATACCAGAAAGACTACGGTCATCAGCCGTTGTGTTGGTAATACGCGACATTTTGGTTTGGAAGCCAAGTGCACGAAGCATGGTGTCGAGACGCATACCTTTGTCCAAGTTGGAAACACTCTCCCAGAAACTTTGTTCGCGGGTATATCCGTCTTGCACATTTTGATTGATAAAAATAGGATAAAGATACATCAAGCGGTCGTCAGAATCGTAGCCACCGTGACCTGGGTTGATATAAATCTTGTAATCCGCAGGATTGTTAGACGCAGCACGTTTCGCTTGGCGCTTCATATTATTGAGCAAAGTGCCATCCAACTGTTGTACTAAACGGGGCATTTGTTTGCGAATAGGCTCTTCTGTCAAACTCAATTGCATCAAACGGATTTGACCTTTCTCGGTATGATATACAATACGACCAGACTTAGCATCCACATCAGGATAGTATCCCATTTCCTTAGCATCAGTCAACTCTTGACGCTCCATACCGTCCACAGAAGCGATAACGATATTGGAGGAAGTGAAATAATAGCCATCATGTTGGTCGTTCATACCCACGATATAGTCGTTGCCATACCATACAGGCGCATTGACATTACCCACATTGATAATCTCCTTACCGTTAAGGTCGCATACTGCGGTACCAAACTTGGTATTGAAGAGAATCATTGTTTGGTCTGGAGACAACGATGCCCAAATATAGTTAGCATCACCATGAGGTTTCAATACCACCTTCTCGCCATTGCGATAAAGGTTGAGATCAAGGTTCTCGTTATCTACACGAAGCACAGCATTGTCATCTACAGTAGTTGTCAGATAACTAGCGTTTTCAGCTTTGAGATAAGTAACCGTTTCAGCATCAGCAAAACGTGGGAAGAACCCTTCACCCAATTTCACATTGCTAAGTACGCGAATCTCTGCATTGCCCACCAAGGCAAGCGAAATTCCCAACAGAAATAAAGATACTTTTTTCATATTCATTAGATTTATATTTATTATTTAATTTGCGAACCTAACACATTATATGTCTTATCTGCTGACTCAATATAGAGTGCAGCATCTTTCACATATTTCATAGGAGTAGCGGGGTGGGCTGTTGGCACATTTTCCACATCTGTTGCTTCATTTGAGAATACCTCTATAATACCAGGTAAAGTCACATAGCATTCGCCCTTTTGTGTCTCCTTTGTGGGGATCATTTTAATGGACATAAAATGTAACGGATAAATAGCAGCATCTGCTCCAAACGTTTCTTTCACATCTATCTCCAATATATTCTCCTCACCCACCTTAGGATTCAAGAAAGTGATTTGCTCCGTAGTATTTGCATTGTTAGCACGAATCATAACAACAACTTTTTCAAAAACTGCATTAGTTGTCATAGGAATACGTATTTTATCGGGAGTAGAATACAGAAGAGAATCCTTAGATAATTGAACAAAAGGAGTACGCCCTGATCCATAAGTAAACAGCAAGTTAGTTGGAGCACTTGACTCCTCTGGTACTGACAAAGAAGGATTAAACGAAGTTGGATAGCTTTCCACTTTCCACGAGCTAACCTCACGAAAATCATCCCAAATCAAAGGATTAGACTCTGGGATTTCCACTTTGATTGCGATTTGATCAGTGAATGTACCTAATTTTCCAGTAACCACTACAATACCATTGCTAACAGCAACAACCCTACCCTCTTCGTCCACAGTCGCAATAGAAGGATCAGCAGAAGTCCAATCTAATGCACTAGATAGAATTTCAACAGTGTTATTACCAACAGTACCCTCGACTTCTATTTTATAAGGTTGTGGGCCACATAAGACAGTATCCATACGTATAGCAATAGGAGCTGTAGAAGATATCCGAACATCCAATTCTGTTTGTACCTCTCCCCAAGTAGCCACTAATCTACCTCCCTTTTCACCCGACGCCAAGAAACGCCCATCCTCAAGGATTTCACCCACCTCTGGGTCACAAGAGAGTTGGACGCCCGACACATTGGTTTCTACCAATACGCCATACTTATTGTATCCCAAAAACTGTGGTGCTGCCACGCCATAACGAGGCAAATAATAGTTCGGCATATATGGAGCAATAGCAACTATAGTATTATCCACCTCTGGCACATGCGCCACCGCAAACATCGCATTGGTAACGGCGCGCTCCTTGCCATCTGAGCCATTATTCATTTGATCAAACGGACGAATGTAGAGACATGAGCTACCACCACCATCCCAGTTAACCGCATTCCAAGCACCATAATGCTTCAATATCTCTGCCATCACTTTAGTTGTACAACCGAAACTTACGCCACGCCCATCTACCACGATCATCATCACGGTATCACGAGTTTGTGACACACCAAAACCTGTACGGGGGTGCAACTCGTTCCAGAAACCAGATTGTGCAATCTCGCCATCATCTAGAATCATGGCAGAATAATGGTCACCGCCTATCATCTGCGCCACATTAACTATTTCATCATCTAAGCGCATTTCAAAGGTGAGAAGTATCTCATCACCCACATTCAGCTTATTCAACTCTTTTTGCATCGACCCATGTCCAGACAACACAGCATAACCTGCAGCAAGAGGCATTGAACCTACATTTTCTTCTTTAGCCAAGACCTTGGCCTTCATCGTACCTGTAGTTTGCCACTTTTCGCCATCTAGCAATTGAATTTTCAACTCTGTTCCGTATGCATTCGAACCAGTAGTTGTACCCAAATGATGGTTGAAGAGCACTAACTGATTTTCATCACGGAAGTCATTTACATGATGGATAGTGAGAGTAGTATCCGCAGGCGTTGTTACCGTCATGGAATACGTATGTGTATAAGCAGTCACGCCTCTACCGTCTGCATCAATACCTGCATGACGGCGGCCTCCGCCAGAACCTGCAGGAGTCAGCGCAAACTGGTTGTCCACAATGGTTGTCCCCACAGGAGCTTCATAGGCAAAAAAATCACCATTTACGCCAGCAAAGTATATATCATTGTCAGTAGTACTACGCTTTGCCATACTAGAAGGCGTTTCACACCCAGTCACCTTACCCTTACCCAATACTTGCTGAACCTGTACATATGGATCACGGGTATCCACCTTCAACAAAAAAACATCCAAACGCCCATTTACTTTATCCGCACGAAGCATACGTAGTTCATAATACATAGTACCAGGACCAGCAGGATACATCGACAACGTATCAATCGTATATTCTATACCATTCAATGAAATAGCAAACGAATACACTGCACACAATAAACTAAATAAACTCAGTAGAACTTTTTTCATGGTATTATAATTTTATGATTTGACCTGCAAAGTTACTACTTTTTTTTGACATACACAAACGATTGCAAAAAAAAATGAAATATTTTGTAAAATAGATTCTAAATAGTCTTGATAGCATCAAAAAAGAGTGTGCCCCGAAGGACACACTCTGGAAAGGTAGATTATCTAGATTGACTAGATGGTCTAGAGGTTCTAGATATTCTAGATTAATTGGATAGTCTGATTATTTTACCTCAGCACCGAGAACGTTGTATTTAACGCCGTTCTTGAGGATGTAAACTTGACCGTTTTCAACTACTTTCTTAGCTTCTACCTTAACAGCCTCTACATTTTCTACAGCAGAAGGTTCACCTACAGTGAAGGTGTAAGTTGCATAACCGTTGTTGGTAGCATAGAGGTAGAGAGTAGCCTCTGTATCGCTAACTACATCCACAGAAGGAACGGATGTACGGCAACCGATAGTTTCTGCACCAAGTCCGTTTTTAGGGAAGTACCATAATGGCTCCATACCTTCAAATGCACGGTCTGCATCAGCAAACTTGAAGAGCGCATAAGAAGTAGGAATACTGTGAGTGTTGTTAGTAGCAGCCATCAAGAGGAAATACTCTTCACCAACTTGGAACTCAACAAGACCGTTGAAGTTCGCATTCATGCTGATTGTGTCACCTTCATTATTCCATACTTTTACGCCACTATTTACATGGATAAAGTCATCAAACAACATAGCACCTGTTTCTGGCTCTCCGTAGAACAACATAGGCAAAGTATTGAAGCCGTCCACATAGAAGAGTTTTCCTTCTTCATCTTGAGGGAAGATTTGAGGAGCAGTACCGAGACCAGCAGCGTTAACGTAGAGTGATTCATCAACAGCAGGATCTAACGAACATGCAATTTGCTGACCTTCGCCAGCTACGCCATCGATAATCAACCAACGATAAACCTTCCAGCCGTCGTTAGCATCAGCAGCCATCACTACACCATTCTTGGTTACATCACCTGCAACACCGAATGCATCGAAACGGAATGTCGCACCATTCAAACCTGTATTCTCCCAAAGAACATCGTTGATAAGTTCTTTAGCCTCACCAGTAGCAAGATCTACGATATAGATAAAGAATGGTTGGCAAGAAGTAGCAGCAGATACACAAGCACCAATCAAGCAGTTACCAGCTTGGTCAAACTTAATATCGTTGAATGGAAGAGTAGTAGCTGCACCCCAAGTTTGCTCACCAGTAACAGAATCAGTAGCAGTAACCTTTTGGAAGAGGTGCTCACCTTTAAGTACGATAGGATCCAACATCTCACCAGTTTCACCATTTACAGGAACAATTGCGCCCAACTCACGGTTGATGAAGTACATAACACCGTCTCTTGCAGCCATACCGCGAACATAGTCATTTGCTCCAGGTTTGTTACCTGCGAAATTGTCTAACACATTAGAAACCACCCAGTTGTTGGTCAAAGTATAGCTATGACTACTGTTATGACGAGTTGGATATTCAAATGCATCTTTCTTAGGACCTGGCACAACTTTCAAACCAGCTACATCACCTACAAATTGGAAACCATTGAACCAGCCAGCAACTGCATTAACAGTAATTTTAGAACCTACAGGAGCCTCATCAGGGTTAAGAGACATCTTGTAGCATTTTGCCTCATTACCAAGATTATCCTTCACAGTTGGATTCTTATAGTCGTCGTAAGAAACAATCTTCAAACCAGGAACGCTTACGCGTGTAGCAAAATACTTCAACTCAAGTGAATCTCCAACAAGAGCAGCCAAGTTCTCAAAAGGTACTGATGTTGCTAATTCAGCAGCCTCAGCAGATTCTACAACTGCATCCTTTACTTCAGGAGCACCCTTATACATAACTTTCACACCTTTAGCCACAATCTTCTCACCTACTTTGCAAGAAGGAGTCTCGCTTGTGTAAACAAGAATACCACCAGTAGCATCTTGAATATAAAGGTTTTTGCCATCAACATGGTTTACCACACCAGAAACTTTAGTCTCGGTATCGTCAGCCAAAGCGCGAACCTCAACTACAGTTGGGATATACTCTACCCATTTCGCATAAAGTGTACCAGTGGTAGTAGCGTCGATTTTAACAACTTTATCGCCAGAGAAGTCAGCAGCAGCATACCAACCATCGAAAGTAGAACCCTCTTTGTAAGGAGCGTTCAAAACCCACTCAGCTGTAGGCTCGGTTGGGTTAGCGAAAGCGTGTTTCCAAGCTGGGATGAAAGCCTCTGGAGTACCAGCGACAGCGAAGTCTGCAGAAACAGGCCATGAAGCGCGTTTACCTTCCAAGAAGAAAGCAGCAAAAGCATAACGCCAACCTGCGCCAGAAGTTCCCTCTACAAGAGCAGAAGCACCAGCGTCAGCATTTTGAACTTGCATGATGTAAGCCTCGAGCCAGTCCCATTTTGCATTGTCAAGAATAGCCTGAGCATTAGCTGTGGCAAGAGGAGTACAGATTGCAGCGTAAGGGTCACCCAGAGCCTTTACCTCTTCTAGAGTACCCAAAGTGGTAATACCAGCGTCAGCGCAGAAAGCTGTCCACATGTCACCTTTGCTCAACCAATTGTCGTCATTGGTCACACCACCGTTAAGTTCATAAGCAACGGCAGCAAATGATGTTGCAGCTACAAACAGAGCTGCGCAAAAGATTGAAAATCTTTTCATAAATTTGTTGTTTTTTTTGGTTAATAAATTGCTTCCTCATCCCTTGTGGACACGTCCACGTTGGACCTCGGTTGCGTTAAGTAAAAATTGTATTTATTGTGCGGTTATTGTGCGGTTATTGTGTGGTTATTGTACGGTTATTGTATGGTGCGTCCAAGTATATTGTAACGTTTTCCATTGCGAAGGATATATACGTGTCCATCATCTAGAATTTTTGTAGGAGATGTCGTAATGGTCACATCCTCTACCGCAGTAGGATCTTCCAATCCGTTCACACCACCATCAACACCCATACTGATTTGCACCACTTCAGATGGGTCTGTGTATCCACCTTCAGCTACCGCCATCACACGGATATACCATGTTCCTTTTTTGAGGGTAGTCGTGGCAGATGTTGCAGCTGGATCATCTAGACGAATCTTAGTCGTACTACGAGGCGCGAACGATTTGGAAGTACTGAGTTCCACTTGGAAACCGGATGACGCTTGTTTCTTCCAAACCACTTTAAGATCTTGTCCTGCAATATCTATGCCATTTGTAGGCCAAGTAATGACAGGAATTGGCACATATTGTGCTTTGGTGCGGAATTTGGTATCTGTTGTCTTCACCTCCATACCATTGAACTGAGCGGTTGCACGGACATAATAGTCGCGAGAAGCCAAGAGGTCGAATGGCAGTTTGTAACTATTGGTAGAAGAAGTACCTACGTGTACCATAGACGCTTCGTCAAACTTAGCAGTAGAAGATATTTCAAAGATGTATTTGACAGTTGAGTAGTTGACCTTATCACAAACGAAAGTAGGTGTAACAAAGTCGCAGGTATCACCTTCTGCAGGAGATTGCATGCGGAAATACGAACCCTCAAAGGTATGAATCTTAGTGAATGAATCTTCTTTGTTTATACTACGTGTACGCAAGCGCCAATAGTATGTGCCATCGGATTTGAGCCAATAGATTTTACCCAAATAGAAGGTTGTATCCGCCACTTCGTACTCATAATCAATCTCAGAAAAGTCAGGCGACTTAGAGAGTTGAAAGAAGTAAGAGTCAGCCCCTGCGACAGGTTTCCATGTCACATTGCATGGCATGAGGGCAGGGGTATTATTCAATGGATACGTAATTTCAGCTATAGGTGATTTGCCCCAAGATGTATTATCCATCGTGCGAGCAGGGTGTTCATTACCATAGCGGTCAAGCACCGCCACCGCATACGTACTAGGGATGGTAGCATCAAGAGCAAATTTGTTGTTCACATTAAACTCTGTAGTGTATGTAGTACCCAAAAGATATTTGCTAGAATGTGCTACGCCATGTTTACCCAGTTCTGAGGTTGGGATTTGATAAACAACATAGCGTAAATTTGACTTAGGCGCTTTCCAAGTGAGTTTGTTGCCCGACTTGGTAATATTACTCACATAGAGGCACTCCTTGGTAGCGAGCCAAGACATTTGTGGGACAATAGCTGCATTGGTATTCACATCATTTTCAATATATTTGAAGTAATCTTTGGTGGTCATACCAGTGCTAAAACCATACCAGCAACTACCTGGTGCATCCATACGATCGTACATGCGATTGAGTTCTATTTGCGCACCTATTTCATTTGCGTGAAATTGTCCACTTCCTAATGATACATTATCAGACACCATTGCGCTTAGACTATGGCTAACATACATATGGCGGTTAAAATGACAAGCCATGTCTGACCACCATTTGCAAATCACATCGTAGTTTGCCCAAGAGTTGATAGTCCAATAGATCTGCGGAGCCATATAGTCGATGGTCTTCTCATTGTACCACGCAAGTGGGTCTGCATATATCTGGTTGTACTGCCAGTCGCTAGAAGGAGTAGGACAAGGTTCTACGCCATAGACAGGCGCAGAGGTATTTGCCTTGCCAGCAACACCCGCAGGACCGATACCGAACTTCACCCAAGGTTTGACAGCCTTGATGGTATCCTTCACCATACGTACCATCAAATTGTTTTGTGCACGACGCCAATCAGCTCGAGACATCACAGTAGATGCTGTATCTTTGTATGCATTATATTGAGCATCATCATATGAGTCTTTGTACCCTGATTGATGAAAATAATCGTCAAAAATAATACCATCCACATCATAGTTTTTGACAATGTCGGCTACCACCTTACAGATTTGTTCTCTTACTTCAGGGAGCGAAGGATTAAGGATAGTAATGTCACCACACTTTACCAACCACTCAGGATGGGTATTGTAGTAATCCTTAGGATGGTTCTTACCGTAAGTAGCGTCAGAACTAGCATAACGATAAGGATTAAGCCACGCATGTACCTCTATTCCTCGTGCATGCGCAGAATCAATAACAAGTTGCAAAGGGTCGTAGGTAGGTTCGCCACCACGTGTACCAGTTAGGTATTGACTCCAAGGCTCATACTCAGAATTGTACATTGCATCGCAGAAGCCACGAACTTGGAAGAATACCGCATTTAAGTTAGCTCTCTCATGTAGTTTGAGGAGCGATAGCATGTAGTTTTGTTGCTTGAGTTGTCCCTCTTCAGTAGCTTGACTATGTGGATTAGGCCAGTCGATTGCCCACACAGTAGTCAGCCATGAAGCACGAAACTCGCGCTTGGGCTGCGCATGGAGCGTGAGCGCCATGCACAAGCCAAGAGCAAGTAATGATATTGGTTTTACAAATTTCATTAGAACAATTTAGATGGAGTATTATTAACGGACAAGCCATAAGCCTCAACATTAGCAATCAGTTGAGTAACCTCTCCACTAACAAGATTATAGCAGTAAATACCTGATACGGGATTATTTTCTGCCTTTTTAGGATTGCGATATGCGAAATAAACACATTCGTTAACCTCATCATATGCAATTTGAGTGATACCAACACATTCGACACCAGTACCCTCTTTACTATACAGAGTACCACTTAGATCACTCGCAAAGTCTTTTTCCTCAAACTTAATAGACTTTTTAGCCACTTCTCCCTGAGATAGGAATTCTTTCCACTCTGCATAAGTACAAACTGCAACGCAATTTGCGGTTGTTCCCATAGCACAGAAAACAACCTTATCGTGTTTCTTAGAATAGTAGAAAGAACCTATTTTCAAACCTTCAAGTATTACGCCTTCTTCTGGTAATTTATCTTTATCACCTTGAGTAACTGGCTCCTTCAAGATATCCTCATCCGTAAAGCAGAAAGTTGCAGTAGAAGTGTGACAAGTGGACCAATGCCATACGCCATCAATCTTAGCAAAGTTACGACTAACCGCGCCATACGCCAACTTAGGACCATAGTATTGCAAGTGATTATGACGCACATAATATGGGTAATCAGTAATATTATATACTTTGTCACGATCTTTCAATGGCACTTTCATAATACCTGTATTACGGTTTGCATAGTAGAGGAAGTCACCATCAATAAAGCCATAGAATGGATCATCAAAAGCTGCTTGACCCGCATTGGTAATCATGGTTTGTACTTTACTACCATCTTTTGACAATACAGAAATCTTACCATCACCCAATACACCGTTCACATCGTTCACATAGTAGAATTGCTTACCAGCATCTAGTACGTAGAGCAATGTATCGTGGAAAAGGATATTGAATGGGTGTTGACCAGAAGCCACACCAAGGTTGTAAGAATTGATAATCATGGTTGAATCCACATCCGCACCAGTCAACTTATGTGCCATGATAGATCCACCTACCACTGCATAGTACAATGTAGGCACAGGATTATTATAAGCCACTTGCACATTCAATAAGGTTGGGTCTAGATCCTCATCACCTAGTTTCACCTCGAGTTGCACCTGTTGCGAACCTACATGCCATAGTTTCAAATCCTTAGGTACAGGAATGATGGTATCAGCTCCCACGAAGGATGTCTCAAACACGATTGAATCAACCGATTCGTCAGAAGCATTTTTTGTATCCATAGGTAGAATCCATGTGAAAGTAGCGGGTTTGTTCTTTGGGTTAGGCAACTCAATATCAAAAGTCACTAACGTACTGCGTACCTCACATATCTCATCCGAAGTAACCACCTTAACAATTGGCTTGATTGGCGCAATCATGATGGATTGCACCTTCTTGAAGTCACCAATGGTCAAAGTCACCTTGTATGTTCCGCCCTTCGCATAGAAGTGCGTTACTTGGTCACCCTGAGCTGTTTCACCATCACCAAAATCCCATACTGGTTCACCTTGAGTGGTCTGAGGTGAAGTATTCTTGAAAGTAATATCAGAATCTACATAAAAGTCCAAGTAGTATTTTGGGTCTGCCTCTTGATCGATATAATATTCAAAAGAGACCGCATCTCTTGGCAGCACCTCTTCCTCTGGTACATTTTCAATACAAGACACCGCACAAAGTGGCAGAAGCGCTATCAATAGCATTTTCAAAAAATCTCGTTTCATATTCTTGTGTATTATCAAAATTAGACCTTATTAGTTAATGTTAATTTGCTTAGCATCTGTCGCACTATAATTACCATGCTCATCATAGATGCGTAACTCCGCATTGATATAGTACTCACGCTTGAAATCAACCGAGTAACCCTCTGCTCCATCAATCAAATCATAGAAAGTAACATGGTTCTCCCAAATACTATCAATTACATGTTGAATTTCGGGATATACATAAATCACATCATCCACCAAAGGTTTTACAATATAAGTAGTATCATATAGCACAGTATCAACAATTATTGGATCGCGGTTAGTACCAATATTGACTTTCGTTGCATTAGTATCAACCTTCATGTCCAAAGTATCGAAATTAACTTTACTCCAAATAGTATCATTCTGTTTAAAATATCTATTCCAAGAGTTAGTATTTGCATTAAAAGTAGAGTCTGAAATCCATTGCAAATAAGGCATTTTTTCTCCATTAGGAGTAATGATAGTATCACCTAACAAGCTCATACTTTTTATAATGTCCATATAGGCACCATAGTGTCTCTCGTCTGCTGTCGGATTCATTTTAGGTGTCAAGCCATCTTTGAATTCTTTCGCAAAGTTCTCGCCAAAATAAGCGTGCAAGTTTTTAGTAAATCCAACCGTGTCTTTAGGATTTACCCATGTAATTGGGGACAAGGTGTTACTAACAGGGAATCTGCCTTCCACTACAAATGCGCGCAAAGAATCATTATATAAATCTTCTGAGTGCTCATACGATTGAATCGTTTGCAAGATGCGCTTTTGTGTAGCAGTACTCGATGAAACACTATACGTAAAGGACTTAATAGCGGCAGCAGTTACGATTTTATCTTCTTTCTCAAACAAATCATACCACACTTCTGAGTGATCAATAGCAGCCACAGTAGAATAGTACTGCCCGGTGAATCCCATAGTCTCGCCTGCTTTCATCATGCTACTCTCAATAGTCCAATATGCTTCTGGTCCTACAGCACCCGTAATTGTATTCTCATCAAATAAATCATGTTTCTCACATGATGCTACGGCCAATAGCAACAGACCTAGTGCAAGAGTTTTGAATATTGTTTTCATATTACTCAAAATTTATAATGCTAAAATATTATTATTTCCATGCAATATCTGGATCTGCAGAAATTGCTTTGCCAGAAGTATTGTGTGCCCAAATCATGCGTTTCTTCAAGATACGATAATCCAGAATCTTCTCGCCCGCTGCATTGGTGGTATAGTAACCCATGCGATCAAGTTCCTTCTTATTGTACTTGGTTTCAGTCTCAGTATCTGCATTAAGGCGTGCTACCCATGCGTTGGGTGATAGAGGCGCGTTTTTACCATAATCGTCAGGTTGACACCAATATGCCTCATAGAGGTTATATGGACGATGCAATGAATATTCTGCCCTGAAGTTTACGGAGTCATCCTTAAATACATTATTTTTACCATTGTGCACATTCTTCACATCGTACACATAGACAGGAGCATGACCTGCAGATGGATGCACATAAGAGATACCATTCTCAGAAGAACTATAATTGTAGCGGCGCAAATCCGTCCATTGCTCTGGCAAGAGGTACATAGCCACATACTTCTGTTGCATCAAGTCGGCAATAGTAAACTTACCCGCACCTGGCAATTTGATATTAAAGAAGCGATGATATTGATCCAAAGGACCACCCGTGTAACTAGTAGGATCACTATCAATCAACAAAGACTCTGTAATACCATAACGTTTCATATTCTCTTTAGTAGCTTCTACCGTAGTATTATATGCTCCATTGATATCACCAGCCCAATATTGAGCTTCTGCCTTGATAAACATCAATTCCTCAGTAGTCATCAATGGGATATAACCTGTATTGGAAGTATATGGGTTAGTTTTAATACTTTGTGTGAGCAGATCAGGATAGTTAGTAATCACATCATCTGTAGTTGTTCCATAATTACTTTCCAAGTGACGCATTGGCACATCAGCATTGTCTTTTTTACGGGCTTCCATTAAGCGAGTTGCTCGTGGGTCAAGCGCATGACCACGGTCAATATTATATACATTGTCATAACTACCCAAAATACCATGCAAGAAGAAAGTAGTTGGGATCGACTCATCAAGACGATTATCACGACTCTCCCAAGAGTTAATCTTTGGAGCAAATGGTCCCCATGGGCAGTTAGACTCTGTCACACCACCAGGATAATTATAGCGCGGTTCTACCCAATTAGCGAGGGCATCGTTAGCCAATTTAATAATCTCTTGGCAAACAGCAGGATTATTTTCCCAGTTAGGCAACTTACGCAACCAAAGTCGTGCCTTAAGACCCTTACAAAATGTTTCCCACTTGCTCAAATCGCCACCGTAGATACGATCCATTCTGTCATTAATCAGCAAATTGGAGGTAGCTTTTGTCCAAGTGGGGTCTTGATACAAGTCAAGTAGTTCATCTACCTCTTGGAACATCCACTCATATACTTCTTTCTGAGTATCGTATCTAGGAGAGTTGCTTTGATATACCTGTGAACGAGGCATATCACCAAAAGCATCGGTGGTCAACATCGTTGACATAAGCATCACTGTACGACCAATCAAAATCGCATTGTAATGTCCCTTAGCCTCTGCCAATTCGTTCATTTTTTGAATATTAGCACCAAGGTCATAGAAGTGGCGACGCCACATTGGGTGACGGTTTACGCCAAGGAACTCCCAACCTTGACTATAGGGATAACTACCTGTTTGACTCTTACCCATAGTAGTAAGTGCCTGACACATATATACACCATATTCAGCATGGTCATAGCAAATTTGCGAAGCATAGAAAGTAGCTACGGGCAACACCTGATCCACAGATGTAGTAATCGCAGAATCCTTGCTCTTGTTAATATCCAAGAAATCCTCGCAACTTGTCAAAAACATTGCTCCAAGAAGAGCTGGTATAATAAATAACTTTTTCATATTCCTTAATATTATATTAGATTAGAAGGAAGCCGAAAGGCTGATATTATAGCTACGTGTACTTGGCACTGGGCTATTATCGATACCTGCAGAACCAGTACCCTTAGCAGATGTAGAAGCGTTGCAGACAGGGTCTGTACCAGTATATTTAGTCAGCAAGAAGACATTGTTGCAAGTAAAGTTGAGTTTCAAACCTTTAAGAACTTTTTGATTCTTCATGAGTTGAGCAAAGTCATAACCCAATGTCACATAACTGAGTCGCAAGTACGAACCATCCTCAATAAAGTTGGTTGATACATTATAGAAGTAGTTAATGATGTTGGTTTGGTTGAGGGTAATAGGAGTAGTGTTTGGCTCATAAGAAACCACATTGCCCTTCTCATCCAGCACCTCTTTTACGCCATTGAATACCACTTGACGGCCACGGTACTTCTCAAGAATACTGTGATTACCGCTAGCGATAAGGTTACGACCCGTCACATTCACCACATCACCACCTACACGGCCGTCAAATAGGAATGAGAGTTGCACACCATAGATATTCATACTACTGTTCAAGCCAGCTTGGAACTTCGCTTCACGGTTACCAATATACTCATTCTTATTAGGATTGATCTTTGGGAAGCCCTTATCATCCACAATCACCTGACCATCAGCGTTGCGTAGATAGTCCTTACCAGTAAGCGCAGTAGTAGAACCGCCAAGGTAAGCAGAAGTAAAGATATCACCATACTGCGCACCCGTAATCTCATGCACATCTTCTGGCAAGCTAACTACTGTACCACGGTTGAGACCGAAGTTGAGCCCCAAAGTCCAATTAAAGTTCTTGCGTTTAATGACATCTTGATCCAATGTAAATTCTACACCATGGTTACGGATAGCTCCCTCGTTACGAGTTTGGAGGATATATCCCGACGATGGAGATACACGCACAGTAACAATTTGGTTGTCCACCTTTGTGTTGTAGTACGCCACATCAAGTCGAGTCTTGTTGTCAAAGAACTTAATATCCATACCTATCTCCCAAGAATAAGACATCTCAGGTTGGAGATCACGCGAAGCAGAAGACATAGTAGGGTCTATACCATAACCACCATCAGGATAAGTACCAAATTGCTTGAATCGACGGTCATAGAGGAATGCAGGAGCATCCTTACCAACTACCGCGTAGTTACCACGAATCTTCCAATAAGAGAACCAGTTATTCTTCGTTTCATTCAAGCCAGGAATCAACTCTGACAAAATCACACCACCCGTTACAGATGGATAGAAGAATGGATTGTTGTTGATGGTAGAAGACCAGTCCCAGCGACCTGTAACAGAGAGGGACGCCAATCCCTTGTAATCACCACGAATCTCACCGAAGTAACCAAAACGGCGAACCATACTATGACCAGCGGTACGATCGGACAACTCCATATATTCACGATTGGTATTAGACAGACTATATGTACCTGGGATAATAAAGTCAACACCATATGCAGATGTAGAATAGCCCTCTGACATCTTCAATTCAGTACCTGCCATCAAGTCAATAGAGAAATCTTTTGGCAACTCTACCTTGTAAGTAATGTTAGCACCTGCAGTAAAGAGTTGGCTACGGCTCATAGATGCAGAGTATGCACCTAAAGATGATTTACTCATATTTTCTTTATCCTCAGTGGTCAACAAATAGTTGTCAGGATGCATATATCCACCAACTAAGCCCAACAATGGGAATACTTGATCTGCTGAAGTAGAAGACTTCCAAGTCAAATACTCATAATATTTATCCCAATCTGGATAAGTACCTGCGGGTTGAGTAGAATAATCTGCTGGTAAATCGCCCTTAGGAGCAGACACAGCAGTAACCAAGTTAGAGTCATCCCAGCGTGGCACTGTATAACTATCAGATGAAGAGTGGCTTACATCATAACTTACACGACCTACGATTTGCAAGTTCTTAATTGGCTTAAAGGTAACACTACCATTAATCACATTACGAGTTTTCTTTGCGACACCATCATCCTCATAGATACTATAAAGAGGACTTTGAGGAGAAGCCGTTTTGTCTCCATCAGCCCAATAGCGATGAGATGGAAGACCATTTTCATGTTTATAATCTGTAATATCATTATTGATAGGCCAGCCATATACAGAACTTACACCACTGGTAGAGCGAGATTTAGTATCTGTGATATTGATACCCATTTGGAATGTTACCCATTCTGCAGGAGTAAACGAAGCTTTGATTAATGCACCGAAACGTGTCTTATAATCCTCAGGGATAATACCTTCAGCATTAGACCAGTTAGCAGAAGCATACGCTTGGAATTTCTCACTACCACCATTCACCGAGAAGTCATACTTGTGATAGAAACCAGTCTTAAAGAAATTTCCAATATTATCATATATCACATCATCTTTACCTAATAGAGGTCCCCAACCGCCAGAGGTCTTATCCTTGTAGAACCCTTGAGCACCAGGACCATAGGTCTGTTGTAACTTTGGTAGACGTGTAGCCTGATCCCATTGCCAGCTACCATTAGCTTGCACCTTGATCTTACCCTTTTCACCTTGCTTTGTAGTAATCATGATGACACCATTGGCAGCATCCTGACCATACAGAGCAGCCGCAGCTGCACCCTTCAACACGGTGATATTCTCAATATCGTTAGGGTTGATATCAGCAGCTGTAGAACCACCACCACTAATAGCCACACCATCTAAGATAAACAATGGCTCGTTACTTTGGCTAGTATTTACAGAAGAAATACCACGGATAATAATCTGACTACCAGAGTTAGGAGAACCACCTGCATTGGTCACAGATACACCTGCAATTTTACCTTGTAATGAGTTCACAAAGTTGGAACTCTTATTTTCCGTAAGTGCGTCACCCCCAATGTTTTGTACAGCAAAGTTCAAGCGTTTTTTCTCTTGAACCACACCCATTGCGGTTACCACCACTTCTTCCATAGCAATGGCATCACCTTTGAGGGTTACATCCATCTTAGGACCAGAAACCTTTAGTTCTTGTGAGGTTAAACCCACATAACTAAATACCAAGACAGCGTCATCAGCCACTGTCAACTCATAAATACCATCAAAGTCAGTAATTGTACCATTTGATGTTCCTTTTTCCAATACAGAAGCACCAATTACTGGCAATCCATCTTCTGCTGAAATTACTGTACCTGTCACAGTTATACTTGCCATCATAGCAACTGATAACATCGTGCAGGCCAGAACAAAGAGTATTTTCTTCATAAATATCAGATATTAATTAATAATATTCCGTTTAATTATTTTATTGCTTCTCACGATAAGCATCCATTGCCTTCTTCACACTACCATGCAAGAGCAGCAGGTCTTTTGCCTTATCATACTCCAAACCAAGTTCGTCCACCAACATACGTGTACCGCGGTCAACGAGTTTCTTGTTTGAGAGTTGCATATTTACCATCTTATTACCTTTTACGCGACCCATCTTGATCATAGTAATAGTAGTGATCATATTACAAACTAGTTTTTGCGCTGTACCAGATTTGAGCCGAGTAGAACCTGTCACAAACTCAGGGCCCACCAATGGTTCAATGGCAATCTCAGCCACTTGACCTACAGGCGAACCAGGATTACAGGACACAGAAGCCGTCAAGCAGCCAAACTCACGTGCGCGCTCGAGCGCGCCTATTACATAAGGTGTCGTACCCGAAGCCGCAATACCCACCACTGTATCAAGTGGAGTAATATCATGTTCAAGGAGTTCTTTCCAAGATTTCTCTGGATCATCTTCCGCATTCTCCACAGGATTACGCAACGCATGATCACCGCCAGCAATCAAACCAATCACAAATGATGGCGGCATACCAAATGTAGGAGGTATCTCACTAGCATCCAACACACCCAAACGACCACTAGTACCAGCACCCATATAGAAGATACGACCGCCTTGTTTCATACGCTCTACAATACCTTCTACCAATTTTTCTATTTGAGGAATGCACTCTTTGACAGCCAACGCTACCTTTTGATCCTCCTCATTCATTTCGCGCAACAACTCGCCTACCGACTTCTGATCTAAATTGTCATGAAGCGAACTTTGCTCAGTTACTTTTGTAAAAGCCATAATAAAAAACTTTGAATTATGAATTACATTGTAGGAACCACATCTTTCTTATGATACTCCTTCAAACCCTCCATAGGACCTTGCAAGATTTTGCCCACCGCAAAACCATTGTCTGCGAGCACTTTCTTCAGCACATCTTGATAATAGTATGCAATCGAACCAATAAAGCCAACAGGCAATGCTGGATATTGAGGCAATATACGCTTTGCAAAATAATCAAAGTGATCGTAAACGAGCTGTGCTATCAATGGGTTATCCATGTTTTCTGAGCAGAATTTGCTCAACGAGGCTAAGTAACGATTAGGGAAAGGTTTGCGATACACATTTTCAATCACATCTGCAGCAGTAATACCATATTGAGTCAAGAACTTATCCTTAAGTTCGTCGCTCAATTGATTCTTCAAGAGATCAGCCACAAGGCGTTTACCCAACACCGCACCACTACCCTCATCACCAAGGATAAAGCCCAATGCAGGTACATTCTTCTCAATCTCCTTACCATTCCACAAACAAGAGTTAGCACCCGTACCCAAAATACAAGCAACACCTTTCTCTTCACCCAGCAAACCACAAGCTGCACCTACCATATCAGAATACACCTCTATTTTAGCATCCTTGAAAATATCTTCCAATGCATACACTACCACAGGTATTTTCTCCGGAGTACAACCTGCGCCATAAAAATAAACATTGGTAATCTTACCAGCCCACATCTCGCCAGCCATCTTTGGCAACAACTGATTATTCACGCTGTTTTTGATAGCATCAGATGTCTGCTGAAACGGATTAATACCATCCGTGAAATACTCACTGCTATGGCCGTTAGCCGCCATCAAACACCAATGAGTTTTGGTTGAACCTGAATCTGCAATTAAAATCATAATCGTATATCTTTTAGTTAAATTTATCCAAACCTTGCGCACTACGCATAAAATAACTTGCAAAGGTAACCATTTTTTTTTACACGCGCAAGCGAAATGCATCATTTATGTTGTAAAACATATAAAAATTACTATTTTTTATTTTTTTTATGCAACCGTTTGCAGGTTTACACAAAATAATGTAACTTTGCAGACGATTTAGTATGGATTATTGTGTAATCTTACTAGGAACTATGGAATAAAAAACAACACAATATAATTATGAGAAATAATCTTAGTCAATTGATTTCTCTGAGCAAAGTTGAGGAGAAATTGTACCGCCCAGTGGACGCTTATGAGCAATCTCGCGTTACCCGCTTGGAGCATGTAAACACCACCATCGTTGAGAAACCTCAAGAGGGCATTGCAACTGTGGCTGATCGCATTGCCAAGTTGATTAATCGTCGTAACGAAAATGGTCAAAAAACCGTTCTTTCATTGGCTTCAGGTCGCTCAATGCGTGATTTATTTGTAGAATTGGTGCGTCTGCACAAAGAAGAGGGACTTAGTTTCAAAAATGTAGTCGTATTCGGTTCATACGAATTCTATCCACTAGCAGATTCATCACTCGGCAGCATGGCTCAAATCCAAAGCCAATTGCTTGATCACATTGACATTCTTCCTGAGAACGTACATACTTTCCCTGGTGATCTACCAAAGGAGACCATATTCACTTTCTGCGAAGAATACGAGAAAGCTATCGTAGAGGCAGGTGGCATTGATATCCAAGTATTGGGTATCGGTCAATGCGGTAATATTGCTATGAATGAGCCAGGTACACAACCTAACTCTTCTACTCGCTTAGTGATTATGGACAGCAACTCTCGCGTGGACGCTAAGTCATTGTTCGGCAACGTAGCACAAGTGCCTACATGCGCTATCACGTTGGGCGTTGAGACTATCCTCCAAGCCAAAGAGGTTATCCTCCTTGCGTTTGGTCAACATAAAGCAGGCATCGTGAAACAAGCGATCGAAGAGGTGGCAAATGCAGCTTGCCCTGCATCGTACTTGCAACTCCACAAAAACGCATCATTCATTCTTGACCTGGAGGCAGCTAACAAACTCACCCGCATCAATCATCCTTGGAAAGTGACCAACTGCGAGTGGACCGACCAACTCGTTCGCCGCGCTGTGGTATGGCTCTGCGAGCAAACAAAGAAGCCAATCCTCAAACTCACCAATAAGGACTATAACGATTTCGGGCTGAGCGAACTTATCACCAAATTTGAATCTGCATACAAGTGCAATATCAAGGTATTCAACGACTTGCAACACACCATCACTGGTTGGCCAGGTGGCAAACCAAATGCAGATGACACCAATCGCCCTGAGCGTGCTAAACCATTCCCAAAAGATATCGTAATCTTCTCTCCTCACCCAGATGATGATGTCATTTCTATGGGTGGTACTTTCCAACGCCTCATCAACCAAGGTCACAACGTACACGTAGCTTATGAGACCAGCGGTTGTATCGCCGTTTGCGACGAGGAAGTAGTACGCTTCATGGACTTTATGAAGGGTTACAAACTCATGCACCTTCCTGAAGATCAAGTAATTGAGAAGAAGTACGACGAATATATGAACTTCTTCCACAACGAGAAGGTAGGCGACAACGACACCCGCGAGATACTCAACCTCAAGGCACTTATTCGCCGTGGTGAGGCTACCGCAGCTTGCCGTTACATGGGTCTCCCTACCGACCATATCCACTTCCTCAACTTGCCATTCTACGAGACTGGTACTATCAAGAAAGGTCCTCTCTCACAAGCTGATGTGGATATCGTAAAAGCACTTCTTGAGGAGGTTAAACCACAAGAGATCTTCGCTGCTGGCGACTTGGCTGACCCTCACGGTACTCACCGCGTGTGTCTGGACGCTGTGCTCGCTGCTCTCGATGAACTCAAGCACACCGCTGCATGGGATGAGTGGTTGAAGGACTGCCGCATCTGGATGTACCGTGGCGCATGGATGGAATGGGAGCTTGACCTCATCGAAATGGCAGTGCCAATGTCACCAGAGGAGCTTCGCTCGAAACGTAATGCTATCCTCCGCCACGCGAGCCAAATGGAGTCTGCTCCATTCTTGGGCGACGACGAGCGTCTGTTCTGGCAACGCGCTGAGGATCGCAACCACGATACTGCTAAGATGTACTCTGACCTCGGTTTAGCGGAATATGAAGCTATCGAGGCATTCGTACAATATCATATCCTTTAAGGCTATTAGGCGAAAGGTTAAAGGTTAAAGGCGAAGGGATAGCGGCTATGCCGCATAATCCCTGCCTCTACACCTTACACTCTACGCCCTACACTAAACAAAGAAAAATAATCATTTTATTTATTAAAATTTATGAAAAATATCACATGTTTTATTCCTTTCCAAAGTGAGGAACAAGTAAAAGCTACCGTGGCTAACTTGAAAGCTCAAGAGCTCGTAGCAGACATTCATTTCTTGCACGGTGACATCCGCTCAACAGCTACTGTTCGCGAGATCGCTGAGAAGGCTAACACCGAGTATACTTTGATCTACACCAAGTACACCACCCTCTCATTCGTTCTCTTCGCGCTCGAGCGTATGGAGGCACTTATCGAGGACACACAAGCTGCTATGGTTTACGCTGACCACTTCAACCAAGTGGGCGACGTGCGCACAAACGCTCCTGTGATTGACTATCAACTCGGTTCTGTTCGCGATGACTTTGAGTTTGGTTCTGTTCTCTTCTATCGCACCAGCGCTATCAAAGAGGCTGTTGCTCGCATGGATGTTGATTATCAATACGCTGGTCTCTACGATCTTCGCCTCAAAGTGAGCCAAAAGGGCGCTTTGGAGCATATCAACGAGTACCTCTATTATGATGTAGAGCTCGATAACCGTACCACTGGCGAGAAGAACTTCGACTATGTAGATCCTAAGAACCGTGGCGTACAAATCGAGATGGAGCAAGCCGTTACCCAACACCTCAAAGACATCAACGGTTACCTCGCTCCTGGCTTCAAAGACATTGACCTCCAAGGCGGTGGCTTCGAGTACGATGCTACTGTGGTTATCCCATGTAAAAACCGCGTTCGTACTATCGGTACCGCTATCAAGAGTGCTCTTAGTCAAGTAGTTAAAGCTCCTTACAAGTTCAACGTAATCGTTGTGGACGACAACTCTGAGGACGGTTCTGTAGATGTAATCAAGAGCATCGTTGCTGAGGGTCACGACAACCTCGTTTATATCGCTCAAGACAAGACTTGGCACGCTATCGGTGGTAACTGGAACGTAGCTCTCCACCACGAGAAATGCGGTCGTTTTGCTATCCAACTCGACTCTGACGATACTTATTTCGACGAGAACACCGTACAAAAGTTCATCGACGCTTTCCACGAGCAAAACTGCGCAATGGTGGTAGGTACATACCAACTCACCGACTTCGACGGCAACATGATTCCTCCTGGAGTAATCGACCACAAAGAGTGGACACCAGACAACGGCCGCAACAATGCTCTCCGTATCCACGGTCTTGGCGCACCACGTGGTTTCTATACTCCAATGCTCCGCACTATCAACTTCCCAACCACCAAGTATGGTGAGGACTATGCAGTTGGTTTGCGCGTAAGCCGTGAGTATCAAATTGGTCGTATCTATGACGTAGTGTATAACTGCCGTCGTTGGGATGACAACTCTGATGCTAACTGCGATATCGTGACCATGAACAACAACCACTTGTACAAAGATCGCATCCGTACATGGGAGTTGAAGGCACGTATCCAAATGAATGAGAAGAAGTAATTTGAAACTTTTCGAAGAAATATCCGACATGTTCTCCCGCGAGCTCAGTGCTCACGGGAGAGCATTTCTTAATTATGAAGCACTTGCAGGGGTCGAAGTCAAAGACATGACTATCGACGGCTTCCCTGCTAAATTGTTTTTCAACCCTGCTCGCGTCCGCAGCGTGATGGCTGACGTCAGCCCCGAAGCCCTGCAACAGCGCGCATGCTTCCTCTGCCCCGATGGCGTAGAGGAAAACCAACTCACCCATAATTGGGAATCCCCAACAGGGCACACCTATTATATACGCGTAAACCCCTTCCCTATTTTCTCTCCGCACTTCACCGTTTCTTCCTCCGTACACGAACGCCAAGAACTGCTGCCTCACCTCGAAGCCATGTTGCATTTGGCGAAGGAGTTGCCTGAGATGACCATTTTCTACAATGGTCCTATGTGCGGTGCCAGTGCCCCCGACCATATGCATTTCCAAGCTGTGCCTCGCCACAGCCTTCCGATAGAAGATCATTTCTCCACCAACTACGCCAACGCTATCTTGGTGCAAGAAACGGATTTGCAATCCCATTTAGCAGCCGTCAAGCGCGTGCTTGCTATGGGTACTATCCCCGAAGAAGCCAGCCAAACGGGCTCTCTGACTATCGGCGCTTCTCATGCCGAAGAATACGAACCTCGATGGAATATCGTTTCGTGGTACACGCCATCGCCACATGGCGATAGTGTAGAATCGTGTAGCATGGTGCAGAATAGTGTAGAATTGTCCGCTGAAAATACAACGCTACACCACTCTACACAACACTACACCACCCTACACAACGGTATGTTTCATACCGTCATCTTCTTCCGCCGCGAATCCCGCCCAATGTGTTTCTTTGCTCCAGAGGAAGAGCGCATATTGTTCTCTCCTGCTACGGTAGAGATGGCAGGCATTGGCATTGTAGCCAACCGCGAGAGTTTTGACCGCCTCACCCCTGCCCGCCTCCGCGACATCATCCGCGAAGTGGCAGATAACCCTTGCACATAATCCAACCTTTTTTAAGATTTCATCCCCTTGCACCTTCCCTATTCCTCTCGGGTAAAAGACCAAGGTGAAGGAGTGCGACGGAACGCACTCCGAGTATTGCGCCCAAAAAGTACCCACTTTGAGGATTAAGCGCAACACATAGAATGGCGCACCCTACGGGGTCCCCGACCAATTTCGTGAATTGGTGGGGTGTTGAATTGCGGGTACGCAGCCGTATGGCTATAGGGTAGTGCCGTACAGGGTAGGCACGACCGCCAAATGTATGAGTATTGATAAAAGTACTTTTATTAAGATTTACTTCCTTTGTACTTTGTATATACACTCCGTGCTAAAAACCAAGGATGAACCAAGGACGAACCTAGGATGAACCAAAGAACTCCAAAATATAAAATGTGCGTTTTCTTAAGATTGCCGTCTCTTTTACCTCTCTTATACCTTGCCTCATTCCACCGAGAGAACTCCGACCGACGACCGAGACAACTCCGAATCAACTCCTTGCCTACAAAAAGTGCTGTTTGTTAAGATTGCCCTCCTAAAAAGGTTGACTCATATCCTAAAACTATTGACTATTTTCCTGAAAAGGTTTACACCATTCCTAAAAAGATTTACTCCCTGTTGCGCATTTCGTGCTCATCTTTTATTGCGTTTTACACCCAATAAACATAAAAAATGCACTTTTCTGCAAAAAAAATGCATTTTTCTTTACATACTGACAAGTTTTAGCAGTTTGTCATAGTACCTTTGCAGCGTTTTTCAAAAAAATCAACTAACTATTAACCCTTCTGTTTGCATATTTACAAAAAAAGTAGTACTTTTGCAGACGGAAATAAAAAGCACAGAATTATGAGTAATTTAAGCAACGACCAAGGACGCGCCTACGAATTTGTTTGTTTACAAACATTACACCGTGAAATTGCTAAACATCGTCCTGCGCAAATCGTAGAGAACAGTAGTTTCCTCGCAGCATTGAATGCATGGAATACACTCTCAGAAACAGAACAACACACTTATCAACGCAGCGCCGAAGCAGCAGTTGCTACACTATTCTCCCTTGAGCCACTTATTTTGGAACAGGGTAATGACATGCTTGAAATTTTCATCCAACCCGATCAAGCAGGGCAGCAAGGAGATGTACGAGACATTTTGATTATTCGTTGCGATATTCAATGGGAAATAGGTCTGTCTATTAAGCACAACCATTTCGCTGTTAAACATAGTCGTTTATCTGCAACCATTGATTTTGGTAATGGCTGGTTTGGTGTACCATGTTCACAAACATATTGGGATGCAGTCAATCCTGTTTTTGCATATCTTGCTGCTGAAAAAAGCAAGGGGACACTATTCAAAGAGCTTCCTGACAAAGAGAATGATGTGTATATACCTATCCTAAAAGCTTTTATAGAAGAGATAAAGAGCCAGTATATCGTTCATAGAGATATTCCAGCAAAAATGGTAGAGTATTTGTTGAGTAAGTTTGATTTTTACAAGGTAATCAGTATTGATCGCTATCAACTTACTCAAGTACAATCGTATAATATTCACGGCACACTCAATAAACCATCTCGCACAGAGCAACCTGCTATTCAAGTGCCTATAGCTTCGCTTCCAACGCGTATCGTAAGCCTTGATTTTATGCCAGACAGGAACAATACCGTTGAACTATATATGGACGGAGGTTGGCAATTTACTTTCCGCATACACAATGCAGCGACCAAAGTAGAGCCATCCTTGAAATTTGATGTACAAATTGTGGGTATGCCTACTGCTATTATTACTATTGATTGTCATTGGCGATAACATGAACTTAATAAGTCTTTTTTCTGGAGCAGGCGGTCTAGACCTTGGATTTGAAAAGGCAGGATTTCACACCGTGTTGGCAAATGAATACGATAAGAACATTTGCCCTACTTTCCGTGCTAATTTCCCTAATACGCAACTGATTGAAGGAGATATACGCAAATTGGATACTTCCATCTTACCAACAAATATCACTGGCATTATTGGTGGTCCACCTTGCCAATCGTGGAGCGAAGCGGGAACATTAAAAGGTATTGAGGATGAAAGAGGACAACTCTTTTATGAATATATCCGTATCTTGCGAGCAGTAAAACCACTGTTTTTTGTTGCAGAAAATGTTTCAGGCATGCTTGCCAAACGCCATTCGGAGGCTGTTAATGGCTTTATGCAATTGTTTGACGAAGCAGGATATGATGTACAACTCAAACTGCTCAATGCCAATGATTTTGATGTACCAGAAGACCGTGACCGAGTTTTTTATGTAGGTTTCCGTAAAGACCTGAACATACGAAACTATCAATATCCAAAGCCAACAGGCAATAATCCGACTCTCAAAGATGCGATTTGGGACTTAAAAGATAATGCTATTCCTGCGCAGGAACATAATTATACCAATGGTAAAGAATGTGCTGTACCAAATCACGAATATTATATTGGGTCTTTTTCGCCTATTTTCATGTCGCGCAATCGTGTTCGCCAATGGAATGAGCCTGGTTTTACTGTACAAGCAAGTGGAAGACAATGCCAATTGCACCCACAAGCCCCTACAATGATTAAAGTGGAAGCTAACAAACAAATCTTTGTGCCAGGCAAAGAACATCTGTATCGCCGCATGTCAGTGCGAGAGGTGGCACGCGTACAAACTTTCCCTGACACATTCAAATTTGTTTATGACAAAGTGGATTATGGCTATAAAATGATAGGTAATGCTGTTCCTGTTAATTTGGCATATCATGTAGCAAAAAGTATAATTGCATGTTTTGAACAAAATGATATTAAGTTGAAGTAACCACATGTACTAATCTTGGATCGTAATTCGTCAGTCGCAACTGACGAATTACACAGTGACAGCAAAAATGAATCGCATATCGCAATTGGCGAATATATCCAACAAAAATTACAATTAAACTCAATACAAAATAGACTGATTTACAAAAAAAATGACAACATTTTCATAAGTCATTTCCTAAGTTAATTCCTATTTCATAATTCATAATTACCACCCCCATGCTCCGCAAATACAACCGACATATATATATCGCTCTGCTATCCATCATCACGCTATGTCTGCTTTGCGATTATATCCCTGCGCTCCGTTTCCTTTCGACGTGGGTAACACCTCCTGTGGTGCTGTTTATTGGCTTAGTTTTTGCCCTACTTTGCGGACAAGCCTATCCCACTTTCAACAAGCAAGTCTCTAAGAAACTCCTCCAATACTCCGTCATCGGTTTGGGCTTTGGAATGAACCTTCAAGCCTCACTCGCATCGGGTAAGGAAGGTATGCTCTTTACGATTATATCGGTCATCGGTACCTTGCTTATAGGTATGTTTATTGGCTGCAAAATATTGAAACTCAACCGCAACACCTCCTACCTTATTAGTTCGGGCACAGCCATTTGTGGCGGAAGTGCTATCGCTGCGGTAGGACCTATCATCAAAGCCAAGGACACCGATATGTCCATGGCATTAGCTACGGTGTTTATCCTCAACGCTATAGGTCTTTTCCTTTTTCCCGCTTTGGGTCATTGGTTGGGACTAAGCCAACAAGAGTTCGGCACATGGGCGGCTATTGCTATCCATGATACTAGTTCGGTAGTGGGAGCAGGAGCGGCTTATGGCGAAGAAGCCCTGCAAGTGGCTACCACCATCAAGCTCACTCGTGCATTGTGGATTATTCCATTAGCGTTGGTCACTTCTATCATTTTCCGCAGCGACGGCAAGAAGATTAGTATCCCATGGTTTATCTTGTTCTTTATCGTCGCCATGCTCATCAACACCTACCTTTTGGTGGACTATCCCGAGATAGGTAAATTCATTGCAGGTATTGCACGCAAAGGACTGATCATCACGATGTTCTTCATTGGCGCCTCCCTATCCGTAGATGTCATCAAATCCGTCGGCATCCGTCCCTTGCTCCAAGGAGTTTTGCTTTGGATCATTATCAGCGCCGCCAGTCTTGCATATATCCTACTCAAGTAAAAACGCATAACTATCATAACATTATGAAACCCTTTCCTATCCTACTCTGCCTGATGAGTTTTTTGGGCTGCAAAGCAGCTGACTTCCGCTCGGTGGATGCAGATACTTTTGCGCAGGTCATTGAAGACACCACCGTCGTTCGCTTGGATGTCAGAACTGCCAACGAATATGCACAAGGACATATCCCTAACGCGCTACTTATAGATGTCACACAAGTCGACTTTATGCAAAAAGCAGAACAACTGCTTCCAAAAGACAAGACCATTGCTCTCTACTGTCGTTCAGGCAGAAGAAGCAAAAATGCCGCCATGCAACTCGCCCAACACGGCTACCAAGTCGTAGAACTCAACACGGGCTTCAACTCGTGGAAAGGCGAAATAGAACGATAATTAGATATTAACAAATAACCCCATACACTCATGAAACACGAAATTGCAGTGGGCGTGATGACCGCCCCAAAGATTGAAGCAGTCATTCCAGGTCCTCACTCTACACCAGAGCGTCCGACCTTCCTCTTGAAGAATGTCCGCATTGGAATTGGTTTCCACTGGGATCGCCTCGAAGACCAAGAGTTTGAAGGTACACTCGAAATACGCGATAACGCCGATGGCACACAAACCGCTATCAACCGCCTTGACGTGGAAGACTATCTCAGTTCAGTAATCACCTCCGAGATGTCAGCCACCTCCTCGCTCGAACTGCTGAAAGCACATGCAGTTATCTCCCGCAGTTGGGTACTCCGTCCAATCATCAGTCCATCCACCTGCACCGGCAAACCCGACCTCAGCGACCCAGATCGCCATGTAATCTGGTACGAACGTGATGCACACGAGGGCTTTGATGTATGCGCCGACGACCACTGCCAACGCTATGAGGGTATCACACGCCGTGACGAACACCCTGAGGCAGCAGCCAATGTGCAAAAAGCCATTGACGCTACCCGTGGACAAGTGCTGATGTACGATGGTAAGGTGTGCGACGCACGCTTCTATAAGTCCTGCGGCGGCGCTACCGAACTCTTCGAGAACGCTTGGGCAAACGAACACTACCCATACCTTGAAGCTGTCCGCGATGAGATTGGCACTCCCCTACCCGATTTGACCATAGAGGAGAACGCACAGGAGTTCATACGTACTTCACCATCTGCCTACTGCAACACCACCGACGCACGTGTACTGAGCCAAGTGCTCAACAACTACGACCAAGAGACCAAAGACTTCTACCGTTGGACAGTGCAATACACCGCAGCCGAACTGAGTGAGATTATCCGTGAGCGTTCGGGTATTGACTTTGGCGAGATCCTCGACCTCGTACCTATCAAGCGCGGACCTTCTGCTCGTTTGTACGAGATGCAAATCGTAGGCAGCAAGCGCACGATGGTGATTGGCAAGGAGTTAGAGATTCGCAAATGGCTAAGCCGCAGCCACTTGTATAGTAGTGCCTTTGTAGTAGATCGCAACGAACAAGGCGACTTCATTTTCACAGGTGCTGGCTGGGGTCACGGTGTAGGACTGTGCCAAATCGGTGCCGCCGTGATGGCAGATAAGGGCTACACCTACGAACAAATCCTCGCCCACTATTTCCCAGGCAGCGAACTCAAAACGATTTAATCCGAATGACATAAAACGTATATCTCATACGCTAAATAACAAAAAATCGCCCATGTGGCGATTTTTTGTTGCATATGTCAGAAAAAAGCAGTAACTTTGTGCGATTTTTGGCGTTTTGTGTTTCATACGCAAAAATCTCATTGAAACTTTGAAACTTTTAACCCTTTTTAAACAGCCCCTAAGGGCTTGAATATATGGACGCAAAATACAATCCAACAGACATTGAAGCCAAATGGTATCAATATTGGCTTGACCAAAAGTTGTTTCACAGCACGCCTGATAGTCGTGAGGCATACACCGTAGTTATTCCTCCACCAAACGTGACGGGTGTACTGCACATGGGACACGTACTCAATAACACTATCCAAGATATTCTTGTGCGTCGTGCACGTCTCGAAGGCAAGAACGCGTGTTGGGCACCTGGTACTGACCACGCGAGTATCGCTACCGAAGCCAAGGTCATCAAACGCCTCAAAGAGCAAGGTATCAACAAAAGCGACCTCACCCGTGAGGAGTTTCTCAAACATGCTTGGGCTTGGACCGAGGAGCACGGAGGTATCATCCTGAAGCAATTGCGCAAACTCGGTTGCTCATGCGACTGGGACCGTACTGCGTTTACGATGGATGAGACACGCTCCAAAGCGGTGATAGATGTGTTCTGCGACCTATACAACAAAGGACTGATTTATCGCGGACTGCGTATGGTGAACTGGGATCCAGAGCGCCAAACAGCCCTTTCTGATGAGGAGGTGATTTACCAAGAGGAGCACTCGAAACTGTACTATATGAAGTACTATGTGGTAGAGCCAGTAGGTGATGAGGCAAATGTAGAAGGCAATGTTGTCCACAAAGATGAGAAAGGTTACTACGCAGTAGTAGCTACCACCCGTCCTGAGACCATTATGGGTGACGTGGCAATGTGTATCAACCCTAAAGACCCTAAGAACCAATGGCTCAAAGGCAAGCACGTGATTGTGCCTAAGGTGGGTCGCGTGATTCCAGTAATCGAGGACCGCTACGTGGAGATTGAGTTCGGTACAGGTTGCTTGAAGGTAACCCCAGCACACGATGTGAACGACTACGCATTGGGACAAAAATATGACCTCACCACCTATGATATATTTACCGCAGATGCGCACGTGAATGTAGAAGGATTAGAGGCAGATATCTATCCTAATGTAGCAACATACCAAGGTATGGACCGCTTCGACTGCCGCAAGCAGATTGTAGTGGACTTGCAAGCCGAAGGATTGGTGGAGAAAGTGGAAGACTACACCAACAAAGTGGGTTACTCCGAGCGTACCAATGTACCTATTGAGCCACGATTGAGTCTGCAATGGTTCATTCGCATGCAGCACTTTGCTGACATCGCGTTGCCACCAGTGATGAACGACGATATCGTATTCTATCCAACGAAATACAAAAACACCTACCGCAACTGGTTGGAGAATATCAAAGACTGGTGTATCTCACGCCAACTATGGTGGGGACACCGTATTCCTGCGTACTACGAGAAAGCATTGCTCGAAGAGACAGGTGCCGAGAACTATCCAGAGGATAAGATTATCGTAGCACCAAGCATTGAGGCGGCTGCCGAGAAGTCGGGATTGAAAGTTGAGGAACTGGTGCAAGATGAAGGCGCATTGGACACATGGTTCAGTTCGTGGTTGTGGCCAATCAGTTTGTTTGATGGTATCAACAACCCTGGCAATGAGGAAATTAACTACTACTACCCAACCGCAGACCTTGTAACTGGTCCAGATATTATCTTCTTCTGGGTGGCACGTATGATCATGGCAGGTTATGAATATATCGGTAAGATGCCATTCCGTCATGTGTACTTCACAGGTATTGTGCGCGATAAATTGGGTCGCAAGATGTCCAAATCGCTCGGCAATAGCCCTGATCCACTGGATTTGATTGAGCGTTTCGGCGCGGACGGCGTGCGCATGGGTATGATGCTTTGCGCACCTGCAGGCAATGATATTTTGTTTGATGACAGTCTTTGCGAGCAAGGCCGTAACTTCTGCAACAAGATTTGGAACTGCTTCCGCCTCATCAAAGGATGGGAAGTAGCAGACGCAGAAATGCCTGCTACCAATAAGTGGGGCGTAGATTGGTTTGATGCTGTATTGGCTAAAGCACAAGAGGAGGTGGCTGACTTGTTCAGCAAATACCGCCTCAGCGAAGCATTGATGGCTATCTACAAACTCTTCTGCGACGATTTTTCGGGTTGGTACTTGGAGATTATCAAACCTGCATACGGTCAGCCAATTGATAAGGCGACGTATGAGAAGACTATCCAGTTTATGGATACGATGCTCAAGTTGCTCCACCCATTCATGCCATTCATCACCGAAGAATTGTGGCAAGCTATCGAGGAGCGCCAAGAAGGCGAATCACTCATGGTTTCTCCAATCAATGCTACACAACCGCTAAACAACACTACACAACTGCTACACGACGCTACACAATGCTTCGAGATTATCTCTGCTATCCGCAATATCCGTGCACAAAAGAATATCTCTCCTAAAGAGATACTGACATTGATTACTCCAGAGGCATTGCCAGCAGTGGTTACCAAATTGGGTAATGTAGAGTTGGCAGTAGGTGCAGAGAAGAGCGCAGGTTGCGCATCGTTTATCGTGGGCACAACTGAGTATAGCGTACCATTGGAGAAGTTTATCAATGTGGAAGAAGAGCTCAAGAAACTCGAAGCCGAATTGGCGCACCAAGAGGGCTTCCTTCGTGGTGTGATGGGCAAACTGAGCAACGAACGCTTCGTGCAAAATGCCAAACCAGAGATCGTAGAACTCGAGCGCAAGAAGAAGTCCGATGCCGAGAGCCGTATCGCTACGCTCAAAGAGGCGATTGCGCAGTTGAAAGGTTAATATGAAAGACTTGTCTTCACTTCGCGCAGAGATTGACCAACTGGACGAGCAGTTGTGGGAAATCATCGGCAAGCGTGTGGATGTGGCTCGCCAGATTGGCGAATGGAAGCATGCACACGGAGAGCCTATAATGCAGCCACAACGCTATCAACAAGTGCTCGACCGATGCCTTGCATATGGCAAACAAAAAGGACTGAGTGAAACGCTTATCCGCGAAGTGATGGAAGCATTGCATAAAGAAAGCGTCAGGGTAGAATCCTGACGCTTTTTTTCGCCTCTAAACTGTAGCGCCGTAGGCGTGTCCTCTAATCTCTAAACAGCGTTTCGTGCCTAATAACTCTCCTCTTGGCTAGGAAAAGTCGCATCTTTTACCGCTGCGATATAATCGCTCACCGCAGACTTCACGGCTTCACCTAGTTGCGCAAACTGGCGAAGGAACTTGGGCTTAAAGCCCTCGTTCAAGCCCAACATATCGTGCAATACCAGCACCTGACCATCGGTCACATTGCCTGCACCAATACCTATCGTAGGGCAACTAACTGCCTCAGTCACTCGTTTAGCCAACGCTGCAGGTATCTTCTCCAATACGATAGCAAAGCATCCTGCCTCGTCGAGCAACTTCGCATCGTTGAGTAGTTTCTCAGCTTCGGCATCCTCTTTGGCGCGCAAACCATAACCGCCTAATTGATTCACACTCTGTGGAGTCAATCCCAGGTGTCCCATCACAGGCACACCCGCCTGCACCATATGGCGAATGGCAGGCAGTATCTCCTCTCCACCTTCCAATTTCACCGCATCAGCACCCGACTCCTTCATCATCTTCAGCGCATTGCTAACCGCTTGTTCTTCACTCACTTGATAACTTCCAAATGGCATATCAATCACTACCAATGCGTGCTCCGCAGCGCGTACTACACCTTTGGTAAGGAAGATCATTTCTTCCACGGTGATAGGTAATGTATAGCGGTTTCCGCATACGATATTCGACGCGCTATCGCCCACCAAAATCATCTCTATACCTGCCTCATCTAGCAGACGGGTCAGGGTGTAGTCATAACTAGTGAGCATGGCTATCTTCTCGCCTGCTTGCTTCATCTTTCTCAGGCGTGTGGTCGTCATACGACTATTTTGTACATGAACTGACATTTTACCTACATTTTTCAATTTATGCTGCAAAATTACTGCTTTTTTTGGATATATGCAAAATTTTGTGTACTTTTGCAGCATAAATGCATAAGAAACAATGAAACTTTCTAAACTTCTCATACTCCCTCTTCTCCTTCTGTTCCTAGTAGGTTGCCGCACACAAAACACCCTTCCATCTAGGGAGGGAATGAGGGTTGGTTTCACGCCTGATACCACTCTCCTCCCCTCTTTTCCCGCTGAGGCACTTTATGTCTTAGGAGCAAGATGGGAAGCGGACAGTATGTTGCAAAAAGAGCAAAACCTTGCAGATTTCATTGAGCAAGAGCTCATACGCCTCTATCCAGAAAAAGCATACAAAGGGTATATCAGCAAGCTCTGTTCCGTAGCAGACTTATTATTGGTTAGTTCCACGCAACGACCTACTCTCTTTGCCCCCAAGCAACAAGAAATACGATTGGTATCTGGTCAATCGCCTAGTCACGAACTATATGCCGTTCTAGACTCCCTTTCGTTAGAAGACGAGTTACTAGCTCTAGAACTCACGCCCACTGAGCAACAAGACTGGAACAAACTCCAATCGCTTATCCATAGTAACCTACCTCTCACGCGCGAAACGTTTGACACGCTCAATATCGAATTCTTTGAGGAAGAGAATATCCTGCTATCCTTGTTGCTCTGGCGCGGTCCACGTATGTTTTACCGCGTATTGCAAAGTAAGGCACGTGCGGAAAAACTAGCATATTACTACTATGGCGAAGCCACCAATAATGGTCGCCCAGGTGATGCGTTCAAACATATCTATGTAAATGTGTTGTTGCGCACTTATGTCGGAGAATGGTTATCCCACGCTATTATGGATATTTTTTGGGAGTGGAAGAGTCCTAATGCTCCATGCGACCACTATATGGACTTGCATAATAACGTGATTGGTCGCCAAACGCGCTACGAAGAGTTTACCACTATTGACGCTCAATGTTCCGACACGCGCCATTGGTTGCAATGGGGTGAGAATGTGCAGCGTTTCATCCAAGACTCGGTTAATGGAGATTTACAGGGTTGGGATAAAGAAACGCCCACCTTCATTGTCGAACCCGCCGCACAAAAGGTCAGCGATATGCAATACATCTATTGGGATAAATAAAAACCTACCCTTGCGCAAAGGTAGCGCAAGGGTAGCGTATTTCTATACCAAAGGTTAACGATTTATAGTTTAGTTTTTAAACTGCAATTCCCCGTCACGCAGCTCCACAATTACGGGCTTTTGGTGATCCACCTTGCCTGCGATGATGGCTTTGCTGAGTTCGTTGAGCACCAATCGCTGCAACGCACGCTTCACAGGGCGAGCACCGAACTGCGGATCATAACCCTCACGAGCGATATAATCGATCGCATCATCCGTAATGCGCAAATCTACACCACTCTGCATCAGCATCTTATGCACACCCTCAATCTGCAAACCGACGATGTCGCGGATCTGACTCTCATTCAGCGGAGTGAACATAATCGTTTCGTCAATACGGTTCAAGAACTCAGGGCGAATCGTCTGCTTCAATAGCTCCATCACCTGCTGGCTCGTCTTCTCATGGTCAATCCCCTGCTCCTCATTCTCGCGGATGAGTTGGCTACCGAGGTTCGAGGTGAAAATAATCAAGGTGTTCTTAAAGTTCACCGTGCGACCCTTGTTGTCGGTCAAGCGGCCATCATCCAACACTTGCAACAGCACATTAAACACATCGGGGTGCGCCTTCTCTATCTCATCAAAGAGCACCACACTATAAGGCTTGCGACGGATAGCCTCAGTCAATTGTCCGCCCTCGTCATACCCCACATATCCTGGAGGCGCACCAATCAATCGGGTAGCAGCGAACTTCTCCTGATACTCCGACATATCAATACGGGTCATCATGTTCTCGTCATCGAACAGATACTCCGCCAATGCTTTTGCCAACTCCGTCTTACCCACGCCCGTCGTGCCCAAGAAAATAAACGAACCGATAGGACGTTTAGGGTCTTGCAAACCCGCACGACTGCGACGGATAGCGTCGCTAACTGCCTGAATAGCTTCGTCTTGACCCACAACACGCTTGTGCAATTCCTCCTCCAAATGCAGGAGTTTATCTCGTTCGGATTGCATCATCTTCGTTACAGGGATGCCCGTCCAACGAGCCACTACTTCGGCAATATCGTCCTCATCAACCTCCTCCTTAATCAGACTCTCGCCTTGCATCGCATGTAGTGCCTCTTGCGCCGCTTTGATATTTGCCTCTGCCTGCTGCAAACGACCATAGCGAATCTCCGCTACCTTGCCGTAGTTGCCCTCACGCTCAGCGACCTCTGCTTCGTGTTTCATCTGTTCAATATTGGCTTTCTCGTTTTGGATAGTCGCCACATAACCTTTCTCCTGCTCCCAACGCGCGTTCATCTCTTTCGCCTCAGTTTGCAGTTTGTTCAGTTGCTCCTCAATAGTAGCCAATTTAGCTTTGTCGTGCTCTTTCTTTATCGCCTCACGCTCGATTTGCAACTGCATAATTTGGCGGTTGAGGTTATCCAATTCTTCGGGCTTAGAGTCCACTTCCAAGCGTAGTTTAGCCGCAGCCTCGTCCACCAAGTCAATGGCTTTATCAGGAAGAAAACGGTCTGATATATAGCGAGTTGAGAGTGTCACCGCAGCAATCAGCGCATCATCTTTGATACGCACCTTGTGGTGGGTCTCGTAGCGCTCTTTCAATCCACGCAGAATAGAGATTGTCGCTGCCTCGTCGGGCTCATCCACCATCACCATCTGGAAGCGGCGCTCGAGAGCTTTGTCGGTCTCAAAATACTTCTGATACTCATCCAAAGTGGTCGCACCCACGGCACGCAGTTCCCCTCGTGCCAAAGCTGGTTTGAGGATATTAGCAGCATCCATTGCGCCTGAGGTCTTACCCGCGCCCACGAGCGTGTGTATCTCATCTATAAAAAGAATAATCTCACCCGCAGCGCTTGTCACCTCCGTGATGACACCCTTGAGGCGCTCCTCGAACTCACCTTGGTACTTCGCACCAGCAATCAGCGCACCCATATCGAGGGAGTAGATTTGTTTCTTCTTTAGGTTCTCGGGCACATCACCACGAATGATACGATGCGCCAAGCCCTCCACAATAGCGGTCTTACCCACACCAGGCTCGCCGATGAGAATAGGGTTGTTTTTTGTACGACGTGAGAGGATTTGTAGTACGCGACGAATCTCGTCGTCACGGCCAATCACAGGGTCCAGTTTGCCCTGTTGGGCACGTTCGCAAAGGTTAATAGCGAACTTCTGTAGGTTTTCGGTTTTGTTGTTCATTGTATTCATAGTTATATGTTTTTTAGTCATTAAGCTCCTTAAGGTCGTCAAAGACTTTAAGATTGTTACTAGGTTTTAGACAAAACCTGTACCAACATAGATATACTGACAAAATGGCAGTCATAGGATTTTTCATAAAAAAACGTAGAATTATTTGCAAATATGCAAAAAAAAAAGTAATTTTGCAAGCAAAATTGATTTGACACACAAAATGAAAAGAAACATAGCCATTATAGCAGGAGGAGATAGTTCCGAATACGAGGTATCATTGCGCAGTGCAGCGGGCATAGAGTCTTTCTTAGCCGACCAACAGCAATACACCACTACCATCGTTCTCCTACGAGGCAACGATTGGAAAGCCAAAGTAGGCGAAAACGAGTGGGCAGAGATAGATAAGAATGATTTTTCCTACATCTACAATGGTCAAAAACACACTTTTGATTTCGCCTACATCACCATCCACGGTACACCCGGCGAGAATGGCGTATTGCAGGGCTATCTAGACATGATTGGTCTCCCCTACTCTTGTTGCGGCGTATTGGCAGCGGCTATGACTTTCAACAAGTACACCTGCAATCACTATTTGAAAGGCTTTGGTATAAAAGTGGCGGAAAGCGTATTGCTGCGCAAAGAGGCGATGAGGCGATTAGGCGATGAGGCAATAGGCGAAGATATAGTAGCACAAGTAGGATTGCCATGCTTTATCAAGACCAATGTAGGTGGTTCGTCCTTCGGTGTGACCAAAGTAAAGACGCTAGAAGAGGTAGAGCCCGCTATCAAGAAAGCGTTTGCTGAAGGCGACGAGGTCATTTGTGAGGCATTTATGAAGGGTATTGAAATCACCTGCGGTGCATACAAGACCAAAGACAAAGCAGTCGCTTTCCCTATCACCGAAGTAGTGACCAGCAACGAGTTCTTTGACTACGATGCCAAATACAATGGTCAGGTGGACGAAATCACCCCTGCCCGTATACCCGACGAAGTGCGCGATAAGGTGCAAGCCATGACATTGAAGATATACGACATCCTCGGCTGCAAAGGTATCATTCGCGTAGATTATATATTGACAGGCGATGAGGCGAAAGGCGAAAGGCTAGAGATAAATCTCTTAGAGGTAAATACCACGCCAGGTATGACCGCTACATCCTTCATCCCACAACAAGTGCGCGCCGCAGGATTGAATATTGGCGAGGTGCTTAGTGAAATTGTGGAAGACAATTTTTAGGCGAAAGGTTAAAGGTTAAAGGCGAGAGGCAATGGATATAAATAAAGAGATACTGAATCTAGATTGGGATCGTGAGCCATACGGTTTGTACGAGCCAATTGAATACACTTTAGCGGCAGGCGGCAAGCGCGTGCGTCCACAATTGGCGATGATTGCCAGTCAGCTTTTTGGTGGCAAAGACGAAGAAGTACTGCCTGCGGCATTGGCGTTAGAGGTATTCCACAATTTCACGCTCTTACACGACGATGTGATGGACAAAGCTGATGTACGTCGTGGTCGTCCAACAGTACATGTCAAGTGGAACGAGAACACGGCTATCCTGTCAGGTGACCAAATGCTCATCGAAGCATACAAACTGCTATCTGGTGTTCCTGCTGACAAACTGCCTAGAGTATTGCAACTCTTCAACCAAATGGCAACAGAGATCTGCGAGGGACAACAATACGATGTAGACTTTGAGAGCCAAGAGCATGTCACCATAGATGAGTATCTCAAGATGATTCGCTTGAAGACATCTGTACTACTTGCCAACGCACTGCAAACAGGCGCTTATATCGCAGGCGCAGATGAGCAAGCACAAGAGGCGTTGTATCAATTTGGCATCAACATCGGACTGGCCTTCCAAATACAAGATGATATTCTTGACGTTTGGAGCGATCCTAAAACCTTCGGCAAAGCCGTAGGAGGTGATATTAGTTGCAACAAGAAGACGTTTGTTTATTTAGAGGCGAAAAAGCGAGGAGGCGAGGAGGCGAAAAGGCTAGAAGAGTGGTATAGTCAGGTGCTAGAGGATAACACAGAGAAGATTGCAGTTGTCAAAGAAATATTCGAACAATTGGGCGTGCGTGATGTATGCGAACAAGTGGTGGAGGACTACACACGCAAAGCCATGCGGATACTGGACACACTACCCCAAAACACTGCCACCGAACAACTACGCCAACTCGCCAATAAACTCAATACCCGAAAAGATTAACACCCTTTATACCCTTAAAACTCTTAAAACTTTTAGAACACTTAAATCCCACACATATGCCTTACCGTCGATTACCTAAAACAGACCAAGCACGCTTGCACGCACTGCAGAGAGCAGTACAACAAGCCGCCAATGCACCGTACAACGAGCAAGTCATCAATTATCGTACGCTGAGTGAAGCGCAACGGTTTTTGATGCAATACGAGAACCAAGTGGCGCAATACCATGCAAATTTTGATAGCAAGGTATCAGCCAATAGACAATATCGTCACCGCGTACGCAACGCACGCATGTACATATCGCATTTTATTCAAGTACTGAATTTGGCTGTAATCCGCGGTGAAATCAAGCGTAGCCAAAAAGAGCTGTATAAACTTGACCCTAAAAGCAACGCGTTACCCGATTTGACTACCGAAGACGGACTCATCGAGTGGGGACAGAATATCATTGACGGCGAACAACAACGCACTGCCGCAGGAGGATTCCCCATATATAATCCAGCGATTAATAAGGTGAAGGTGCATTTTGAGATGTTTAAAGAAGACTATACTAGTCATCTACTACACAAGAAGACACATAGTCGCGTTTTTGAAGACACCGAAAGTCTGCGCAAGCAAGTGGATGAAATCATACTAAGCATATGGGATCAAGTGGAGGCCTTCTACAAAGACGAGTTACCCTATGCTAAGTTGCGAAAGTGCCAAGCATATGGTATGATCTACTATTACCGTAGAGGAGAAACCAAACTGACACCTGAAACGGATGAGCAAATTCTACGAAACCGCGCACAACAAACGATGCTGTTTTAAAGATAAGAAGTAAAAAATGGATTGAGTCAATCCATTTTTGCTTTAGTAATGCCACGGTTAGTAACAATATAGCCAAGACGCTTATCATGACGAGCAGCTGGTACCTCTTCAATGAGCTGAAAATCATACCCTACACCTACTAAAACCGTTCCGCGCTTAATATTTGCCAAATATCGATCATAATATCCACCGCCCCTACCCAAACGATTTCCACATAGGTCAAATCCCACACCTGGTAAGATAATTAGATCAATCTTACCAATGTAAGGTTCTGTGGTAGGTTCGGGAATATTGAACTTCCCACGATGCATCTTAGCATTACCTTCATAAGGACATGCCGTCATACTTCTGCGATGAACTACTGGAAAAAGAAAAGTTTTCTCCTTTTTATAGCGTTTGATTAGCGGTAAGACATCCACTTCATTGTGCGTAGGATAGTAAATGAGCACCGTTTGAGCAGATTGAAAAGCCGGCAACTGCTCTAAATGAGCAAGTACCTCAGCAGAAAGTTGCTGAACCATATCCTTGGTCAGTATGCGACGCTTTTGGGCTAGCAACTCACGCACTTGATTCTTTTCTCTTCGAAGTTTTTGACTAGGCAAAAGGCGAAAAATATCTAAAAATACCGATTCAAAAAGCATATTTTCATAAATTTGTATGCAAAATTACAACTTTATTTGCAAATTTGCAAATAAAGCAGTAACTTTGTGCAAAATTTTAGATTTATGCGTTATATTTTACCAATATTGCTGCTAATGTCCGTGTGTATGACTGGTTGTTTAAACTCGGAAGATGATAATACTATCATCTCGTCCGATGCGCGAGTATCCACTTTTACCTTTCAAACGGATACAGCCAATCCAGGGTTGAAAGCAGCGACATATAAGATAGAACACCGCAGCGATACGGGATTGATTCATAGTGTAGATTCGCTGCCTTATGGTACACGTCTAGACTCAGTTATACCATTAGTAACATACATGGCCACACCGGGTATTGTCAACTTTGTATTGCCTGACACAACAATCACGAGTACGGGCGTAGATACGATGAACTTCAACAAAAAGCCTATTTATCTGCATGTAATAGCATCGGATATGGAAACGGAAAAATGGTATTTGATTGATATTGCAGCACATCAGACAGATCCTAATTTATTCGTATGGCAATGCCTGACTAGCAACTTATTTGCTCCTGCATCTATACCAAACTGCCAAACCAAGGCATTTAGAATCAACAAGCAATTGGTCGTATATGTCAACGATGGATTGAGCACTAGCATATATGTATCAAATAATGGTGAAGATTGGGAGCAAAAAGCAGCTCATGTGGGCACATTGCCAGTGCCATGCCATGTACGTGATATTGTACAACATAACGATACTTTATTTTATATAGATGGTACATACCTATACACTTCCAACGATATGCTGACATGGACAGCTGTGGATTATACTAGCGCAAGTTTCTTACCTATCAATATGCTGATGTCGTACAATGGTCATGCATGGTGTCTCCTTCAAGACAAAGCCAATGAGCAACTGCAATTAGGCGTCATCACCGACAGTATCCGTCCGTTGACCAATATTGTAGGCATGACCAACGGCTATTTGCCTCAAACCTTCCCAATCAACGATTTTGCAGCGCTAGAGTTTAGCACTAGCAGTGAGCGTCCACGCGCTATGATAGTAGGAGGACGATCAATGAATGGAGACATTGTAAAATCCCGTTGGAATTTAGAGTACACAGTCCACACTGAGGGGGCGGGTGTATATCGTCTAAAAGATTTCTCTATTGCACAACCTACATTTAAGGCATTGACAGGCGTATCAATTATCCAATACGAAGGCAGACTGATGATGTTTGGTGGTACAGACAACGATTTGGCTATGCGCAGTGATATTCTGTATTCAGACGACGAAGGTATGAATTGGTACTTACCTGATACAGCAAGCAACCAAATGCCAATCAGCTACATATCACGAAGCAATCAAAGCGTATTGGTAGATGATATGAGCAATATCTATGTCATTGGTGGAGAGTCACATACCCAAACATTTGGGGATGTATATCGCGGATTCCTAAATTCTAGCAAGTGGCAATAATGGATAAGATACGCAATATCATACAGACAGAGTTTCGTCAGTACGAAGCAACCTTTGCGGGGGCATTGCATTCGGATAATCCATTACTCAACGAGGCTCTAGACTATCTGCGCGCACAACGTGGCAAGCAGTTGCGCCCAATATTGGTGATGCTAGCAGCAGGTATATGTCGCGGCATCACAGACAAGACAATCAAGACTGCCGTATCAATGGAATTAATGCACACAGCATCACTAGTACATGACGATGTGGTGGACAACTCTCCTACACGCAGGGGGCAAAATGCACTACATAGACAATGGAGCAACAAGATTGCGGTGCTAGTAGGTGATTATATGCTGGCAAAATCGATGGAGCTATTAGCTAGTGTGCACAACAATGTTATCTTGAATACTGTGGCAGAAATGACCTTGGCCCTTACCTCAGGCGAGATATTGCAGTTGCACACCAATCACTCAATGTGGATAAGCGAAGGGGAGTATCTACGTATTATAGAGCACAAAACTGCATGCCTGTTTGCCGCATGCAGTGAAGCAGGAGCTGCAAGTTCGGGTGCTACAGTACGCCAGCAGAAAGCATTGCGACAGTTTGGTATTTGCCTAGGCATGTGCTTCCAAATGAAGGATGATATTTTTGATTATTCAGACATTGAGGATATTGGCAAACCAACCATGAATGACATCAGTGATGGTAAGGCAACCTTGCCTATCATCAAATCGTTGCAACGCTCCAACAAAGAAGAGGTATCGCACATCAAGGCATTAGGCGAGGCCCTAGCCAACAAAGTGGAAGGAATCAATGTGCTAGAAGCAGAAGAGGAAATCAAATCATTTGTGCTTCGCTATGATGGTATTCGCTATACGTACCAACTAATGGAGAAGTACCGTCAAAAAGCGATTGATACCTTAAAAATTTTTCCCGATAATGTATACAAGAGTAGCTTAATTGCTCTGTTAGATTATGCCATCAATCGAATGCATTGATTGCTCAATCAATTGCTCGCGTTGCGATTCATCTAGTATAGTACGAAGTACATCATCAAAGAATGCACACAACAAAAGACGATAAGCGGTATCGCGACTGATGCCACGCTGTTGCATGTAGAAGATAGCCGATTCGTCAAGCTGTCCTGTAGTCGCACCATGGCTAGCCTTGACATCATCAGCATAGATTTCCAATTGAGGTTCGGTAACCATCTCCGCCTGAGGTGATAGGAGTATATTGCGGTTGGTCTGGTAAGCCTCCACTTGTTGCGCGTCAGGCAAAATCTTGAGTTCACCTTTGAACGACGCCTTTGCATGATCAGTTAAAACCATCTTAATGAGTTGTGAAGAATATCCACCACCTACTGTATGGATTACACGAGTTAGAATATCGCAATGTTGATGCCCAGTGAGCAATCCCAAACCATAAATCTCTGTACGGCATCCTTTTGCCGTATGTTCTATGGTAATCTTCACTTGCTGTTGGTTCGTTGTATCCGCTGGATTTGGCAATGCTATCACATGTAGCAGCAATATAGATTCCGCCTCTTGTATGATATGCCAATCCACTTTAGGTTCGTTGATCAACACAAACTCACGCTTCTCGCCCGCTGCAAGGGTAATATATTGAATTTTTGGCTTTGACATTCTTTACTCAAAATTCTCAATTCAAAATTCTTAATCATTCAAGAACGCATAGCCTTTTTCTTCTAGTTCAAGTGCTAGTTCCTTGCCCGCTGTGCGCACAATTTTACCATCCGCTAAAACATGTACGAAATCAGGTACAATATAATCTAGTAAGCGTTGGTAGTGGGTAATAACGATGGAAGCAGTATGAGGCGTTTTGAGTGCATTAACGCCTTCAGCCACAATGCGTAGCGCATCAATATCCAAACCAGAATCTGTCTCATCGAGGATAGACAGACAAGGTTCGAGCATAGCCATCTGGAAAATCTCGTTGCGCTTTTTTTCGCCACCGGAGAACCCCTCATTGACCGAACGCTTTGTCAACTTATTATCCATACCCACCAAGGCTTTTTTCTCACGCATGAGTTTCAAGAAATCTGTCGCTGATAATGCGGGTTTGCCTTCATATTGGCGCTTCTCGTTGACAGCCGTTCGCATGAAATTCACCATAGAAACACCAGGGATCTCCACTGGATATTGGAATGATAGGAACATGCCCTCTCGCGCGCGCTGCTCAGGTGACATGGCTAAAAGATTCTTACCACGGAAGAAGATTTCCCCCTCTGTGACAGTATAAGCGGGGTGTCCTGTTAGGACATTAGATAATGTGGACTTACCTGCGCCATTAGGACCCATAATAGCGTGTACTTCGCCCTCATTGACAATAAGATTGAGTCCCTTGAGTATTTCTTTGCCTGCAATGGAGGCATGTAGGTTTTTTATTTCGAGCATATGGTTGTGAGAACAGTCTCACCGACTGCTTGTAAGGTTTGTTTATTAATATTTTGCATATCATCCGCACGAGTGTGCCACCATTCGGGGAAACCAGTTTCCGTACCACCCTTGTAATCAATGATATCCACGCATGGTATTCCGGCTAAAGTGTTGACATAATAATGATCATCAGTGATTGGATAGAGCGTGGCTTGCTGTACGAAGTATCGTGCATATCCCAACTGGGCAGCAGTGCGCCATATCTTTTCGACATATCCACTCGCATACATCGTAGAGAAATACTCGCGAGGGAAAGTGGCAGACGGATCGCCTACCATATCCAACAATATGCCATAGAGTATAGCTGGTTGAGTAGGTAATTGGTTTGCGATAGCTTGCCTATAATCGCGCGCCCACAATTGACTACCTAGGCACCATGTGTGTTCGCGTTGCTTGCCCGTATAGTGGGTAGGCGTACCCATATCCTCACAATCAAAGAAGACGATTTGCAGCGAAGGTATTGGTTTACCTTGCGCTTTAAATACTTGCATTTGGCGCACGATTTCCAAAATCACTCCGACACCACTTGCACCATCATTAGCTCCTGGCACAGGATCAAATCGATCTGCATAATCGGGCTCTTCATCTGTCCAAGGGCGTGTATCCCAATGCGCACATAGCATAATGGTATGCCCCAAGGTACCCTGCCAATAGCCCACGATATTTCGTACCGCCTGCAATTGACCTGAATAATTGAGGATAGTACCTATTTGTTCCTTAACCTGCGCCCCATGACGACTGAGCTGATGCATAAGCCAATCACCGCAGGCCTCATGCTCAGGAGAACCAGGCACACGCGCTCCGAATGCCATTTGCTGATGAATATATGCATAGGCAGAATCAGCATCAAACGGCAAACGAGTAGGACGAGAAGACTGTTGCTGCTTTGCACATGAAACGCATAACAACAACAGCACATAAATACTATATCGAACTATCTTAAACAATACTTAATGAATATTCAACTCGCTGACAGAGCGATGATTCTGAATAGCCAAAATAGTTTGTGCAATAGGTTGCGCCATGGATGCAACACTGACCTTGTGGCAACGCTCTCTATTGAAAGGTATTGAATCAGTGAAGACTAGTTCCTCAAGCGCAGAAGCAGCCACACGTTCACAAGCTGGACCCGACATTAATCCGTGGCTAACCAATGCCCGAACAGATTTAGCTCCCGCCTCCTTCATTACCTCAGCAGCTTTGCAGAGTGTACCAGCTGTATCTGCAATATCGTCAATGATAACCACATTCTTATCCTTGACATCACCCAGCACGCGCATCTCACCAATCTGATTGGCATTAGGACGATGTTTGTAGCAAATAACCATAGGTACATCTTGCTTGGTGAGCTCAGTCAGTTTCTTAGCAAATACCGATGCACGCTTGGTGCCACCCACATCAGGAGAAGCAACAATAAGGTTGTCTAGATTCAAACTCTGTACATAGTTAGCCAACACATTGGCACCATACAAATGATCCACTGGGATATCAAAGAAGCCTTGAATTTGGTCAGCGTGAAGGTCTACTGTTATCACGCGATCCACTCCTACACCTTGTAGCAAGTTGGCACAAACTTTAGCACCGATAGAAACACGTGGTTTATCCTTGCGATCTTGGCGAGCCCAACCAAAATAAGGAATCACAGCAATCACCTTGTACGCGCTAGCACGCTTCGCAGCATCAATAGCAAGCAGGAGCTCCATGATGTTATCACTATTGGGACATGTAGACTGCACAATATATACCGACTGACCACGCACTGACTCTTCAAAACTTACGGCAAACTCACCGTCAGAAAAACGAGCAACTTGGATATTACCCAATGAACATCCTAAATACTCACATACACGCTTAGCGAGCTCACCTCCTTGAGAAAGAGCAAAAACCTTGTAGGGACTTGTTTCCACAATCATGACAAACAGAATTTATAGATTATTTTGAATTGCAGTGCAAAAGTACTGCTTTTTTTTGAATTTTGCAAGTATTGTTTGTATATTTCAATAAAAAATCGTATCTTTGCACACAATTTGTATATTGGGTAATATGACCAACAAAGAATTATATCACGAATTTTGTCTGAATAATAGCGATTTACCCCTTTTTATGACAGATTGGTGGATGGATGCAGTCTGTGCAGGCAAGCAGTGGGATGTGTTGCTAAGTTTTCACGAAGATGGTAGTATCCAAGCAGCACTACCTTATCTCATACGCAAACGCCTATGGATGCGCTACATCGTGATGCCGCAGCAAACGCAAATTGGTGGCATTTGGTTACGGGAGGATGTAGCGAATACTCCCGATAAAGTCACAACAATTTGCCAACTATTTGCCGAGCAACTGTCTGCACTTAAATTACACTACTATTATCAGCACTACCCTATCCATAGTGCTGCCGTCGAAGACATGCGCACACTAGGATTTGCCACCAAAGAGCGCATCACTTATCGTATTGAGGATTTATCGAATCTTGACAAGGTCATTGATGCTTTTTCGAAGAACAAAAAACGTCAGTTACAAAAGGCATTGTCGCTACATGCAGAGATGAATATGAATGTGGAAGATTTCTATCGATTCCATATACGATGCTTGCAAAATCAGGGTAAGAGCATCAGCTATTCACGTGAATTTCTACTGGTATTGGAGCGTAAAGCACGCCGATTGAATCAGTGTCAGATACTCTCAATTTGCAATGCAGATAATGAGGTGCTTGCCGCAGCATTTTTGGTTTGGGACAAGCACAGCATGTATTATCTCATCCCTTGTTATAATCCTCAGCACAAGGATTCTGGAGCAAGTGCACTGCTTGTGTTAGAGGCTATTAAACTAGCACGCCAACAGGGTGTTGCATTTGATTTTGAGGGTAGTATGATTAAGGGGGTGGCAAACCATTACAAACAATTCGGCAGTACGCGGACTATCTATTATAGCGTGGAGAAATACTATAAGTGGTACTTCTGGTTTGCCAATGCGTATAATTGGCTAAGTGAAAGGAAAATGCGATGAAAATACTATATCTGAGTGCTTGGTACCCTACTCCACGCGATGCTATGGCGGGATTGTTTGTGCAAAAGCACGCAGAAGCTGTGGCACAACAGGGAAACGATGTGCGTGTTTTGTTTTCAGAAAAGACTGGGTTTAGTTGGGTCTGTGATATGTATCGGGCTTGGAGAAAGCTCCAGCAAGAATGGGGAAGGCCCGATGTTGTACAAATGAATGTGCTGGACAAGAATGGTCTATTTGCACTGTGGTTAAAAAAACGCTACCATATCCCCTATATAGTAGTAGAACATTGGTCCGGGTATCTACCTGCTAATTTCGCCTTTCGTGGCGGATGGCACGGATGGCTGATGAAGAAAATTGCCAAACATGCCTCATGCATCCTGCCTGTAAGCCAGATGCTGGAAGATGCTATGAAAAGATGTGGCATAAAAAACGAATGCTGGCAACGAATCCACAATGTCGTAGATGATTTTTTCTATCAACCTATTTCGCCTATCACCATTTCCCCGAAAGGAGAGAAATTCCGTTTCCTGCACGTAAGTTGTTTTGACGAAAAAGCGAAGAACATACAAGGTATGTTGCGAGCAGTACGAAAAGTAGCAGAAGAAAGGCAAGATTTTGAATTGGTATTAGTGGGAACAGGAGTGGATTTCGAACAAGATATTGCATACGCACAGACATTAGACTTTCCCCAAGACATGCTCACTTTCACAGGCGAACAAACACCTCATGAAGTGGCGCAGTGGATGCAGCAAAGCGATTGCTTCCTATTTTTCTCTAGATACGAGAATGCCCCAGTCGTATTATCCGAATGTCTAGCAGTCGGCTTGCCCATCATCAGCAGCAACGCAGGAGGGATTCCCGAAATGATTAATCACGAGTGTGGTATATTAGTGCCATCTGAGGACGAAGATGCATTAGCAAAAGCGTTGCTACATATGCTTGACAGGACAACTACATATGATATTGCCACCATACGATCCTATGGAAAGCAATATACTTATGCTAGCATTGGCAGACAACTATCTGAACTAAGCCAAGGACTTATCGTATCGTCTCACTAACGATGCCAACCAAATCAATTGTGCCAATACAGCAATTGCAGTACCGATTGAATAAGCTGCAATAGCAACCAAGAAGTCATTTGCAAAAATTCCTACTATCAATCCTCCTATACGGCATATAGCCAGCAGGACTTCGAAAAACAACCCCACATGTTGTTGCATAAACACATCCGACAAATAGCAAGTACTACCTGTCAATAGCGACACATACAGCCATGGGAGCATCCACCTAATATACTCTCCTACCACACGCCACTCTTCTCCTAACAACCACGCAGTTAGGTTTGGCAACACAAAATACAATATCCCAAATATCGGAATGATTACTACAGAAGTATATCCTATGAAACGCCTAAACATAGATTTTATCGGCAGCGATTGATGGACATACTCCGTAGTATGTTGGTATAAAACCTGGTAAATAGCACGCGATATGGTACCTATTGGAGTGTAGGCCAGTAATACTGCCATACTCAACAATCCCACATATTTCGCGCCAAAGAATGGTGTAAGTAACAGTACCGGCAATTGAGTCGCTAATACATTGATAAAACTTCGAGGCAATACAAATAAGGGGAAATTACGATATTGTTTTCCTTGCTGCCACATAGTATTCTTAGAGACATTACACAATGGAACGAGTGTCTTACGCATATTTGAAAACAAACTCAACAACAATGCGATCAAAGGAGCTATAACCATAGAAAAAATCATTCCACCATGTAACAATCCCAGAGCACCAAACCCCAATTTTCCCCCTGCAGAAAGTACACTCTGAGATACTTGATAACGACTTATACATCCATATTCTTTATGGCGAATGTACCAATAATTCAAGATATTCCATGCTCCCATAGTTAATACATATATAGGCATCATCCAATAGTATTCAGTCAAATCTGGCATCTTGAACAATATACTAATCGGTTTAGCAAACGCCACACTCAATAGCACTAAGCCCGCAGTTAGCAACAAACAAAAAAAAGACGTCTGTGTTAACGCCACAGCATCTTTTTCTTCCTTAGGCAGCACAATCGCATAATAGTAGTCCAGTACAGCAAGTACAACCAACACATTGCCTATACTCAAAAACAAATTCAACAACCCAAAATCCTCGGGCGCGTACATACGTGTCAAGATAGGATATACCACAAGACCTATGACCTGCGCCACGACATTAGCAGAAAGCAATTTGGTAAAATTGCGTACACCAGAAGATTTCAACAAAGTTCTTAAATCCATTTCGACTGCAAAAGTACAACTTTTATCTTAAAATTACAACTATTTACAATAATTTTTATAAAAAACTACAATATATTTGCTCATTTCAAAAAAAAGCAGTAAATTTGCACGCTGAAAGGATAATGTGCCTTTTCCATAAAAACGCGACTGAATTTTAAATTTAATAGTATATGCAACTGAAAAAATCACCCAAAGCAAGTTTGGAAGACAAGAAATTGACCTATGTACTCATAGGTCTGGTGCTTGTCTTGAGTATCTGCTATGTTGCTTTCGAATGGACTGAGAAGGAAGTGACAAAGTACGAAGTAAATGACACGGATTTCTTCTTTGAAGAGGAAATTGACATCCAACAAACTACTCAAGAGACTCCTCCTCCACCTCCACCACCAGCAGTACAAGAAGTAGAGGTACTGAACGTAGTTGAAGATGACGTAGAGGTTGAGACTATTGAGATCAACACGGAGGATGACAAGGATGTAGAGGTGGTAATTGCTCCTCCTGTAGAGGCTCCTGTAGAAGAAGAGGAGGAAGAGGTTATCTTCATGGTTGTAGAGTCTATGCCAGAGTTCCCTGGTGGTCAACAGCAACTATTCAAGTACCTTGCTGAGAATGTGAAGTACCCAGTTATTGCACAAGAGAACGGTATCCAAGGTCGCGTAATCTGCCAGTTTGTGGTGAACAAAGATGGTAGTATCGTGGATGTACAAGCTGTTCGTTCATCTGGTGAGCCATCATTGGACAAAGAGGCTATCCGCGTTATCAAATCTATGCCTAAGTGGAAACCAGGTAAGCAACGCGGTAAACCAGTACGCGTGAAATATACCGTACCTGTAAACTTCCGTTTGCAGTAATCTCGCCTCTAGCCTATAGCCTATTTGCCTATAGCCTATTTGCGAAGCAAAATGGATTTATCCATTCAAAACATAGAATTCTGTAAGGGTGTCGGCGCTAAGCGTGCCGACATTCTTCGTAAAGAGCTCGGAGTAAAGTCCGCGCTCGATATGCTATACCAGTTCCCATACAAGTATATCGACCGCAGCCGATTCTATTTCATCCACGAGATTGATGACGAGGACACCTATGTGCAAATCATTGGTCACATCACCGAGTGGCACACCATTGGTACGGGCGCTGGAGCACGCCTATCAGCCACTTTCACCGACGGACGACATACCATCGAACTGGTATGGTTCAAAGGCATCAAGTACCTCAAACTAGAGCGCAATACCCAGTATCTGCTTTTCGGTAAACCCTCACGTTTCAACCATCAGTACAATTTCGTACACCCCGAACTCACCCCTATGGCGAAGGTCAAGCCAGAGATGACCAAAGGACTTGAGCCTTACTACAACACCACCGAGGGTATGAAGCGTGCGGGACTCAACTCCAAAGCCATTCGCAACATCACCGCCGAACTTATGCCATTATTGCGCCAAGGTGGTGTGCGCGAAACGTTAGGCATTGACCTCATTGAGCAGCAACACCTCATGCCGCTCACCGAAGCGTTAGCAAACATCCATTTTCCTACTGACCAAATAGCCATGCAGAAGGCGCGCGAGCGAATGAAGTTTGAGGAACTCTTCTATATTCAGATGCAGATTCTGCGCCAGATGAAGCGCCGCGAGCAGAACGAGGGTTTTCGCATGCCTATCGTAGGCAAAGCTTTTCATGCCCAATACAATGCCCTACCCTACGCGCTCACCAACGCACAGAAGCGAGTGTTGCGTGAGATACAGAGCGACCTCAAGTCGGGCAAACAGATGAATCGCCTGCTGCAAGGCGATGTAGGCAGCGGCAAAACCATCGTAGCATTATTGACTGCGTTACTCGCCGTGGACAACGGCTATCAAGCCTGCATCATGGCTCCCACCGAAATTCTCGCCAATCAACACTACGAAACAATCCTACAACTACTACACCAATCTACACAATCACTACACGATACTACACGCCCCCTAGTCAACTGTCAACTATTAACTGGTTCTACTACCACCAAGCAGCGCATACCTCTGCACGAGCAACTGCGCAACGGAGAAATAGACATACTCATTGGCACACACGCACTGATTGAGAAAGAGGTGCAGTTTGCCAACCTCGGACTATGTATCATTGATGAGCAACACCGCTTTGGTGTGGCGCAACGTGCCAAACTATGGGAGAAGAACATCCGTCCGCCCCATGTGCTCGTGATGACCGCCACCCCTATCCCTCGCACTTTGGCGATGACTGTTTACGGGGATTTGCACGTGAGTATCATTGATGAATTGCCCCCTGGACGCAAGCCAGTGCACACACTGCATTATAATATTGAGCGCCGCACCACTATCAATCAGTTTATCACGCAGCAGATTGATATGGGCAGACAAGTGTATGTGGTATTCCCCCTTATCAAAGAGAACGAGAAACTAGACTTGCAAGACCTTCAAAACGGCTATAATACCCTCTGCCAAACTTTCCCACAATATAAAATCTCTATGGTGCATGGGCAGATGCGTGCTAAGGACAAAGACGAGCAAATGCAGCGTTTTGCCAGTGGCGAGACGCAGATACTCGTAGCCACTACCGTCATTGAAGTAGGCGTCAATGTACCCAATGCCAGCGTGATGATTATTGAGAATGCCGAGCGTTTTGGACTGAGCCAACTCCACCAACTGCGCGGTCGCGTAGGTCGCGGAGCCGACCAGAGTTATTGCCTGCTACTCACCAAACTCGAACTGAGTAAGGATACCCGCAAACGTATGGACATTATGGTGGCAACCAACGATGGTTTCCGTATCGCGGAAGCCGATTTGCAATTGCGTGGACCTGGCGACCTCGAAGGTACGCAGCAGTCGGGGCTACCATTTGAGTTGCGTATCGCAAGTCTTACCCACGATGGACAAATCTTAGATGTTGCTCGCCAAGCAGCAATGGCTATTCTCGATGCCGACCCATTGCTAGACGAGATGCACAATCGTATCTATAAACAACGGCTTGACCACCTGCGTCAAACCGTCGTTAATTGGGGAGAAATCTCCTGATATTGTTTAGCATTTCCGCTCCCTTCAAGTTCCCTTCGGGCTACGCGACCACTTCGCGACCACTAGCGCCTATCTAGAGCCTATTTAGAGCCTATCTAGAGCCGATATGTATCCCATTTCCTATAGGCGGAACGCCGTCCTTATCTCGGTCCCATTGGTGGGCGACCACCTGACTCGTACATCTGCTGTTGCCATGCGGCAGCACCAGTGGCCTTCAAACTACCCATACGATTGAGTTTATAGGTAAAGGTCAACATGGCGTAGGTAGGCAAGGTATTGAACTTCTGGTAACTTACACTCGTTTCGTTGACCGTTTGTACGATATTCTTCTTGTCGTTCAAGAGGTCATACACCTTGAGGGTAAGTGTGGAGTTCTTCCAAGTCTTATCTATTGAGAAGTTCCAAATGAGTTCGTTCACGTCGGTCAAACCCTGGTATCCATGGCGTGAGGTGTAACTCACATCCGTAGCGATATTCCAAGACTTTGGCAAGTGGAAAGTAACATCGCCCGTGATTATCCAATCACCAATATGGCTAATGTTCTTCTTGTTGAGCGAGTTGTGGGTCAGCGAATAGACATTGGTGTTCTTCACGCCTATATCCACAATCTTATGGGTAAAGCGGAGTGTCAAGTCGCTACTCATGCGGAAGTTACCCGTCTTGGAGGCATCGCCTAAAGGCAATTGGTCGGCAGCAATCAGTTGCGCTATCTCATCGGCATCCTGCTCACGGAGTACATACGCCACACGTTGGTTGTAGCTTACGGCTGTACGCGAGTGGAATTGGAACATCTTATTGTAGAAAGGTGTGTTGGACATAAAGTGCGCACCCACATACCATGGTATCATTTCCGAATTAACCGTCTGCATATAGCGTTTACCCGTCTGGTCGTAGATGGTATTATTGGTCAATGCATCTTGTGTGAGGTTGGCATTCATACCCACCATCATGCTGGAGAACTTCTCCTGATTGAACTTCGAATACATCGCAAAGATATTGTGGCTGAAGGCTGGGTTCAGTCCCAAGTTACCAACTGTCTCGTTCATCGCATCGGAGTTATTGCGCACAGGTTCCATCTGTTGGATAGTAGGCTGATTGACACGTCCGCGATAGACGATACGTGCAAACTCCTTTTGTCCAAACTTATAGCGGAAGCGCACGTTTGGCGACCAGTTCCATCTGTTATATAAGGTATCGCGCGCGAGGGTGTTGCCATAGTAGGTGGTAGAATGTGTCTGTGTAGCCAGCACACGCGCACCAGCGGTGAGGTCCATCTTCTCGTTTACCCAGCGATAGTTGAGTTCCAATTGCTCGGTGTACATATCGTTGGTGAGGGCATTGGAATAGACACTATCGTACTCATAGTTGCCAGTAATACTATCCATAGAATATTGGTCTTTCACCGAATTGCGGTTGCTACCCGAAAGCGAAAGCACCGTTTCGATAAAGTGGTTCTTTCCATAGATTGGCTCGACGAACGATGTACGCAGCGAGTAGCTGAGGGCATTGTTGTGCGAGAGGGTGTTTTGGTCCACAAGTGCCGCATTAGTCAGATTATCAAAGGCATAGGTATCGGTCTCGCCTTTGGTATTCTTGAACGTCACGTTCGCACGCATCGTGAGACTACGACCGGGTTTAGCAAACTTATGATTGTAGGTCGCACGAATAGCCGCTGAAATCTCCTCTTGCAGACTGTTCTGGTTTTGATAGCCGTCGTTGATGAGCACCGAGTCGCGCTCGTAGGTATAGTCGTTGGTCTGTGCGTAGCGCGAGTTGGAGTAGCTGATTTGTGGGCGAAGGATGACCTTGTTCATGGAGTCAATCTGATACTCCATCTCCAGACGCATCTGCGCGTCCCATGCATGGGTCACTTTGTTGGTAGAGTCTTGGTCGATATACGTTGCCTCCTCGCTATAGCTCTCCTTTTGCGACTGGGTACGGGTGTCATTTACCGAGTGATTCAGCGTAGCATCACCACCGAGTAGCAGTTCGGTTTTCTCATCTTTCTTGTCTAACTTGCCAGTCAAGTCTATATTGGTGTTCACACCCAAGTTCTCAGACGCTGTGATACCTGCGTTTTGTCCGCCAAACCAACCGCGTCCGCGACGTGAGCGAATCTCGTTAGTGTTGTTGGCACTACCTATAATGGTTGTCTGACTCTCACCTAACAGCAGGTTGGTGAATATATTAGCATTGTAGCGCGCATCATTCTCCAAGAAATGCACCATACGCGCAGCATCCGTTGCGCCGTATGCGGGATTGCCATAGTCGAACCATCCGCCGTCATCCGTCACAAGGTCTGTTCCCAGTGCACCAGAGTAGTTGCCGAATAGTCCTTTCTTGCGGTCTTTCTTCAGACTGAGATTGATGATTCGCTCTGTCTCATCGTCCTCAAACCCAGTCAGTTTAGCCATTTCGCTTTTCTCGTCAATGACCTGAATCTTCTCAATCATATCTGCAGGGATATTCTTCGTAGCGGTCTGCACATCGTCGCCAAAGAATTTCTTACCATCGATGCGCACACCCTTAATCTCCTCACCATTGATGGTCACATTACCCTCTTTGTCCACCTCTACGCCATTCATCTTCTTGAGCAGTTCCTCTACTGTGGCGGTTTCTGCCACTTGGTAGGCAGCAGTATTGTATTCGATAGTATCACCCTTGACGGTCATCTCTGCTGCTTTGCCCTGTACACTAACCTCTGCAAGCTCTTGCACTTGCTCCGTCAATCGTATTGCAGGCAAGTCTAAATCGGCATTCTTCATCTCCACCCATTGGCTATGCTCATTGTATCCTACCGATGATACTAGCAAACGGTACTTACCTGCACGGATATTGCTCAAAATAAACAATCCATCATAATAAGTTTGAGCACCCTGCACCATAGTAGAGTCGCCACCCTCGTATGCGAACAAACGCACCGTAGCCATCTCCACAGGCTGCCCGTCGGCTTTAGAGAGGATTGTACCTGACAGTGTTTTCTGCGCCATAGCAGTCAGTGCTATAACAAAAAGGGTGATTATTAGAGCTATTCGTTTCATACTTAAAGAACAATTATGCCTCTATAAGTCATTTATAGGGCAAATAATACACGTGTGTATTATGACAAAAACTGTGCCATTCAAAAATCGCCCCCCATTTCTGGAGAGCGATTTCTCATTGCTTTCGCCTATAACCTATAGCCCGAAGGGCGTCCTATATTAGCGAAGCAAATATTTGTGACCATTTTGGATGATAATGCCACGGTAAGTAGCATCTACTTGACGACCAAGTAGATCGTACATAAGAGCATCTACATCCAACACAGGACGTACTTCCTCAAGCTCAGTAGCAGTACCCATAGATTTCCATATTGCATACACTGTTCCTTTATATCCGACTGGCAATACGGTGAGAGCGGTACCTGTTCCTTGGTTATTCTCATACCATCCAATGAAGGTATCATTGTCTTTTACTGGTGTTGGTATCTCATAAGGTGCATCTACAATCTTGCTTGGCAATTGCACTTCTACTTGGGTAGTCGTTTGATCACTACCTTTGTGCGCTGCTTGGTAAGCAGGTCCCCAAGCTTCTGGCTTACCAGCAGTAGCGAAGTTAGCACTTGCAGGCCATGCGCTGTGCTCTGATTGCAAGAAGAATGCTGCCACTGCATAGCGCCAAGCTGCATTTGATGCTATATCATCTACGGTTAGAGTGGTTTGTACAGTCATGATATAATCTCTGAGCCATATCCACTCTGCTTGGCCCAATACTGTGTTCACCATAGTTCCGTCCAATTTACCACAGATGATACGGCATGCACATTGATTATTACCATCTGTATGTGGTTTACCCGCACCTGCTTCGGTAATCTCAGCCAAGGTGCCTAGGGTGGTCAGTCCTGCTGCGGTCTTGAAACTAGCCCACAACTCCTCTTGAGTCGGTACTTCCGCTAGTCCTCCTTCAGCAACCACCTCTTTCAGTACTTTACCACCATTGAGTACCCAAGTGACATCTGCTTCAGCCACAGGGGAATCGCTCCATATTGCATATACAGTACCTTTGTATCCTACAGGAAGCACGGTCAGTTTGTTTCCCGAATTATCGTTGGTGTCATACCATCCTATGAACTCAGCTCCTGCTTTGATTGGAGTTGGGATGGTGTATTCCTCTGCGATATAGCGTGGTAGGATAGTTTCTTCGCCATATACCTTTTGATATGCTTTACCCCACGATTCAGGTTTACCTGCAGTAAAGAAGTCTGCGTTGTATGATGCTGCGGGACTGCACAAGAAGAATGCTGTTAATCCATAGCGCCATTGTACTTCACTTGAAACAGTCAGTCCCTCTTTGGCGGATACCTCAATGATATATTGCGCAAGCCATTGCCACTCGTTATCCTTGTCGGTCATCATCACGGTGATATCTACACCATAACTCGACTTACCATTCCAGAAGAAGTTAGACACATTACCACCTCCTACTGAATAAGAGCTTTCCTTTACAGATGCTCCATAGTAGGTGTTGTAATCTGATTTAAACTTGGTAAATAACTCCTCGTTAGTAGGTACTTTAGCTGGATCTGGGAATTTGCCTCCATTGAGTTCCCATTTAACTTCAGCCTCAATCTCTTTCCAGATAGCATAGAGAGTACCTTGCCATCCTGCTGGAATAGTAGTAAGCGCTGTACCTGTACCTTCAGGATTGTCAAACCAACCTACAAAGTCATGGTAGTCTTTGGTTGGAATAGGCAATGTATATGTTTCGCTAACTGATAAAGGCAGCTCGCCATCAACAGTACCACCATTTAGTTCCCATACAATCTCAGTATTGAGGAATACTTGTGTGTAGGCTGTTTTGTCGGCTACCACAGTGATTGTCTCTGTATGTTTCTGATATCCCTCTTTCTCAACGGTAATAGTATAAGTACCAGGTTTGAGATTTTCATAGACAAATACACCATTGTAGTTATTATCTGTAATGTAGTAATCTTGGCTGGTTAGTTGGCGTGCCACATAGCGATAGCAATTGGTCTGTAACACATCGCCGTTGGCGTCTTTGAGTTGCACTTTTGCTCCATTGATTGGGAAATAGATATCATTGCCCTGACGGTAAGTATAGTGTGCCTGATTGATTTCTTTTTTGGCATCACGCACATATCCCATGATATATCCAGTTTCCTCGGCAGGTATATTATACCATGCTGCAATACCTCGATAATTACGCAATCCATCTTGGCAGCACCAATCTGGATTGAGTGCACGGTGACAAGCGGGTTGATAGGTATGGAAATAAGTCTCCATCAAGTATCCTGGGATGCCATGACGCAATACGCCGTAATAACCTTTATATGCCACACCATCAAAATAGTTGGTGGCGTAATCATTCCAGAAAGTAACATCGGCATATAATCCTGGGCTATTGAGTGACCAGTGTGAGTTGTACTCCATCTTTTGTTGGTGGATATCAAAGGTGTATGGCCATGCTTTTTTTGCTCGTGCTATACTACCTGCCGAATAATCATTATTCGTTTCTCCACGATACCAATACGATGGATAGTTGGCTGGTTTGCCGCCATCTGCACCTGTAGGACCTGCATTAGAGTGCAAGGAGATAAAATAATCTGCACCAGAATATTGCGCCTCGGTAGCAATCGTCTTTAATGGTTTGTCATACTCACCATTTTCATCCGTTGTACCACCACCATTAGCTCGGCGAGACATTTTTACCTCAAAGCCAGCTTCTTTGAGTTTCTCTTCCATATACAAGCATTTCCAGAGATTGGTATTTGACTCATAAAAACCTAGTGTATCCACCAATCCACCTTGACCTGCTAATGCAGGGTAAGGAATAGTTTCCATAGGACGGCTATTGCCACTCCATGAACCGTGACCTGGATTGACATATATTATCGTTGCACTAGCAGTCATCAATACTGCGCAGAGTGCAAATATAGATAATAAAAACTTTTTCATATCGCTTGCCTTTAAACTTTAAACTATAAACTTTAAACTGCAATTATTTAACCGTCATCATATATGTCTTGCCATCCATCGTGTTGAATACAATCTTACCATCAGCTGCATATGGATCAGTAGCAATCATATCGTTGTTGGTCAAGATTTGCACTGCACCATCCAGATTATATGCTACGATTGAAGCGGCAGTGACGAAGCGTCCATTGTCTCTCTCGTGTGTACCGATAATGATATTATTGTCGTACCATTGTGGGCAAAGAAGATCACGACCCACTAGTTGGTTGTTGCTACCATCGAGGTTGCACACATAGGTACCCTTGCCACCCAAGTGGTAGCAAATCTTAGATTGATCAGGTGAGAGTGAAGACCAAATGTAGATCTTATCTTCTGTACCAAAAGGAGCTACCACGATGCTCTTACCATTGCGATGAATGTACATAGTGCCTCCTTCGTTGGTTAATACCACATTGCTATTTGCAATCGATGCAAATGCGGTAGATTTATCGGTCATTACCTTATTTGCCTTTTTAGTCAGATTATGACGAACATATTTGATTGTGCTGGTGTGATCCGCGTGACGAGTAGTCTCTGCGAAAACGATTTCTTGTCCATCTTTGCTGATCTGTGCATCAAAACCAGCACCTTCTGCTTTGCTCAATGTTTGCATCTTGTTGCTAGCAATATCGTAGCGTTTTAGTCCCTGATAACTACCAGTACTCATCAGTACATAGTCGCCATTAGGGCTCACGCCTACTACTCGAGCATCTTCATACGAAGCATCAGAGAGTTGCTCAATTGATTTTACCTCTAAAATTTGTGCGGATGCCAGCATGCTAATTACGCATGCGGTCATCAAAAGAAATGATTTTTTCATTGTTGTAATTTGTTTTTATGGTTTATTATATTGTCTAATCTAGTATTGTATTGAGTAGTGGTTGAGTAGCGGTAGTACTCCATTCTACTCCATTCTACTCCACTCTACTCCATCCTACTCCACCTCTACTCCATCCTACTCCACCTCTACTCCACTCTACTCCACTCTACTCCATCCTACTCCACCTCTACTCCATTCTACTCCACCTCTACTCCACCTCTACTCCACCTCTACTCCATTCTACTCCACTCTACTCCATTCTACTCCATCCTACTCTGCACGCGCACCAGTAACGGTATAAAGTTGGTTATTGACGCGAATATATATACGGTCATCACGCAATATCTTTTCTACCTGCGATGCATTGTACTCCGTATTCTCTAGGTCTGTAGGAACAGCGATTTGGAAGGTTGCCACTACCTCAATATCTTTGTCAACGGTCAATGTCAGTGGATTCTCCGTCAATATTTCCTCGCCTACGGTCCAGCTGACAAACTCATAGCCCTCTGCTGCGGTGGCGGTCAGCGTTGCCGTTGCACCCTCGTCATATGTGCCTGCACCCTCAACAGTACCCATAGCAGGGTCGTTGACACTGACAGATACGGTATAGGTTGGCACTACTACCTCAATGGCCTTAAACGTTGCCACTACTGTGGTATCAGAGGTTACGGTCAAGCTGAGTGGATTAGCGGTGAGGGTTTCATCGCCGATAGTCCAGCTGACAAACTCATAGCCCTCTGCTGCGGTGGCGGTCAGCGTTGCTGTTGCACCCTCATCATATGTGCCTGCACCCTCAACACTACCCATAGCAGGGTCGTTGACACTGACAGAGACGGTATAGGTTGGCACTACTACTTCAATAGCTTTGAAGGTTGCTACTACCTCAATATCTTTGTCAACTGTCAATGTCAATGGATTCTCAGTCAAAACGTCCTCACCTACGGTCCAGCTGACAAACTCATAACCTTCGTTAGCGGTTGCTGTCAATGTAGCGGTTGCACCTTCTGCATATGTGCCTGCACCCTCTACACTACCCATTGCAGGATCGTTCACGGTGGCGGTTACTGTATGCTCGATTACGGCGAAGTTAGCTACCACAGCTACATCCGCAGTCACTGTCAATGTCAATGGATTCTCAGTCAAAACGTCCTCACCTACGGTCCAGTTAACAAACTTATGACCCGCTGCTGCGGTGGCGGTCAGCGTTGCCGTTGCACCTTCGGCATAAGTACCTGCACCTTCTACTGTACCCATAGCTGGGTCGTTAGCAGTAGCTGTTACGGTATAAACTGGTTTTGGTAGGGTGAAAGTGTATTTGTCAGCTGCAGGAGTAGAAACTACCCTATCAGCAGCGTGAGGCATTGCATAGACAGCCACGCATTTTCCAGCAGAGCCGCTAGCTGCATCGGCAGCGATATATAGGTTGCTGGCATAGTCCCAAGCGAAGTCCATGAGTGAGTGGTGGGTTACAGACTTGCAATCTACCTCTGTGCCTTGGTTCCAAACAGGCATACCATCCACGACAGGATAAACGGTAAATGCTCCACCTGTACCCGAGCCGATAGTAGCGATGGCTACTTGTGAATAGTCGTTGTTGAATCGGATAGCGCCGCAGCGGTGATAAGGTTGTTTAGGATCTTCGTTATAGAGGACTGCATCAGTAGCGTCTGCATTGAACTTCATGAGGGTAGCAGCATCTGTTCCACTACGGTGTTGGCACATCCAAACATTACCATCTCCATCATATTGTACTTGAGTGCCAGCATGGTTGACTACATTTCCTTTGAATACACGTCTGCTTGGTGCAGTATTCCACATGGTAGCCTCACCCAGATCATATTCATCGCAATAGAAGTGAGCTGGAGTGAAATTAACGATAGCTTGCTTACATCCAGAGAGCATCAACAGTTTTAGATCTTTGCCTGCACCGCGAACATCAAATCCCACGTTAGGACCTGCGATAAAGGCTCCAGTGGCAGCATTGCCCTCATAGAGTCCGTAGATACCACAAGCAGTATGTGTACAATTTCTAGCCTCAGTAGCCATTACGGTGTTATCATTCTTATCTGACATTACGTGTGCCCAGCCCGCTACAGCTCTATCTTGCCAATCAGCAGCATCTGGGCGACTGAACACCAATGGGTCAGCTTCCCAGAGCACTTGTCCATCTGGAGAGAGCGACGAAACGAAGATACGTCCATCGTCCGAAACGCGCACGCGGTATGGTGAGTAGGCAGAAGAACTAGTTACATTGAAATATTGTCTTGTTTGTGACACTCTACCGCCGTTATAACCATATCTTGTAGTAGATTGGTTTGGCATTGGACGTGCTGTACCATCTGCATTGAGCACATATAATCCTGCACCGTCTGCATAACTAATGTAGTTGGCATATGTGGCATTGTCTTTTGCTGTAGGCAATCCCTCTACCACGAATACGGTACCGAAGTTATCGTTTTGAGGATTGTTATCAATATCTATAGATGTTGGGCAATAGAGTTTGACAGAGTTATCCACAAAGGTGGCTTGTGTCACTGCAGCGCCCTTGACATCTACTCGCCAAGTGAGAGCAGCCTCTTTAGGCAACTCTGCGGTAGGGATCTCCACGCTGTAAGTACCTTTGGCAATTCCTTCACAAGCAATAGTCTTCACCACTGTCTCACCATTTAGTACCACTATATTCACTTCTGTAGCAGTAGCATTGAGCGAATAGTTGACGGTGAGTACGGTGTTGTCTGCAGAGAGTGCAGAAGAGAGTGCGTATGCAAATGGGTTCAAGCCATCGGTAGTCACATCAGGTTCTGGGTCTGGGTCTGGTTCTGGCTCTTCGCCATTAGCTGCGAGTGTAAACGCATATTTGGTAGCAGCAGGTGTAGAGATGACGCGACCATTGGAGTGAGGCAATGCGTATGCAACGAGTTTCTCTTTGGAGTAACTGATTGCATAGATATTGTCTGCATAGTCCCAAGCGAAGTCTAACATACCAGCTCCTAATCCCATTGCAATGGTAAACTCTTTGGTGAGTTTAGTAGGATAGCCATTGGCATCATTACTTACGGTATAGACAGTAGCTTCACCATTAGTACCATTACCACCAGAGATAATCACGCGGGTAAAGTCTTTATTGAAGCGGAAACCGCCACCGCCACGGTTGTTCATCACCTCGTGGTAGCGATAGGTGCCATTCTTATCGTAGTAAACAAGTGATGGATATGTATCTGTAGCCGCACCACGGTATTGGCACATCCAGATACCACCTTGACCATCAAACTGTACTTGCGCACCTAAGTGGTTGATTACTTTGTAGGTTCCGTTGCAGTTGTTAGAGGTATTACCATCGAACCATTTCTTGGTAGGAGCAGTTGACCAACTGGTCTTGTTGCCCCACGCATACTCATAGCAGCGGAACGCAGATACTGCCCCATCATAGCAAGCTTGAGTACCTGACAACATCAGAATGCGGAGATTAGATCCGCCACCTTGTACATCAAAACCGATGTTAGGAGCTGCGATATAGTAACCATCAGCGGTTACGAGGTTAGATGTGGAGGTATTAATATATCCATATTCAAACGCTGGAGTCCATGTGTCAAGTGTAGCAGCATCTACAAGCCACATCACTTTACCGCCCCATGCTTCGCCACCATTGAATGATGTAGCAAATACTCGTCCATCGTCGGCAATACGCACGCGGTGAGGTGCAGAAGCTTTTTTTGCTGTCAGGTCTTCGCGATAGGTATTGAAGGTATTGCCACCATTGTGACCTTTGACAAAGTCAAACTTCGCATCAAACTCATAGATACCAGCACCCATGCTATAGCTCTTGTAGGTAGAGTATTCGCCAGCAGAACCACTACCAGACTTGTCCTTGATTTCATGATATGCCTCGGTACAGAGGAGACGACCAAAGTTAGCACTCTCTGGGTTGTCATCGGTATCCACAGAGCTTGGACGGAAGAAGTAGTACTCTTTGCTGATTTTGGTAGCGTTATTAAAGCCAGCGCCAGTCACATCTACTCGCCAAGTTAGTTGTTTGCCTCGTGGGAGGGCAGATGTTTGAATCACATCTTTGTATCCATCTACTGCTACATTCTTGTAATCTCTTACTACATAATCTGTCTCTCCATCGTTGAAGACGATTTTGACAGTGGTAGCAGGTGCGTTGAGCCACCAGCGTAGGGTAATCTCAGTGCTGTCAGCGTTGAGTTCGGATGTCAATCCGTATGCAAATGGGTTGAGACCAGTAGCGTTGGCTACCTCAGTGCCGTCATAGCCAGGGTCGGTATTACCGCCTGGGTTGGGCGTAGGTGTAGGCTCAGGCTCCTCTTCATCGTCCGTGCCAGAAGTTAGGAAGATTTGCGTGTAAGCTGTTTGATCAGCAGTGACAGTGATTGTCTGCGTGTACTTCTTATACCCGCTCGCGCGCACGCTAATAGTATAGGTGCCAGGTGTAAGGTCTTCGTACGCAAACACGCCGTTGTAGTTGTTGTCAGTGGTGTAGCACTTTTGGTTGGTGAGTTTGCGTGCTACATAGTTGTAGCAGTTGGTCATGATGGTATCGCCAGCGGCATTCGTAAGATATACGCGTGCGCCATTGATAGGCATGTAGATATCGTTGCCACTGCGTGTAGTATAGTATGTTTGATTGATTTGTTTGTCTTTGGTTCGGATATATCCCATGATGTATCCTTTGGTTTCGCCAGCTTTACCGTAGTAATCTTGTATGCCGCGGAAGTAGCGCAAACCTTCTTGGCGACACCATTCAGGATTGAGTGCACGGTGACGAGCAGGTTGATAGGTATGGAAGTAACCTTCTACTAAATATCCTGGTGTACTTTGTGCCAACACAGCATAATTTCCCACTTCAATCTTATATTTAGTCATGCTATAGAGGCTAGTGCTCAAGAATTCCATTCCTTGGTCAAAGATATAGAAATGTCTTTTCCATGAAGCTTGCGCCATAGCTGTACAAGTAGCAGCAGAGGCACCATAGTTAGTGCGATAGAAATACGCAGGGAAATTGATCATATCGGCATCTGCACTCAGCGCATTGGAGTGCACCGAGATGAAATAATCTGCTCCGAATGTCTGTGATTCGGCTGCTACAGTAGCAAGCGCTGGACTTGTTCCACACTTAGTGTGTGACATCTTCACAGTATGCCCTGCTGCACGAAGTTTCTCTGTGAGATAAAGGCACTTCCACATGTTGGTATTAGACTCGTAGAATCCAGTTGTATCTCCTAGAGGATGGGTAATTGTCGCAATATTGCGGTCATTAGCTCCCCAACTACCATGTCCTGGATTGACATAGATTTTCGCCGCGAAGGCGAGGGTTGTAGCCGCAAGGGCTAGGGTAAGTAGTAGTGTTTTTTTCATGATAATTATGTTATTGTTGTTATTTGTTGTTATTTAGCAGCCAATTAGTCGCTCTGACACATTTCACTACAAATCCGTCTTGCTCTATTTCACGTTCTTCCCCATCCATCATTATAAGTGTAAGATGATTGCAATGCGTTAATTTTGCACCTTTGATTAGCCCTCCTATTTCACGATTATACAATTTGGTATTGGGCTCTACAAAATTATAAGTCACTTGTATCAACTCTTCAACATGCCCCATATTGGTACGCACAAAATCCACTTCAAAATTCTTGTGCTTACGTAAATAGAACAATTGTTCGATCTCACTATTCATTCTTCGCATAAGTTCTATTGCTACCATATTTTCCAATCGCCATCCCAAATTAGGCGTTTGTAGAAAATCCTCATGATTGGTTATAAATGCAGCATCAATAGCGTAGCACTTTCGAGATGACTGTTTTTCCGTGCTTTTAAATGTATAAATAGGTAGCAAGCGAAACAAATATGCCTCTTGCAAATAATGTATATATTTTTTTGCAGTATGTGCCGACCCTAGTTCAAACTGTTTTTGAATATCTCCGTATGAAATTTCTTGGCAAAACAAATCTAACATTGTATTAGCTATATCAGCCAACGTTTTTTCATGTTTTACTTTATATCGTTTGCTTATATCCTTGTGAATGATAGCCTTGAACAAGGAGAGTGTATAGGTGTACTTATTTTTGAGTTTTAGTAATTCTGGGAATCCTCCTTGTTGCAAGTACTCCTCCAAGGCAGCATATCTAAGTGCATGCGCCCTGGTCGTTTCTGTCTGAATATCTATTTTACGCATAGCGCAATATTCCAGAAACGAAAAAGGAAATAATTCAATTTGGTTATATCGTCCAGTGAGATGCGTTGCTAGTTCGCCCGACAAAAGGTTTGCATTACTACCAGTCATCACCACATGGAGTCCTTGTCGCAACAGACGATTTACAAACAAAGGCCAATGATCCACATTTTGTATTTCATCAAACAGCACATGAGTAATATCGCCATACACTTTGTATAGAGCATCCAGTACATCATTAAGTTGGCTAACCTTCAGGTCAGCCAATTGCTCATCATCAAAGTTTACATACCCAAATGACATCCCACTCTCTTTGAGGACTTTCAAGCATAGGGTTGATTTTCCGCTACGGCGCACACCGATTACCACCTGCGCCAAATCGCTTTGCAGGTCAAACAGCTTTTCCTCTGTTCGAGTACACAAGATAGTGGGATTAAACCTTATTATTTCTGCCTTTTGGTCTTGCAGTATTTGCTTTATATCCATAACCTATTGATTTTCTGCTGCAAAGGTACGATTTTTTTTTGAATCCGACAAGCTTTAGTGCACAAAATGGAAAATTTTTCGTCGTTTCAGTGCACAAAATGGAAAATTTTTCGTCATTTCAGTGCACAAAATGGAAAGTTTTTATTTTACTCTATGACCTGTGATGGTGTACACTTCATCCCCACGGAGGATGTAGATTTGACCGTCGTACATCACTTTGCGAACTTTGGTCTTCTTGGGTTGCTCCGCCTCAGGTGCTAGAGGCACAGAGGTTGTAACAGGTTTTTGGAAGGAGAGATAAACTCGTCCGTCAGCCGCTTGCTCGGCGATGTCATCCGCTAGCAATGGGTTGGTTGGGTCAATCATAAAGTAGCCACGCATACCATTCATTTTGCCATCCTCAGTTGTTTGTGCCAAACGGTTGTTAGCCACTAAGATCAACGAACCTGCTGGCACAGTAGTAGGATTGATTGTAGGTTGGAAGATAAGTCCGCCACCTACAGAAGGACGCAAAATAGTATCACAAACTACACCCGTAAATGGCAAATCCTCTGTGACATCTGCATTACCTTTTAGCTTGATTAGGTATGGTACACCTGCTTGCAGTTGAGTTACCTTGTTGAAGTTCAATATAGTTACAGGTTCACCCGACTCGTTGTAGGTAGAGGTGGTTGTGCCCGCAAACTCATATGCGTCTGCATCTTTCAGAGGATGTTTATACTCATTATTATCCGCCAAACCTGTTAAATCAACGCTAAACGGCAGACAGATGGTGTTGTACATTCCTGCTTGCAGTTTGCGTGTAACGGTCAGGCTATGCGTTGGCACCACTGCTGGATCAGGATCAAGGTTGACCCAATGTCTATTCCACATTAACTCGAACACATCATCGTTGCTTGCGTCGTATTTAGTTGGATCAACACGATCTTCCTCGTCAATATTCTTCAGAACATAACTTGCATGTAGTTCCATATTGTTTCTATACACATGATGTACGATAGTATCTCCTGTCGGGCTATTCGCACGCCATGCGAGAATAAAGTATTTTTGATAATCAACATCTTGTACAGCGGGATTATTCGCTGGAACATTCCATTTATACCAATCGCTTGGAGTAACATTTGGAGTAACACCAGGCACATTCCATCCAGAAGGACATTGAAAATCCCTTTTCCATGTGGATATAGTTGGCATAAAATCGCTATATTTCATTGTCATTGGTAATTTACAAACTTCCTCAGCCCAATACGGACGCCATCTAGATGGTTGACCAGCATTTGGAAATCCTTCAAAATGTACTTTTGGATCATTACCCATAGCCTGATTTTGTGAATTGTATACTTTATCTGTCCGATTTATAAAAGCATATAAATAGTACCCCCAAATATTGATATTAGCTATTCCCCAATATGTTCCATTGGTAATTGTATCACCAACAACACTCATCATGTATTTTCCTAGCCAACGAAATGGCCTATTAGGTTCCGTAAACATTTTTACGGCATTAGCGCTCGTAACAAATCCCGTTACATCATACTCATTTTTACCTGATGTTGTTCCCTGATCATTGCGACTAGCTGAAAATTCGTTATTCCACCATACTTGAAACAATCGCCATAGTCGTTCATTTACACCAGCATAAGTGTCAGATTCTTTGTCCGCAATATCCTCGCCATTTAGGAACAGATTTTTCCAGACGATGCCTGTATAGGTGGCATATTCAAAGTTGGCTTTGAGTGTGATATTTTCGGTTACATAGAAAGTGAATTCCTTATTAGTAGATAGCACATTGTCATTGCCATCTGTCCAGTTGAGGAATTTATAACCATCTTCTGGAATAGCCGTTACGGTAAGTTCTGTGCAAGAAGGAATATCATTCAACACACCCGCAGCCCTAGCATTACCACCAATAGAGCATGTTATCGTTCCTGCCTCTGGAGGATTGCAAATCGTAGTCACCTGATACTTTGCACCTGCTTGGCAACTTACGGTAAACGCATATTTAGATGCCGCAGGAGTAGAAACCACTCGGTCAGCCGTATGTGGCATGGCATATACCGCAATACGTTCGCCATTAGTTGCAGCATCCGCAGCGATATACAAGTTACCCGCATAATCCCAAGCAAAATCCATCAGTGAATTACCCGTTTTAGTATATGTATCCACCTGCGTTCCAGAATTCCAATTAGGCAGACCTGTAGAAGCGTTCACAGGATAGACAGTAAATCCACCACCTGCTCCATGCGCATTACTAGCAATAGCCACTTGCGTAAAATCCTCGTTGAATCGAATTGCACCGCAGCGACGATAAATGGTTGTCGCTTCTACATTTTCAAAATTTCCGCCCGTTATATTATGATTTATATTATCTGTCGTAGGGGACGATGCACGGTTAACCCTCGCCAAGGTGGTATTTTCCCCTTCTGTTGTGGCACGGTGTTGACAAACCCACACATTATCACTCTTATCGTATTGCACTTGAACTCCTTGTGCATTTACAATATCAACACCATTTGAATGTCCTGCAAAAATTCGTCTGCTTGGAGCGGTATTCCACAATGTCGCCGTGCCCAAGTCATATTCATCGCAATAGAAGTGAGCTGGTGTTGAATATACAACAGCTTGCTTACATCCTGACAACATCAACAACTTCAAGTTATCACCCGAACCCCTCACATCAAAACCGAGATTAGGTCCAGCGATAAATGTACCTGTACTAGCATTATTTTGAAAAAGACTAAATATGCCACAATATTGGTGATTATTGTCACAATCTCTATTTGCAGTTGCCATGAAGGTATTTGCATTACCTTTTGCCATGACTTTATGCCATCCGGTATTGGCGCTCCATTCTTCTTGTGTTGTCGCACTAAAGCACTCCTTCTTCGCCTCCCACAACACATGACCATTGGTAGAGAAAGCCGTAACAAAAATACGCCCATCATCAGAAACACGAACGCGATAAGCATTGTAACCTTTCAGATCATACTGTCCATTATTCCCAAAGAAAGGTCTAGTTCTATTAGGTTGATTCACCACCCCACCATTATAGCCATAGCGGACTTTCTCTGTTTGAAAAGGCATTTTCCTAGCCGAACCATCCGCATTCAGCAGATACAAACCAGCACCGTCTTCATAACTGATATAGCCGGTATAACCACTGGTTTGATAAGCACCATTCAAGCCCTCCACACAAAACACCGTACCGAAGTTGGCATTCTCTGGGTTGTTATCAATATCCACAGAAGTAGGGGCGTAAAGTCTCACATCATTTTTCACGAAGGTTGGACTTGCCACCGCAGCACCTTTGACATCCACACGCCAAGTCAAGCTCTTGCCTTGAGGGAGGGTAAGCGCATCAATTGTTTCAGTATAGGTAGCCTTAGGCACTTTGCCAGCTTGATAGCTACTAGCAAGGTATTCCTTCGTCCAAACATCACTTACGCCATCCGAGATAGCCAACTTCACATACGAAGCAGGCGCATTGAGCGTGAAGTTAATCGTCAAAGTCTGCGTCTTATCGTTATACTCCGACTTTAGATTATACGCAAAGGGATTCAACTCAGCAGCGAAAGCAGATAACGAAACAGCAAAAATGGATAAAATAAGTAGAAGTTTTTTCATGGTATGTATTAATTTCATTCTTTCAAGTTATTATTTCGGCGGCGGGTTACAATTTGGTGCCGTTGATTTCTGCAATGGTATTACCATTTAGCGCGCAAAGGTACAACTTTTTTTTGAATTACGCAAACGATTACAAAGATTTTTTCACAACATAGCAAAAAAATCCCTAAAATACACCACTACTCCACCTCTACTCAACTCTACTCAACCGCTACTCCACCTCTACTCCACCTCTACTCCACTCTACTCAACCACTACTCCACTCTACACAACGCTACTCTACTCAACCTCTACACCAAAAAATCCCCCCACCAAGGCGATTTTTTGTTTTTTCTCCACAAAAACTTGTATAATTCGAATAAATGTTGTACCTTTGTCCCCGATTAATCAATAAAAGGGGACATTTGTATATGGACAACAGCGTGCAAAATACTATCAAACAATCTATTATAAGGAGAGGCCGAGGGAAATTTGTCTTTCTGCAAGATTTTTCCGTCTATGGCAGTAGAGATGCTGTTAAGAAGGCTTTTCAACGATTAGCAAACGAGAATTTTATTTTGCGAATCGCCAATGGGATTTATTATTATCCACAAATAGACAAGGTTCTAGGACTAGGCGTTATCAAGCCATCATTGGATGATGTGGCACAAGCAATCGCAAAACGAGATCGCGTAAAGATTATACCCTCTGGTACGTATGCACTCAATATGCTTGGTCTATCTACACAAGTCGCAACCAACGCCGTATATTACACCAATGGAACCGCTCGCAGAATTCACATAGGCGATGGTAAGGGAATCCTATTTATTCATACAAATGATAACAAAATGCTTTCTTTCAAATCTCGTTTGATGATGCTGATTGTATCTGCTATGCGCGAAATAGGCGAACACGGATTTACAGAAGAGTATAAATCGCAGATTAAGCCATTTGTTGAGAATGTAAGTAAAACGGACTTTGAACATGATATTACCTTAGCACCTGTGTGGGTGCGCAATATACTGCTTACGCTATGAAATTTTCAGATTTACAATCCAAACCCACCTCTACACAACGCTACTCTACTCCACTCTACACAACACAACTCGCGCCACACTTTCGACCTCACATAGCAGTCAAACTTGATGTAGATTTTTCTTCTCTTAGTTCTCGAATCTATCGGTGCATCTGGCTCGGCTTTTTTCAGTTGGGCTTGCCACTGCTGTTCCCATTGGCTACGCAACTCTGAATCATCCAAGATGGCTTTGGTCTTAGCACATGCCTCCTTCCAACGGTCTAGTTTCTCTTTCTCCGCGCCTCTGGCGGGATTCTTCTTCCAGTCGCGTGGGTTCTGAACTACATACACCTCCTTCTTCATAGGGCAGATCACTCTGCCATTGGAGTCGTGTGCGAATTTTTGACGAAAGACTGTCTTGTCTTTTTTGTACAGTTTGCCCGTGATTCCTTCCACGGGCGCAATAGTTTTGTAATTTGCCATAATGTTTATAGTTTAATGTTTAATGTTTGTCCCGTCCTGAAAAAGGTTTACACATAAACAGATAAAAAAAATATCAATTATTAAGATTTAGTATTATGTGTAACCAAGAAAAAAAACTCAAAAAAATCACTCGAACTAGCTATTCCTTAACAGAAAAGCGCTCGATTCTAGATTTGTATTTTAAGTCAGGCTTATCTTGTCGTCAATTTGCTCTTCAGCATGGAATAGACCGTTCCACCCTATCTATTTGGCTTTCTTCTTGCAAGAATGCCGAAAAAAGTGTACCTTTGCAGTCCAAATTAATTGGTATGGATGCAAAAGACGAAATGCTGGAGAAACTCCGTGCAGAAAATGAGAAGCTTCGCCACTATCTTGAGTTTGAACGCTTGCGCGTTCGAGCCTATGAGCGTTTAATTGAGATTGTCAAGGAAGAAGATGGCATCGATGTATTAAAAAAAGATGGTGCCAAACAGTAGACAGCCTGAGCACAGAGTGTAGAGACCAAAGTATCCTCACTTTGTGCCAACTGTTTGGCAAATCCCCTCAGGCATATTACAAACACAAGCGCCGTCCAATAAGTGAGAAAGCCGCAGAAAACGAGGTGTTAGAGATTGTAAAGTATTATCGCAGTCTGATGCCTCTAATAGGTGGTTTAAAACTGTATGTTATTGCCCAAGGTATCATGGGTAATACGATGCCTTTTGGACGTGATCGCTTCTTAAGTTTCTTACATCGCCACCACCTTATTATCCCACCTCGCAAGCCAAGGCACACGACAAACTCTAATCACATTTATATGAAGTATCCTAATTGTGTAAAAGGAGTTAATGTACAGTATGTCAATCAAGTATGGGTGAGTGATATAACCTATATTTATACAATAGACGATGGTTTTTGCTACTTACACTTGGTAACTGATTATTACTCTCGTGCTATACTTGGTGCGGTAGTTTCTCCCACTTTAGAAACGATATACTCTCAACAAGCCTTACAACAAGCTATAACCCAAGCAGGTGGCGGCAATTTATGTGGTACAACGCATCATTCTGATAGAGGAGTCCAATATGCGAGTGATGCCTATGTACTCTCACTAAAAGAGCATCACATCCGTATTAGCATGACTGAGGATAGCAATCCAACGGATAATGGTTTAGCGGAGCGTGTGAATGGTATTTTGAAGACAGAATGGATTTACAATCGTACTGCATATAGAAACCTGCAAGAAGCGCAAATAGAGATAGCTCATATTATCGATCTATACAACAATGTACGTCCTCATCGAAGCATTGATATGTGTACGCCGATGAGTGTTTATCTACAGGATGCTAGTCGTACACCACAAGCAGCATGGGATGAACACAATTGGGCAAGAGCTGCCCCTTCCTCTCTCTGCCACGTGTGGCAGAGAGAGGAAGGTAATACTATCATCTAATAAAATAACAAACATCCATTTGTATATATCAGGAAAATGTATTACCTTTGCACCCGAATCGCCAAACAACAACCTATTAAGGAAATTTATCAACTCTTTTAGGATACCTAACAACCTTTTTAGGAAACCTATCAAAAACTGACGATTCTTAAGAAACCTTTCCAGAAATAGTGTAAACCTTTTTCAGTTTTAATCAGTTTATAGTTTAATATTTAAGGTATGTGCCTTGAATAACATAGTAATCACATAGTAATATCATAGTAATCACATAGAATTATAAGTCACTTAATAATCGACAATTAGCGTCAAGTTGGTGATTATCTCGCCATACGGCTCGAACTATCCGTCTCATTTACATTGCTCATTTATGCGTACGTCAATTCAAGGCGATAAGCCCGAATAAAGTAGCTTCTGTGGGTTTCACGCTGCAAAGATACTACAACAAACTGCTAAAACTTGTCATATTGAAGAAAAAAAAATTCAAGCATTGCGTATTTTCACGAAATCATGGCCTCAATCGTTTGCAAAAATTGCAATTTTTACACAAAAAGCTAACTTTTTGGTCAAAGAATTTGCATGTTTGATTTTTTTGTTGTACCTTTGTCGCCTAATAGTACTTATACAATAAGTAAAAACACAAATTAAACACCTTAAAACACAATACACATGAAGAAACATCTACTTCTCGTTCTCTCCTTATGTTTTGCATTAGTCACAACGGCAGCAGATTTGAACCCCTTTGCGTATGGGTTGTCATCTGAATATGACCCATCCACTTTCACATTAACTATCAATTATTCTCTGAATGCACCAGCTACCTCAGTGGATTTAGTAATCATTGATAGCAACGGAGCAGAAGCAGGGCGTATTGCACTACCCGGAAAAACTAAAGGGACTTTTTCTTCCGTAGAAGTTGATCTCTCTACTGTTGGACTAGTTGGTGGCGAATACTCATGGAAATTAGATGTAACATGTAATGCACGTAGTGCCTCCTACGAGCCAATTGGACGAGTAAAAAAGTTGCAATCACCTTTTTCAGTGGATGTAGATAACAATCCGAATAGTCCGTATTTTGGGCGGATTTATGTATCACAACCAACCACTAATGCTACACGCGGTATCTATGTGTACACACCAGGCTTTACTGCAACGATAGGAAATTATATGGGTAGTGGTATCACAGTCAACCAAAACAATTGGTACGAAGGCACTCATGCTGTTCCATATCGTGTCAGAGTACTGCAAGATGGAACAGGACGAATCTTGACAACAAGTAGCGATAGAGATCAATCCACGCATTTATGGTTGGTGGACCCCGCCAATATGACAAATTGGACTACCGTGATCACCTCTGCTAATTTAAGAACTTGGACTAGCCACAACAATCAATCAGACATATTCGCAAATACCAGTTTAGATATACGAAAAAGCGATGATGGACAAAATTGGGAGTTGCTGTTATACTCTGCTAGTGTAAACAGTAAATCTACAAATCATTCCGCAGGATATATATATAGTGGAATATACACAGTTCCTATCAATAATACTGACTTCAAAGGTGGTACATACACCAACTTAACAAAAGCAACAGGTACTACTCAGCACAGTACTATCGATGGATCATATACAGGTTCGATGATTACTGCCAACGCACAATTTGACAAGTACGGAGGAGTCTTATATTCTTCATACAGTACAAGCAATAATACAACCGGTTCCTCACTAATTCATAAGACAAAGTCGGGTGATTTCAAAACGAGTTACACAGATGGCACCTACCTATACCGACAAAATGTTGCTACGGGAGCTATTCGCTTTAATCACGACTTTACTAGACTAGCTATTGCTCAAGGTAGCTTTGCCCAAGAAGCGCGTTTCTACACGGTAACACAATCCCAAGCTAGTGATCATATCGCATTGAGTAATAGCAAACCAGTGGATATGATTTCGTCTACTATTGACACTGGTTCTGATAGAGCATATGTAATCGATTTTGCGTGGGACTACGCACAAAATGTTTATGCAGTTGTGCGCAATGGCTCCTATGCTATATATGGAGTATATGCTATGGCTGCCAACTTAGGCGGCACCCCCGTTAGTACACCAGCTAAGGCGGAGTATAAATTTGAAGTGGACTGTCCTGACAGAACATGGAGTGTGAATGTCAGCGGTCAAGTTGATGGTAAGACGCTTAATACCGATTTAGGTGAGTGCGCATTGCAAATTGATGGAGAGTCCGCAGCATGGAATACCACGCTATCTGTGCAAGCTTGCACCAAAATAAGCGTAAAAGTTACCAAGGACAATAAGCATAAGTTTGCAGGTTGGTATAACGGAGAAACACTATTAACCAAAGAGGAAGAATATTCGTTTTATGCCGTGAAAGACATCAATCTTGTAGCAAAATTTGAGTTCGCGGAGTATAATGTTAGATACTACCATCTATTAGCAGATAATAGTAATGTACTTGAATGGGATATGAATAATGAAAATTTATGGGCACTATTTATGGCGCATTTTAATGATTACAACATTACATATAAAAGTGCTACAGACAACAAGATTAGGTATGCTCAATTTATAAATGCTGCACTTACATTTATTGATGGAACACATGCTATATCCTACATACAAGATTTTATGACCAATGAAAAATCTCAGATGAAATGGCTCGGTGATTATATGTTAAGTATCGCTACAGCACAAGGAAAAACTATTAGTACTGCTAAAGATTGGCGCGCAAATATTTGTGCATTTTTCAAGTGTGAAAGCAAACCCACAAACGTAAATGGAGTCTATGATAATACTTATGGAACTAGCGCCAATTTCACAGATTATGGTCAACCAACACATTGGCATCATTATTATACGGAACATGTAAGCAAATTAAACCCTACAGTCACTTACGAAGATGGCGTATTGGCAATATCAATAGGGGAGCTAAACCCTATGATAACAGGACACAGTAGGACACCTTATCCTACTTGGTATAATTGCAATGTAGATGGTAAACTATTAGGTTGGTACTACGAAGGAGATAATACAAAATCCATCGTTCACAATGCCTATCAAGATGGTGCATTATTCGCTACATGGGTGGATAAACACCTCGATGAAAATGATTCTAAGGAGGACGGAGCAAGCAATGAGGATGTTATCAAACTGATGAAGAATACCAATCACACTACCGAAACCGAAAGTTTTACCGTCACTCGTAAGTTGGTAAGGGGCATGTACAATACTATCTGCATGCCGTTTACATTAGATTTAACAGGATTAATGGAGACGCACCCTTTGTCTGGTGCCAAAGCTTATGATTTCAGTGGTATTGATCCACTATATGACACAGGTACCAACGAACCAGTAACTGTATTGAATTTTACAGAAGTCACTACTTTACACCCTGGCAAACCCTACTTGATTGTGCCAGAGGCAGATGTGACAGAAGATATGCTATTCACTGGCGTTAGCCGAACGGATTTGACGTTAGAACCACAATCAAAAACTGTCATATATGGAGATAACGAACTGACAATTTCCTTCCACGGAGTAATCAACCCAACGGATATCCCCGCAGGTGCATTGATGGTGGTGGCAGACAACCGTTTGGCAGTAAATACTGTAGATAACAGTACTATGAAAGGTATGCGTGGATACTTCACCATTGACTTTTCATCATTGGCAGCACAAGAGGTACAAGAGCAAGCACTTGACGGACGAGTATATCTCTCCTTCAAAAAACCCGTCACTACCTCCGTGCCTATTGCGCCAGAGGCAGAGCAACCTACCACACCAAAGGTGGAGAAGATCATGCGCGATGGACAAATATACATCATCCGAGATGGCGTAACATACACCATCACGGGCGCGCGCGTACGATAATAATTATGGAATAAAGGGGAGCAGAATAGAGTAGAATAGAGTAGAATAGAGTAGAATGGAGTAGAATGGAGGAGTATGGTTGGTTGGGTGAATAAGATAGAGGATTTGCGTATTTGGCAGTGTGCCCGTGCTTTATCAAGAGAGGTTTATACTTTTACTCGCAGAGAAGACTTTGAAAAAGATTATAGATTTGTGCAACAAATTAGAGCATCGGCAGGTTCCATTATGGATAACATCGCAGAAGGGTATGGAAGAGGTGGAACAAAAGAATTTATTCAATTTCTGTACATATCTAGAGGCTCTTGCCAAGAACTAATCAGTCAATTGTACAGAGCCTTGGACGCTCAATACATCTCCGAAGATGAGTTTATTGAAATAAAAAAACAGTCATATACCCTCTCCGTGATGATTTATAATTTTATTGAATCGTTAAATAAATCAGATACAAAAGGTCCAAAATACGAAGGATAGATCCACCATTACTCCACCTCTACTCAACCACTACTCAACCACTACTCCACTCTACTCAACCACTACTCAACCACTACTCAACCTCTACTCCACCTCTACTCAACCACTACTCAACCACTACTCAACCACTACTCAACCACTACTCAACCTCTACTCAACCACTACTCACCTCTACTCCACCTCTACTCAACCTCTACTCAACCACTACTCAACCACTACTCAACTCTACTCAACTCTACTCAACCACTAAATAACATACTAACAACAAAACAAATAACAACATCATGAAAAAAACATTTCTACTACTTACCGCATGCGTAATGAGCATGCTGGCAAGTGCACAGATTCTGGAAGTAGTATCTGTGGAGAAACTGTCCACCGCATCGCATCCCGATGCACGCGTGGCAGGTATCAGCCCCAAAGGTGACTATGTATTGATCACTGATGGCGGTGAGAATGGACTACATCGCTACGACTTGGCAAGCAAGAAGATGACCCTCATCAGCCAAGCACCCGCAGCAGGTTTTAATGTACAAATCAGCCGCGACGGCAACGAGCTAGCATTCAGCGAGATGGTCATCGAAGCCGACCGCAGCATCAGCCACAATGTGCATCGCGTAAACTTGGCACAAGGCACCACACAAATGGTCGCTGAGAAGCAAGACCTACTCACCAACCTGCGATTCGCAGAAGACAACCTGAGCGTCATCAACGAAGACTGCCAAATATACTTAATGAGAAATGGCAAGAAAATTCATATCGCTCCACAAGGCGAAGAATACACCTACATCTGGCAATCGCTCTCACCAGACAAGAGCAAAATCTGCTACTACGTGAGCGAACTGGGATGCTATGTATGCGACCTCAATGGCAAAAATAGCCAATTCATCGGTTTCGACTGCCGCGCTCCACAATGGTATGACAACAATACTCTGATAGGTATGTACGACATCGACGATGACCACTTCACATTGTCTTCACGCATCGTGGCTTACACACTAGATGGCAAGTACCAAATACTGACCGGACCAGATATGATTGCCATGTATCCGTTTGCTACAGAAGGTAAAATAGCATTCTCAACTTTGGATGGAAAAGCATATATCATGAATGTAAAATAATCTTTGGCTATGAAACGATATTTATCACTCTTTGTAGCGCTAGTATGCGTAGCAATGTGTGCTTTCAGTGCACAAAAGATATACATCAACCCTGGTCACGGCTCATTCACTGGCGATAGCCGTCCTATGGGTACCATCGCATATCCATTGAAATCCAATGGATTGCCTGACACATTGGGCTTCTATGAGTCCAACACCAACCTGTGGAAGAGTCTGTACTTGCAAAAGAAATTGAGCGGTACTGGCAAATATAGCATCAAGATGTCGCGTACCAAAAATGGTGGTTCGCAAAATGGTACTTACAACAAACCACTATCAACCATCGCGACCGAGGCTGCGAACTGGGGCGGTTACTTTATCTCTATCCACTCCAATGCCGCTACCGAAGGTACTACTACCAACTACCTTCTCCTCATTCACCGCGGATACAACAACAGCGCAACCAACTCTGGCTCTATCCCATTCGAGAAAGCCATATGGAAGCGCATGTTCAAAATCAACACTGCTGGTTTTGAGTACAATAGCCACTACTCACTAGACAATATGAATATCAGAGGTGGTCTGAGTATGAACGGCTGGGATTATGGTGTATTGCGTCATAGTCGCCCCGGAACATTATCAGAGGGCTATTTCCACACATACCAACCTGCTCGTCACCGTGCATTAAACCCCGACTGGTGTTGCCAAGAAGGTGTACGCTACTTCCGCGGAATACAAGACTACTTCGGATTTGGCAAAGAGAGCGTAGGTTATATCATGGGTGCAGTGCGTACCAAAGAGAAGAGTCTCAACCAAACATACTACAAGAGCTCAGGTAGCGCAGGCAACGACAAGTATGCTCCTATCAACGGAGCAAAAATCGTGTTGCGCGATGCGGATAACAATGTCATCAAGACCAACTGCTATCCATATGTAAAACGCATGAAAACCAACCAAGACTACTACACCACCGACGGCAACTACAATGGTGTATTCGTCTTCGAGAATTTGAAACCAGGCAAATATACCATCTATGTACACGCTAGCGGATACAAAGATTATGTACAAGAATTGACCGTAACCGCTGACGAGACTACCTATACCAATGTGTTTATGACCAGCGGTCAAGGTACACAACCTAACACTAGCGTCAAAGACCCTGATATCATTTGGGAACTCAATGGCGGTATTGTACCTGGTGGCAGCGTACCTACCAACGCAGAATTGTGGGCAGCGTTCATGCCATACTACAATACCTATTATGGTCTCAGCCGCGCTACACAAGACATCACCGCAGTGGCTACCTTCGCCAACGCGAAGATGCAAGACATCATGACCAACAGCAAGTCAGAGTACAAATGGTTAGGCGACTATATCCTGTCAGTAGCTGGCTCTATCAGCGATGAGAGTGGCTGGCGCTGGAATGTACACGCATTCTTCAACTGCAACAACGGACAAATAACTGGCAACCAAAAAGCAGCTGCCGCTGACTTCTCTACAGCAGGTAAACCAGCTGCATGGGGAGACGCATACCGCGTTGCACACGGAACTAGCGCAGAATTACCTACCGAAGTGACAAGCACCTACACACTGCCTACTCCTATCAAAGAGGGATATAAGTTCGTAGGTTGGTTTAACAACAATGCCGGTACTGGTACCGCACTCACCACCATACCTGCCAACTACAAAGGCACACTCTATGCCATCTGGACATTGAAAGACCCAGATGTAATATGGGAACTCAACGGAGGTAAAGTGGCAGAAGCCGTAAAAGTACCTACCAACGACTCACTTTGGAACGCCTTTAAGCCATACTACAACAAGTATTATGGCCTCAGCCGCGCTGACCAACCTATCACCGCAGTGGCCACCTTCGCCAACGCACAAATGCAAGACATTATGACCAATAGCAAGTCAGAGTACAAGTGGCTAGGCGACTATATCGCTACCGCAGCTCTCGGTCTAGGTGTGGAACTCGAAAATGATGAGACAAAATGGCGCTGGCATGTACACTGCTTCTTCAACTGCAACGACGGTACTATCCAAGGCGATCAGAAAGTGGCTACAGCTGACTTTACTGAAGTTGGTAAACCAGAGTCATGGGGACCTGCATACCAAGCCAAATATGGTGCAGGCGTGACATTACCACAATTCATCACCGCAACATACGCATTGCCTACCCCAACCAAAGATGGTCACATCTTCAAGGGGTGGTACAACAATGCCGAGGGTACAGGAGAAGCATTGGTAAGCCTGCCAGTAGGATACAAAGGCACCGTTTACGCCATTTGGATGACCGCAGGCGATATAGATGTCAACTGGGTACTCAATGGCGGTAAAGTAAACAGCACACTGCCAATCAAGATTACCGAAGACTACACTATCCCTACCCCAACACGCGATGGATACGCCTTCATCGGATGGTATGACAACGCTGCTGGTACAGGCAATAAGTTGACCGTATTGCCAGCGGGATACAAAGGTACCGTATATGCCGTATGGGTAGAAGCCATCGTGACTTGGGTATTGAACGGCGGTAAGGTACTGGAAGAAGTAACCGTACCTGATAACACAGTGAAAGTACCTACTCAAGAGGAGTTGTGGGCAAGCTTCAAGACCGCAGCAGGACTGACCACCCTAGGCACCTTGGCTGAGATTACCGAAGCAGGTGCGGGTAAACCACATACAGATGGTAATAATCAATGTGCATGCCGTATCATATGTGCGAAATTGACCAACGCAATACTTGTTTCTGTATTCGAGAAAGCTGAGTGGACATGGCTCCGAGATTATATCATAACTGTACAAACAACTCTAACCGTAGATGATGTAGCATCAAATGCAGCTTGGCGCTATGCCGTGGCAGCATTCTTCTTGCAATCAGAGCACAGCGCATGGCCTGCAAGTGCTAACTTCGCTACCGCTGGTAAGCCAGAGGCATGGGGACCTGCATACCAAAAAGCCAACGGTGGCACAGGCGGCAGCACAACCACCACACAGGAAGTACAATTGCCTACTAGAATAACCAGCGAGTACACCATCCCTACTCCTGTACGAGATGGCGTAACCTTCATCGGATGGTATGACAACCCAGAGGGCGCAGGTACTGCGTTGGTGAAATTACCAGTCAACTACTACGGCACTGTATATGCAATATGGAGCGACAATGTAGTGGATTCTGATGTAGTATGGGTACTCAATGGAGGTAATATCTATGAGCAATTACCATCTACCATCACAGCAGAATATACAACCCCTACTCCTAGCAAGTTGGGCTATGTATTCCTAGGCTGGAACACCAAAGCCGATGGCACAGGCGACTTTATGACCGTATTACCAGTAGGTTACAAGGGTACACTATACGCCATCTGGCGTGAGGCTAAAGTGACTTGGGTGCTCAACGGTGGACAAGTCTTGGGCGAGGAAGTATCCACCGATGTCACCGTTCCTACCGAGGAAGAGATTTGGGCGAAGTTCAAAACTGCTGCTTCGATTGACGGAGATATGGAGGCACTTGGCACATTGGCCGAACTAAGAGCATTGGCAGATCCATACACCACCTTCTGTGGCAACAGCTACTTCATACAAGCTAATGTTGAACAAGTGTTCGGCAATGCAGAATGGGCATGGCTGCGCGATTATATTGCAAGCGTACAAAACGCACAAAAGGGCAACCCTATTCCAGACAACTTCACTGGTGCAGGTGTACAGCGCACCGTAGCCGAACTATACACCGATAGCGTTTCTAATCAAGCAGTATTCTGGCGCTATGCAACCGCGTCCTTCTTCTTGCAATCGCAACACAAGGGCTACCCTGGTTCAGCTGATTTCTCTACTGCTGGTAAACCTGAAGCATGGGCTGACGCATACAAGAAAGCACATGGCGCTACTACCACCCCAGGTGGTCCTATTACCTTACCAACCAGCATCGTAGGTTCAGACTACCTGATCCCTACTCCTACCAAGGAGAACGATACATTCATTGGATGGTATGACAACAACGATGGTCTAGGTACAGCACTCACCGTATTGCCAGTTGGATACGATGGTACTGTATATGCAATCTGGAAGTCAATGGGTACTGCTACTGGCGTAGAAGAAGTGCGTCCTGCATTAGACATCTATGCTCCAATGTACGACATTATGGGTCGACAAGTAGATGAAAGCTATCGCGGTATCATTATCCAAAACGGACATAAATACTTGCTTCGCTAAGGCGATCAAGCTAAAGGATAAAGGCATTAACAATCCATCAGAGAAATCTGGTGGATTGTTTTTACTATTCCCCTTTACACTCTACTCCACCTCTACTCCACCTCTACTCCACTCTACTCTAAAATCAGGTATTTCACAGAAGTCATACCCGTTTTTTTATGTTCTGCAACATATTTTAATGCAATCGTTTGTTGGTTTCAAAAAAAAGATGTAATTTTGCAGGTTGAATAGTGTGCCTTGGTCGTTTCGTATGCAACGACACAAAGACTAGATATACTTAACAAACTAATAAATAACTGTATGAAAAAAACATTTCTTCTTGTAGCAGCATGTGCATTGAGCATGCTGGCAAGCGCGCAGATTCTAGAGATAGTATCTACGCAAAAAATTGCGACCCCAAAGGGTACGGAATGGAAAGTAGCTGGATTTAGCCCAGTAGGCGACTACCTATTGCTCACCGATGATGGCAACAGCGGTCTAGTTCGCTATGAGCTAGCTAGCAAACAATTGGAAACCATCAGCGAAGCTATGGGTGCTGGTTGGGCAGTACAAATCAGCAAAGATGGTCAGAACATCGTATATCGCGAAATGGCTATCGGTGATGACAAATTGGTTCGTCATGACATCTTCAAGCACAACCTTAAGGCCAATCAACGCCAAATGCAAGCCAAAGCACAACGCGACATGAGTAACCTCGTGGACAAAACCGCCAACTACAGCGTGGCTATCAACGAGGACCTACATATGGTACTCACACGCAATGGCAAGCAAATCGTCATCACACCTAACGGCGCAGAGCATGCCTACAACTGGGCTAGCATCTCACCCGATGGCACAATGATTTTGTACTATGTATCTGGCATTGGTTGCTATGTATGCGACATGCAAGGCAAGAATGTACGCTTTATCGCATTGGACTGCCGCGCCCCACAATGGTATGACAACAACACCATTATCGCTATGGCTGACGAAGATGATGGTCAATACTTGACCGCATCGGCTATCGTAGCATACACCCTGGACGGTAAACACCAAATCCTAGTTAACAAAGAGCAAATGGCTATCTATCCATATGCTGCTAAAGGTCAAATCGCATTCTCTAACGCAGGTGGAGAAGTATTTGTAATGCAAGTGAGATAGTAGAGAATTTAAAGTTAAAAGGTAAAGAATTATGAAACGAATATTTTTATCCATATTTGCATTGTGCTGCTTGGCAATGACCGCTAGCGCAACCAAAGTATATGTCAATCCTGGTCACGGAAGTTGGGGACCAAACTGCCGACCCATGGCAACCATCAACTACGCAGCTGGTGACACCCTCGGCTTCTTCGAGTCTAATACCAACCTATGGAAAGCTTTTGAACTAGAAAACAAGCTACTAGGTGCAGGATTCAGTGTGAAATTATCGCGCCGCGCATCTGGCGGTAGTGGTACCAACCAATGGAACAAAGCCCTCTCTACCATCTGTACAGAGGCAACCAACTATGGTGCAGACTACTATATCTCCATCCACTCTAATGCAGGACCTGATGGTTCGACTGGCTCATTTGCCAACTACCCAGTTATCCTCTATCGTGGTTACACCGGTAGCCCAAAAGTAGCAAAGAGTGATGCGATGTCCAAAAAAGCCATGGCTCGCTTGTATGAGATATTCTACACCACACCTAAGAATAAAACTAGTGGTGGTCCAGAGTTTACCACTTCGTACTCTCCAAGCAATCCTCGTATCGTAGGTGACTTGTCATTCTATGACACAAGTTCTACCTATGGCTATTTGGGCGCATTGAAGCACAATATCCCAGGATACTTGTCAGAGGGTTATTTTCACACCTATAGTCCAGCACGTCACCGCGCGCTCAACCCTGACTGGTGCCGCCAAGAGGGTGTGCGCTACTTCCGCGGTATCATGGACTACTACGGCAAAGCTGGCGAAAAAGTAGGTTACATCATGGGATATGTTCGCTCTAAAACCGAACAATTTAGCCACAAACACTATATTCCTCACTCTTCATCTAATGACATCTACAAACCTATCAACGGCGCTAAGATCGTTTTGCGCAATGACAAAGAGGAAGTAATCAAATGCAACTGCTACCCATATGTAAAACGTATGCTCAAAAACCAAGACTACTACACCACTGACCACAACTACAATGGTGTGTTTATGTTCGAGAACTTGGCTCCTGGTAAATATACCCTATATGTACACGCAAATGGATATAAGGATGTAGTACAAACCGTAACTGTGACTGCTGACAAGACCATCTACCCAGAGATTTTCATGGAGAAGGGTGCTGGTACAGAGCCTAATGTGGCTCCTGCAGATCCTGATATCGAGTGGGAACTCAATGGCGGTTATGTACCAGGCGGTACAGTACCTTCTAACGATGAGTTGTGGGAGCAATTTAAATCCTACTACTTGAGCTACTACAATATCAATCGTGCTGATCAACCAATAGAGAATGTGGCTACCTTCGCTTCAGCTTACATGGAAGACATCATGACCAATGAGAAGTCTGACTACAAGTGGTTGGGCGATTATATCCTCACCATAGCAGGTTCAATCAGCGGCGAGAGTGCTTGGCGCTGGCATGTACACGCATTCTTCAATTGCAACGATGGTACCGTAACTGACAACCAAAAAGTGGCTACTGCCAACTTCAGCGACGCCGGCAAACCAGAGAAATGGGGACCTGCTTATCAAATAGCAATGGGTACAAGTGCTGCATTGCCATACAAGGTTACTAGTACCTACACCCTGCCTACTCCTATCAAAGAAGGATATGTATTCCTTGGCTGGTTTGACAACGCCAATGGTACTGGCACTGCACTGACCACTATCCCTGCTGGATGGCAAGGTACACTCTACGCAATGTGGGAAGAAGAGGCACCAGCTGATGTAAAATGGATGCTCAATGGTGGAACAGTATCTACCACACTCCCACGCGAAATCACTGGTACAGCATACACATTGCCTACACCTAAGAAGACTGGATATGTATTCCTCGGCTGGTTTGACAACGCCAATGGTACTGGCACTGCACTGAGCAGTCTGCCTGTAGGATACAAAGGTACTATCTATGCTATCTGGCGTGAAGCCAAAGTAACATGGGAACTCAATGGTGGTAAAGCAGTCAAAGAGGTACTAGTCAGCGATGGCTCTGTCAAAGTACCTACTAATGAAGAATTATTCACCACCTTCATGAATGACTACAACACCTATTACAAAACCAGCATCAACACCGCAAGCTACAGCGTAGCTAAAGGCAATGTTGCAAACTTCTTGTACAATGGTAAGGCCAACTCTAGCGTGGACATTACTACCCTATTACAAGACGCTTCTGCAGGCTGGAAATGGTTGGGCGATTACCTACAAAAATCTAGCACCGAGAATGGATTGCCACTAGAAGAGGAGACCCAATGGCGTTACTCTTTGGCAGCATTCTTTATGTGCGGCACATATACAGATTACAATGTGGACTTCTCTACCATGGGTCAAGCTGCAGTATGGGGACCTACCTACGAAGCAGCACACGGTGGTGGCACAAAGACCGTACTTGAAGAGATTACCTTGCCTAGCAAGATCACAGGCAATGCGTACACCATCCCTACCCCTGTAAAAGATGGCGCGACCTTCCAAGGCTGGTATGACAACGCTGCTGGCTCAGGCGACAAACTGACTGTACTGCCTGTTGGCTACGACGGTACCGTATATGCGATTTGGGATAAAGCTCAAGTAGTTTGGGTATTGAACGGCGGTAAGGTATTGGAGGAAGTGACCATACCAGGTAATACCGTGAATGTACCTACCCAAGAGGAGTTGTGGGCAAGCTTCAAGACCGCAGCAGGTTTGACCACCCTAGGCACCTTGGCTGAGATTACCGAAGCAGGTGCGGGTAAACCACACACTGATCAGAACAACCCATGTGCATGCCGTATCATCTGTGGTAAATTAGACGGAACTATGGTGAAGACAGTATTGGGCAACGCAGAGTGGACATGGCTCAGAGATTATATCATAACTGTACAAACAACTCTAACTATTGAAGATCTCACAACTGCAGCTTGGCGCTATGCGGTGGCAGCATTCTTCTTGCAAACAGAACACAACTCATGGCCTGCAAGTGCTAACTTCGCTACCGCTGGTAAGCCAGAGGCATGGGGTCCTGCATACCAAAAAGCACACGGTGGCAACACCAGCTCAACAACCGAATGGCGAGAGGTGACATTGCCTTCTGCTATCGTAGGCGAACCATATACCATCCCAACCCCTGTAAAAGATGGTGATGCATTTGTAGGATGGTTTGACAATGCAAATGCTACTGGTACTGCATTGACCGTATTGCCAGTAGGTTATCAAGGCACCGTATACGCTATCTGGAAATCTACTCCTACAAGTGTAGAGCAAATCGTCAACCCAGTATTGGACATCCACGCTCCAATGTACGATATCATGGGGCGTCAAGTGGATGAAAACTATCGCGGTATCATCATCCAAAACGGTCACAAATATTTGCTTCGCTAATATAGGACGCTAACGCTATAGGCTATAGGCGATAGGCGATAGGCGATGATAAGAAAAATCGCTCTCCAAAGAGATTGGGGAGCGATTTTTTTTGTATCACTATTGCATATATGCTTTTTTTTTAGTACCTTTGCGGGCTAAATATACAATCGCATTAATATTGGAGGAATTAGGTATGAAGAAGATTATCTTAATTGCCATAGCGTTGCTATGGACTGCAAGCAGTCTATTGCAAGCTCGCACCCAAGAGGAAGCATCAACTATTGCTAGCCAATTCATCAGTCAGCGCGTAGCTACTATTGGTTCTGCCAAACGCGTAGCAGCTGCCAGCAAAGTCACTTTAGCTTTTACCCAAAATCAGATTGATCAGACTACCCCAGCGCTGTTCATCTTCAATAGCGGCACTGACGATGGGTTCGTGATGGTATCCGCAGAGGATGAGGGACGCACCATATTAGGATATAGCGACGATGGTCATTTTGATGAGACAAATATACCCACCAACATGCAATTTTGGCTGCAAATGTATGCCGACGAATTGGCGCGCTACAATGCTAATAAGCAGCCCGGTAAGCCAGCACTGAAGCGAGCTGCCGTGCAGACAAGCTATCCTACCATCACACCTATCCTAGGCAATGTAGAATGGGGACAAGGCGAACCATACAACAACCTATGCCCTACGGTGAATGGCGAACGATGTGTGACTGGATGCGTGGCAACAGCCATCAGTCAAATCATGTATGTACATAAGCATCCCACCAAAGGTACTGGTAGCCATTCGTACACCTCCGAGACTCACCAACTGACATCTAGTGCCAACTTCTCAGCAACCACCTATGACTGGAATAATATGCTGCCATATTATTACAACAACTACAATACCACCCAAGCAAATGCTGTGGCAACACTAATGCATCATGTGGGTATAGTAGCTGAGATGGATTATGACCCAGAAGGTAGCGGAGCCAATTCTGCATATACTCTGTCACAAATGGCCACATATTTTGGTTACGACGCCGGCATACGCACCCTGCCCAAAGACTATATGCGAGAAGAAGAAGTCATGACCGCTATTATCTCTGACTTAGAGCAAGGACATCCCGTATTTGTCAGCGGTAGAACCAAAAACGACGAGGGACACGCCTTCGTATGCGATGGCATGCAAAGCGATGGATACCTGCATATCAACTGGGGATGGTATGGCGGAGCAAACGGCTACTTCGCCCTCTCTGCCCTGGATCCTGAGCAACAAGGTACGGGTGGTAGTGCTAGCGACATGGCATTTACCGAAGAAGTGGATATATATACTGGCATCCAACCAGACCAAGGCGGTACGGCACAACCATTGGTAACGGTGAGCAAGATCGTTCGCACAAGCGCAGACAGGGTCGGACGAAATGCTAACATAGCATTTAGCTTAGAGCGATTTACTAGCTCAGGTATGGCTACTGCCGAAGGTATTATTTGCTACTATATCTATGACTCCAACGATATTTTGACTACTATTCAGCCTATAGGAAGTTTTGAATTGCCTACAGGTCATTACTATACAGATCCTATAACTATTTCATACCCCATACCATCCTCCCTACCCGATGGCGAGTATAAACTAGAGGTAGGTTTCTCTGATGAGAACGATAAACAGCATCCCATCTTGGTAAAAGGAGAAGGTATTATGCGATTCCCCTTTACCATTGACGGCAACAGTATCACCTTCGGAGAAGGTTCTGGCTCTGGCGGAGGATCAAATAATACACCATTGGCTCCTATCACCCATGCAGATATATCCTATGTGCTAAACTCTACCAACAACACATGGAAAGTGGACTTGTATTCCAGTTACTTCTGGACAGATAGCGAGTTGGATGATGAGGTGCTAATACGATTGGAAATAAATAGTAGCAGTACCACGTCTGTCATTGGAACCTATGTATTAGACACCTTAAATAGCGGCGCAGTAGGTACCATTAATACGAAAGGGGATTATATGGTAGGATATTACCAAGATTACGATTATCATTACATTGATAATGCTCATCTCACCATCACAGACGCAGGCGATGGTCAGGTCAATTTGGAATATCACCTAGAGGTAAATGGCAAAGTATATGATGAGAGTCTAACACTTACCCCAGAATGGTTTGCTTATGACAAAGGAAATAGCCAGTATTTCCTTTACCAAGACTATATAACTTGGGAATTGGCAAGCACCATCCCTGCCTCTCGCGCACTAACAATGACGCAAGCATTAAGTCACACCAACGAAACTGCAATGTCCTACTTCGTCAGCGGAATCATCTCTACTATGCGTAACACGCCCGAACAGATTGTGCAATATAAGACTGCACGCTTTGACATCTCTGATGATGGTACGACCAACAACCAATTCTATTGCTACAACACCCGTTGGAAAGAGAATACTGACTTCACTACCGGTAATGAGATTGCATTGGGCGATGAAGTGATAATATATGGTCCAGTACAAAATTACAACGGCAATACACCAGAGATCAAAGGATATGTTTACAGCACAGATAAAGAGGATATTGATTACTCCATTAAGAATCTACAAGTCAATATTTTTGGCAATAAGTTGTACTTTGAGTTTGAGAGTGAAGCATCATACTTCCATGTAAAGATTACCAAACAAGATAGCACAAGTATAGTAAACACCTTCATCGGCTTCAAACAAGCGCAACTTAACGACATGAAAGATGGTACATACACATTGTGGATTCGCCCAGTAGATGAAGCACAACAGTATTATCTAGCTGATCCAGTCGAGGCTACATTTACTATAGTGGATTATTCCATCTATAATCTCAGTGTGACAACCAAAGGCAGTACAGTCACATCCTCATGGGAGAGCAAAGCCCCCCATTTCCAGGTGAAAGTAATTGATAGCAATGGCCAAGAAATTGTAAATAATATCATTGATGCCAAGACAATATCTGTAACTGATCTGGCAGATGGCACATACACCTTGTGGATTCGCCCAGTAGATGAAGCACTAAAATATTACGCCGGCGAAGCGGTAGAAGAGACTTTCACCATCAATTCCGCTAATACAGTGGATTACTCCATCTACAACCTCCATGTGACAACCGAAGGCAATACGGTAAACTTCTCATTTGAGAGCGAAGCACCTAACTTCCATATAAAAGTAATAAATGCCAATGGGGATGAAGCTGCAAATGGTATCATTTATTTTAAGACTGCATCGGTACCCAATTTAGCAGATGGCACATATACACTATGGATTCGTCCTATGAATGAAGACAAAAAGTATTACATTGGCGACGCAATAGAGGCGCAATTCGAGATTGGTACCAACTCTACCAATGTAGAGGATATAAGCACTTCACAAATCGTAGAACTATACGACATCATGGGGCGATTAATCGACAGCAAACCATCCAGTGACAGTCGTCCGTTTATCGTACCTACCAGCGGCGTATATATCCAACGCATAGGCAATACAACCAACAAGATTTATATCCACCAACAATAATGAACACTCCTAAGCAATTTGATGCAGTGGCGAGCAAGTGCCGCCGCATCTATGAACTAAAAATGAAGGACTATGGTCCTAGTTGGCGCATCATGCGTCCGCAAACCGTTAACGATCAGTTATTTATCAAGGCTAAACGCGTTCGCGAAATTGAGCAAACAGGCGTCAATATGGTAGGCGAAAGCATTGAGGGTGAAATGATGGCTATCGTAAACTATAGCATCATCGGATTGATACAGTTGCACGAAGGCTTTGCAGACTCGGTGGACATGACCGCTGAGCGTGCTATTGAACTCTACGACCACTATATGGCGGAAGCAAAAGCACTGATGCTCAAGAAAAATCATGACTATGGAGAGGCATGGAGAGATATGTTTGCATCTAGTTTGACAGACATCATACTCACCAAGATCAATCGCAACAAGTCCATCACCGCTAATGACAATCAGACGCTCATCTCCGAAGGCGCAGATGGCAACTATTTCGACATGCTTAATTATGCTGTGTTTTACCTAATCAAAGTAATGGAAAATGAAACGAAATAACAAAAAAATGGATGCCAGACGCCGGACGCTGGTATCTGTATTAGCAGCTATCTGCCGCACCCTCTTAGGACTTGTATTCATCTTTTCTGGAGCCGTCAAAGCTATCGACCCACTAGGTACAGTTTACAAAATTGAGGACTACCTTAAGGCCTTCGGAGGATTCTTCACTGATCTTCTACCTATGGCAGAGGTTGCAGCATGGACGCTGATTGTACTAGAGCTACTACTCGGTGTATGTATGCTGCTGAATGTCCGTAGCCGTTGGACAGCATGGATCACACTGCTCTTCTATATGGTGATGACCCCACTAACACTCTACATCGCCCTCAACAACCCCGTAAGTGACTGCGGTTGCTTTGGAGATGCCATAGTACTTACCAACTGGCAAACGTTCTGGAAGAACCTCGTACTCATCTCGCTAGCCATTCTATTGGTAGCATTGCGCAAGAGTACCCATCCACTTTGGCGTGGATGGATGGAATTGGTAATCGCATCCACCACTATCGCCAGCGCACTATCATTCATGGCATGGACACACCACAACTTGCCCATCAAAGACTTCCGTCCATACAAGATTGGCAATCACATACCTACACTGATGGAGTTTCCCGAAGATGCCGAACATGATCAATATGACATATCTTTTGTGTATGCCAAAGACGGTGTGGAGCAAACATTCACCCTTGACAATTACCCTAAAGGAGATTCCACTTGGACATTCGTGCGTCAAGAATCCAAACTCATCAAGAAGGGATACGAACCACCTATCCACGATTTTGAGATTATCAACGCTGATGGCGATGACCTCACATGGGATATCCTAGAAAGCGAAGTACCTATCACACTCGTCATCATGTATGACTTAGCTAAAGCAGATAAATCGCAAATGGACAAAATAGAGGCAATGCTGCAGCAACTACAAATGACCGCTACTGTCGAACCTATCGTAGTAGATACCACTGCTAGCGACTCTACCCTATGCGACACCACACGAATAGAAGAGATTCCTACTATCGCTGACGCCATACCATTTTACATCCTTACTGGATCTTCTACCGATCAAATCATTGCTTTCAGTCTGGAACATCCAAGTTTAGCTGACTATATCTGCACATGCGACCCTGTCACACTCAAGACTATCGTCCGCGCCAACCCAGGCGTGATAGTCCTCCAAAACGGCACTGTTATTGACAAGTATAATGTAAGGAATCGCTAATGCGATTGTAGTTTAGAGGACGCTCGCGATGCGAGCTGCAGTTTAGAGGCAAGAGATATTAATTATTAACTATTAAATATTAACTATAACAAACTTATGAGAACAAAAATGGTTGCAGGCAACTGGAAAATGAACATGACCCTGCAAGAAGGTGTAGCTCTTGCTACCGAGTTGAAAAATCAAGTTGTTAACCCATCATGCGCCGTAGTTATCGGCACTCCTTTCATCCACTTGGCTACTGTGGCTGAACTCCTCAAGGATAGCCCAATCGCTGTAGCTGCAGAAAACTGCGCGGACAAGGAGAAAGGTGCATACACTGGCGAAGTGAGCGCTGCTATGGTGGCTTCTACGGGTGCTGAGTACTGCATCCTCGGTCACTCAGAGCGTCGTGCATACTATGGCGAGACCTACGAGATATTGAAAGATAAAGTGGAGTTGGCGCTCGCTAACAACCTCCGTCCTATCTTCTGCATCGGCGAGGTAAAAGAGGAGCGTGAAGCAGGCAAACAAAACGAAGTGGTGAAAGCACAACTCGAAGGCAGTGTATTCCACCTCAGCGCTGAGGACTTTGGCAAAATCGTATTGGCATACGAGCCAGTATGGGCTATCGGTACAGGTCTTACTGCTACTCCTGAGCAAGCACAAGAGATTCACGCTTATATCCGTGGTCTCGTAGCTGAGAAATACGGCGAGCAAGTAGCTGACGACTGCACTATCCTCTACGGTGGTAGCTGCAACGCAAAGAACGCTGCTGAGCTCTTTGCTAACCCAGACGTGGACGGTGGTCTTATCGGTGGCGCTTCACTCAAAGCCGCTGACTTCTGCGCAATCATCGCAGCACGATAATCATGGCACTAATTGTTCCAGTAAGAGGCTTTACACCTCAGATAGGCAAAGACTGCTTTTTGGCAGAGAATGCAACCATCGTCGGTGATACCGTCATCGGCGACGGCTGCTCCATTTGGTTTAATGCGGTATTGCGTGGCGATGTCAATTGGATTAAGATTGGCAACCATGTGAATATCCAAGACGGCTCTGTGCTGCACACACTCTACGAGAAATCTACCATCACTATTGGCGACTATGTGTCTGTTGGACATAATGTTACCATCCACGGTGCCGATGTCCACGACTATGCGCTCATTGGCATGGGCTCAACCCTGCTTGACGGCGTGGTAGTTGGCGAAGGTGCTATTGTGGCAGCCGGCTCCTTGGTACTCAAAAACACGCAGATTGGCCCATACGAAGTATGGGGCGGCGTACCAGCTAAGTTTATCAAGAAAGCTGATCCTGAGCAAACCAACGAGATCAATCGTAAGATTGCGCACAACTATGCAATGTACGCTAGTTGGTATAAAGAAGAAGATAAAGAATAATTTGCAGATAATCATTTGCATATTTACAAAAAAAATACTACCTTTGCAACCGAATAATAAATTGAAAGGTTTATGTACAAACGAATACTCCTAAAACTTTCAGGCGAAAGCCTCATGGGCGCACAGCAATACGGTATTGACCCACAGCGTCTTGCTGACTATGCAGAACAAATTCGCACTATCGCCAATACAGGTGTGCAAGTGGCTATCGTCATTGGCGGAGGTAACATCTTCCGTGGCCTTAGTGGAGCGCAAAAAGGTTTTGACCGCGTCAAAGGCGATCAAATGGGCATGCTAGCCACAGTCATCAACTCGCTCGCACTTTGCTCTGCCCTCGAAGCTATCGGACAGAGAGCACGCGTTCTTACTAGCGTGCGCATGGAGCCCGTAGGCGAACTTTATAGCACAGACAAAGCCCTTCGCCTACTCAACAAAGGCAATATTGTCATCATCGCTGGTGGCACTGGCAACCCATACTTCACCACCGACACTGCTTCCGTGCTTCGCGCTATCGAGCTCAAAGCAGATGTGATGATGAAGGGTACACGCGTGGACGGCATCTATACCGCTGACCCAGAGAAAGACCCTACGGCTACCAAATACACACAGATTACCTACGACGAGATTCTCGATATGAAGCTCAAGGTCATGGACCTCACTGCCATCACCATGTGCCGCGAGAACAACATGCCAATCTATGTCTTTGACATGGATACTGTAGGCAACCTCGAGAAAGTAATGAACGGACAACAAATAGGAACATTGGTCAAGCCATAGGCTTGGTGTAGAATGGTATAGAATGGTATAGGATAGTATAGAAGTGGTATAGGATGGTTGGATTTGCTACGAAAATAGAAGATTTGAGGATATGGCAAAATGCTCGTACTATCAGTAAAGCTATATACAAACTCACTTACCATGATAACTTTGAGAAAGATTATCGCTTTGTACAACAAATTCGCGCCGCTGCAGGATCTATAATGGATAATATTGCAGAAGGATTCGGAAGAAGTGGAAGCAAAGAATTTATACAATTTCTTTATATTGCAAGAGGCTCTTGCCAAGAAGTTATTAGCCAACTATACCGTGCATGGGATATTCAATATATTTCTGAGGAAGAATTCACAGAAACTAAAAAACAGGTCGAGACAACTTCTGTTATGATTTACAACCTAATAGATAATCTCAAGCAATCAGAAAACAAAGGTCCCAAGTACAACCCTACACCCCACTAAACCACCCTATACAACCCTACACAGCGCGAAGCGCTACTAAACAACCCTATACAACCCTATACAACCCAATATATTATGATCGAACCTAAAGTTATTTTGAACGACGCAGAGGAATTGATGGAATCTGCTGTCATGTACCTCGACGACGCTTTGGCGCGCATCCGCGCAGGCAAAGCCAGTGCACGAATCTTGGATGTAGTCAAGGTGGAATACTACGGACAAATGTCGCCACTATCCAATGTGGCTACTATCACCACCCCTGACGCTCGCACCATCCAAATCCAACCTTGGGAGAAGAAAATGCTCTCCGACATCGAGCGCGCATTGATCAACTCCAGCATTGGTTTGGCTCCAAACAACAATGGCGAGTGCATCCGACTCATGATACCACCATTGACCGAGGAACGCCGTAAAGAACTCGCTAAGCAATGCAAAGGCGAAGCCGAGAACGCAAAAGTGAGCGTACGCAACGCACGCCGCGATGCCATTGACACACTCAAAAAGCAAATCAAAGAAGGTTTGCCAGAGGACGCTGAGAAAGATGCGGAGAACGATGCACAAAAACTTCACGACAAATACGTGAAGCGCATCGACGAAATCTACGCAGCAAAGGAGAAAGAGATTATGACCGTGTAAGTTTAGGTTAAAGGTTAGAGGTTAAAGGCTAGAGATACCACCCTATACCACCCTACACAACACTACTCTACTGCTAAACTACTATCGCAAAGCGATCACTCATACTGGCAATAGCATGGACATTGGTTATCCCGATGTCTCATGCTATTTCGCTTGATAGCCTGCTTAACCTGCCCGCTATGGGCATACCCGTCATCAACTACTCACCCGAATCCACATGGGAGTTTGGTGCCGCTGCGCAAGGTTACTTCCGCCTACCCAATCAAGAGCGAACCTCCATCGTCCAACTCGATGGCACCTACTCGCTCAACCACCAGTGGTATATCAATGCCCAAGGGACGTTGTATTTCGGCAGAAAAAACCATACTACACAACCCTATACAACCCTACACCACACTACACCACACTCTTGGCAACTCCAATTCCGCGCGGGCTATAGCGACCGACCAGCCACCTACTACGGCATCTACCGCGACTCCCACTTTGCCAACGAAGGCAACACCGGCATCGGCATGCTGCGTCAGGGAACACCCTACCAACTACAACGCGGCTACCTCAACATCCAAGCGCCTATTTATGTGGGCAAACACATAGCCGTTGGCCCGATGGCAGATATGCTCATCGCACGATTCAGCATCCAAGACACCTACACCACCGTCAATCCGCTAGTGCAACTGGCACTGGGTGCTGTAGCCCAATACGACTCGCGAGACAATGTCTTCTACCCCACCAAGGGTATCTTTGCCAAACTCACCGCAGCAGCCGCATATACCAACCAGATAGACATACCCCAAGGACAACAAGCCACCGTCAATGGCCTACTATCTGCCGATTTGCGACACTATGTACCATTGCCCTGTGACCTCGTCTTTGCTTGGCAATTCAAGGCACAACTGATGCTATCACCATACCACATTTCCCACCTTACCCTCTACCCTATGCTTCCACGCCTAGGCGGACAAGACGGTATTAGAGGTATCAATAGCGATATGTTTCGCGACGATATCATGTTAGCACTCCAAGCCGAGCTCCGCATACCCATCTGGAGTATCTTCCGCGCCGCAGTGTTCGCTGGCATAGGAGATGTCTATGACTACCACAACTGGCACTGGGTAGTACCCAAAGTGGGTTATGGCGTCGGAATGAGAGCCACAATCAACAAGGCAAAAGTGAATATTCGTTTCGACGTAGCACGTAGTAATGTTGATCCCCGTTGGGATAATGTCAATGCATATAGTTTCTACCTCACCGCTACCGAAGCTTTCTAATCCCAGCCTTTACACCATACACTTTACACCATACACCAAATGAAAGGACTCGTAATCAAATCTACCGGCACTAGCTACGGAGTGCACTTCGAAGACGGAACCACCGCCGACTGCCATGTCAAAGGCAACTTCCGTATTCGAGGTATTCGTTCTACCAATCCTATTGCGATTGGCGACCATGTAGAGGTAACCCAACTAGAAGATGGCACCAACTGGATTACCGAACTATACGACCGCAAGAACTACATCATTCGCCGAGCCACTAATCTCAGCTATGCTTCACATATCATAGCTGCCAACGTGGATATGGCAGCACTGATTGTCACACTCCGCCATCCCGAGACCTCCACTACCTTCATCGACCGTTTCCTAGCCACATGCGAAGCTTATCGCGTGCCCGCGTGCATAATATTTAATAAGGTAGATCTCCTCACCGAAGAAGAACTACAGCAACTCTCCACCCTCCGCCAACTATACGAGTCGCTTGGCTATCCTACCTACGCTATCTCTGCAATAACCCTCACTTCTTCGCCTGATAGCCCAATCGTCCAATCGCCTAATCACCTCATCTCTGCCATCTTTGATGGCAAAGTTACTCTCCTCTCTGGCAATTCTGGCGTAGGCAAATCTACCCTACTCAATGCCATCCTCGGCAAAGATATTGCTCGTACAGGAGCCATCTCCTCTGCCCACCACAAAGGTATGCACACCACCACCTTCTCCGAGATGTACCCGCTACACAACCCTACACCATCCTACACCACCCTAGACAACCCTACCCCACATTCTTGGATCATCGACACCCCTGGCATCAAGGGCTTCGGGCTGCTCGACATCAAGAAAGAGGAAGTAAGCCACTACTTCCGCGAGATATTTGAGATAGCACGCGACTGCCGCTACTCCAATTGCCTGCACACGGGCGAACCTGGGTGCGCTGTGTACCAAGCAGTAGTAGATGGCCATATTGCCATTTCACGATATGAAAGTTACCTCAGTATCCTTGAAGACACCAACGAAGGGAAATATAGATAATGTTCAGACGCACCGCACAATAACCGCACTATAACCGTACAATAACCGCACAATTCTAATCCTATATAAAACAATTATGAAACAGATTTTTATCCTCCTGCCACTTTTGGCACTCACATTGGTAGGTTGCAACCCTACTCCTCAAAACAACGAACCTATGAACAACGAGGTCATCAACGCCATCATGGCACGCCGAAGCATCCGTCAATACCACGCTACCCCTGTAGCACGCGACACGATGATGCAAATCATGACCTGCGGTATCAATGCTGCTAATGGTCAGAACAAACAGTCATGGGAAGTACGTATCATCGACAACCCAGAGAAGATGCAACAAGTTCAAGACCTGATGGTTACGGGCAATCCTGCTCTCCAACCAGAAATGGTACGCGGCTGTATGCGCGGTGCACCAGTGATGACCTTCATCGCTCGTGACCTCGGCTACGATTTCTCGGCTTACGACTGCGGACTACTCGCAGGCAACATGATGCTAGCCGCCCAATCGCTGGGCATTGGCTCTATCTGCCTCGGCAGCCCTGTGCGCTTTATCAATGATGCACAAAATAGCGCAGAGATTCTTGCCCTACTTGGTTTCAGCGACAACTACGAACTCTGCCTCTGCGTCGGCTTTGGCTATGCCAACGAATCACCCGCAGCCAAACCTCGCGACATCAACAAAGTGCAGTATATCGACTAATCTCCCGTCCCAACAATCCCAGCCCTCACATCACAACTGTGAGGGCTTTTTTTTATCCCAATCCCAGCCTTTACACCTTTCCGTTTCCACTTTTCACCTTTTTTGTATTTGCCCACCTATGCAGTTCACTGCATTCTTTTGGGCAAAAACAAAAGATAACACGATTTTTAATATTTTTGTAGGCACGCAGTGCCGTATTTTTGTTTTTAAAAAAACTTCCCGCCTTTAACCTCTAAACTATAACCGCTCTGCCGCGTCCTCTAACCTAAAAAATGCACTTTCCTTCAAAAAAAGTGCATTTTTTCTTTCAAACTGACAAGTTTTAGCAGTTTGTAGCAGTACCTTTGCACCCGATTTCAAAAAAATATATGTTTAACAACTTAAAAATCGCACACGTATGAACGTATTTTTAACATTACTCATCAGTCTTGCTTCGGCTACAGTCATCACTTTTTGCATCGACATGGTTGCCCAGTTTTTGCATCACGAAGCATAAAGACAGAAAAAAAACTACTACTATTTGCATAAATGCAAAAAAAACACTACCTTTGCACTCGCATTTAAAAACAACCCTATACAATACTATACAATACTATACAATACTATACAATACTAACCATTCTAAACAACACCACTATGGCAGAAGAAAAGAAAATGCCCTCACCAGAGAAACTAAAGGCCTTGCAACTGGCCATGGCAAAAATCGATAAAGATTTCGGCAAAGGCGCCATCATGAAATTGGGCGACGATAAGATAGAAGATGTACCTGTAATCCCTTCAGGTTCAGTAGGTTTGAACATCGCGCTTGGCGTAGGCGGCTACCCTCGCGGTCGCGTGGTAGAGATCTACGGTCCAGAGTCTTCTGGTAAGACCACCCTCGCTATCCACGCGATGGCTGAGGTGCAAAAGCAAGGCGGTATCGCTGCTATTATCGATGCCGAGCACGCTTTTGACCGCTTCTATGCGGAGAAACTCGGTGTGGACACCGATAACCTCCTCATCGCTCAACCTGACTGTGGCGAGCAAGCCCTCGACATCGCTGACGAGCTCATCCGCAGCGCAGCAGTGGACCTCGTAGTCATCGACTCTGTAGCTGCCCTCACCCCAAAAGCCGAAATCGAAGGCGACATGGGCGACAACCGTGTGGGCTTGCAAGCACGACTCATGTCGCAAGCGCTCCGCAAACTCACCGCTACTATCAACAAGACCAACACCACCTGTATCTTTATCAACCAACTCCGCGAGAAGATCGGCGTGATGTTCGGCAACCCAGAGACCACCACCGGCGGTAACGCGCTGAAGTTCTATGCTTCTGTTCGCCTCGACATCCGCAAGGCAAGTGCTATCAAGGATGGCGACGAGATTATCGGTAACCAAGTGCGCGTGAAGGTCATCAAGAACAAGGTAGCACCTCCATTCAAGAAAGCGGAGTTCGACCTCATGTTCAATGAGGGTATCTCTCGCGTAGGCGAACTCGTGGATATGGGTGTAGAGTATGGTATCTTGACCAAGTCTGGCTCATGGTATAGCTACGATGGCAACAAACTTGCTCAAGGTCGCGATGCTGCCAAGAACGTCCTCCGCGACAACCCAGACCTCGCCGACGAGATCGAAAGCAAAGTAATGGAAGCACTCAAGAAATAAGGGATTTATATACCAACTGACACTGTTGTCATTTTCAACTTCTTTATTTTGTTTGGGGTGCCAATGCGCTTAGCGCATTCTTCCAACCCAAAACGAAATATTTCCAAGAATTGACCTGAATTGACAATATCAATTGACAAGAATTGTCTTTAATAATTTCAGTGTCAATATGCAGCGACCAATTAATGAACCAGCAGATACTGATATTAAGTCCCGATAAAGCTTACGACGCGGAGCAACGCTACCGCGTCGTAAAGCGTTCTATTGATGCCCGCCAGCGTGCGCTCAAGGTCCATCTCACCGTGCTCACCGACGAGCAGGGCAACCCTTTGCCCAAGGATGCACCTATCCCGCTCTACGAAGCACCTGTTTTCCAAGATGTGCACCATGCCAAGCACAGCGCAGCGATTATCGGCGCAGGACCAGCAGGACTCTTCGCTGCTCTCACATTGCTCGAACATGGCATCAAACCTATCATTTACGAGCGTGGCAAACCCGTCAGCGACCGCAAGAAGGACATTGCTATCCTCAATCGCAATCAGGGACTGAATGCCGAATCCAACTACTGCTTCGGTGAAGGTGGTGCAGGTACTTTCTCCGATGGCAAACTCTACTCGCGTAGCAAGAAACGCGGCAATATGCAACGTGTGATGGAGCTCTTTCATCACTTCGGTGCCAACGATACTATTCTCTATGAGGCGCATGCCCATATTGGTAGCGACCGTCTGCCCTCTATCATCCGCGCCATGCGCGAGTGCATCATCGAGCACGGTGGCGAGATCCACTTCTCAACCTGCGTAGATGAACAACTCTTCCGTAGCCTCATTGCCAATAGCCAATATCCAATAGGCGGAACGCCGTCCAATAGCCCGTTAGGGCGTCCTGCCCTCTTGGGCACCATCCTGGCCATCGGCCACTCCGCCCACGACACCTACCAGATGCTTCTCGATAGTGGTGTCGCCCTCGCGGATAAGGGTTTCGCTATGGGTGTACGTGTCGAACATCCGCAGGCGCTTATCAACCGTCTCATGTACCACGACCCATCGCCCGAACTCATCCAGTTGATTGGCAATGCCTCGTACTCACTCGTGACGCAGGTACAAGGTCGTGGCGTGTATTCTTTCTGTATGTGTCCAGGCGGACATATCGTCCCAGCGGGCAGCGATGCTCGTGGCTGTGTGGTCAATGGCATGTCTGCCAGCCACCGCAACTCTCCCTTCGCCAACTCTGGCATGGTCGTCGAAATCCGCCCCGAAGATCTGCATACTAATAACAATACTACACCATTCTACACAACTCTACACCATGCTACACCAGCTCTTGCTGGCTTATGCTTCCAGCAAAAGCTAGAACAACTAGCTTTTGCTCACGGCTCCGCACCTTCTATCGCTCCTGCTCAACGCTTGCGCGACTTCGTGGAAGGGCGCAAGAGCAGCACCCTGCCTGCATGTAGCTACTTGCCAGGCATGCGTTCCAGCAGCATGCACGAGTGGTTGCCCGAACATATCGGCAAACGCTTGCAACAGGGCTTCCGCGATTTCGACCGCAAGTACCGTGGTTTCTTGACTAATGAGGCGGTTATCCTTGGCGTAGAGAGCCGCAGCAGTAGCGCAGTGCGTATCCCTCGTGACCCAGAGACATTGCAATCTATCTCTACTCCTCATTTATATCCTTGTGGCGAAGGGGCAGGCTACGCAGGTGGTATCACATCCTCCGCCCTCGATGGTATCAATGCCGCCCTCAAAATCGCCGAACAACTTTCCTCTAAACACTAAACAGCAGCCCGTAAGGGCGTTCACTAAACACTAAAACATATGCTCCGCACCTACAACAAACCCATCTACATCGCCCTATTGTCGATACTCACTCTTTGTCTTCTGTGCGATTATATCCCTGCCTTGGCGGTATTGTCCTCATGGGTCACTCCACCAGTGGCGTTGTTTCTCGGTCTTGTTTTCGCACTCACTTGCGGACAGGCATATCCCACTTTCAACAAGAAAGTGTCTAAGAAACTGCTTCAGTATTCCGTCATCGGTTTGGGCTTTGGTATGAACCTGCACGCCTCGTTGGCATCGGGCAAAGAGGGTATGTTGTTTACTATCGTTTCGGTTTTCGGCACACTCTTGATTGGTATGCTCATCGGCTGCAAACTGCTGAAGATCAACCGCAATACCGCCTATCTCATCAGTTCGGGCACGGCTATCTGCGGAGGCAGTGCTATCGCAGCAGTAGGGCCTATCATTAAGGCGAAAGACAGCGATATGTCTATGGCACTCGCCACCATTTTCATCCTCAACGCCATCGCGCTCTTCCTTTTCCCTGCGTTGGGACATTGGCTGGGCATGACGCAACAGGAGTTCGGCACATGGGCTGCTATCGCTATCCATGATACTAGTTCTGTGGTAGGCGCAGGCGCAGCGTATGGCGAAGAGGCACTGCAAGTGGCTACAACTATCAAACTCACCCGTGCGTTGTGGATTATCCCTTTAGCACTGCTGACAGCGGTCATTTTCCGCAGCGAAGGCAAGAAGATTAGCATCCCATGGTTTATCTTGTTTTTTATTGTTGCTATGTTGTTGAATACCTATGTACTTACTGATATTCCACAAGTAGGACAATTCATCTATGGTATTGCGCGTAAGGGACTTGTGATTACGATGTTTTTCATCGGCGCATCGCTTTCTATTGATACAATTAAGTCTGTCGGCATCCGTCCTCTGCTGCAAGGCATTCTCCTCTGGTTGGTCATCAGTGCAGGTTCATTGGCATATATCCTCTTGCGCTAATTCGCTATGTCATTTTCATTTGGTTAAGGATTTATGAGCGGCTTCATTCTCCCCTCCCTTTAGGAAGGGAGCGTGGGTAAACTAAAATCACTTTTCTTAAGATTCCTGCCCTTAGTACCTTCTCTTTCTCTCTCGGGCTAAAAACCAAGGACGAACCAAGGACAAACCAAGGAACAACCTAGGAACTCCCAAACTAAAAAAGTGCTTGACTAAACCTGAAAAAGGTTGACTCGATTACTGAGTTATGATCTTAAAAAACGTAAACTTTTGACTCGTTTCCTAAAAAGGTTGACTACGATTCTAAAAAGGTTTACTAGTGAAAGACTCTGCAAAGATACAACAAAAAA
>JAFVTU010000027.1 GCA_017503075.1 Paludibacteraceae bacterium | reverse complement strand
GCCACAATGGGATAAGTTCCAAGACTACTTGATGGGTGAGGTTCGTTTCGCTTCAGTGGCTAAGCAATACCCTGAGGAGGCAGCCGAGCTCTTCGCTGCCGCTCGCGAGAACGCTCAATGGCGCTACCGCAGCTACCTGCGTATGTTGTCCACAAATTGGGACAACACTCAAGAGTAATTCAAGAATTCCTCTCAACAAGAGAATATGCAAAAGAGAGCCGTCCTTTTAGGTCGGCTCTCTTTCGTGCATACGGTCTATCCAATCTTCAAGGTACATTCCACCGATTTCTTTTCAAATATTTTTTTCTTTCAAAGGCCGCTTACGCGTGGGGAAGAAATTTCTCAGTCCGCTCTCTTCGTTCGCGTGTTTAAGCATGTTTCGTCTGCCCAAACCATACTGCGTCCTTCGTCCGCAACATCTGCTTTGGCAGATGTGTCCTTCGCTCTCTTTGTTCACTACGGACTATCCGCCCCTTTCGGGTCGATGGAATGGCATTGCCTTTCCATATCCTTCTCATTTCCTCCCATTATACCTTCCCACAAAACACCGAGAGACGACCGAGAGATCACCGAGAGATGAGCGACTCAAAATTGCTGTGAATTTTGACCAAAATTTGCAATTTTCCCACCTCATTCCATTAGCCCCTACTATCCATCACTGTGTAAATTTTTCTGACATTCCGTGTAAAGTTTCTTTACACTTTCTCAATATGTCAAAAATCACAACCAGCACAATATCAATCGCTTAACATTTTTGGCACGCATATTGGGTTGTATATTGCAAAATCAACCAATATGTTAAAGCAATATACTATCCTTCTCCTCTTCTGTCTCTGCGCCGCCCATAGCGCAGCCACCTCCCTCTCCCTTCGTGACTGCATGGAGTATGCCATCGCCCATTCTGCGAAAATGGAAATCCAACACGCCAACAACGACGATGCCCGCATCGCACGCCGCGAAGCCATCCTCCGTGCCTTCACACCCACTGTCCAAGGTGGCACATACGCCTCGCTGAACTTCGGACGCGGTATCGACCCCGAAACTAATAGTTATATCTCCACCACCTCGTTCAACAACGGCTACTCCCTGTCGGGTGCTATCACACTGTTCAACGGTTTTTCGGCAGTCAATAACCTCAAAATCACCAAGACTGCCATCAAGATGGGCATCACGGAGGAGCAACAACTCCGTGACCAAATATGCCTCGCAGTCATGGAAGCATACTGCAATGTGCTCTATTTCACTCAGATGACCGAAGCCCTGCAAGTCCAAGTTGCTACCGCCACCAGCAACCTGCAATTGGCACAACGCCAAGAACAATTGGGGCAGAAAAGCCATGCCGATGTCATCCAACTCGAAGCTGACCTCGCCGAGCGTGAATATCAATATATCACCATGACCAACCAACTCAACGACGCCCGCATGACCCTCCAAGATCTTATGCTGTGGGAGGAGGACTACGAATTGCTCATCGACCTCCAGAGCACCGAGAATCTAACAGCGAGCCACGCGAGCAGTCTAACAGCCGCAGGCGGTCTAGTATCTAACAGCAAAGCCCTTCACCACCCATCGGTCGAACTGGCTGCCTATCGCATGGCTAACGCCCAATTCGACCTCAACACGGCGCGTTGGCGATTGGCTCCGTCGCTCTCCCTCTCAGGCGGTTGGTCAACGGGTTACTACACCTATCCCCGTACCCAAGACTATGTAGCCATGCCTTTTGCCAGTCAGTTCATCAACAACAGCGGCGAGTATGTGCAGTTGTCCTTGTCTATCCCAATCTACGATGGCTTGTCGCGCCAGTCGAATATCGTGCGCAAGAAAAACGCCTACCGCCGTGCCGAAGCCGAGTATCGCCAAACGCTGCGCGAGGTAGAGGCAGAGATGGCGCGTGCTGTGCAAGACCGTGATGGTGCAATGTCAGCCCTCAAGCAAGCCGACCGCCGAGCCAAAGCGCAGCAGGAAGCATACGCCATCAATAGCAAGAAGTTCGAGCAAGGGCTTATCTCTCCCCTCGAACTCAAGACCTCATCAGACAACCACCTCAATGCCCAAGCCGAGCACCTCAACGCCCAGCTGAAGTACTTCATCAAATCCTGCGTAGTCCGCTACTACAACGGTATCCCTTATCTTGAACAACTATAAAGTAACGAAATGAGACGAAAATGGTGTGCTTTTTCCTATAAAATGCAAAAAATGAGCAAAAAATTACACTTTTTCGTAAAAATATTTTGATATTTGGAAAAATGGCATTATCTTTGCACTGAATTTTAATGAATAAGACTATGAGGGTCATTAAGAAACAGGCATTGGTTGAATACTATACAACGCATCCGCAAGCTAAAGACGCTTTAGAGGATTGGTACGCCAAGACCGAAGATGCACAATGGAATAACTTTACAGACATCCGACAAACCTTTAATTCCGTGGACTATGTAGGCAATCAACATTATGTATTTAATATCAAAGGCAATGATTTTCGACTGGTGGTAGTCATCAAATTTACCCCTCAATTAGTATATATTCGCTTTGTTGGCACGCATGCCGAATACGACAAAATAACAGATATTTCAAATTTATAACGATATGACAGCTATCAAGACACAAAAAGAATACGAAGCAATGCTTGCTCGTATAGAAGAATTGCTTCCGTTGACATGGGGAGATAATATTCCAGAGGATAGCCCAGAAAATATCGAATTGGCGCTTATCTCTAACCTCGTGGCGGATTACGAGGATATACACTATCCGATAGGTAAACCTACATTAGTTGCTACTATCAAACTGCGTATGTTTGAGATGGAATTGACCCAAACCAAAGTGGCAGCAATGCTTGGTATCAGTGCTCCTCGTTTAAGTGAAATTATGCACGGTAAAGCAGAGCCTAGCCTCTCGCTCGCTCGAACAATAAGCCAAAAACTTAACATCTCCCCTTCTATTGTATTGGGAGTGTAACTCCCTGCAAATTAGGCGACCACCATAAGACATCTATAGGAGATCTATGGGACTTCGGTGGGCTTTCTGTGGGACTTTTGTGACTATTAGGTTTATTAGAATAATATATGAGTTATCATATAAAATCTCTACATAACTCATATATTGTTGTATAATATGCGTTCGAATGAAGAGTAGATCCATTACGCAAAGAATGGTTGGTGTGCAGTATGATATGTTTATCATTGCTACTATGATGAACATTTATAAATTCACCTTTCTTCATACCATTGGGATTAGATAAACTATTGCTATTATACCTAAGAATCGAACTCTTATCTTCGTATGAAGCGTACACCTCATCAGGTATCAACATGCCATCGTATGTATAGTAAAAATCCTCTTGTGTTCCTTTTCTAATTCCCATAAAATCGGTTATTTTATGCCCATCTTTTGACAGATAATAGTCATGATACCTATGAATAGCAAAGATAATAATAGGAAATTGTTGGAAGAAATCATGCCTTAAGATGCCTTGTTCAGAAATTCGTTGTTCTATTGAATTCGCGGTCTCGTCAAAGCGTTTATTGTAACTTTTATCTAAATTATAGGCACTTAATTCGGTTATGAAACAATATCGCCAAAAGTTATATGCTTCTCCTTTTTTCACTTTTTGTTCTTCAGGCAGAAACATATTTATCATAGTTTGATAACCATCCCATGTAGGACTATTATTTCCTCTTACTTGATAGCGTAAGAAATTGAACGGATTTAAAGGATTTAAGGTAATACCATTGGGTATTGTATCTATAGTTGTATCTTCTGCACAATTTTTCTTCCAATCATTAAAATTGTTATCTGTCATCTCTTTTTCAGATTCAGAGCATTCTTTACCAATAATAAGTATCTTGGCATTTGGATTGCCTTGACCGATGTAATCATGCTCACTTTTAAGCAAGTCTAAAAAGGATTGAGGATAATTGTCGTACATAGGGTAAATAAATTTGGTGCAAAGATAGTGATTTATTTTGACATGAGCAAATTAAGTTATAGATCCAAAGTTATTCTCCCACTTCAACTGTAATATGCTTCAATTCTTTTAAGTGTTTCATCATAGAAAACCTTTTTTTATGTCCTTTTGGGACAACTATTTTTTTGATACTATTACATTCATCTGTCCACTCTTGATAGTCTATCCGTTTTATCGTTGAGGGTAAATGCAATTCTAAGTTAGAATAACAACTTACACTAATACATAAAGGACATAATCTTTCTACTCCCTCGGGAATTATGAGTACTTTAGAAATAGAGTTCCTATTTATCAAAATAGAAAGAGAACCAAGTTGCTTTACACTTGATGGAATAAGAAAGTTTTTGCCCGTAACTACTAGCCGTGCAAGGCGTTTCCTTACAATACAATTACTATTGGCAGGTATTTCATAATACTGATTTTTAGGTTCTATAATAAATTTATCAATTGTAGAAGTTAAAAAAGCTCCTGGTTCTATATTCTTAACAAATCTCGAAATATAGACTTCTTCAATGTTGGAATCTTCAATTGCACGATGCCTAATATTTATACAAGTATTTGGAAATATAAGTTTCTTCATAACAATAATAATTTTAACCGCAGGCAAAGGTACAACAAATATCTTACATACCAAAGCTGAGCAGAACTTGACCCATAAAAAGTAAAAAATGTAAAGTAGAGTTTACACAATAACCAAACTAATATTGTCAAATCCCTTTACACTCAATTGTAAAGTTTCTTTACATATGAGCGAAGTGCTAAAAATAGCATTTAGCTAACTATCAGTGACTTACGTATTTTGGCACGCAGTTTGCCAATAAGAATATAAGAACGCGCTGCGCGATGAAAGGCATAGTCTAACATCCAACAGCATAGCGGTCTAACAGTAAAACGGTCTAACATCTAAATAAACATCATGGATAAAATCATCGAAAAGAAAAAAGGCATTGCCCGTGCCTTTACCCTCAAAGCACTGCCCTATTGGTTGGGCTCAGCAGTGGCTGTACTGCTCATTGTTCTCCTTGCGCGTAGCAGCAATGTTGCTATGCGTATCGACCCCGACACGCTCACCATTGCTACCGTTACCGAAGGCGAGTTCAACGACTACATTCGTCTCAATGGACAAGTGCAACCTATGACCACTATCCAACTCTCGCCACTCGAAGGCGGTGTCGTGCAAGAGATCATCGTGGAAGAGGGTGCACATGTCAAGGCAGGCGACCGCATACTGGTGCTCAGCAACGACAACCTCGACCTGCAAATCCTCAACTCCGAAGCCGAACTCGCTGAGAAAGAGAACCTTCTACGCAACACCCTCATCTCTATGGAGCAGCAGAAACTCAGTCTGGAGCAAGAGCGGTTGCAACTGGCTATGGAAGTAGAACGTACACGCCGTACTGCCGAAGCGCAGCGTGCCCTGTATGCCGACCAACTCATTGCTCGTGAGGAATACCTCCGTGCGGAGGAGGACCACCGTCTGGCACAACAACGCCTGCAACTGGTCAATCACCGTGCTGAGCAAGATAGTCTCTACCGCAGCGTGCAAGTAAGCCAGATGCAAGAGAGTCTTGCTAACATGCGCCTCAATATGCAGATGATTCGCCGCCGCAAAGACAACCTCACTATCAAAGCACCTATTGATGGCGAACTTGGACTATTGGAAGCCACACTCGGACAATCCATTGCCCAAGGCACCAAGATTGGACAAATCAACGACCTTGGCAACTACAAGATTGAGGCACAACTTGATGAGCATTATATCGACCGTGTGGCGGCAGGCTTAGAGGCGACTTTCGAGCGCCGCGATGAACAGTTCCGTGCGGTAGTGCGCAAGGTCTATCCAGAGGTGCGCAATGGTAAGTTCCGTGCCGACTTGAAGTTCGTGGGCGCACAGCCCGACAATATCCGCAGCGGTCAGACATATTATCTGAATTTGCAACTGGGTGAATCGGAACAAGCCATGCTTATCCCTCGTGGCGCATTCTTCCAGACCACAGGCGGACGATGGATCTATGTGATGGATGCGGACGGCAAGGGTGCTACTCGCCGTGATATTCGCCTCAGTCGCCAAAATCCGCAGTACTACGAAGTCATCGAAGGCCTCCACCCCGGCGACCGTGTCATCATCTCTGGCTACGAGAAATTTGGCAATAGTGAAAAACTGAAATTCTGATAACTATATGAAATCCTTTCTTAATTTCCTTAAGCAAAACAAGCTCTACACCTTCATTGAGGTGGTGGGTATGGCTATTGCGTTGGCGTTTGTCGTCTTTATCGCTACATTTGTGACCTCGCAACTCACACGAGACAACGAAGTCAAAGGGCGCAATGTCTATGTCAGTCGCTCCGAACGCATGTTTATCGGTTGCGGCACTATCAAAGAACAACTCGAAGGACGCTTCTCCGAAGTGCAGTCCATCTGCCGTATGTTCGATACAGAGATCTTCGGTGGCATCGAAATGAGCATGCGCTATACGACTACCACTGGTCACTCAGCTACCAGCAATGATGACCGTGCAGATGCGTTAGTAGTGGATGAGAATTTCTTCCAACTATTGCCTTATCCACTGCTCGAAGGCACAGCCGAATCCGTACTTGCCACCACACAATCGGTGGTTATCAGTGAGTCCTTTGCGCGTATCTTCTCGCCCAACGAGAGTCCAATGGGCAAGACCATTGAGATATACGTGGAAGGCAATACTGCCACACTCACTGTTTCGGGCGTGTTCCGCGATATTACCAATAGCGTCATTCGCTCGCCTAAAATCATCTACCGCATTGACCAACTTCAGCAACTCACAGACCAAGTCATTCAAAATGGCTCAGGTGCGGTAGTTACATTCTTTCAACTCGTACCCAATGCGGATGTCGCTGCCCTTTCTAAGGAGATGGAGAAGATTGTTAGAGAGCAGGACTATATCTACAAATATGGTGTTTTCCACGATTTTTATCTCATTCCTTTTGAGGATATTCAATACTCCGACCTTTCTGCTCCGTTGCCATTCGTTAATCTGGTCAATCGTGATTTCTTTTCGCTCTTTTTCGCGGCAGGGTTATTGCTCCTCATCTTTGCAGTACTCAACTATATCTCGCTGACAGTAGCGCAGATTGGTTTCCGTGCACGCGAGATGGCTACTCGCCGTTTGGTGGGTGCACAACGCTGGCAAATCGTGCTGAAATATATCCTCGAATCGTTCTCGCTTACGGTGGTATCTTTCGGTTTGGCACTTCTCATGGCGCACCTCGTAGCACCGTATTTCAGCGAACTCATCGGACAAACCGTTGCGCCATTCGAGCATATCACTTGGGGCGTGATACTCATGATGATAGCTCTGGTATTGCTACTCTCTATTCTCTCGGGTGTCATTCCTGCACTCATGGTGCTGAAGTATCACCCCATTGATGTGGTGCGCGGTTCGTTTGAGAAAGACAATCGCATGGTACTCGGACGCATACTGATTATTGTGCAAAACATAGTGGCTATCATCACGCTTGCCGTGGCTGTGGTCATGTTTGTGCAACTCCATCATATGCAGAGCAAGCCCCAAGGGTATGAACGCCAGAACCGCCTGCGTATCAGTGGTGCCAACACTCCCGCAGATTATCTGGTAGAAGAACTCAAACAACTCGCTTGTGTGGAGAAGGTGGGTTGGGTACAATTCGAACCATTTACCTTTGGTACAACGGGTATGGGTCTTATGTTTGGCGGGCAGGAGTTCAAACTCGATGTGTACTATGGCGACCAAACGGCATTTGAGATTCTTGGCTTTGGGGTCATTCGCCAGAATGCCGATCCTATCGAACCTGCCGCATGGCTACCCGAATCGTTGATTGCACCACTCGGAGTGGACTATGATTGTACCATGCTTGTGCAAGACAATAATTATGGTATTCCTGTTTGTGGTATCATCAAAGATTTTCAGAAAGGTATGCCTGGCATTGCTCCTACGTCCGATTGGCCTGTTGTTCCTTGGATAATGAACATGGACGAGCCTGCCGATTTCCGCATATTGCGCCAACTGATCGTGCAAGTGTCTGGCGATGAGAACGAGGCCGTAAAGCAAATAGCCGAGTTCTACCGCCAACACGATAGCGATGAAGAAATATCGGTCAATACCTACAACTACCTTGTCAGCCACATGTACGACAAGCAGAACAACAACGCCAAACTGATTGCGCTCTTTACGCTGCTGACCTTGTTGCTGTCTTCGTTGGCTATGCTGGCTATGAGTACCTACTACGCCAAACAGCACACACGCAACACGGCTATTCACAAGGTGATGGGTTGTGATAATAGCACTATATATTTCCGCACCGTGCGCACGTTCCTCTCTTCTATCCTTATCGCAGCCGTGATTGCAGTGCCTTGTGCATGGCTCATCGCGCAACGATGGTTGGAGACCTACGACTACCGTATCGCCAATTCCGCGTGGTACTATATCCTCACCGCCCTTGCGGTCATACTCCTCGCGGTACTGTCTATCACGTGGCAGGCCGTCCGCCTGATGAACACCAATCCTGTGGAGGCGTTGAAGGGGAAGTAGATAGGATATTCATACGGTATGCCTATACTAATCTATCGTTTATCTAACGTATATCTATCGTGTATCTATCGTATATCTAACGTAATTGATAGCGAGAAGATAGCAAAAAAAGAAGAATATATTAACAAACTAAAACAATACAATTATGATTCAAGTAACTAATCTCAGCAAAGTGTTTCGTACAGAAGAAATCGAAACCACAGCACTCAACAATGTGTCATTCACTATCAACAAAGGCGAGTTCGTTGCCATCATGGGACCTTCGGGTTGTGGTAAGTCCACGCTGCTCAATATCCTTGGTTTGCTCGATAACCCAAGTGGCGGCAGTTACAACCTACTCGGCACCGAAGTAGCCAATCTGCGTGAGCGCGAACGCACCAACTATCGCAAAGGAAACATTGGCTTTGTGTTCCAGTCCTTCAACCTCATCGACGAACTGAATGTCTATGAGAATGTCGAACTGCCATTGAAGTACCTCAACATCTCGGCATCGGAGCGCAAACGCCGTGTGACAGAGATACTCAAACGCATGAATATCAGTCACCGTGCAGGGCACTATCCCCAGCAGTTATCGGGTGGACAACAACAACGTGTAGCCATCGCGCGTGCCGTAGTGGCAAATCCTCAACTGATCCTTGCCGATGAGCCCACAGGTAACCTCGATTCGCGCAATGGTAAAGAGGTGATGGATCTGCTCTGCCAACTCAACGCCGAAGGCACCACCGTGGTGATGGTAACCCACTCACAACGCGATGCCTCCGCGGCGCAACGCATCATCAATCTGTTCGATGGAGAAATCGTCCGCGATGTAACAAAAGAACTATAAAAAGACAACGAACTCTTTTATATAAGAAGACAACATCAACAACTTGCGCGCCAATCAAAAGCACCCCAAAAAGCAAGCTTTTTCGGGGACCCCGCACATCCTGGCGCGCTCAAAGAAGAAAATATGAAATTTTCAAAGTTATTAAATATTTTGGGAATGACGGCGGCGTTTGCTGCGCTGTATATCATTCTCGTGCAGGTGCATTACGACCTGACCTATAACCGCGCTATCCCCGACTCCGAGCGCGTGTATCTGATGACATTGCCCTCATTTGGTGCAGGCGAAACGAAACAACAGTCGTTCCTCGCACGTCCATTTGCAGAGTATTTCTTGGAAGAGAACATCTATGTAGAAGCATACGGCGTTGCTCAATTGGATGATGTGAACAAAGTAAATGTCATCGTGGGCGAAGGCACAGCAGCGAAAACACATAGCGTAACCTTTGCTCAAATGACCTCGGGCGCACTGAAGACCTTTGGCATTCAACCTGTTATGGGTTCGCTGGAGGACATAGGAGAAGGTGGCTATGTGGCTATTAGCGAAACGGCTGCCGAGCGATTGGGCGTGGCAGTGGATAGTGTTCTACAATTGGAGAGTTGGGGGCAAACGAACTACTTTGTGGTGCGTGCAATATACAAAGATCTGCCCGTTGCCAGCGACCTAAAGAACATTGAAGTGATTCGTTGCAATCAACTGGAGGAGCAAGATTTGAACTCCACCAGCAATTGGTCGTACCAGTATTTTGTGAAACTCCGTTCGACAGAGGATAAAGCACTCTGCGAGGAGGTAATTTCCAAAAAGTATGCGGAGATAATGGCGCAAGAACTGAAACGCTACCGTGGTATGCAGCATAGCGACCCATCGTTCTACAAGCAGTTGGATAAGTTGGAGACGTTTATCGATGATATTCATTGCACCTTGATGCCTATTCGTGATTTGTACTATGACGACACGCTGGAGTGGAGCGTAGGACAGGAACAAGGCAACAAGACCAGTACGATTACGCTGATGATTGTGGCTGCGTTGATAGTGATTATCACGCTGATTAACTATGTGAACTTCTTCTTTGCGCAAGTGCCAATGCGTATTCGTGGGGTGAACACACGCAAGATATTGGGCAGTTCGCGTGCAGCATTAGTGGGGCGTTTCTTGGCAGAATCGGCTGTGCTGGTGGCGATTGCATTGGTGTTGGCGGTAGTGGTGGTGCTGCTGTTCTGCTCGACAGAGTGGGTGCATTATATCTCTTGCGACTTGGCGTTAAGTAAAAATATGGTTGTTGCGGTGCTAACCGTGGGCATTGCTTTGGTGATGACGCTCATGGCGGGTCTCTATCCTGCCATGTACGCCACCTCCTTCCCACCAGCACTGGCGATTAAGGGTTCGTTTGGTATGTCGCAAAAAGGCAAGTCGCTGCGTTACGCACTGATTGGTTTGCAGTTCGTGATTTCGATTGCGTTCATCATCTGCGCGATATTCCTGAAGAAACAACACAGCTACATGATGAACTATGACATGGGCTTCAACAAGGAGTGTCTTATCACGGCGAACATTCCGCTGAATAGTTTGGACGAACGCGATGCGTTTAGCAGCGAGTTGCTCAATAACCCAAATATCAAGGAGGTAGCATGGTCGCAAGACCGAATGGTGGCAGATATGCGCATGACGTGGGGTCGTTGGCGTAATGGCGAACAGATGATGATAAATGTCATGCCTGTGTCGTGGAACTACCTGCAAGTGATGGGCATAGAGGTGTTTGAAGGGCGCGATTTCTTGCCTTCGGATGAGAAGGGCAATGGGGCAATCATTCTCAACGAGTATGCCAAAAAGAAGTACAACCTCAATCTGGAGGAGGTAATAGAGTGGAATGGTACGCCCTTCCCTGCGACGGGTTTCTGCCGCGACTTCCACTTCAAACCACTACACGAGGAGAGCGATGCGTTTGCGTTCTATATCTATGATACAGAGATACAAAATAGATACTATACTACGCCACACCTCACGCTGCGCACCATTGAGAATGCAGATATAAAGGCGGTGTTTGATGCCATCCGTGCTACCACCGACAAGATTCTGCCTGACTACGGCAGCGAGAAAGTGAAAATCAACTTCTTCAACGAGGAACTGGGTGAGAACTACCAAAAAGAGCAACAACTGACTACAACGATCTCATTGTTCACGATGTTGGCGATTATTATTTCGCTGATGGGTGTGTTAGGATTGGTGATTTTCGAAACGCAATACCGCCGCAAGGAGATTGGTATCCGCCGTGTGAACGGTGCCACTGTGCGTGAGATCTTGGTGATGTTCAACCGTAAGTTTATGATTATTGTGGGCATTTGTTTCCTCATCGCTGCGCCGATTAGCTACTTTATTACGGACTATTACTATAGCACTTTTGCGTACCGTGCACCGATAGCTGTGTGGGTGTTTGTGGTAGCGTTGTTGGCTGTGCTCGTCATCACAACGCTGGTCGTCACCCTCGCCAGCCTCCGCACCGCGACCTCCAACCCCGTGGAAGCACTGAGGACGGAGTAAAGAGAGAAATGGGTGGATGAAACAGGGAAATCCACCCATTTTTGTTTGAAAACAAAAAGATTATTTGCATATTTCAAAAAAAAACGCTATCTTTGCGGCGAAAATTGGTAAAAGTATACTTATATGAAAGATGTTGAGGTTTCAATCAGTAAATTTAAAGCTGTAAATAAAGCTGATATAATGTTGAATGGTATAACTGTCTTATCTGGTGTAAATAGTTCTGGAAAGAGTACTATTTCTAAATTATTGTACTATACCTTTAAGTATGCCAATGAGTTCGAAACAATAGTAAGGGAAATTGTTAGGGAAAAATTAGACGATATTGATGGCTTTGCTTTTCGTTTATCATATGAAAGCAAGGGATTGGGTGATGAAAATGGAGAATTGAAAAAAATATTCCGTCTATACAATAGCAGTGATATTACTCTTGAGCACAAGAAAGAGGCTTTATTAAAATTGCTTAATAAGAGCCGAGATTTATTAAACTCTGAAGAAAATATTAAGGATAGTCAAGATAGATTTTCGCAAGATCGATATATCCAAATTGTGAAAAAATTGTTAGAAACAACGGAAGACAAGTCTTTAGACGACTATTTTGATGATGTTATTAAGTTAGTAAAGAAAATTTTCTCGGATGCAGGCAAACTTCTTGAAAATAGAGATTATACAATATTTAAGAATTTTTTAGAGGAAAAGTTAGGAAATTCGATAGATACTATACGAATTAATGAATATGGATATTCTTTTGTAGGCATTGATGTAAAAACAATCCCGATAATGGAGTATATTCAACAAGTTATCTATATAGATACTCCTGTGATTGTAGGCGCAGTTAGTGACTTTGTATCGGATTATTGGGATGATTTAGATTCACTTTTGCAAAAAAAGCCAGTAATATCCAAAAAGATTTTTAGTGAAATGGTGGAGAGTATAATTCGTGGTAAGGCTTCTTATGATGAGGATATTATGCATATGTATCGTTACCACCGTATGGATGATAAAGTTTTTAATTTATTTGATAGCGCAACAGGTATTAAATCATTCTCTATTCTTCAAATGTTATTAAATAATGGTTCTATCAATAAAAATACATTGTTAATTATAGATGAACCAGAAGCCCACCTCCATCCACAATGGATTGTTGAGTATGCGAGACTTATTGTTCTTATGCATAAACATATAGGAACAAAATTTTTCATAGCTTCTCATAGTACTGATTTTGTCAGTGCAATTAAATACATTTCAACAAAGGAAGAATGTCTTGATTCTCTATCTTATTATTTAAGCGAAGAAGATAAAGATAATCCATATACCTATAATTATCGCTCTTTGAATACGGACATAGAACCTATTTTTGAGTCATTCAATAAATCATTTGCTTTAATAGAGGAATATGGAGCAGATAATGACTAAATATAGGTTTGAAACACCCACTATACATCTTGTTGCTGGTGCAAAATCGACTGATATACAAGGTATGCATATATTGTTGCAACAGGAAGGATGTCCTAATGGTGAAAACAAATTTACAGATGAGCCTAAAGCAATATACTTAGATGCTCTTCAAGAACGCATTGCAAAGCATAACAAAACAGACAAAAAGTCTTCTGTTGATTATGTAATTTGCGTTGCTAATCATAGAGTAATGCTAGCCGAAGCAAAGTTTAAAGTAGGAAAAGTAGAAAATATTGATAAAAAAGAATTGGAGAAGAAGATCAATGATACCAAGTCCATTCTACGCATGGATGATTATTCTTTTTTAGAAAAAAACTTTATACTCTTTAAGAGTGAAACATTACAACCAACTAAAATAGGTAAACTTGCACGAAAGTTTTCGAATAGTCCTAAGTATAAATTTATAACTGCTACTGAGTTTTATGGTTTATTCGAATAGCATCTCGCTAATAACTCTATAACTCAAACGACCGCCCTCATTGTTATGCGGTCGTTGATGTTCAAAGACTATAAAATCCTATGAATATATTAATTATTGGCGCTACTTCTGGCATTGGAAAAGAATTGCTGAATCAGTATGTCGTCCAAGAGCATTCTGTAATAGCATGTGGCAGAAGGGAGAATATTCTAAATGAACTATTAACACAAAATTCCTCAGTACAAGGAGTGCAATTAGATATTTGTGACATTGATTCTACTAGCCAAACTATTTCTGGCTTGTTTGCTCAAACGAGGATAGACATAGCTATTGTAACTGCTGGAATTGGTGATTTGAATCCGACTTTAGATAATACTATAGAACTAAATACATTGCAAACTAATGTTACTGCTTGGACCAATTGTGTTGACTTGTTGTATAAGTCATTTCAAAAGCAAAGTTTCGGGCATTTAGTTTTAATAACATCAGTTGGAGGATTACGAGGCGAACCAGCAGCACCTGCATATTCTGCATCCAAGGCATATCAAATGAATTACGCAGAGGCACTCAAGAAGAAAGCATTTAAAAATTTGCCATCTCTCACAATTACTGAAATTCGTCCTGGCTTAGTAGATACAGCAATGGCAAAAGGGGACGGATTGTTTTGGGTAATGCCTACAAATGTAGTTGTGAAGCAAATTCTTCGTGCGATAAATAAAAAACAAGCAACGTGCATTGTTACCAAACGCTGGCGTATCGTACATTTTATCATGCGGATTCTCCCTTGGGGATTATATAAACGAATATAGTATCACCAAGTCTAAATGTGAATCGGAACAAAGAAAACACGAATGAAATCCAAAGCCAAAATACTTGTCGTGGACGACAACAAAGGTATTCGCGCAGCGCTGGAGATGTTGCTGCCGCGATTCTTTGCTGAGGTGGAGATGCTGTCTTCGCCTAAGTCGTTGCAATCCACCATCCGCGAACTGCAACCCGATGTGGTGCTGCTCGATATGAACTTCCAAACCGCTATCAACACGGGCAACGAAGGACTTTACTGGCTCTCCGAAATCAAACAGTTTGCACCCAATATCGAAGTGGTGCTCTTCACCGCCTACGGCGATATTCAACTCGCAGTAGAGGGCATGAAACGCGGAGCGTTCGATTTCATTGTCAAACCTTGGGATAACAACAAACTCGTTGAGACTCTTACCCTTGCGTACCAACAGAAAATTAAACGCACAGGCAAGAAATCTCCAAGCTCATCGCCCATAACCAATAGCCAATCGCCCAAAATGCACTGGGGTTCCAGCCCTGCCATGACTACTATCCGCAAGCAATTGGAGAAAGTGGCTACCACCGATGCATCTATCCTCATCACGGGCGAGAATGGTACGGGTAAGGATGTCCTTGCCAACGAGATCCACCGCCTCTCGGTGCGTGCCAACCGTCCGATGGTGTGCGTGGACGCAGGCGCTATTACCGAAACACTCTTCGAGAGCGAACTGTTCGGACATGTCAAAGGTGCTTTCACTGATGCACATGCCGACAAAATGGGTAAGTTCGAGCAAGCCAACGGCGGTACGCTCTTCCTCGATGAGATTGGCAATATCCCATTGCACTTGCAAGCGAAACTCTTGCGCGTGCTGCAAAACCGTTCTATCGTGCGTGTAGGTGACACCAAAGAGATACCCATTGATATCCGTCTTATCTGTGCTACCAACCGCGACATTCCGCAAATGGTACAGGACGGCACCTTCCGCGAGGACTTGTACTATCGCATCAACACGATGCACCTGCAACTCCCACCGTTGCGCCAACGCCAAGACGAGATTCTGCCGCTGGCTGAACGTTTCATGCAAACCTATGCCGAACGCTACCACCGCAATGTGAATGCGTTGGCACCCGAAGCGCAACAAGCCCTGCTGGCACATACTTGGTCGGGCAATATCCGCGAACTCAACAACTGCATAGAAAAAGCCGTCATCCTCTCCGAAGGCGACACACTCACCCTTGCTGATTTGCAACTGCCGTTGCCATCTAGTACCCAATATCCAATAGGCGGAACGCCGTCCAATAGCCAATATCCAACAGCCGACAGCGCAGCTGTAGAGACTTTAGAAACCGTCGAAGAGCGTGCTATCCGCAACGCTATGGCGCAACACGATGGCAATTTGTCTTTAGTCGCCAAAGCTCTCAACATCAGCCGCCCAACCCTCTACGCCAAACTGAAAAAGTACGGGATATAATCATGGATACACCTTTCATCATACTCACTTGCCTTGCCACTGCTATTGTGGTGGGAGTCGTTGTGGGGGTAGTGGTGAAACAACGATTGCAAAAGAAAATCAATTACATGCTCGATGCGCTCGAAGATAAGGAACTCAACTTCCGATTCAACGAGCAAGGCATTCGGAATAGAAGCTTCAACAAAACACTCAACCGCCTGCGTGACCTTTTTGATAAGGAACGCCACGAAATCAGCGAACAAGAACGCTACTTCGGGCAGATGCTCGACCATGTGCAAACGGGTATCATCACCGTCACGGACAACCGAGTGACCTATCACAACAAAACAGCCCTCTCGCTCTTGGGATTGCTGACCTTCAGTAGTATTCGCCAATTGGATAATATCCATCCATCGCTTGCGGAAGCGTTTCGACAAGTGTCAGCCAATAGCGAACAACGCGCTACTTTCTTTACTGAACGAGGCGAACGCACCATCATTCTCACAGCCACCGAAGCTACAATACATGGCAAAACAATAAAGATCATTGCCTTTAACGATATTAGCAATGAGATTGCCGAAAACGAGGAGTTGGCATGGTCTCGCCTAATCCGTGTACTCACACACGAGATTATGAATACCATCACGCCTATCGCTTCGCTCAGCGAAACACTCTCCAAAGACCCTGCTTCGCCTGATTTGGTAATGGGCTTGCAGACGATTTCAACCTCCTCTAAGGACCTCATCAAATTCGTCAACACCTACCGCAGTCTGACACGAGTAGCAACGCCAGTTAGAAAACCATTTTACTTGCGCGAACTCATGGAGCGTGTGGAGCAACTGACCAAACAGCAGATAGATGCCGCAGGTGCACGCTATCAGTACACCGAACTGACCGATGATATTCTGCTATATGCGGATGAGGGACAAATCTCGCAGGTGGTAGTCAATCTTATTAGCAATGCCTTGCAGGCGGAGGCTACCCAAATCACCATCACAGCCAAGATTGATGATTTCGATGCAGTCGTAATAGATGTCTGCAATAATGGTCATCCTATCAGTCCTGATAGTCAGGAGCAGATATTCATTCCATTCTTCACCACCAAACCCGAAGGCTCTGGTATCGGCTTGAGCCTCTCCCGCCAAATCATGCGCCTCCACAATGGCAGCATCCGCCTCGTTCGCAGCAACGAAAAGGGAACAATCTTTACTCTCATTTTTAGATAGCGAGTGCATTGAAAAAAGCCATAGATGTGCTACGGATGTGATAGTGATGTGCCACTTTCAACCCGTTATGAACCCATCAAGAACCCGTAACCTCCGGGGAAAATCAAGTGTAATACTTAAATGTTTACCTCAACAACTGTGCAGCGTGGTTCTTAGTGTCCACCTTCTCGATGAGTTGCGTGAGGATGCCTTGCTCATCAAAAACAAACGTCTTGCGCAATGTACCCACACAAGTCTTGCCGCACATCTTCTTCTCGCCCCATGCGCCAAATGCTTGCAACATCTCCGTAGAGGGATCAGAGAGCAAAGGAAAAGGTAATTCGTATTTGGCAATGAAGTTCTGGTGCGACTTCTGGCTATCTTTGCTCACGCCATACACTTGATACCCTTCTGCCAAAAAACGCTGGTAGTTGTCGCGCAAGTTGCATGCTTCCGCAGTACAACCTGGGGTGCTATCCTTTGGATAGAAGTAAATGACGGTTTTCTTACCCACCAACTGCTCGTTGGTAACAATATTTCCATTTTGATCTGCCACGCTAAATGCAGGCATTTTG
>JAFVTU010000026.1 GCA_017503075.1 Paludibacteraceae bacterium | reverse complement strand
TCCTGCGATGTATATCGGCGATATTTCGCTGAAGGGTTTGCACCACTTAGTATATGAGGTAGTGGACAACTCTATTGATGAGGCACTAGCAGGTTTCTGTAACCACATCGAAGTGACAATCAACGAGGATAACTCAATCACTGTACAAGATAACGGTCGTGGTATTCCTGTGGATATGCACCCAAAAGAGCACAAAAGTGCATTGGAAGTAGTCATGACCGTGTTGCACGCCGGAGGTAAGTTCAATAAGGATAGCTACAAGGTGTCTGGTGGTTTGCACGGTGTGGGTGTGAGCTGCGTGAACGCACTCTCAACCAAGTTGCATGTAGAAGTTCGCCGCGATGGAAAAGTTCATGCGCAAGACTACTCCAAAGGTAAACCATTGAACGCAGTAGAGGTGATTGGCACCTACGCAGAAGGCGAAGGCACTGGTACACGCGTACAGTTCTGGCCTGACGGCAGCATCTTCACCGAGACTGTTTACCACTACGATATATTGGCTAACCGTATGCGCGAATTAGCATACTTGAATGCAGGCGTGCGTATTACCTTAACCGACCTCCGCGAGAAAAACGAGGATGGCACTCCAAAGGGCGAAGTGTTCTATTCAGAAGAAGGACTTAGCGAGTTTGTGCGCTACATCGACGGCAACCGTACTCCACTAATCTCTGAGGTAATCCACCTCAACACTGAGAAATATGGTACTCCAGTAGAGGTCGCTATCATCTACAACACCGATTTCAACGAAAATGTACACAGCTATGTGAACAATATCAATACCATCGAAGGTGGTACACACGTGGCAGGTTTCCGTGCTGCACTCACCCGTGTAATGAAGAAATACGCCGACGAAAGCAAAATGCTGGAGAAAGCCAAGCTCAAAGACAAAGATGGCAATGCCAACATCGATGCCAACGACTTCCGTGAGGGTCTAACCGCTATCATTAGTGTGAAGGTGGCTGAACCACAATTCGAGGGTCAAACCAAAACCAAATTGGGTAACTCCGAAGTTGCTGGTATGGTATCTTCCGCTGTGAGCGAGGCATTGACCAACTATTTGGAGGAGCACCCAGAGGACGCCAAGAAGATTGTAGAGAAAGTGATTTTGGCAGCCCAAGCGCGTATCGCTGCGCGTAATGCTCGTCAAAGCGTACTGAGAAAGTCGCCTCTCGGTGGTGGTGGATTGCCAGGCAAGTTGGCTGACTGCGAGAGCAAAGACCCTGCTGAGTGTGAATTGTTCCTCGTGGAGGGAGATTCTGCGGGTGGTACCGCTAAGACTGGTCGCGACCGTCGTATCCAAGCCATTCTGCCTCTCCGTGGTAAAATTCTCAATGTAGAGAAAGCCATGGAGCACAAAGTGTTCGAGAGCGAAGAAGTGCGCAATATCTTCACCGCACTAGGCATCACCTTCGGCACAGAAGAAGACCCTAAAGCTCTCAACCTCAGCAAACTACGCTACCACAAAGTCATCATCATGGCCGATGCCGACGTCGATGGTGCACACATTGCAACACTGATCATGACGCTCTTCTTCCGTCACCTCAAAGAGGTGATTGAACAAGGACACCTCTATATCGCTATGGCACCACTTTATCTCTGTGCTAGAGGTAGCTACAAGGAGTATTGTTGGAATGACCAACAACGCCATGAATTTATTATGAAGTATGGCAATGGCGATGAGAAACTGATTAAGACACAACGCTACAAAGGTCTTGGAGAGATGTCCGATAAGCAATTGTGGGAAACTACCATGGATCCTGAGCACCGCCTGCTCAAGAAAGTCACCATCGAGAACGCAGCAGAAGCAGACCGTACAATTGCAATGCTTATGGGCGATGATGTGGCTCCTCGCCGCGAGTTTATCGAGAAGAATGCTACATACGCTAAGATTGATGCGTAACCCCATCATTTACACCATACACCAATGAAGATAGCAGTTTATTGTAGTGCCAAAGACCGTATTCCCGAAGACTATCTAGCTTTGGGTGACGTACTCGGCAAGTGGATTGCTCAGGCAGGCCACACATTGGTGTATGGCGGTGCTACGGGAGGATTGATGACTCGCGTGAGTAACGCGGCAAAAGCAGCTAGCGGCACAGTAGAAGGTGTAATCCCTCAACGCATCATCCAAGCCAAGCGTATGGCTAACAATTGCGATACACTCCACATAGTAGAGAACATGTGCGAGCGCAAACAAAAGATGAAGGAATTGGCTGATTGCTTTGTGTGCTTGCCAGGCAGCTACGGCACCATGGATGAGATGATGGATGTTGTTGCAAGCGGCACAGTAGATGAACATCGCAAACCAATATTTGTTCTCAATTACAAAGGTTTCTACGAAGGTCTAAAGCAACAAGCTGAACACATGCGCACCCTCGCATTCCTACCACAACAAGAGCAATACGCACCGCAATTCGTGGATACGATGGACGAATTAATCAACCATTTAGAGAGTTTAAAATTATAAAAACAAATACAATGCTTAGTACAAAGAAATTTGAGCAATGGCTAAAGGCACAAGAACAAATAATTGTGCGCTATCGCCAAGTGGAGAAAAGCGAAGTTTTAGCTGAATATAATAGTCTAAAACAAGTAGTAGAATCTGCTGTATTTCAAGCCAAGAAAACAGAACTTACCACTACTATATACGCTGATACCCAAGAGGGTAAAACGATGGCAGAGTACAAGAAATTACGCAAAACATCATCCGTTTTCTTCTATCGCTTATTCAAGAAAGAAGCGTGGAAAGAGAAGGAAAATGTAGCTCAATACTTAGCTTTAGCCGAGCAAATTCAAACACCTGAATTTAAGCAATCGAATGCTTTCTGGAAGAACAAAAAGCGCTGGTTTACCACCCCTGAAAGCCAACAAGAGAAACGATATGATGCATTGGTAAAGCATGCGGATATTGTTTTCTATTTCCAACATACGGAGCAAGAAATTGCTAATTTGGAGGCTTATAAGATGGCGTGGGCTGCTGAATTTGAGACTGCATCATTGTCCGACGAATGGCAAACAGGTTTCCTCTATCCAAGCAAAGAACTCAAAGCAAACCACTCACATGTGAGCGAACAACAAGCATACACACAAGGAAAAAACACTCACATTTCTGCTAGTGTATTGAGCATTCAAACGAAAAAGCAAAAAACTACAGCCCCTGCTTGGCATCCAACCAAAGGTATGATTATGCATCCATTTGCATATACAAGTGATGTGTGGCATACAGCCGAAGCGGTTGCGCCAAAGGTAGGTGTGTTACAAGCGAAGGTGCATCTCTCAGGCAAAGCTAAACACGTGATTTGTTTGACTACTGCAGGAGCAAAAAAGTCATTGCGTATATTGCCTGCTGATAAGCAAGTGAAAGATGCTATTTACACCCTCGTTTGGAATGAAAAAGAGGCAGTAAACTATGTAAATGATGTGGAAGTTGCGCGTAGCAAGAACCCATTAGCAGGCGAAGCATTGCATCTGCTAATGCGTAGCTATTTACCTAAGAATGTGAAGGGTACTGGCAAGATGGAGATTGATTGGATACGCATTTATCAAAATTAATCAGGAATCCGGAGACCGGAATCCATAATTGTGAACAAACTATGTTTCTTATTGCAGGACCTTGTGCTATAGAAAGCCGTGATATCGTAATGCATACCGCCGAAACACTGAAGCAGGTATGCGAGCGATTGGGAATCACGCTATATTTCAAGTCATCGTACGATAAAGCCAACCGCACGAGTATGTCGGAGCGTGGTGTGGGTATGGAAGAGGGATTGAAAATCTTACAAGAAGTTAAATCTACTTTCCAACTGCCTATTCTGACCGATGTGCACGAGTCGTGGCAATGCGCACCTGTAGCAGAGGTGGCAGATGTATTGCAGATTCCTGCATTCTTATCGCGCCAAACCGATTTATTGGTGGCAGCAGCCAAAACGGGCAGGATTGTCAATGTGAAAAAAGGTCAGTTTATGGCACCATGGGATATGCGCGGTGCGATAGCCAAGATAGAGGCCTCCATACCTAACAATGCTACACCATCTTACACCACACTACACCACACTACACCACACATTTGGCTCACGGAGCGCGGTTCGAGTTTTGGCTATGGCAACCTCATCGTGGACATGACCTCGCTCGTGAAAATGCGCGAGTATGGTTATCCTGTAGTATTTGATGCTACCCATTCTGTGCAACAACCTAGCAATCAAGCGGGTGTTACGGGAGGCAATCGCGAGATGGTGCCACATCTGATTCGTGCTGCAGTAGCGGTGGGAGTAGATGGGTTGTTCCTTGAAGTACATCCTCAGCCAGAGAAAGCCATCTCTGATGCTGCGAACCAAGTGCGCCTAAGCGACGTAGAGACAATACTCAAACAAGCATTGGCAATTGACCAGTTGGTTAGAAACGCTTAATTATACCATTAGAATTTTTCAACTTCTTTATTGAAATGTACGCAATAAGAGCAAAACAAATATTCGAGGAAGAGATTCGCGAACTAGAGAAATTAAAAAACAGCATTGATAACCACTTCAACCAAGTCGTTGAGGTACTATATCATTGCCAAGGTAAAGTGGTGATGATGGGCATTGGTAAGACGGGTATCATTGCCCACAAGATGGCTGCTTCCTTTGCTTCCACGGGTACACCATCCATCTTCGTAAATGCTGCAGAGGCGGTGCACGGCGACCTCGGTATGATTAATGCCAACGATGTAGCTATACTAGTGAGCAATAGTGGTTCGACCAACGAGATATTGAATATTATTGACCCACTTCATCGTTTAGGGTGCACCATCATCGCTATGACGGGCAACATGGATTCTCCTCTAGCCCAGCGAGCTGATTATGCACTATCTATCCATGTGGATACCGAAGCATGTCCTTTGGGCATAGCCCCTACCACATCCACCACAGCCACACTGCTGATGGGTGATGCTCTGATGGTGTGTCTGATGGAGATGCGCCAATTCAAAGCCGAAGATTTTGCGTTGTACCACCCTGGTGGCGCATTAGGGCGCAAATTGCTCGGCCGCGTACATCGAGTGATGACCACCGATGTGCCTCGCGTAACCGCAGATGCATCCTTCCGCGATGTAGTTTGTGAGATGTCTGACAAACATCTAGGAATGACTATGGTTTATGACCACCTGCCACAAGGCAACTGCCTAGGTATCATCACCGACGGCGACATCCGCCGCGCAATACAAAAGTATAACGATGTACATATCACCGCAGCAGACATCATGACCCCATCCTACAAACGTATTGCCAAGGAAGCCCTCCTTACTGATGCACTCGCCATTATGGATACCTATAATATCACCACGCTAGCCGTAACCGAAACGACAACCTCTACCGACATCATAGGCATCATATCTATCCACCACATCATCGATTTCAACTAAACAACGCTACACCATACACATGATCATTCACTTACCTAAAGATACGGCGCACGCTCGCGCACAAGAGTATGCCGATGGCATAGGGGCATTGTGCTTGGAGCAACCCGAACACTTTGTTCTAATCACCAACCACTCCATAAAGCAGTTGCCCGATTCGCTCAAGCATATAGCACTACAGCATTGGACTTTCGACACCGATATGCAACTCTCCTCACGTCAATATATCGCTGATACACAATGTATTACTATCGGTGATACCTATATTGGAGGCGACGGTAAAAATCAAATCATGATTGCTGGTCCATGCGCTGTAGAGAGTCGCGAACAAATCGAACAATCGTGCCAAATGCTCAAACAACAGGGTATTCGCGTGCTACGTGCAGGGTGCTACAAACCTCGCACATCCCCATATACTTTCCGTGGGCTGGGCGAAGATGGACTCCAGCTACTCGCTGAGATGCGCGAGAAATATGGACTACTCATAGCTACAGAAATGCGCGATGCCACCCATGCTGACAAAGTGGTGGAATACGCAGATATCGTGCAAGTGGGAGCCAAAGCTATGTATGACCATGGTCTGTTGACCGCAGCCGGACAATCGGGCAAACCTGTGATCCTCAAACGCGGTTTTGGTTCTACACTCCAAGAGTTGGTCAATTGTGCCGATTTCATCATGAGTTGCGGCAACAACCAAGTCATCCTATGCGAACGCGGCATCCGTTCCTTTGAAACCAATACACGCTTCACACTCGACTTGTGTGGCGTTGCATGGCTCAAACAGCATTGCAATCTGCCTATCATCCTCGACCCTAGCCATGCTATGGGCTATGCCTATGGCATCGCCGACCTCGCACGAGCTTGCACTGCTATGGGCATCGATGGCCTACTCATCGAGACACATCCCCACCCTGCTCTCGCACAAAGCGACGCTCCTCAGCAACTTAACCATCAGCAGTTTGCCGACATGTATGCATCGTTGCAACCTATCGCACAAGCCATTGGTAAAACATTAGTATAAATAACTATTCTACATATGAAACAAGAAAAAATCCAACTTCCTGAGAATGCCAATCGTCCTCTCAAGCCAGGCGAAAAGTACGAGCCTATTCTCAAGCCACAAAACTCCTACCCCGAGATCACCCCTTATAGCGTAATCATGGGTGTTATCATGGCTATCATTTTTTCCGCAGCGGCTGCTTACCTCGGCCTCAAAGTAGGTCAAGTATTCGAAGCAGCCATCCCTATTGCCATCATCGCAGTAGGTCTATCCTCTGCTATGAAGCGCAAGAACGCCCTTGGCGAGAATGTGATTATTCAATCCATTGGTGCCAGTAGCGGTGTCATCGTAGCAGGTGCCATCTTCACCTTGCCAGCGCTTTATATCTTGCAAGCCAAATACCCTGATATCACCGTCACTTTCATGCAAGTCTTCCTATCATCCTTGCTCGGCGGTTGCCTCGGTATCCTCTTCCTTATTCCTTTCCGCAAGTACTTCGTACAAGAGAAGCACGGCGAATACCCCTTCCCTGAAGCCACGGCTACCACACAGGTACTCGTTTCGGGCGAACAGGGTGGCAACCAAGCCAAACCCCTCATCTGGGCAGCAGGTATTGGTGGTCTCTACGACTTTGCTGTTTCCACTTTCGGACTCTGGACTGAATCGCTCTCTACCCGCATGATGGGTTGGGGCGAAGCGTTGGCGGCTAAGTTCAAACTCGTCTTCTCTATTAACACAAGTGCAGCAGTGCTCGGTTTGGGCTATATCATCGGTCTCAAGTATGCAGCAGTTATCTGTGCGGGCTCATTCTTCATCTGGTGGGTACTCCTCCCATTGCTCGGCAGTATCCCTGGCATGGCGGAAGTAGACCCACAAACGATGTTCGTTGACTATGGTCGCAATATCGGTATCGGTGCCATCGCTATGGCTGGTCTGATAGGTATTGTCAAGAGTTGGGGCGTCATCAAGTCCGCAGTCGGACTGGCGGGCAAAGAGCTCGGTGGCAAGGGTAAAGCAGTCATCACGGCATCTCTCCGCACCGAGAAGGACCTGAGCATGAAGTTCGTGGTTATCGCTATCGCTGTAGCGCTCGTGATTACTCTTGTGTTCTTCTGGCTCGGCGTACTCGGCAATTTCTGGCAAGCACTTGTCGCATTCCTCGTGGTGGCAGTCATTGCTTTCCTCTTTACTACGGTCGCAGCCAACGCAATTGCTATCGTAGGTAGCAACCCTGTTAGTGGTATGACCCTCATGACCCTGATTATTGCTTCCGTAGTCTTCGTGGCTATAGGTATGAAGGGCTCAAGCGGTATGGTAGGTGCTATGGTTATTGGTGGTGTCGTTTGTACTGCACTCGCCATGGCAGGTGGCTTCATCACCGACCTCAAGATCGGTTACTGGATTGGTACTACCCCACGCAAACAAGAGACTTGGAAGTTCCTCGGCACTCTCGTGAGTGCGGCTACTGTAGGTGGTGTGATGATTATCCTGAACAAAACCTACGGTTTCGTAGGCGAGAACGCACTCGTAGCACCTCAAGCCAACGCGATGGCTGCGGTCATCGAACCATTGATGAGCGGTCAAGGTGCACCTTGGATGCTCTATCTCGCAGGCGCAATCCTTGCTTTGATTCTCAACTTCATGGGCGTACCTGTATTGGCATTTGCTTTGGGTATGTTCATCCCATTGAGCTTGAACACCCCATTGCTCGTAGGTGGTGCTATCGCATGGCTCGTTAGCCGCAAGCGTGAGAAAGATGGCGAGAAAGCCGAAGAGTTGGCTCAAGCACGCAACGAGAAAGGTACACTCATCGCTTCTGGTTTCATTGCTGGTGGTGCTTTGATGGGTGTAGTGAGTGCTTTGATTAAGTTCTGCGGCGTAGAGTGCTATTTAGGCACTTGGGCTGCAAGCAACGGTGCCGCCCTTGTCGGCGTAGCTGCGTATATTGCACTGATCGTGTACTTCATTCTTGCCAGCAAGAAAACGAAGTAAAAACAGTACTGTGTTAAACTACTATACTACGTTTAATAGCAAAATATTTATTCTTATGAAAAAATGTATCCTATGTCTTGCTCTCGTAGCAACAACATGCCTATCGGCACAGGATTTCCACTCTGGTGGATTATATTTTAACTACACTAGTGATTCTGCTCCTTATACAGCAGAAGTGGTTAGATGTGAAAGTAATTTAACGGATGTTATTATTCCTGCCAGCATCACTCGCAATGTTGCAGCGCGCAACATAACAGTCAGAGCTAAACTTCCCGACGTTTGGACAGATGTGATTACTGCTTGGGTATGGCCTACAGGTGGTGAAGGTCAAGAGGTTATTCCTACCAAGGAAGGTGAGTGGTATGTTTATACGCATCATTGTACAGAACTTAACATCATATTTAAGAATGGTTATGGTTGGACAGTAAACCAAAATCAAACCGTGGATATAGCAGGTATTACTTCTAATGTATGCATACAAGTCACAGCCGTACCTGGTGCCAAGGCTTCATACGAATATGTTGATTGCGAGTGGTCAAATTCTAGCGAAGAGGAATCTACAGAGGTAATTGAATATACTATTACAGGTATTGGTGGTGACGGATTTTTCGCGTCATCATCAACTATCACATCCGTTACGATGCCAAATACTATTACTTACATTGGAAATTGGGCATTTTCAGGTTGCAATTCCCTCTCCACGATTGCCATTCCAGAGAATGTAACAAAGATTGGTATTGCTTGTTTTGCTCACTGTTCGTCTCTCTCTTCAATCAGCATCCCTCAAAACGTAATGGAAATTGGTGAAAACACCTTTAACGGATGTACTTTCCTTATTGATAACTTTGTCAATCTTTCTTCATTAGATGCAAAGGCAAATAATTATTGGGGCGCAACTATTGCAGACAATGAAATCGATGGTTTATTATTAAGAAATGATACGGTCGTTGATTGTAGACCCCACGTCAAACATGCTGTCATTCCTAATTATATTACTTATATTGGAGAAAGTGCTTTTGCTAATTGCTTTAACCTATTTGACGTTACTATCCCAGAAGGTGTCACTGGTTTTGGAGATTATGCCTTTAATTCTTGTAGTATTAATTCAATCACCATTCCTAATTCTGTTACCCAGATCGGATATGCAGCGCTGTATGGTTGTTATTATGTAACATCTATTTATGTCCCTGCTACTGTTACATATATTGGAGAAGCCGCATTTGCTGGAATGTCATCTCTCATGTCACTACAGGTAGAGGCAGGCAATCCCAAATACGATAGTCGCGACAATTGTAATGCTATTATTGAAACTGCTACTAACACCTTACTTATTGGTTGTCGAACCACTTCTATCCCTCTCTCTGTTACATCCATTGCAAATGGTGCTTTTTCTAATTGTAGGTATCTTTCCTCTATAACGATTCCTAATAGCGTGGCAAGTATAGGAAATAGCGCCTTCCAATATTGCATTGGTTTAAGTTCTGCTACGATTGGAAGTGGTGTAAAGAATATTGGAGCATGGGCTTTTGGGGGATGTATTCAACTTTATAATGTAGTATGCAAAGCCAAAGAATTGCCTGAAATGGGTGATCAGGTGTTTACTGATGTACCAACTAACGAAGCTACGTTATATGTACCTGCTTCATCTGTAGAAACATACAAGAATGCAGAGCAATGGAAAAACTTCTATTCTATTTTGCCAATAGAAGAAGAAACAGGTTTAGAGCAGCTATTCTCAACCAATAATAGTAACGTACAAAAACGATATCATAACGGTGAATTGTATATTTTCCGTGATGGAAAGACTTATACTATTACAGGTCAAGAACTCTAATCTCCACAATAATAACACATTTGTATTTACAAGGCAGGGATACTCCCTGCCTTGTTTATTTATTATTGCTTCCTCCTCTATAAAACAACAATTTTATTGTATATTTTGCTACCTATATTTTGCAATTCGTGGAGTTTGGGCGAAAATATTTTGTAATGTCAAAAAAAAATAGTACCTTTGTCGCCGTTTCGGCGACGAAATGAAAAATATAGAAACAAACAAATATTAACCAAATAAAACGTTTTACAACTATGGTAAGTTACAAAGAAATTGGCTTGGTGAACACCAAAGAGATGTTTGCTAAAGCAATCAAAGGCGGATACGCTATTCCTGCCTTCAACTTCAACAACATGGAGCAACTCCAAGCTATCATCAAAGCTGCTGCTGAGACCAAGAGCCCAGTGATCCTCCAAGTATCTAAAGGTGCGCGTAACTACGCTAACCAAACCCTCCTCCGCTACATGGCACAAGGTGCTGTAGAGTACGCAAAAGAGTTGGGTTGGGAGAAACCACAAATCTGCTTGCACCTCGACCACGGAGATAGC
>JAFVTU010000002.1 GCA_017503075.1 Paludibacteraceae bacterium | reverse complement strand
GAATTGCTTATAGACGGGTTCTCGGTTTCAGATTCTTGGCTAATTATGGCTGCCGGAAGTAGATTTACTATTGAGGAATTAACAAAAAGTGTAAAATCCTATGAGACGTAGCAAGTTTAGACGACCTAAGGTTGTGCTGATTTTCAATGGTGCACAAAACCTAATTGCCGTCACACGCTCGCTAAATAGTGCTGCTGAACTGACCAAAGGAAATTTGCAGTCCATATATGCCTGTTGTACTGGCAAGCACAAAACCAGCGGAGGACTCTACTTTAGACAACTTCACGATAGTGTGGAGATAGAGATTGCCGACCTGGGGACATTGCTTCTTGCAGACTATGACGAGTTGTGTGGTGAAGAAAGGGTTTACTACACCGTGCGAGAGATGGCAAAAAAGCGAGTACGCAAAGAGATTAAAGAACAGAAAGAGAAAAACAAAAAGAAGTAGTTATGAGAGAAAACAGAACAGTCCCGTTCAGAGACACAAGTATTAAGGTGTCAAGGAACTATTATGGGCACCAGTACATCTGCATGTCGGATGTGTGCGAGATTATCAAGCAACGTGAAATTTTGAAGGATGGGGCAATCCTCAATCTCTGTCCTTCTGCAATGAAGATGACCTTCCGCCGTAATGGAAGAGAGTACTGGGCTATCCGTCCTAGTGATATGCATACCATTATTCAGTTAGTGCGTAGGGAGAGTATTTTACCCCGAGACTTAATAGATGAGCTGGAAGAGTTTGGTAATAAGATTTTTGAGATAGAGGCCGCAGAGACGCAGGCTCAGCATCATGTAGATACAACAGTTAAGTTCAACGAAGATATGCCCGTTACATTTAGGCGTATCGGCGACAAACTGATGGTAAATGCCACACAGATTACTCAGCCGTATGGACATTTCCCAAGCGACTGGTTGCGTGTTGCTGCTACGGACAATCTTCGCCGCAGACTGGCGCAGAACAACATTACCGACAGATACGAGTTTCAGATATTGACCTCGCGTGGTCGTGGCATTGGTGCGACTTGGATTGAAGCACCATTGCTTACCGCCTTGGCTCGCTGGGTAGATCCCGACCCAGATTCCGCCTTGGTGAAGTGGTGTGATGAGCAGCTCATCATCTTCGAGGATAAGTATCAAAAGCGTCTTCAAAAACGAAAACAGCCTAAGACCATCAATATCCCTTGCCTTAGTAAGCCGATGCCCGAAGATATCAACACGGCAAACAAGATGATTGATGAGTTGAGAGGTATTATCCGTGAGTATGCTCCCAAGGCGGCATTCTACGATGACTTTATCGAGAATCGAGATTGGTTTAAGAGTACACATATTGCTGAGGAACTCAATATATCCTCTCGCCATATGCACAAGTTCCTGATGGAGGAAGGTATATGCAAGTACCAGAAGAAACAATGGGTGGTGCTGCCGGCATACCGCTCGTGGCAGTGCGAAGTGCCATACACATGGGAGAATGCACAAGGTAAGATGTTTACCTTTGGCAGTGTAAAGCGTTGGACGCACATCGGTCGAGAGTCTATCATTGAGTTGTGGAACAAGAAACACCCTGAATTTGCTTAATGGAGACATCATTGCAGCGCATAATGCGCAAGACCGGTCGCAGACCTATTGAGTGTAAATGCCAGAAGTGCAAGCAACAGTGTAAGACACCTTGCTTGGGGACTCCAGAAGATATACTCCGTCTTATCAAAGCCGGGTATAAAGATAGGCTGGCTCCAACACATTGGTGTGTGGGTATGGCTCTCGGAAAGATAGATTATCCCGTGCTGATGATACAGGCAAAGCAGGAAGATAACGGCTATTGTACCTTCTTCAATGATGGGCTATGCGAGCTTCACGACTTGGGACTCAAACCTACAGAGGGGCGATTGTCACATCACTCTATAACCAAGGAGAACTTCAAGTTTGGTAAGTCGCTGTCCTGGAATGTGGCCAAGGAGTGGATGGATGAACGAAACGAGGCATTCATTAAAGAGATAACCCAACTGATGCTATCCTAAGTAATCGAAGTCTGAACCGCGAACATTTAGTATTAACCCGTTAATTCCTCAAAAATCGCGGTTCGGATTCGATTAATTTATCCTATTTGTAAACCTTTAATATTAGTTGCCCCTATACTTTAAGTGACATATACATTTATTCACTAATAAAAACAAGAAGTACTATGCAACTTAAATCCAAAATGACATTTGATGAGATGGCTCGTCACTTGGTTGCAACCACAGGCAAAATCGCTAACCGTGTATCGGTAGGCAAGCACGCAAAAGCGTTAGGTTACAAGGTTTACAAACCTATGATCAATGGTAAAATTATTCACTTCTACCTCAAAGAGGAGAAGCAAGATTTACAAACACAGAATTAAAATGAAAGTGAAGAAAGCACCTGCTTTTTACAAGTTTTACAAAGGGCTGATGATGGCATTTGACTTGCCAGAGTCAGCCTTTATGGTCTATATGGCAGATCTCAACGCACAGAGAAGTCTGGGATATAAGACTATCCGCCCAACTAAGGAACATCTAGGATGCTTAGGTATGCGAAGACATACATTTGAGAAATGCGTGGAAAAAGCAGAATGGATGGGACTATTGAAGCGTGTTCCAATTGACGGAATGTACGACTATATTTGGGATATACAGGCCTATGACAGGTTAATTAATATCGTTACTACTCGGTGGAGTTATGTGCAGTTGCGTAAGTTTACTGATTGGGCATTTACAAAAACACAACGTAGCGTGATGTCAATAACCGAGGAGGATGTAGCTAAGTTCTTTAATGATTAAGCTGGCATTAACTATGTAATTTTCAAGTGGTGGGAGCATACACTCCCGCCATTTTTTGTGCCTCAAATTGCGTGGTTTGCTAAGTTATACAATAGATATGCTGTTTTTAACAAGTTGCATGCTGAAGGGTTTGCTGAAAACTGCAATGAGTATAATAATATAGTATAAGAAGGCATATATAGGTTTATATATGCCTCAAGACATAACACAATAACTTTTTCCTGGGAGGAAAAAGTAACAAAAAGGACCTTGATTTAATATAACAGACGGACTGCGCCGTCTGCCGATGAACTGGGGAATTTATAGTTATGCGGGGATATAGAATATCCCCTAAGCCTCAGCATTCATATAATAATAGTGAAACTATTAAATAATAACTTTCTACATATACCACCAACACACAAGACAACCTTCCATCACCCACGCCGCCCCTCGCGCCTGACCGTATTGCACTGCGTTCATCACATCTGCCTCGCACGCACGCGGACATATTATTTATATCAGTTGCTAGACAAAGTGCACAAATAATCATTCTTCACATCCGCCTGTTTCAGTTGTGAAATCAGCATCTCAGAGGCTGCGTTTCGACTAAAATATATAAAGGATTACAAAGTGAACAAAAAAATCAAAGAGTGAAAAGTCTATATACATTAGTTTAGATTAGTCTGCTGGTAATCAGAATTATATAACAAAATTCACTATTCACAATCATATACTCGAACACCCCAGAAAATAGCATCCTAATTATTTGTTCACTTTCTCAAAAATGGGACTTGGAAAAATGGCCCGAGGAGAGATACTGAATCCGCACCGGGGTGTACACCCTCCCAATTCTTTTTATAATTTTTACACCGTTGAATATCAATGTTTTAGAATGTTTACTTTGTCCAAAAGTGAACAAAAAAGCCTATCAAAGTAACAAATTGAAACAAAAATTTATTTTTTCGTTGATTTTCACCTATATATATAAGAATTGACTTTGTAACTACTTGATAATCAGTGTAAAATACTTTGTTTCAGTTGTTTATATATGTTGAAACGGGCAAAAATTGAATTTTGCAAAAATGAAAATTTTTTCAACTTTTTACAAGCGATTGATTTTCAAAGGTTTAAGACAAGCCCTCGCGCGTGGGCGTTCCATACTCAAGCAAAAATTAAAATCGCTATCCATCACAAAATTTTTTTTCGCAAAAGTTTTGGAGTTTGGAAAATCAGTGCTACTATAGTGCTGTACTCAAACGCCAACAACAACGGCAAAGAGTAAACGAAAAAATAAACTGAAAAAATAACAATTAAAATCTTGATTTAAGAAACAGACAAACCAAACCGCCTTGAGCGAGAAAACAAAAGCCTCTTTTGTGGGAAACCTATTTTCGTGGCTTGGACAAACGAAAATTGCTTGTTCGCTTTGGAGCGATTAAAGAGGGTGTTAAATAACCACACCACGCAAGACTACAGACCAATGTAGCAAGTTGGAGCGGTCTATTTGTGCAAATAGTCCGTACACGCAAAGCACGCAAATTTGGGAGTGCGAGAGCCGTGTAGAAAAGAGAGGTAACAGAATAATGCCATAAATGCGCCCTTGTGCGCT
>JAFVTU010000025.1 GCA_017503075.1 Paludibacteraceae bacterium | reverse complement strand
TGTTTAGAGAATCGGAAGACCACTTGTGCTATCCAAGCGGCAAGACTCTTGCCTATCAACTTGGTGGTAATCATCACAATCGCTATCGTCACTGTCGTCCAACCGCTCCAGAATGCATGAATATCAATCATCAAGCCCACACCAATCAAGAATAATGGCACGAAGATACTATTACCTACAAAATTGATGCGTCCCATCAGTGGAGAACGGTTGGGCAATAGGCGATTGAGTGAAACACCACAAAGGAAAGCACCCAAAATACCCTCCAATCCTGCTAAATCTGCCAGAAACGCACTACCTACCAACATCAACATCACCACCATAAACTCGGAGATAGGATCGCGATAACGCTTAAAGAACATGCGTGCAAAACGAGGGAACAACCATAGTACGCTAATAAGGAAAACAACCACTAATGATAATTGTATAGCATAGTCAGCGATACTCCGCACCGGATGACTCCATCCCTCTACTATGGCTAATACGATAAGCGACAAGGTGATGGCCACCATAGTAGCACCTACTGTAATATTCACAGCCATATTCTTCTGCACACCATATCGACTTACAATAGGATAAGTCATCAGGGTATGGCTACCGTACATAGCGCCCAATAATAAACTTGGCAACCAACCATAAGGGAGCAGATACCTGCTGGTGATGATACCCAAACCAAAAGGAATCAAGAAAGTGCACAAGCCAAAGAATAGCGAGCGATATTTATATTGCTTAAAGTCATTAATATCAATCTCACTACCCGATTGAAACATGATATAGAGCATTCCTAGCGAGCCCAGAATCTTGATTGATGGACTTTCGCCCACAAGGTTCAAGACCGATGGACCAATCACAATACCTGCCAAGATAAATCCCACAATGCTTGGCACATGTATCTTACGGCATACGATTGGTACAAACCAAATGATGCCAATGACTATAGTAAGTATCAATAATGCATCCATAATCTCTAAAGTCTAAATATACCTTCCCGTTATGCTATTTTTGTTTTCTCGTATTTCTTCCACTGTGCCAGTAGCGACTACAGTGCCACCATCGCGACCGCCATCGGGTCCCATATCAATGAGATAATCGCACGAACGAATGACATCGGGGTTGTGCTCTATGATGATTACCGTATTGCCTTTATCCACCAACTGTCGGAGTACTCCCATCAATACACGCACATCTTCAAAGTGCAGACCCGTAGTGGGCTCATCCAATATATATAATGTCTTTCCTGTACTGGGGCGAGCCAATTCTGTCGCTAGTTTCACGCGCTGGCTCTCGCCACCTGACAAGGTTGTAGATGATTGTCCCAATTTGATATATCCTAAACCTACATCTTGCAAAGTCTTGATTTTCTTCAAGATATTAGGTTGACTCTCAAAGAACTCTACTGCTTGATTGATGGTCATGTCCAATACATCGGCAATAGACTTGCCTTTGAAGCGTGCCTCCAAGGTCTCGCGGTTGTAGCGTTGTCCACCACATACTTCGCATGGCACATACACATTGGGCAGAAAGTGCATTTGTATGGTCTTATAGCCATTACCACTACATTCTTCACATCGTCCGCCTGAGTTATTGAACGAGAAGCGACCTGCTTTCCACGAGCGGATCTTACTCTCTGGTAGTTGGGCAAAGAGGTTGCGTATATCTGTGAACACGCCCGTATAAGTAGCAGGATTGCTACGCGGTGTTCGTCCGATAGGCGACTGGTCCACTCCAATCACTTTGTCGATATATTCGATTCCCTCTATGCTATCGTATGCCAAAGGCGTTTGCAAACTGCGGTAGAAATGTTGGCTGAGGATTGGGTAAAGCGTTTGATTTACCAAAGTGGATTTACCACTACCCGACACACCCGTCACGGCAATCATTTGCCCCAATGGGAAAGAGACATCCACACCTTTGAGGTTGTTGCCGCGGCAGCCGCGAAGCACGAGGGTGGGTGTAGAATTGTGTAGTGTGGTGTAGGATTGTGTAGTATTGTTTAATGTTGCGGAGAGTTCTCCGCGAAGATACTTCGCTGTCAGCGTATCAGCTTTCAGCAGTTCGGCAGGTGTACCACTAAACACAATATGCCCACCCAAACGACCTGCTTTGGGACCTATATCAATAATATAATCCGCTTGACGCATCATATCCTCATCGTGCTCTACCACGATCACGGAGTTGCCCATGTCTCGCAGTTGTTTCAGCGAGTCGATCAAACGCTGATTATCACGTTGGTGCAAACCGATACTTGGTTCGTCAAGAATATAGAGGACATTGACCAACTTACTACCCACTTGTGTAGCCAAACGAATACGTTGATTCTCTCCACCGGAAAGACTATCTGAAGAGCGAGAAAGAGACAAGTAGGATAGTCCTACGCTGAGCATAAAGCCCAAACGGGAGATAATTTCTTTGATGATCGGTTCTGCGATAGCGCGCTGCTTGTTGGTTAGACGGGCAGGGACATTCATCAGCCATGCTCTCAGGTCTGTAATATCCATTGCTGATAGCTCAGCAATATTCTTATCCGCAATGCGGAAACTGAGTGCTTCACGGCTAAGACGCTGACCTTTACATGTTGGGCACTCGCACCAAGTTTCTTCTTTCTCCTCCTTCTCGTCTTCTGGTTGTTGCACATATTCCAACATGCGGGTATACCAGTTCTCATCATCACGGAGGATATTGGTCAGGTCAGGATTTCCGGCATCCGGCGTCCGGAGGCCATCTTTGATTCTACCAAGTCCCCTACATGTTGGGCACCAACCTTGTGGCGAATTGAACGAGAAAGTATGTGGTGCGGGCTCGGCATAACTCATGCCCGTGGTGGGGCACATAAGATGGCGAGAAAAATAGCGGATTGGCAATTGGCTATTGGCTATAGAAATAGCCATCACGCCATCGCCTTGGGTCATGGCTTTGTCCACGGTAGCGCGAAGGCGTTTGAGGTCTTCTTCGCTTTCGCTTTTTAATTTGAGGCGATCTACAACGACTTCGATGGTGTGGTTCTTGTAGCGGTCGAGCTTCATACCTGGCGTGATTTCCATCACTTCGCCATCTACACGCACATGCAAATAGCCCTTACGGCGAATAGTTTCAAAGAGTTCTTTGTAGTGTCCTTTACGGTTATTGACCATTGGGGCAAGTACGAGCACTTTTTGACCCGTATAATCTTTGAGAATAAGATCAATGATTTGGTCATCGGTGTACTGCACCATCTTCTCGCCAGAGGCGTAAGAGTACGCGTCCGCAGCGCGTGCAAAAAGTAGTCGAAGGTAGTCATACACTTCGGTTACGGTGCCAACAGTAGAACGAGGATTGCGAGAGGTTGTCTTTTGGTCGATGCTGATTACAGGCGAGAGGCCTGTAATCTTATCCACATCGGGGCGTTGCATCGTACCTATGTATCCGCGTGCATAGGAGGAAAAGGTCTCCATATAGCGGCGTTGACCTTCGGCAAAGATAGTATCAAAGGCAAGGGACGATTTGCCACTACCCGACAAACCCGTAATCACCACGAGTTTATCTCGTGGTATACGCACATCTACATTCTTCAAATTATGCACGCGTGCGCCTGTGATGAGTATGTCGTTGCCTTTGTTTGTCATAGTGCAAATACCTTTGCGCTGCAAAGGTACAAAAAAAATCGCAGATATGCAAATATATTAAAGAAAATAGAATAAGAGGCGCACAATGTACGCCTCTTATTGGTTGTATAACTAATAATGTATTAGTCTTTGAGTTTTGCGCAGAGGAACTCGCGGTTGAGGCGAGCGATGTTAGCCAAAGATACTTGTTTTGGGCACTCAGCAGCACATGCACCTGTGTTGGTACAGTTACCAAAGCCCAACTCATCCATCTTAGCCACCATGGCCTTAGCACGAGCAGCAGCCTCTACCTTACCTTGTGGCAAGAGAGCCAATTGGCTTACCTTAGCAGAAACGAACAACATAGCAGAGCCGTTCTTACATGCAGCAGCACAAGCACCGCAACCGATACAAGAAGCAGCATCCATTGCCTCGTCAGCGTGAGCCTTAGGAATTGGAATGGCATTTGCATCAGGTACACCACCTGTATTAACTGACACGAAACCACCAGCTTGCATAATCTTATCGTATGCCTCGCGGTCCACCATCAAGTCCTTGATTACAGGGAACGCACGGCTACGCCATGGCTCGATAGTGATAGTCTCGCCATCTTTGAACTTACGCATGTGCAATTGGCAAGTGGTGATAGCGCTGTCTGGTCCGTGTGGGTGACCATTCACATACATAGAGCACATACCGCAGATACCCTCGCGGCAGTCGTGGTCGAATGCGATAGGATCTTTGTGCTCGCTGATGAGTTGCTCGTTGAGGATGTCAATCATCTCCAAGAACGAAGCACCTTGGAAGATGTGTTTGAGTTCGTAGGTCTCGAAATGACCTTCTGCCTTTGGTCCAGCTTGACGCCAAACCTTCACTTTAATATCAAT
>JAFVTU010000024.1 GCA_017503075.1 Paludibacteraceae bacterium | reverse complement strand
TGCCGAGCATCTCGAACATGGTGTGGTGGTAGGTGTCATGACCTACTTCCTCCAGGTCGTTGTGCTTACCGCTCACGCGCAGGCACTTCTGCGAGTCCGCTACGCGAGGATATTGTATAGGGTCATTACCGAGGATGATACCCTTCCATGGGTTCATACCTGCATTGGTAAACATCAGTGTTGGGTCATCTTTGATGACCATGGGTGCTGAAGGTACAATCTTGTGCCCCTTCTTCTCAAAATAATCCAAAAAGGATTGTCGAATCTCTTTGCTTGTCATATTAATCTTGTGGTATAAATTTCTCTACTTTATATTCCTTTTTCACTTCCTTCACTTCCACAACGAGTTGGTTGGCGAGCAGTTTCTCGTTCTCCTCACGTTGGCGCAGAATGTCTATGGCGGCATAGATAGCGTGCAAGATGCTGGTTGCATCGGCTTCGTTCTTACCCGCCAAGCTGTATGCTGTTCCATGATCGGGCGAAGTGCGTACCACTGGCAGTCCCGCAGTGAAGTTCACACCACTCATATCCAATGCCTTGAATGGTGCCAACCCTTGATCGTGGTACATAGCCAACACGGCATCGAAGTGATTGTATTGTCCTGCACCAAAGAAGCCGTCAGCCGAATAAGGACCAAAAGCCCAAATACCTTGCTCCTGCGCCTTGGCGATAGCAGGGCGGATGATATTAGTCTCTTCCTCGCCAATCAGTCCGTTGTCGCCTGCGTGTGGGTTGAGCGCCAACACGGCGATACGTGGCTTGCGGCAAGTAAAGTCCATCTTCAGGGTGTCGTTGAGCACAGCCAGTTTGCTGAGGATACGCTCCTCATTGATGGTCTCTGCCACTTTGGCGATAGGGGTATGATTGCATACCAATGCCACACGCATGCGGTCGCTAATCATCATCATCAGACTATCTTTTCCTTCGCCGAATAGCTGTGTCAAGTACTCGGTGTGTCCTGAATAGCGGAACTCATCCGATTGGATATTATCCTTGTTGATAGGCGCTGTCACGATGGCGTGTACCAAGCCGTTCTTGAGGTCTTGACATGCGCGTTGCAAGCTCTTGAGCGAAGCTTGTCCTGCTTCGGGTGTGGATACACCTAATTGCACAGGCGTGTCATCGGGGTAACAAGTGATGAGGTTCAGTCGCCCATCTTTCGCCTGTTTGGGATCTTGGATGATATTCCATTGGATATTACGATACTCCTCATCGAGGGGTTGCATATGTTGGCGTGCTACTTTGGCGTTGCCATACACGATAGGGCGACAAATCTCGCAGATGTGTGGATTCACCAACGATTTGAGGATAATCTCATACCCTACTCCATTGATATCGCCTGCTGTAATTGCTATTGTTGGTTTCATATACTTATTCGCTATGCTCAGTAATAGGCTCGCTTCGCTCACGAAATTGGCTCGTTCCACTCACGAAGGTTGGCTCACTTCGTTCACGAACGATGGCTCGTTCCACTCACGAAGGTTGGCTCACTTCGTTCACGAACGATGGCTCGCTTCGCTCACGATATTTACCAAGCTTAATTATTGGATTGTAGTTTATTGATTAAAGCTTCTATTTTACATTCTAATTTTATTGTTTTATCCTTTAAATCCTTAGTTATTTGGGGTGCTAAATACTCTATTTCCTCCGCTATATACAACATATTTCTAACTTCAGCACAAGAACCGTAAGAAATATTTAGAAAGTATACAAATTGCTTATTATCTTTTGAAAATTTATTTCGTTGAAATCCTTCTGAAATATTGTTCATAATAGATACTGCCGCACGCTGTATCTGATCTCGGAATCCATAGTCATGGTTATCACGAAATTGCTGATACACTTCTCTTACAATATCCTTAGACATCTGCCATATCACTAAATCTTCAAAATTGTATATCATATTCTTGTTGGTTTTATTCACGAAGGTTGGTTCACTTCATTCACGAATGATGGTTCGTTTCACTCACGAAGGTTGGTTCACTTCGTTCACGTGAGCCGTAGGCGAGCCACTATTCGTGAGCCCTTGGGGCGAGCCACTGTTCGTAGCTTTGCTACCACCATTCGTGAGCCCAAAGGGCGAGCCATTGTTCGTCAGTCAATTTGACTGACTTTCTCGTATTGTAATTTTGTGAAATCAAACGGCTTTCTCTCTTCGTTCTTGTAGCCAAGCGACATCACGCAGAGTACGGTGAAGTTCTCTGGCAGTCCCGTTAACTTGCGCACCAAGTCCTCCGCGCCTTCTCTTTGATACACATGACACCAACAAGCACCCAGTCCTTGGTCCGCAGCAGCGAGCCAAATATTTTGTGCAGCAATAGCAGCATCACATTGCCATGTATCAATCACGCTGGTATCCGCAGCCACCACGATGCCCGCCATAGCTGTGTCAAACATTCCGCTTCCGTATGTGCGGCATCCGGCTAGCTGACGCAGGATCTCCTCATTGGTGATCACGACAAAGTGCCATGGGTTCATTCTCTTGCCTGCTGGCGACATCAGCGCACAACGAATGATGTAGTCCAATTTCTCCTGTTCTACTGGCTGGTTGGTGTATTTTCTATACGAGCGCCTCAGTTGGCATAAACTTTGAAAATCTTGCATAAAATATCAACTTATTAATAAATTAATAAAAAGTGTGCAAAGATACTAAAAAAAATCCATATACACAAAAAAAATCGCAGAAACATACTATTTCCACGATTTTTAGTATCAAAAAACAAACCGAACTGCTTCTTACAGTGCTCTTGTGACGACATGCCAACTACATCTACCTGCCACACTTACCAGAGTAAATTACCAGCACAAACCATTATACCCCTCTTGTCCTTCTAATTCCTTGATACGCACAAGGTCGATGATAGGTGTGCCGATGGCAATGCGTGCTTGGCGGAAGGCATCATCTTTGTTAGCAATAATGATGCAATCAGCCCAATCAGTGACTGCTGTTAGATCCTCTTGTAGCATCTCATTGAGGTGAGGTAACTTGCTAGCTATCACGCTCTTGTTTCGTCCAATGAGGCGCGAGAGGCTGACATTCTTATCGTAGATGCGCACATCATACCCTTTGCCGTGTAGTGATTCGATCACATTCACGATAGGTGAGTTACGCATATCATCGGTACCAGCTTTGAAACTTAGCCCCAATACACCAATACGCATCTTCGGCAGACCTTGCACTGCGCGATGATTTTCTAGATGTTCTATTTGGCGTATTACCTGGAGGATATGCAGCTCGTTGCTATGTTCAATGGCATTAAGTACCGGTGTTTCTAAGTATAAATCATGCGCTAGGGTTTTTAGTCCTTTGAGGTCTTTTGGGAGACACGAACCGCCGTAGGCAAAGCCAGGACGGAAGTAATAGGGCGAGATATTCAGTTGCTTATCCATGCAGAAAATACGCATCACTTCGTGACTATCAATACCGAGTTGTTTGCAGATGTTGCCTACTTCGTTTGCGAATACCACCTTCAAGGCGTGGTAGGAGTTGTTCACATATTTGATCATCTCTGCTACACCTATCTCCACCACTTCAATAGGAGCATCCGTCAGATCTTGGTATAGACTGCGCATCACTTCGATAGCCTTGGGGCAACTTGACCCTAGCACGGTCAATGGAGGGTTGAGATAGTCTTGTACAGCAGTACCTTCACGTAGGAATTCTGGATTGCTTACTACGGCAAAATCCACATCATGCTTTTTGCCCGATTCTTGCTCAATGATTTCCGTCATCTTGGCATTGGTACCAGGGAATACGGTAGAACGAATCACCACAATATGGAAGCCATTTTTCTCTTTCAGTGCTTGTCCTATCTGGTGTGCTGTCTGTAGGATATAGGTCAGGTCAAGATGTCCGTTGTCGGATGATGGCGTACCCACACAGAGGAATGAGATGTCGGTGTTTGTTACCGCATCCATATAGTCATGGGTTGCACGTATACGCCCTGCTTGGTGTCCTTCGCTGATGAGTTGGTCAATGTCTTTCTCTACGATGGTTGGTTTACCTTGATTAATAAGATCTACTTTCACATCGCTCACATCCACACCCACCATGTGGTGTCCTTGTTTGGATAAGCAACCAATGCCTACGCATCCTACATATCCGAGTCCAAAAATTGAAATTTTCATATTATATTAATTATTATGTTTCTCCACTAGGTTCATCATATATTCGTTGATATCAATAAATGTCTCATTGATATGCTGACGCAGTTCTAGTTGTTTTTTCTCCGCTTCCTTAGCATCCACATCTAGATTCTTCACCCATGTAGCAAAGTCGGCTGTCTTTTGATTCTGCAGGTTTGCCACTTTGGCTGCTGCCGCATTAGCAGGCATATCGTAGCGTATGCCTAGGTAGTAGGCTGGTACGCCTAGCAATGCTGCTTCGCGTGCCATGGAGTCGCCTGAGGACACAAGTCCAGCGCTATAGTAGATAAGCGAATGAATATCCTCAATTGGCTCTTGCAACAGTATCCAATCCTTTGGATATAAATGGCGTTTGTCTTTTTCCTCAAGAGAGAATAGCACTTTCTTGTCTTTGGGTACAAGGTCTTGTATGCCTAATATCGCACCCGATGCTTGTCCCGCGTAGTTGATGGTACCCACGCTAACCTCTCGCAAGAACACATACTCTTTAGGGATTACACCATACTTCTCTAATACCTTTGGGTTAGGTGTAAAGTATTTAGGTGCCAAGTATGCCCATTCTTTAGTACAACGCAATATCACCGCCTTGGATGATAAAGGCTTATCAGATTCATAGATGCAAAAATGGCAGACATCATTATACTTGATTTTGTATTTATAATCTCTGGTTTGTGGATCATCTCCAAAAGAATAATTAGGAATTTTACCATTACATAGAACGGCAGTATGAAAGCCATTTGAAAAAGCAATATCTATCTTTTGCCTTCTTTTCCAGCTAATAATTTGTGGGATACGTAATAAATTTGCTTCTATAATTGCAGACAATTTCGTCATATGATGATTTCCTACTACATCAACCACTATATTAGGAATTGTCCCTAATTCAGCTTTTACAATTTTAGGTAATTTCCCTCTATTCAACACCGTTACAAACACGTTGTAACCTCTACTAGAAAGCATTGTAATGATAGGTTTGTAAAAATTCAATTGCGGTATGTGCAATATATCTATCCAAATATTCATAGTTTTATTGCTATTCAACTAAAATGTGATTAATGTTTTAATTTATGATAAAATTTATATGCCAATTGTGCTAAATGATATGTTATTGGACGATGGGTATATAACATTCGTCCGTAATCATATATTTCGCATCCGTATTTCATTTTATAATCTCGCACACCATACTCCACACCAGGTTCACCGCCTCCACCAAAATCAAACAATTGATATCCATTTCCTTGTGCCCATGCAATCACATTCCACATAAGGAAATCGTTGGGACGTTGTTTAAAATATGTTTCATCACTACCAGCAAACCAAGCATAAACCATCTCATTATAGCACAAACGCAATTGTCCAGCGATCATCTTTCCATCAGATGCATAACAAGCAAAGAAGTGTGCATAATCCCCTAAAATAACCAATACTTTTTCAAACATATCAAGATAGGATATTGGTACATGCTTACGTGCATAAGTTTGTCTTATCAAAGCTACAATATCTTGTATTTTCTCTCGACTGGTTACTTGCTCAAAAGTTAAACCATTTTTAATGGCCGTTTGCACATTTCGTTTACGCTCTTTGTGCATTTGATGATACAATGTATCAACTTCTTTATCAAGTGGTAGAACAATATTATAATGTCCCTTTCGCATCCATTTTTTTGTTGCAAGATAGTTAAATATCTGTGTAGAATTGTATACTGGTCGAATCTCCGTGTAAATAGTTTTGACAGGTATTAATGCCTTATAAGCTTCTAATAATGCTTCGATTATTTCCGGATTATTATCTTTCGCTAGTGGTCCGCCCATGATGATTGATCTACTAGTAATCCATGCCGCCAGCTTTCCCCCATTGGTCATCCATTGTGCGAGCAATATACCTTCTACTTCGCCATCGCATGTCGCGGCTACCACATATGGTTGTATATTAGCAGCACATTGATACACAGCAAACATCTCTGGAGTTTGAAACACATTCCCTAGAGGATGATTCTTCACAAAGTTACTCCAACTCTGCTTATCAATTAGTTCGTATTTCGTTATGATCTCTCTCATACTATATTAATATCTTTTCAACCATTTCACGCCCATTTTTCCTATCCAATCCAGTATTATGGTTTCAGACATCCTATCGGTACAACATATACTCCATCTTCTCTGCGATACGGGAAATCTCCCGTACCTGTGAGCACCATCATAAATGCAGGTGCTTTCATACGAGTAGTGTCTATTTCGCTGGCTAAATGCAATAGCGAATCTGCTCCTTCATCAATCAATTTGTTTCCACCTAATTTGACCTCTATCAATCCGTATGACCCATTACGCAGATGTACAATGGCATCACATTCCAATCCACTCTTGTCGCGATAATGATATACCTGCCCATCAATCGCATCTGCATATACTCTCAAATCTCGAATAGCTAATGTCTCAAATAATAGTCCCATTGTCTCTAAATCATTTATTAAGTCATTGGGGCTTGCGCCTAATGCAGCAGTGGCAATACTGGGATCAATAAAATAGCGATTATCACTGGTGCGTACAGCCGTTTTGCTGCGCAAGTTAGGATTCCACGCAGGCATATCTTCGATAACGAAAATCTGCTTCAATGCTTTGATGTAGTCATACACCGTATTGTCTGAAAGCATACTTGTTTCGTTAGTCTTTAGGTCTGCTAATATAGTGCCAACCGTAGCCATTGTACCTTGATGGCGTGCATAGGACCGCATTAGCAGTCGAACACGTTGGGGATTGCGCGTTACATTGTCCACGCGTGAAATGTCCGAATCGCAGACTACATCATAGTAATCGAATGCTTGCGCCAATGCATCCTGCTCATCCATTTCTAATGCACCTGGCCATCCTCCGCGGCAAATCAAATATGCCAAACGATCTATGTCCAACTTGTTATCTCCAGATATAGGTAACGGATTTTGGGTGAATAATGATGCTAGACTCACATCGCCAGTAGAGTCACCTGATTCGTAAAGCGACATGGTGCGCATTCGTAATTTAGCAAAGCGACCTGTACCCGAATGGAATATTTCGTCTGTAGATGGAGGCACACTACTTCCTGTAAGAATGAAATGCCCTAATCCTTCTCTGTGATCTACTTCATAACGGACACTATCCCAAAGAGATGGGGCTATTTGCCATTCGTCAATTAGTCGTGGTGTTTCGCCAGCGAGTAAGTGCTGAACATTGATTTTTGCTGCTTGTAGGTTTTGGTGCTTACGCATAGGGTCAGCCATATAGAGGACGCTATTGGCTTGTTGCTCTGCGGTAGTTGTTTTTCCGCACCATTTAGGACCTTCTATCAAAACAGCTCCTTTTCTACGTAATCTTGCCTCCAACATTTGGTCAGCGATTCTCGGTTTGTATATACTCATAATACGCGTTTTTTTGAAATTCGCTGCAAAGGTAATGAAAATTAATTAATTATGCAAATTTAATTCGTACTATTTGGGAAGTTGGCGCGTTTTTACTTGGGAAGTTGGCGCGTTTTTACTTGGGAAGTTGGCTGGTATCATTTTTCAATGTTAATATCTCTAATCTTTCTAGCTGGAACTCCTGCAACAATAGTAAATCATAATTTAGTATGCTTTGTAGCATTTATCTCTCCCCGAAAGTTTTACATAATCTTCAAAGGGATTGCTTTGCCATAGGGTGATGTATTATAAAGACAATTCAGGTCAATTTGGATGTCAATTATCGGCAATTCAGGAGTTTATTTTGTTTTTGCATATAAGTAGCAGCCCGCTGCTTAAGTATGCAAAACAAAATCTTAGCGTTTAGACCTCTTCAACCATTTCACCCCCATTTTCCCTATCCAATACAGTAGCGGCTTGCGAATACAGAGGAAGCGGCCATGTTCTACCAATTCGCCGCCAAACTCGGCTTTAAAGTCCCGCACGCCGTAGGGCTTATCGGGTGTGCCAGCGCCCATAAAGTCGAACAACGGAATATCATTCTGCTTGGCATATTCGATGGCAGCATAGGTAGCCACCACGGATGGATAGTGATCGCGATACTCCTCATCCAATCCGCATACATACCACTCGTAGATGGCTCTGCCATTGAGTATGGGGCACATCATTCCGCCGATGACTTTATCTTGGTACTTTACCAGTAGGTACTTTCCTACTCCACTGCGATAGAAGTGCAAGAAAAACGCTTTGCTCCATAGCGGTGTACGTACTTTCTGGCGATAGAGTTGGCTGAGTATCTGGTACCAATCGCGTATCTCCTGTTCGGATGATGCCTCTACGATCTTCGCGCCGTTTTTGACAGCGCGCTTGAGTTCGCGCTGACGTCGCTCACTCATGGTGTGAGTAGCATTGCAATACACATGAATATCATAGTGAGGCTGGTATCGGAACCCACAAGCTTCAAATAAATCTCTCCAGTGACTATAATTATAAAAATTACGAGTTTCTACATATATCGAATTTTTGGTCACACGTTTTATTGCAAGCAGTAAAGCACTTAGAGCATCATTACTGATATGCTCATCTAGAAGCGGACCACCAATGATAATAGATCGACAAGTAAAGTATTGTTTAATAGGATTTTTTTCTTGTGTAGTATATCCTACAATGACTCCTGCTAAATGCCCATCTTCTTCTACTCCTATGGCAAAGGGATTCATTTCCTCCTTATTCGCCTCATAGAATTGATACACCTCTGGCGTTTGGAACCACGTGGCGTATGGCGAACTATCCACTAACTCTTGCCAAGCGGTGGGATTAATCTCGTTATATGTGAGTATTTTTATCATTTCCTTTACTCCCTTACGCTAATACAAGTTCGTAAATAGCAACGAGTCGCTGTGCGACTTGCTCGTTACTGAGACCCATCTCTATAATCTTCTCTCGACCGTTGGTCTTGCCCTCGAAGGTAAGCGCTTTCTGCAATGCTTTTGCGATTTCATTAGGCTCGCGCGTACACGCTACATAACAGCCCTCTACTCCACTCACTCGTTCTGCCACATCCCCCACATCAACACTCACTATAGGACAACCGCATGCCATAGCCTCCTTGATAACCTGAGGACTGCCTTCGGTCTTGCTCGTTAGGAGTAAGGCATCGCAACTATACATCAGCGCATTCACCTGATCACGATTATACCCCTTTAGTTCGATCAATTCAACCTTAACTCCTTCAATCGCTAATTCGTTGATTGCAGCCTTTGCCAAGGATGCATCTTTCACTGCATTGTCAAATGCACCAGCAAAAAGTACATGTTTTACGTCTGCTTTTAACTTCTTCTGGACCCACTGATTAAGAGTCAGTTGCTCTACCCACTGAGTTTGCATTTCGCTCCATGGTTTAGGGATATTCACTCCACAGGGCAATAATGTGTATTTTTCTTTTGGTTGTGCTATTGCGATATTCCGCTTAGACACAAAAATATTGTACGATGATAATCGCATGGCTATCTTAGAAAATCGCAAGACATTCGGTAGGTTAATATCACTGCCGTGATAGGTGGTCACTACGGGCACAATGCGCTGCAGGTTAGCCAGCAATCCGCTGAGGCCATAGTGAGCATGCACTATATCTGGTCGCTCGGCGCGGATAAGGCGCCGCAGCGCGGGCAGCTCACGCAGATAGCCCATGATTCCATGGCCTGTGACGCCATAGCGCACCACCTCTATGCCTCTGGCCTCAAGGGCAGCTATCTGCTCCTCGATGAAGGGCGCAAAGTGGCCTTTCTTATCCGATGCAACAATCAGTATTTTCATTTTCTCATTCTAATCACTTTAGCAGGATTTCCACCTACAATGGCATAATCAGGTACATCCTTAGTAACAACTGCTCCTGCACCGATGATACTATGCGCACCTATGCGCTTACATCCAGGTAGGATAATAGCTCTAGCCCCTATCCACACATCACCACAAATCTCTAGTGGAGTTGGTGGATCATCTGGTTCTGAACCTATTGGCTTGTTGGGATCTGCGAATGAATGCCCCCCCACCCTGAAAGAGCACATTCTCCCCCATAAGCAAGCCATCATGAATAGTCACGATACGGCTGTGACAGCAGAAATCTTTACCAATGCCTACATTTTTTCCTACAAAAAAATTCTTGCCATTGCCGATATATGCTCCTTGCTCAAGATTCACAAATCCGTCACAACGTGCAAATAGATGTTTTGCACACTGATAGCGCAAACGCAATGCAATCTTGCCTATTATAGGCATAGTGGACTTAGGCAAATGCTTTGCCAATCCGTAGTAAAGTATTAGAAAAAATGTACGCATTTTTTTAGGCTAAAGGTTCAAGGCGAGAGGCGGGGGATATGCTTTTTAACGAAGCCATCGTGGAAATCATTTTACTGATCTCCTCCACATCGCATTCAACTTGGTTAAACATTTCACTATCTATATATTTCAAATCGTGTGCTATGTCTAGTTGCGCATATACTTCCATCAAGAAACCATGTGCAATGTTCAGAAAATGAGCTTGATCTTTACTAGACACTCGTCCCATTCCCTCAGCTATATTCGATGGTACAGAGACTATTGTACGGCGTATCTGACTACATAGTGCAAAGCGTTCTGTATCAGGAAACTGCTCAAGCAACTTATATACATCCATTACCAATTGTTTCGATTTTTGATAAACTATTAAATTCTTTAATCTTTTCATAATCTATTCCTCTAGCCTCTAACCTTTAGCCTTTAACCTCTAACCTTTAGCCTCTAACCTCTAGCCTTTAACCTCTAACCTCTAGCCTATCGCCTATCGGAGCCCCGCTCCGCACTAAATCATGCCTCGTCCTGCGAGCTTAAACCAGTTCCAGGCCAATGCGGCGACGATCATCAGCGCGCACCACCATGGGTAGCCCTTCTTTAGGATGCGTAGTTGGTTCATCTTGCTGATTCCATAGGCCGCTATCATTAGGTGGAGCGGTAGGATCGGCTGGTGGAAACGCTCGGAGTGGGCGAAGCTACTGAAGACCAGCACCACTAGATAGCCGCAAAGTATCGATACGGGCAATACATACCGTCGCCAATTGCCACTCAATAGCATGATGAACAGCGCCACAATCGTGAAGAAAGAGATGATGTTCTTCACATAGTTTCCACCATGGATCATCTTCTGGTTCTCCTGACCAGGCGTCTCCGCCATAGTCGGGAATGGGAGAGTGAAGATCATCGGCGCAAATACCGATGCACCTGCATATTTGGCGAACTTCTGGTTCAATCCATCCGTCATATCCGTACGCACAGCTCGCCATTCCATATTGCCTCGCTGCTGCGAACCACCCGTTTGCCACATCTGTTGCACATCGCTGATGATGTTACTCTCGGAGGCCACAATCGCCAATCCAAATACGGCAACCGCCGCAATCAGCATCACGCGGCGCCAACCCTTCACTACGCGGTCACTAGCCAGCAGTAGCGACAATGCAAAGCCCATCACCATGGTGGCTGCCAAAGCAGTGCGAATCATAAACATGAATGTAGGTATCAGCATCAGAAGCACCAATGATCGCCACGGCATTTTCGGCAATCGCAATAGCGCATCGGCTCGCTCCACGAATAGCATTGCCAGGAACACCATCTCTACCTCCTTGAGTTGGAACGAGCAATAATAGATTAAGTTCGGCATCAGCATGCACATGATGGCTGCCATACGCCCCGTATATTCGCCAAAATTGCGCGAAGCAAGCTTGTAGATTAGCACCGCCGTCCAAGCGCCCAACAGTGCCTTGATAATACGCGCAATCAATACGCTGTCAAAGAAAATGTAATAGATAATGGATAGGTAGATAGGATATCCCATATCGGAGAATGCGACATCACCCGCATATTTTGTCAATGGATCGTAGATCGCGAAATTCCCATCTCGCATTAAACTTGCACCATAATGCCCCATATCATCGTAGAACATCTCATCTGCTGCACCAATAGAGAAAGGGCCACCCGTCCACTCGGTATAGAGCACATAGGAAACTATCACCCACAATAATCGGACTGCAAAGCCCCACC
>JAFVTU010000023.1 GCA_017503075.1 Paludibacteraceae bacterium | reverse complement strand
GTCCACCAATTTGCGTAAACCACCTTGATAATTACCTTCCGCCCAGTAGAGTTCTTTTCCTACTTGCGCCACCATGCCATATTGCTTGAGGTCATTGCTGGTCTTAACGCTATTTTTTATAGAGCCGTCCCAATCAATCGGCAGTACAGTTAAGTTTGTTAAATCAAATAGCGCGCCGTCCGTTTTGCGGATCAGATAATTGAAATGCCCGGGGCGGTTACGGCTGGCATCAATCTGCTCTTGTACGTACTTGCGGGCTTTTTCGGGCAATAAATCCAAGTCGTCGCAGTCGTACTGACAGCCGTACAGCCAGAGATAATCATCGCCAACCGCAAAGATATTTTCGATACTCAGACGTAGCGCCTTGGTGTTGGTGGTAGAGTCCACTTCGTTGAAATAGAAAATCGCCGCATTCATGTTTCCCTCTTCATCTACGGTGTAGAGGAATTTGGTTTGCGGTTTTTCGCCTTCATCTGCCGGCATTTTACGCGGAGCTTTGGATCCTCCGTTACCCTCTTGTACCAACGCAAGAGCCTTTGCGTTGTTTAGATTCACACCTTTGAAGGTTAACTTGCTGCTTGAACTTGGTTCGTCCTCGCAGGAGACGAGAAATAGCACGGCAATCATTCCGATGCCAAGTGCAGAAAGAATTTTCTGTGCCATAATTAATGAGTATTTAGTTCCGGCTCTTGCACCTTTGCCGGGCTTGGTTTCTGCGCTCTTCCCATACCACAAAAAAAGTATGGACTCTCGCTTGTTAATATTGGTATTATCGGGCTTCCACTCCCATAGACTCCAATATATGCAGAAAGTCCACACTTTACAGCGTGAACATTCGCGATATTTCGGAAGTCTATTACTGTTTGTGGAAGAGTGATAATATCCTAATAAAGCAAATGCTTAATGATGTATGTCAGTAAAATTCGTCTTTATGCCATAGGCGGTAATGTTGTTATTTTATATGTTACTTTCTCCGGTTTAGCGTCTTGGAGAGAGGACGGGTAGTTATTGTTCCTTTTGTAACTGATAGCAAAACGACGTGCGTCTTCACCGTATAATGTTGGTGTTTCTTTAATTGGTCGTGCCATAGTTTTGTTCTCCGTATTTGCGGGTGTATAATACCCCTATTTTACTTGACGCTGCAAAATTACAAGTAAATTCTGATATATGCAAATATATTTTGCATTTTGTGCAAAATTTGGCACTAATCTGCCGGTTGTTGGGTGGATTGATCGGCTTTGAGGGATTGATAGACCATGGAGCGGATGAAATTGTCGAGGCGGAAATAACGCTTCGGGGTGTGGGTGGTCTTGTCAATTGGAGCCTGTGGGTCGGGACGTGTACCGCGTGTGTTTGGAAGTTGAGCTTTATACCGTCTGCGGTAGTCTGCAAGTAATGATAGTGCTTCCTCTTTCGTAAGATATTTTGGTCGTGGAGGAAAAATAGCGACGATAGGTGTCTCCTCTGGTTTTTCGGCATCAAGGATTTCCTTGGTAATGAGACACGCTTGGCGGAAGAGGTTGATATGCTCCAATTCTGCGCCTTGTGGCGGTTTCTTCTTGTAGTCACGGGGATTACGGACAGCATAGCCCTCCTGTCTGCCTTCGTGAATAACGCGACCGTTATCATCACGGTACTTTTTTTGACGGTTGATGATACCTTTCTTTGTAAAAGCTCCGTGTACTTCACGGACTGGGTGTTCTAATTTTATCTCTGCCATATTTAGTTGATGTTTTAATAATCTTGGCTGACTAACCTACTAATCACCTACTAATAACCTACTAATCACCTACTATTGATAGTGTGCAAGATGCTAATTGAAGCTTTGAAATGGCGAAATGATGGGTGGAAATAGTAGAAGTTAGTAGTAAATTCGTAGTAGTTAGTAGCAAATCGAGTGCAAAGATACGGGAATTTTTTCAAAAAAACAAATGAAAAGAGCAAAAAGGTTTAAGATGGCGTGGTTTTTGTGGGGTGGTAGGTAGAAATACTAAATGATTATTGCTATGATTAAAATGACTGTTACAGATAAAGAGATTCTTGCTACGGAAGAAGGCAAGTTGCTGGGTAAGATAGAGTTTACGTTAGTAGGCAATAAAATGACTATCTTGCATACGTATGCCTACGAGAGTGGGCGAGGGATAGGGACGCTGCTAATGGGACATGCGGTAAAATGGGCGAACGAAAATAATTATACGATAATTCCCGTTTGCTCCTTTGCACAAAAATATCTAAAGAAGATTGAATGATTGAGGATTTTATGATTAAATGAAATGCTAAATTTGCATATGTTGGAAAAATGTAGTACCTTTGTGCAAAATTATTAGTATCAGACAGAATATATGGAAAAAAAGGTAGCGGAAAACCCTTTCAAAAACCGCGTGTTGGCGGATGCCAACCGTTTAGAGGACGGCGCAAATGCGCCTACAGAACGCTCGCAAGCGAGCTACAGTTTAGAGGCAAGAGGCAAGAATACTTCCTTTATTGTGGTAACTGCATTGTTTGTGACGCTGTATGTGGTGTCTAATATCATGGCAGTGAAAGTAATTGGTCTTTGGAATCTGTTTTATTTTGATGCGGGTACTATTACATTTCCCTTTGCATATATGTTGGGCGATGTGCTGACCGAGATTTGGGGATACAAGACCGCTCGCAAAGTGATTTTTACCACATTTCTATGCAATCTCGTTGTAGTAATCTGCACGCAGATTGGTGTATGGCTGCCATCGCCTGATTATCTGGATACTACAGCACAAGCGTATAATACGATGTTTAGTTATGTCCCTCGTATCGTGTTAGCATCATTGACGGGTTTCCTCTTAGGCGAACTGTCCAATGCATGGCTAATGGAGAAGATTAAGAAATGGACGGCAGGCAAACGCTTGTGGGTGCGTACTATAGGAAGTTCAGCAGTGGCGTATGTGTTTGACTCTCTACCATTTGTGCTGATTGCTTTTGCGGGAACCGTCTCTGCACGCGATTTAATGTTGATGATAGCATTCCAGTATGTGTCGAAGTTGTTGATAGAGGCAGTGTTCGGTACACCGATGGCGTATGCGGTGATTTCTGCGATACGGAAAAGGTTATAGGATATAGGACGCTTCGCTATTGGACGCGGCAGAGCCGCTATAGGAGATAGGTTATGGAAAGATACGCGTTGATAGATACTGTGTTACCTCGGGAGTTTGTGCTGTTGCAAGGGACGGGGTGTAAGTGGAATAAATGTACTTTCTGCGACTATCATGAGGATGTGAGTGATGATCCCTTTGCAGTCAATAGAGAGGTGTTGTCACAAGTGCAGGGTGTGTATGGGGTGTTGGATGTGATCAACTCAGGCTCGGCAATGGAGTTGGATGAGCGGACGTTGGGAATGATTAAGGAAGTGGTGAAAGAGAAGAATATTCATACGCTCTGGTTTGAAGCGCACTATATGTATCGCCACAAGTTGGCGAAGTTTGCAGAGCAATTTGATGGGGTAGAGGTGAAGTTTCGCTGTGGGGTGGAGAGTTTTGATGCTAACTTACGCAGGAAATGGAAAAAGGGAATAAGTGAAGATGTTACGCCTACGGACATGGCAAAATACTTTCATGGTGTGTGTTTGCTATGTTGCACGAAAGGCGATACCAAAGAACGGATATTGAGGGACATCGCATTGGCGGAGCAGTACTTTGAATATGCGAGCGTGAATATTTTCTGCGAGAATAGTACCTCAGTCAAGCGGGATAATGACTTGGCGAAATGGTTTGTAGAGGAAGTGTATCCGACATTGAAACAATCAAAGAAAATAGAGATATTAATTAACAATACAGATTTAGGAGTAGGATGAAGTACGAAGAAGTGATGATTGGTTTGAAGCAGGGCAAGTATGCACCTGCGTACATGCTTTGTGGAAAAGAACCTTATTATATAGATAAGGTGGCAGAGTATATTGAGCAGAATGTGTTGGATGAAATGGCGCGTGAGTTTGATCAAACAATCATCTATGGCAAGGATTTGAGCGGTGGCGATGTGTCGCCCGTGATTGGTGCGGCACGCGGTTTTGCTATGATGGGTGGATACAAAGTAATCATTGTGAAAGAGGCACAGAACATCAAGAAATGGGATGCATTAGCGATGTATATGGATAATCCACAGCCTTCGACGATATTAGTGTTCTGCTATAAATACGGTTCGCCAGATAAACGATTGAACCTGTTTAAGAACTGGGAGAAGAAGGGTGGCATATTGATGGAGTCAGAACCATTGCGTGATTATCAAGTAGAGAAATGGATTCGTGACTATGTGGCACAACGCAATGCAGAGCTAAAAGCTGATGGCGATGAGGTACGAATAGATGAAAAGGTAACAAAGATCCTTGCCGATAGTATTGGTACGGATTTGACACAAATTGTGGGAGCGTTGCAGAAGTTGATTGACGGTCGTCCCGAGGGAGTGAAAGTGATTGATGCTGCTTTGGTGGAGCGTAATATCGGTATATCGAAGGATTTTAATGTGTTTGAGTTGCAAGATGCATTGATTAAAGGGGATGTGGTTAAAGCCAATCGTATCACGCAGTACTTTGCGTCGGCTAAGGAACACCCAATGGTGAAAGAGTTGGGAATATTGTATGGCTTCTTTGCTAACTTGATGATTTATCACTACCTACCCGATAAGAGTGATCGAGTAGCGGCTAGTGCGTTGGGGGTGTCGCCGTTTTTTGTGAAGGATTATGCGGCAGCAGCACGCCGATTCTCTGCGGGCAAAACCTTTGCTATCATTGGCTATTTCCGTGAGATAGATGCGCGATTGAAGGGTATCAATAATCCGAGTGCGAAGGATTCGGACCTGTGGAAAGAACTAATTTATAAGATTTTGCATTGATAGATCGCTGCGCTGTAGTGTGAGGATACATTTCGGACTCCGCCTGCAGGAGAGGACAGATTTCGAGGGCACCGACCTCGTGTGAACACGAGCCCACCTCGAAATCATAGAAGGGATTTAGCTACAATGTATGCAAAGTTACTACAAAAATGCGGGTATATACCTCGCACGCTCGCACTTTTTTGAAAAATACGGCTTCGCCTTCTGAATATGCTCTTCTACGTACTCTTATGTAAGCAAGCTTCCAACGAGCAGTAGATGAACATATTCAATAGACAAAAGTCTATCTTTTTTGAAAATAATGTTCGCTTTGCTTGCGTATGTGCGAATTTTGTCGTACCTTTGCACCCGATTTTGAAAGAGGATAGATTTGGACTGCTTGCGACCTCTATAAAATAATGCTAAAAACTTGTTTTCCACAAGACCCAAACAGTCGCTTGTGGATTTTTTTGACCCTAACAATAGAAAATGAACTACTTATTTACATCCGAGAGTGTCAGTGAAGGACACCCAGACAAAGTGGCGGATCAAATCAGTGACGCCATCTTAGACCAATTCTTGGCATTAGACCCTAACTCACACGTGGCGTGCGAGACTATGGTAACCACAGGACAAGTGATTGTGGCAGGTGAAGTGTCAAGCGAGAAATATGTGGATATCCAAAGCACCGTGCGCAAAACCATCGCAGAGATTGGCTATACCAAGTCTGCCTATAAGTTCGAGGCAGAGAGCTGTGGCATCTTAACTGCTTTGCACGAGCAGAGTGCAGATATTGCACGTGGCGTGAAAGGTCAAGGAACGGAGAATGTGGGTGAGCAAGGTGCAGGCGACCAAGGAATGATGTTCGGTTATGCCAGTGATGAAACCGAGAACTATATGCCTCTGACCCTCGATTTGGCACACACCTTAGTATATACGCTCGCGCGTGTACGCAAAGAGGGCGAGGAGATGTTGTACCTCCGTCCTGACTCCAAGAGCCAAGTGACTATGGAGTATAGCGAAGAGGGCGAACCACTGCGTATTGATACCATTGTAGTAAGTACCCAACACGACGAGGAGGCTACTCAAGAGCAGATAAAAGCAGATATCCAGCGCGTACTGTTGCCTCGCGTAGCCAAACGCGATGCACGTTATGCCGAGCTATTGAAAGGTGACTTCAAGTTGCTTGTTAATCCTACAGGTAATTTCGTTATCGGGGGACCTCACGGCGATACAGGTCTAACAGGGCGCAAAATAATCGTGGATACCTACGGAGGTCGCGGAGCTCATGGCGGTGGTGCTTTCTCAGGCAAGGACCCATCAAAGGTGGACCGTTCTGCTGCATATGCGGCTCGTTGGATTGCGAAAAATATGGTTGCAGCAGGTGTAGCTAAGGAAGTGCTGGTGCAAATCAGTTATGCGATTGGTGTGGCACAACCTGTGAGCGTCTGCGTGAATACCTATGGTACTGCCAAAGTGGCAATGAGCGACGGCGAGATTGCCAAGAAAGTGAGTGAACTATTTGACCTCCGTCCACAAGCTATTATCGAAACATTGAAACTCAAACAACCAATGTACGAAGAGACTGCCCGCTACGGACATATGGGCCGCACTAACGAGGTGTTGAAGAAAACTTTTGTGGACAACGGACAAGTGATTGAGCGCGAAGTGGAATTGTTTACATGGGAAAAACTTGACAAAGTGGCTGAAATTAAACAAGCATTTGGATTATGACAAAAACAAAACAAACTTGGCTCGTGATTGGCATCGTGCTATTTGCATTGGTGCTTGACCAAGTGTCGAAGGTGTATATCAAAACGCATTTCGAAATCGGCGAGGCACGCGAAGTGTTCTCGTGGTTTTGGATAGTCTTTGTGGAAAACAATGGCATGGCTTTTGGTATAGAGTGGTTTAGCAAGTTGCTGCTGACGCTATTTCGTATAGTGGCAGTGGGCGTACTTGGATGGTATATCCACACGATGATTCACAAGCAAACCGTGCGTACTGGCTATCTGACAACCATAGCAATGGTGATTGCTGGTGCATTGGGCAATATCATTGACTGTGTGTTTTATGGCAAAATATGGGGCTATGCCGAGTGGTTTCATGGTAGGGTTGTGGATATGCTCTATTTCCCATTGATACGCAACGCTGCTGGCGAGGTGTTATTCTTCCGCCCCGTATTCAATATAGCAGACTCGTTCATCACGGTAGCGGTGTTCTTGATTATTATCTTCTATCGCAAAGACTTGGATGAAAGCCTGAATCAGATTTTCCCAAAGAAAGAGAAACATTGAAACCCTGAAACTTTGAAACTTTTTAACACAAAAATAGCATGCATAGCATGCATCTTGTTGGCAATCGTAGGTTGCCGTCCACGTGGTGTGTTGTCCAATCGTGAGATGCGAGATGTGCTGTATGATTTGCATCGCGCGGATGGTGCTATACAGGTGGCGGGGTATAACTACTCCCACGATCAGGAACTATCGGGGTATTATAAAAATGTGCTGGACAAACATGGTATTACCCAAGCAGAGTTTGATTCCTCATTGGTTTGGTTTACCGACAACCCTCAGATATTCAATAAGATTTATCCTAAAGTAATCGAAATGCTCGAGGCTGATTTCAAGGTGGAGGAGCAAATTCGTGAAGCCAACAGAGAAAAGAAATTGGCAGCAAAGGGAAGTAAATCGACTGCTCCAAAGCGTCAATTACGCGATATAGAGGATGTCAAGCAGGAGCTTCGCAATGGCTACGAAAATCCATGGAAATTATGGACACCTAAAGAATTTTGCAAAAAAAATGTCGTAATATTTGGTCAGGTGAGTGCAGATGCCCTAGCATCTACCGACACGCTTGTAACTTCGAGGGCACCAATTTCGTCCCTAGAAGGGACTCAACCACCTCGAAGCTACGGTCGCTAGATGCAGCCCATGTACACTTTTTTTATCCAAAAATGCATTTTTTTTCTAAAAAAACTTGCACATATGCATTTTTTGTTGTACCTTTGCATGCTTTTTCGGGCGATTTGGTTGAACAGCCATTGAAACCCTTAAAACTTTTGAAACATTTAAAACTTTATTTATATTAATTCGCCATGTTGGGCAGTGGGGCTCATAGAGCACGTAAAGTTGTCTGTCGACATGGTCAAAACATTAAAAACAAATGGATACATTAAGTTACAAGACTGTATCAGCTAACAAGGCAACCGTTCAAAAGGAATGGGTTGTTATTGATGCTGAGGGCCAAGTACTTGGCCGTATGTGCTCGAAGGTAGCTAAGCTCCTCCGTGGCAAGTACAAACCAAACTTCACTCCTAACGTGGATTGTGGTGACAATGTGATTATCATCAATGCAGACAAAGTGCAATTGACTGGTAACAAGTGGAATGACCGCGTATATGTACGCTACACTGGCTTCCCAGGTGGTCAACGCGAGATGACTCCTGCTCAAATGCTTGAGAAGGGCGCAGATCGTTTGATCCAAAAGGTGGTTAAAGGTATGCTTCCAAAGAATCGTCTTGGTCGCAAGATCATCGGTAACCTCCACGTATTTGCAGGTGCAGAGCACAACATGCAAGCTCAACAACCAAAACAATTAGACATCAACACACTTAAATAATTGAAGATATGGAAATGATTAATGCATTAGGTCGTCGTAAAGCAGCAGTTGCTCGCGTTTATGTACAAGAAGGTACCGGCAAGATCACAATCAATGGCCGTGATTTGGATGTGTACTTCCCAAGTCCAATTCTTCAATATGTTGTTAAGCAACCTCTTAACAAACTTGAAGTGGCTGAGAAATATGATATCAAAGTAAACCTCGATGGTGGTGGCTACAAAGGCCAAGCAGAGGCTTTGCGTCTTGCAATCGCTCGCGCTTTGGTGAAGATCAACCCAGAGGACAAACCAGCGTTGAAGGCTGAGGGCTTCATGACTCGCGATGCTCGTGAGGTAGAGCGTAAGAAGCCAGGTCAACCAAAAGCACGCAAACACTTCCAATTTAGTAAGCGTTAATATCCAAATAGCAGTGACTCCGTGGTGGCAACTTGTTGCTCGCCACGGATTACTCTGTTATTCCTCCTATGCGCGCTTCTCTGCGTAGCGGAGGCAACGGATAAATTATGTAATAAATAATTCAAAACTAATCAAACAAAATGAGAACAAATTTTGATCAACTTCTCGAGGCTGGCTGCCACTTTGGTCACCTCAAACGCAAATGGAATCCAGCTATGGCTCCTTACATCTACATGGAGCGCAATGGTATCCACATCATCGACCTCAACAAGACCGTAGTGAAAATCGACGAGGCTGCTGAGGCATTGAAAGCTATCGCTAAATCTGGTCGTAAGATCCTCTTCGTTTCTACCAAGAAACAAGGTCAAGAGGTAGTAGCACAAAAGGCTCAAGAGATCAACATGCCTTACATCACCGAGCGTTGGGCTGGTGGTATGCTCACCAACTTCCCTACTATCCGCAAGGCTGTGAAGAAAATGTCAACCATCGACAAGATGATGACCGACGGTACTTTCAACAACATTTCTAAACGCGAGAAACTCCAAATCACTCGCCAACGCGAGAAACTCGAGAAGAACCTCGGTTCTATCTCTGACTTGACTCGTCTTCCTAGCGCAGTATTCGTTGTTGACGTAATGAAAGAGCACATCGCTGTAGCTGAGGCTAACCGTTTGGGTATTCCTGTATTTGGTATTGTTGATACCAACTCTAACCCTAACAACATCGACTTCGTAATCCCAGCTAACGACGATGCTACCAAGTCTATCGACGTCATCTTGACCGCTGTTTGCGCAGCTATCCAAGAGGGTCTTGAAGAGCGCAAAGTAGAGAAAGCTGACGAAGAGGCTGCTGCAGCACAAGCTGCTGGTGAGGCTCCAGCTCCAAAAGAGCGCCGTCAACGCGTTCGCAAAGCTGCTCCAAAAGCAGAGGCTGAGAAAGTAGCAGAAGTAGCTGCTCCTGCTGAAGAGGCTAAAGCTGAGTAATTATTGATAAACAGATAAATTCTAGAAACAATGGCTGTTACATTAGCAGATATTAAGAAACTGCGCGACATCACTGGCGCAGGTATGATGGATGTCAAGAAAGCACTTGAGGAGGCTAACGGCGACTTCGAAGTGGCTAAGGACTTGCTCCGTAAGCGTGGTCAAGCTATCGCTGCAAAGCGTAGCGAGCGCGAGGCTTCTGAAGGTTGCGTTTTGGCTAAGGCTGAGAATGGCTTTGGTGCAATCGTAGGCGTGAAGTGCGAGACCGACTTCGTAGCTAAGAACGAAGATTATGTCAATATGGTTAAGGCTATCCTTGAGGTGGCTATGGCTGAGAAACCAGCTGACCTTGAGGCTCTTAAGGCTTGCAAGTTGGGTGACTTCACCGTACAAGATGCTGTAACTGAGCGCTCTGGCGTGACTGGTGAGAAGATGGAACTCAGCGACTACGCTTTCCTCGTAGCTCCTAAGGTAGATGCTTACAACCACCTTGGCAACAAGCTCAGCGCACTCGTTGCTGCTGACGCTGAGGATGCTAACGCTGAAGTACTCCACGGTATCTCTATGCAAGTGGCTTCTATGTCTCCAATCGCTTTGGATGCTGACCACGTAGCACAAGAGATTAAAGACCGCGAGCTTTCTGTAGCAATCGAGAAAACCAAACAAGACGAAATCAACAAAGCAGTTGAGCAAGCAGTTCGCAAAGCAGGTATCAACCCAGCTCACGTGGATAGCGATGACCACATTGAGTCTAACATGGCTAAAGGTTGGTTGACCCCAGAGCAAGCTGAGACAGCACGCCAAATCCGCGCTACTGTTCCTGCTGAGGCTGAGGCAAACATCAACATGAAGAAAGTTGAGATGATTGCACAAGGTCGTCTTGGTAAGTTCTTGAAAGAGAGCACTTTGGTAGAGCAACAATACATCATGAGCGAGAGCAAAGAGCTCGTGAAAGACGTTTTGAAGAAGAACAACGTTAACGTAATCGACTTCAAGCGCGTAACCCTCAACCAAGAGTAATAAAACTGATAAAACAGCCCTCCGCGCACACGGGGGGCTGTTTTCTATATAAGTATCCGGTAAATCCGGACTCGCCGGAATTTCCGGTATAATTATAAAATCAAAATACTATGTCACAAGAAACTATCACCCCAACCCCTAAAAAACGCCTCCTCTCTTTGGACGTTTTGCGTGGTATCACCATCGCGGGCATGATCCTTGTCAATAACCCTGGTACTTGGTCACATATCTATGCGCCTCTCCGCCATGCGGCATGGAACGGTTGCACACCTACCGACCTCGTCTTCCCATTCTTCGTTTTCTGTATGGGTATCGCTATGTATATTAGCCATAAGAAGACTAACCACGCTCTCACTTGGTCTGTGGCTCAGAAGGTTATCACGCGTGGTCTGCTCATCGTTCTCATCGGTTGGGCGCTCAGTTGGCTTGGAATGTTTCTTGGACAAATCACTAAAGAAGGAACTACCCTCTTGCATGCCGTTTGGACCTATCCAATCGAGCATATCCGTATCTTGGGCGTGTTCCCACGCTTGGGTCTTGTGAGTATCTTCGGCGGCTTGCTTATGCTGGCTGCTAAACCTAAGAACTGCCCTTGGGTAGCTGCTGTTCTGATGATCATCTATTGTATCATGCAGAGCGTAACCAATAGTTTCGAACTCAACGCTGCCAACATGGAGTCTATTGTGGACCTCAAGTTGCTCGGCGACAATCATATCTATCACATGACCAATGCGGCAGGTGAGCGTATTGGCTTTGATCCAGAGGGTGTGCTCTCTACTATCCCTTGCGTAGCGCATGTGTTGATTGGTGCATGGATGGGACATCTCATCATGAATGTCAAGGATAACTGGGGCAAAGTTACCCGCCTTCTCCTTGCTGGAGCGGTAATGATGCTTCTTGGTTTCTTGCTCGATTATGCATATCCTATCAACAAGAGCATGTGGTCTGCAAGCTATATCCTCGTCACCTGCGGTTTGGCTAGCTCTTTGCTCGCTATTCTGACTTGGGTATTGGATATCCGCTTACCAGAGCGCAATGCCAAAGAGGCTACTACTAAGTGTGAGATTGCTACTAAGAAAGTGGCCAATAACTGGTATAAGTTCTTTGAGTGTTTTGGTGTTAACCCATTGTTTATCTTCTGCTTGAGTGCTATTGCAGTGTATATAATGCGTAGTATCCGCTTTGAGTATAACGAACAAATGTATAATGTGTGGAGTTTCTGGTATAAGGTGTGCATGCAGCCGCTCTTTGGCAACGAAGGTGGTTCCTTCGCATGTGCTTTGAGTTTGGTGCTCGTATTCTGGGGTATAGCATACATCCTCTACCGCAAGAAGATTTACATCAAACTCTAAACAACGTTGAACAATACTGAACAATATTGAACAACGTTGAACAATACTAAACCATGCCCCGCATAGCAACTATAGGATTTTTCGATGGTGTCCATCGTGGACACCGTTTCCTCTTTGCCCAGTTGCATGAGCATGCTAAGCACCATCAGCTCTCCCCTACAATCTATACGTTCGACCGTCATCCAAAGGAGCTACTTATGGGACAAGCTCCTGCGATGCTCACTACATATGACGAGCGAAAAGCCTTGCTTCAGAATTACGGCGAGGTGCATTTCTTAGATTTTGCTGCGGTGCAACAGCTTACTGCTGAGCAGTTTATGCAATGCCTCTATGAGCAATATGATGTGGAGGTGCTTCTTTTGGGCTATGATCATCATTTTGGTTCTGATTGCTTAAAGGGTTTCTCAGAATATGAGAAGATCGCTCATAGGGTAGGTTTGCGCGTACTACGCGCACATGAGTGTCTGGTGGACGGAGTGGCAGTTAGTTCATCGCGCATACGCAAACTACTTGCTGCAGGACAAGTACACGATGCCAACCGCCTCTTGGGGTACGACTATACGCTAACGGGTACAGTCATCCACGGCAACGGAATAGGTACTCAAATCGGTTTTCCTACCGCTAATATCCAATTGCTTGATTCTAAAAAACTTCCTATGCAGGGGGTCTATGCAGCACATGCGCAAATGGATGGGGTGGAGTACCATGCAATTGTCAATGTAGGTACTAATCCAACTATCGGCAACGACCATATCACTATCGAAGCCTATATTATTGATTATAAGGGTGATTTATATGGCAAGCTCCTCGCTATTTCTTTCGTGCGTTTCCTTCGTGCAGAGCAAAAATTCGCTTCTCTCTCCGCCCTTCAACAGCAAATCCAACGCGATCTTCAATCGCTGTGAAATAAAATACTACTATATTAGCGCAGAAAAATCAAAGTTTCTGCGCTTTTTCTTGTGTATCTCAAAAAAAAGTAGTACCTTTGCACCGACATTTGTGGTCTATAACTAACTGGATACAAACCGTATCCGCTAAAACGATTAAATTAAGATGAATATTGTAAGAAAGGAGATTACTCTCCCTGATGGGCGTGTGATTACGCTCGAAACTGGCAAGCTCGCCAAACAAGCCGATGGCGCTGTGATGGCTACACTCGGTAATACCATGTTGCTTGCCACTGTTTGCTCCGCTAAGGATGCAGTTCCAGGTACGGATTTCATGCCGCTTACCGTTGAGTACAAAGAGAAATTTGCTTCTGCTGGTCGTTTCCCAGGTGGTTTCACCCGCCGCGAGGGTAAAGCATCTGACTACGAGATTCTTATCGCTCGTCTCATCGACCGTGCTTTGCGTCCTCTTTTCCCTGCTGATTATCACGCAGATACTTTCGTAAATGTAACCATGTACTCTGCCGATGGCATTGATATGCCAGAGTCTATCGCTGGTCTTGCTGCTTCTGCTGCACTCGCTTGCTCTGATATCCCATTCGAGGGTCCTATATCTGAGGTTCGCGTAGCGCGCGTAAATGGCGAGTTCGTGATTAACCCTACTTTCGCTCAATGCGAACAAGCTGATATCGAGCTCGTTGTGGCTGCTACCCTTGATAACATTATGATGGTAGAAGGTGAGATGAAAGAGGTCAGCGAGGCAGATATGCTTGAGGCTATCCGCGTAGCTCACGAGGCTATCAAACCTCAATGCCAAGCCCAAATCGAGATGATGGAAGCGTATGGCAAGACCGTTAAACGCGAGTACTGCCACGAAATCAACGACGATGAACTCAAACAAGCCGTTCACGACTTCAGCTACGCTCGCGCATACGCACAAGCTACTGCTGCGGACACCGACAAGCACCACCGCGAGGAGATGTTCACCCAAATCCGCGAGGACTTCAAGGCAGAGAAAGCCGAGTATATGGCTGCTCGCGCTGAGGCACTTGGCGTAGAGGTAGATGACATCGAAGCACTTGTAAATAAATACTACCACGATGTTGAGAAAGAGGCTATGCGTCGCTCTATCCTCGATGAGGGTAAGCGTCTTGATGGCCGTACAACTACCGAGATTCGTCCTATCTGGTGCGAGGTAGCTCCACTGCCAGGACCTCACGGCTCTTCAATCTTCACCCGTGGTGAGACACAATCGCTCTCTACTGTTACTCTTGGTACCAGCCGCGATGAGAAGATCGTTGATGAGGCATTGGTTCAAGGTACAGATAAGTTCCTATTGCACTATAACTTCCCTCCATTCTCTACTGGCGAAGCTCGCCCACAACGTGGCGTAGGTCGTCGTGAGATTGGTCACGGTAACTTGGCTTGCCGCGCCCTCAAGAGCGTTGTGCCTGCTGATTTCCCATATACTGTTCGCGTAGTCAGCGATATCCTCGAGTCTAACGGTTCTTCTTCTATGGCTACCGTTTGCGCAGGTACTCTGGCACTTATGGACGCTGGTGTACCTATCAAACCAGTTTCTGGTATTGCTATGGGTCTTATCTCTGAGTGCAAGGGCACCAAGTACGCTATCCTCAGCGACATCCTCGGTGATGAGGATCACCTCGGTGATATGGACTTCAAGACCACTGGTACACGCGACGGTCTTACCGCTTGCCAAATGGATATCAAGGTGGACGGCCTCAGCTACGAGATCCTTGAGAACGCTCTCGCACAAGCTCACCAAGCACGTATGTATATCCTTGACAAGATCGAGGAGACTATGCCTGCTGCTCGCCCAGACTTCAAACCTCATGCTCCACGTATCGTTTCCTTCATTATTCCTAAGGATATGATTGGTGCAGTGATTGGTCCTGGTGGTAAGATTATCCAAGGTATCCAAGCTGAGACAGGTGCTGTCGTTTCTATCGATGAGATCGAAGAAGGCGGCAAGGTGGAGGTAGCATCTAACAACCAAGAGTCTATGGACGCTGCTGTGGCTAAGATCAAAGCTATTGTGGCTATCCCAGAGGTTGGCGAGGTGTATCAATCTACCGTTAAGTCTATCATGCCTTATGGTTGCTTCGTAGAGTTCATGCCTGGTAAAGAGGGCTTGCTCCATATCTCTGAGATTGACTGGAAACGTTACGAGACGATGGAGGAGACAGGTATCCAAGAGGGTGATAAGATTACTATCAAACTCATGGAGGTTGACCAAAAGACTGGTAAGTTCAAACTCAGTGCTAAGGCATTGAAGGAGAAACCAGAGGGTTATGTAGAGCCAGAGCGTCCAGTTCGTGGTGATCGCGGTCCTCGTCCTGAGCGTCGTGGTCCACGCCCAGAGCGCCGCAACCCAGAGGCAGACGGTGCACGCTTGAATCGTCACTAATCTAGATATTAGAATCCACGATTCCTGAATCGAGATTCTTGATTTTCCAATAAAGAAAGACTAAGCATTTAGCTTAGTCTTTCTTCTTATCTAGGTTATAGATCATATCGACAATCTATTTCATTAATTCCTCAATAATTCCAGGTAATTCTTTGTTTTGGAAGATTCCTCTAAACTTTTCAGCACCAGCACCATATGCAAATATTGGCACTACCGTTCCTGTATGTCCTTTTGTGCTGAAGTTTAGGTGTAAACCTTCTGGCTGATTCACTTCGTGGCTCTTGTATGCCACACCTGTGCCACCTGTCTCATGGTCTGCCGTCACTACCAATAGCGTGTTGGGGTGCTCATCCACATATGCAATCAGTGCTTTGAGTGTCTGGTCAAACTCCTTCATCTCTTCAATCATACCTTCCGAATCATTGTTGTGACCATAGCCATCAATAATCGCACTCTCCACCATCAGGAAGAATCCCTTTGGTGCATCTTTTTCCAAAACGCTCAGTGCTTTTGTACATGCCTTATGTAGATATTCGGTTGGCTCTGAGAATCGTGTGGTATCTGCATTACCCTCTGTTGCTGCCAATTGCGCAGCTAAACATACTTCTTGACCTTCTGCTGCGCTAGCAGTAGTATTGCTCTTTTTGTTTCGGCGGTGTACATCACTCATATCCAATATACCGACAAACTTCTCCGACTCTGTTGCCAATACTGACTTCCAGTCCAAATATACATCATATCCCTTCTCAATCAGCACAGCAGTCATATCCACAGAGTCAGGACGATTGATGAATGCACTCAATCCTGCGCCGATGGCTACATCTACGCCACTTTCTGTAAACTGCTCTGCAATCTTATAACTTTCTTTTCTTGAAGTTACACCTGCATAAAAAGCACCTGGAGTAGCTTCTGTCAAGGTAGTATTCACCACAATACCTGTTTTCTTGCCCATTTTTTGTGCTTTCTTCAAGATGCTTTCTAGTTGTATGCTGTCTGGATCTACACCCAAGAATCCATTGCAAGTGCGGGTGCCAGTCGCCAATGCAGTTCCGCCGGCAGGGGAGTCGGTCACATAATTGTTCGCTGAGCATGTTTCGCTTAGTCCAATCACGGGTGCTTGTTCAAAACCAGTTTCTTCTTCCATACTAAGAAGAAGAGAGCTTACAGCACCAAATCCCATACCATCGCCAATAAGGTAAATCACATTTTTGGGTTTTTGACAGCAATGGTTTGAACAACCTGATAGTACAATCAGTACTATGATAGATAAAAGAAATAAATGTTTTTTCATGGAGTTATATATTTTTTTAGATTATATCCAATCCTCTCTATCCAAACTGCGATAGCCGATGGCTTCGGAGATATGTTGCATTTGGATATTCTCGCTAGCATCCAAATCCGCAATAGTGCGTGCTACTTTTAATATACGATCATACGCGCGTGCGGAGAGCCCCATCTTATCCATAGCGAACGAAAGCATTTTATCGCCCTGCGCGTCCAACTGACAAAACTCGCGCACCAACTTCGGTGTCATCTGTGCATTGCAATGTACGGGCTTTTGAGCTTCTGCATTGTATGCTGCAAAACGTTTCTGTTGTACTTCGCGTGCGCGTATTACTCGTTCACGCATCACTTTGCTACTCTCACCCGGTTGAGCATCTTTCAGCGTAGAGTAGGGGACTGCTTGTATATCGCATTGAATATCAATACGATCCAACAAAGGACCTGATATGCGGCTCATATAACGGTGAATCTGTGCAGGGGTACAAGTACAAGGGTGAGCAGGATTGTTCTCGCCATAGTGTCCACATGGACAAGGGTTCATAGCCGCCACCAACATAAAACTCGCAGGATATTCCACACTCATCTTGGTGCGTGTCACACATATCTTCCTATCTTCCAATGGCTGACGCATTACCTCTAATGCACTTCTTTTGTACTCAGGGAGTTCATCTAGGAAAAGCACTCCGTTATGTGCCAAACTGATTTCTCCAGGATGAGGATTGGTGCCACCACCCACCAAAGCGACATCGGTCACTGTGTGATGAGGGCTGCGGAATGGGCGTTGCACAATCAAAGCACTTGACATACCATCTCTCTCTTTGCGGCGTGCCATCAGACCTGAAACGGAATAAATCTTGGTAGTTTCTAGTGCTTCTTCCAAATTCAGTGGAGGTAGGATAGATGGCATACGCTTTGCCATCATACTTTTGCCCGCTCCTGGAGGACCTACCATCAGCATATTGTGTCCGCCAGCGGCTGCTACTTCCATCGCACGACGTACATTTTCTTGCCCACGAACATCCGAGAAATCCAAATCAGAAGTGAAGGCATGGTTCGCAAATTCTGCAGCAGTATCTACTTGGGTGGGCTCAAAAGCCTGTGTCTCATTCAAGAAACGCACCACTTCCAGTAGGTTCTTCAATCCATATACTTCCAACCCCTGCACAACAGCCGCTTCACGGGCATTTTGTTCGGGCAAAATCATACCTTTAAATCCCGCTTTTCGTGCAGCCAAAGCCATAGGCAATACACCTTGTATTGGTTGTAATGTACCATCCAGCGACAACTCACCCATAATCAGATATTGCCCCAAGAGCGCAGTTTTAACTTCTTCTTCTGCGGTTAGCATACCTATCGCCAGCGGTAGGTCATAGGCAGCCCCCTCTTTCTTAATATCTGCAGGAGCCATGTTGATGGTCAGTGTATGGCGTGGTTTGTTGTAACCATTTACGGTCAATGCAGCCACAATACGTTCATGACTTTCCTTGACTGCATTATCAGGCAATCCTACGAGCGTAAACTCAAATCCAGGCACTGCATGCACTTCTATTGTGACAATTACAGCATCAATACCTTGTGGTGCTGCACCATAACATTTTATTAACATGGGCTATTTTTTGTCTTTTTCAATTTTCTTGTTTCTTTTTTCCTTTTTGGTATTCTCTTTCTTTTTTGCCTTTTTTATAGGTTTGTCATTCCAATCAAAATCGTGTTTAAAGACGAAACCTACACCTTGTACTGTATTTGCTTGACGCAGTGAATATTTGTCCACGGTATGTGTAAATGCTTTAGCTCGCAGTTTGCCGTTATCTGTCAACAAATACTCTATATCCAAATCCCCGAAGAATGGACGATTACTAATGTCATTATATCTATAACCAAAGTTACCATTGATAATTAATTGGTTAATAGGATGTATCTGGAAGTTAGCTTCATATTCTTGGCTCGCTGTTTCGCCTTCTCCGTCAGTTCGGAAATTAAAGCCCATGGTAAACACATCGGTCAGTTTACTAAGCCAAGAGTTGATTTGTCCCGTGATAGTTGATGACAATAGCGAATAGGTTTCGTTTAATCCGATATTCTGCGTATTCTGTAGATAGTCTGGGGTGTAGAATCGGTTGAAGGCGAGGATATAGATTACCTGACGCATCAACATCTCTTCAGTATTGATGATAGATTTAATCTGACTTTGTACCGACTCATCTGATTGGGGGAGTTCAATAGCAAAGTCCAATATTGGATTAAATAATTCACTGGTCATATGTAATACGCAGTTGACAGGTACAGATGTTCTATCTGTAGCTATTTGGTCACTTTCACTACCAAATAGATCACGCAGTGATGCAGATGTGTTATAGATGCCGTAAATGTCCACTTCTGGTGTAAGTGGATCACTAGTCCATGTTATCTTACTCCCCTCTCTAATTGTGAAATGGCGTCGAACAATATTTCCAATTGAAAAATCAAACTTACCCGACTGCAATGTATAATCGCCTTGCATTTGTATGTTTTCAGAGGGGTCTTCATATACCAATTTTAGATTACCTTCTCCACGTCCTCTAATACCATCTTCTCCTCCTAGTTTGATGTTAATGTCAGCTTCTGGGGTTACTTCTCCTTGTAAGGACAGTCGCAAATAAGTTTCAGGTGCGGCAGAAGTTGTCTGATTGGTAGAGGGTGACAAATCCTCTTGCTCCTGTGAGTCTTTGTTTGGCTGTACGAAATTAATAAAGTTAGATGAGGTAGCTTTGCTCGCACTATTTACATTGAGATAGAATTTGGTGTTAGCTTCTGTCTTTGCATTGACATCTATATAACAATTGGCTTCATCACCATGAATATGTACATCACCAGTACCAAATACCTGACCATAGAAGAAGGATTGTTGATCCGCTGGCAGATTCATGACCATCATGTTGTTAGCTTGCGCTTTTAGGTCATAAGTGATATCCATAAAATTCTCATGCCATATATGTCCACTAAACGAACCTTGATTACCATATTGGTCATACATGGTAATGTTGGGGAACAGAATGGCAGTAGAGTCCAAAAAGATTGAATCCGTCAGATAAAATGTAGTTCCTATTTGTGGTATTGTGATTTGTGCGTCCTTTGCCAAGGCTCTACCTGTTACCCATACCTTATGTCTTTGTCCCTCTACTTTTACATTACCATAGGCTCTACCTTGTGGATCAGCGATAATTCCATTAGTCCAAAAATCAATAAAATGCAAATCAACGCTATCGCACGCGATATCTAATCCCCACCACTTGTCTCTAGGTATAACTTTACCTGCCACTTGTGCCACTAGATGATTAGTGGAATCTACTATTTGGCCATCTATTAAGATGGTCTTGTTTTCCCTATCTAGTTTTGCTTCGGCAGTTACATCACCCATGTACACGCCATTTAATCCTCCATTTGGGATTTGTGCTTGTGCTTCTAGCATTGGTTCAGAGAATAAACCATAGATGTGTGCTTCTCCTGTGGCTGGACCCATTATAGAAATGGCTTCGTTAGCTTCCGTATAGCTAAGCAGATAGTCCATGTTGATATTGTGGAGTGTTACATTCAGCGAATCGCTATCTGATACTGATGCTCTGCCGTTGATAGCAATAGATTGATAATCAGTGTATAATGCGAAGTTATGTACATCCATGATTTTTTTAGCAGGGACATACCTAATGTTTGCTTCGCTAATGTTCCAGGAGGAGTCGTTGAGAATAAAATTAGTAGGCAATATTTGAATGTCAAGCTGTACCGTATCGTTGTTTCTTGACAATTGGGATGCAGCATGGATGATTCCCTCATTGCGAACTTTATCGGTGTTCTCCAAGTTGACTAGCAAATCAAGTGCATCGTTTTTTGCGCTTAACTTTATGCCAGCTTTGATGTCTCCCAATTTAGCTGCTGTGGGATTATCTTTTGGTAAATGATTGAGAACAGATAGAGATAATTCCAACTGTTCATTATGGTTGTCAAGGGCAATCTTGATATTCTCCATATTAGTTCCGCTAGTTCTGATATATGGAATGGATGTTTTTATTTCAAACTCTTGCTGGTCTTCATAAATATGTCCTTTTATATCAAATGCATCGGGCAAATCTATTCCAAGTTCTAATACCTGAAGAATAGGTGTAAAATTACGGATTTTAGCTTGCATTTCTACATGATTATTGGTAGACGTACAAACGGGTTGTTCTACGACGCTAGGAATATGAGCATGTAGCAACTGTAGAACAGTTGTAGGTAGAGTGTTGTATAAAAATAATCCATCCAAATCGGCAGTCAAATAGTCTGATCGTATGGACATAGTATGCGCATTGGTCATTTCGTTGCTGTTATCCTCGATTGTTAGTTCAAACTGCTGCATGGTGGTTTGTTTCTCACCATTAATGATGTGCAGAGTATCCACAATGACATAACCTGTCATGTTATCCAACATCTGATGAACTTTTCCAGATGTGTATAGGTGAATATTAATAGCAGCGCCTAATGTTAGATTCGGGTACTGTTGTATAAGATTTAGGGTAGCAGGTTTAAAATTAGATACTTCCATGTTTAGCCATAAGCGTGTCTCTTCTTCTGACCAGTCTACCAGTCCATCAGCGATATCTAATTGTATATTCTCATCTTTTATATTCAGTTCTCCTTTAATTTCTTGTGGGGCAATATCTGCTTCTATCTGAATATTTTGATAAGAATAGTTTTTGTATTCAAATTGTTGAATCTTTGCTGTAGTCGTTGCTTCAACAAATTGCCCATCCTCAAATAGCCCATTGACTTGTGCATCAAGCGTGACACTACCCAAATCAGCTTGCTTCAATAATCTGCCTAGTTGAAATGACTGGGTGTGTACATTACCACTGAAATAAAAGTTTTGGAAGGTGGTATCGCTGTGGATGTATCCTTCAACATCAATAGATCCTAGAGAATTGTTAAAAGCACCTTTCAAACTCAATGAATCCAACCAACCATGGATATTGCCATGGTAATGTACATCGCCTAATTGAGTAATGATAGGTGGTAGTGAAAAGGATTGTACCGATAACTGTTCTAGCAAAGTTTGTAACAACGCACCATTGCAAAACAAATCAGTGCTGTCGGCTTGGATATAAAGTGATTCCAGTTGGGTCGGTTGCACTATAGCTATACTACCAGAAAATAGTTGTTCACCTCTGAATATTAGTTGCATATTTTGAGCACACACGGAATCCAAACTTCCGTGTAGGTCCGCTTCAAAATGAGCATCAATATGATCTAGTTGTGCACGCAGATGCATGTCATGCAACTGTACATCAAGCGAATCATTGCTAAATACGGGTAGTGCTAGATCAATACTCAGCTCATCCACCAATATCTCGTTGTATCGTATGCGTGAATGTTCAAGCTTGAGAGTGTTAATATTTACGCGAAATGGGAAACTAGCCGTGTCACGCTTAAAGGCATCAATTAGGAATTGAATATTGAGCGTACTATCTGATGTTGATTGCAGATTGATGTAAGGGTTTTGCAATCTCAATTGCTGAATATCTATCTTCTGATGGCGCAATTGTAAGGGCTGGAACTCCATTTGCAATTGGTCAATAAATGCCAAAGTATCATATTGTTGGTCGCTGAGATAGATACTATCAATTGCCAAATGAGATAGAGGACGGTAGTGAAATTGGGCTATCTTGATATCAGCATTGAGCAATAACTCTAGTCTGTTAGTGACTTTGCCGATGATATATGTCTGCACTCTTTTCAGATGCAATAATCCGATGATACCACCAAAGATGAGTAATAATATCCCTAACGCAATAAAAATACCCGCAAAAGTTTTTTCTACTTTTGTTTTCTGCTTAGATTGCAAAACAGGTTCTCTAAGGTCATTAGTTTTCTCAATATGTTGGTTTACTTGCTTTTTCACAAAATTACTCCAAAGTAAAAATTGCGCAAAGTTAGTAAATTTCTTGCATTTATGCAAGAGTATATTATTTTTTTTGAGAAAAATACCTGCAAATTGTGTTTAATCCGCACTTCTCGCACTTAGGAGTACGAGCTTGGCAGGTATAGCGACCATGCAATAAGAGCCAATGGTGCGCTTTGGGTATGATGTCTTCGGGGATATATTTGATAAGTTGTTTCTCGCTATCTAGTGGATTCTTTGCTTTAGTAGTCAATCCGATACGTTCAGCGACACGGAAGATATGCGTATCTACCGCCATAGTAGGTTGGTTCCACCATACTGCTAATACCACATTGGCTGTTTTGCGTCCCACACCTGCCAACGTTTGCAATTCTTCACGGGTATCTGGGATTTTGCCTTCATATACTTCCGCCACACGCTTCGCCATTTGAACTAAGTGCTCGGCTTTGCTGTTTGGATAACTCACCGAACGGATATATTTGAGCACATCTTCTGCGGTGGATTCGGCTAAATCTGCAATAGTAGGGTAGGCCTCAAATAGAGCTGGAGTGACCAAATTAACTCGTTTGTCGGTACATTGAGCAGATAACATTACAGCTACCAAGAGCTGGTATTCATTTTCAAAATGCAACTCGCTCTCAGCAACGGGCATGTTTGCTTCAAACCACGCCAATGCCCTTTCATATCGTTCTTTGGTCTTCATGTGTCTAAATTCTAACAGCCGAAGGCGGTCCAATATCCAACAGCGTAGCGGTCTAATAGTTTATTGCTCCTTGTAAGTTTTGCTCAAGTATTGCAACACTTGTGTGGCTTGCTTCTGCACTTGTTGAGTTTCCGATGAAATCGGACGTTTCTGCAGATTGAGCAGCATAATTTGATAGAGCAATATCAGGCATGCTTCCACATCGCTCATTGTAGGACGATTGGTTTTTGCTTTCAGTAGATTGAGCGATGGGGTAAGTTGAATCATTGCTGCACGATACGTGGCTTCTTGATCCAAGAGGTCGTTATGTAAATCTTCCAATTCTGCCAAAGCATTTTGTGCCAATTGCAGGTGTCCTCCTTCCATAATATTCTCTTGGTGCATCATGTTGCTCAAGTCCTGCAACTCTTGAGTTGCTTCTGATTGCTGAGGAAAGGCGCGTAGATAATCCTCTATTTGCCAGAGGTATAGGATATACTCGGCAATATTATTCTTCTTCAAAATCATAGTCTTCGTCTAATAAATAGTTGTAGTCATCCGAGAAAAACTGCTCTATTTCTCGTCTGTCTTTCTTAGTAGGGCGTCCTGTACCTCTATCTCGTCCGCTTTGTGCTGCATAACGAGCCAGTTCCAGTAGTTCTAATTGCTCTTTAGGCGTAATGTCTTGTAGGTACTCTGGTACCATTTTTGCTCCCAATCGATTGTTATGTAGCTGTAATATGCGATAGGTGTAGGTAATAGGACCTTTGCGGACAGTAAATATATCACCCACATGAAATACTCGGCTGGGTTTGAGTTCTACGCCGTTCATCTTCACACGCCCACATTTGCAGGCGTCAGTGGCAATTGAACGGGTTTTGTAAATCCGCATTGCCCAAAGGTATTTATCTACTCTGACCTCCATCCTGAATCTCTAAACACTAAACAATAGCTGCATTAGCAGCGTCCTCTAAACTTATTTGCCATTGTATTGGTTCATGGTGCGATCCATGCCTTGTAGGCAGAAGGAGGGTATGATTTCGCTCACTAATTTGAGTCGATCGGGCAGCGTTTTCTTCTCTTCCTCACTCCATTCGCCGAGAACGAAGTTGCATTGTGCACCTTTGTTGAAATCGTTACCAATACCAAAGCGAAGGCGTGCATAATTCTGTGTACCAAGCACTTGTTGAATATGTCCTAAACCGTTGTGACCTCCATTGCTACCTTGTTTGCGCATACGGATACTACCAAAAGGCAAGTTCAAATCATCTACCAGTACCAACATATTCTCCACAGGGATTTTCTCTTGTTGTAGCCAATAGCGCACAGCATTACCGCTAAGGTTCATATATGTTGATGGCTTGAGTAAGATGATTTCAGCACTTTTTGCACGGCAACGCGCTACAAAGCCATAGCGTTTGTCTTCCCACGTTGCATTCTTGCTTTCTGCAAATGCATCGGCCATCATAAAACCGATATTATGGCGTGTATTGGCATATTCATCGCCGATATTTCCTAATCCAACAATTAGATATTTCATATCACTAAACTCTAAACACTAAACAGTAGGCGCATCGCGCCGTCCTCTAAACTAAAAAGAGTGGAAAGAAACCTTTTCCACTCTTTTCTTTTACCGCTCTTATGAGTGGTGTATATTATTTCTTTTTGCCCTTAGCATCTGCAGCTGCAGCTTGTTGGCTTGCGCGAGTTGCTTTCACGCGAGCAACGCAAGAATCTGCAGGGTTCATCAGTTTTAGACCTTCGAGTTTAACTTCGCCTACATACAATTTCTTACCCAAACCGAGGTTGGTAACGTCGATTTCAACGCGATTAGGAATTTGTGTGTAGATACCGTTCACTTTCAGCTTCTTCATCTCAAGAGCCAATTTACCACCGGCTTTCACACCTTCTGCGTGACCTTGCAATTGTACAGGGATAGCTACGGTTACAGGCTTATCCTCAGTTACTTCGAGGAAGTCAATATGAAGCAATTGCTCGCTTACTGGGTGGAATTGCAACTCTTTTACTACCGCCATCTTCTTAGCCTCGCCAATGGTCAAAGCCACTGCCATGGTGTCAGGAGTGTAGATGAGTTTGCGTACATCGTCAACAGTTACAGTGAAAGTCACGTTCTCGCCATTGCCATAGAGGTTGCAAGGTACGAGGTTCTCTTTGCGGAAAGTCTTAGCAGCTTTCTTGCCGTACTCGCTACGTGGAGTACCTACCAATTCAAATGTTTTCATTTTTTATAAAGTGTTACTCAATAATAGGGCAGAATTCCCAGCCTTTAAACTCTAAACTGTAGCTCGCTGTGCGAGCGTCCTCTAAACTTTAAACTACTGTTGGTGTGGCTGCCCGTATCCCATCACACGTTGAGATTTCTCTCAAAAAAAGCCCGTTTGGACGGGCTTCTTTAGTTGACCAACCTGGAATCGAACCAAGATTTTCAGAACCAAAATCTGACGTAATAGCCTTTATACCATTGGTCATCGTCAAAACAAACTACGCGAATTGACTTGCTACGCAAGTGGTGCGCTTCGTTTGTTTTTCCTCTTAAATCAAAACGCGTTTTGATTTAGTTTTGAGGTGGTTTTCATTCTTTCTTTTCGAAAGCGGGTGCAAAGGTACTGCTTTTTTTTGAATTGACCAAATTATTTGCTGCTTTTTTTCAAAAAAAATGCTATTTTCTTTGCAAAATCTCGTATTATGTGCTTAATCTTCGTACACTAGACTCACATTATCTACCCAAAACACGTTGCCTTCCTTGCCGACGAATGCTTCGTATTTACCCGAAGTGAGCATGATAACGAGGTGAGTAGGTTCTAGTGTGCCGTCCCAACCTTCTTCGATGATGGGGGTCACTTTGCCTCTCGAATTCACAGCGCGTTGCATACACTTGAAGCCCATATAATCTTCGTACCAAGGTTCACCCGTGATATCGCCATAGTGGATAGGTATGCGATGACCATTTACCCATGTGAGTTGATCTTCGGTGAAGCGTTCGTAGGCAGTGCCTACGCGGATAGAGTGAATCTTGCCTTTCTCATCCTCCCAGCGATGTTGCAAATATAGATATGCTTCTGCCTCGTCGTGTCCTTCTAGTTTTTTTGGCTTAGCAGTACCTTTAGCAAACCATATCCAATTCTCAGGGGAGATGATGCATTTATAATCAAACTGCAAAGCACTTGGTCGCTCAGTGAATGGTACTCCAAAGTCAATGTTTTGATATGGGTCAGCGGCAGTAGTGATAGGTTCAAGATTGCGTCCTGTGAACAATGTGCCTGGCACAAGTACTTGTATATCAATTATTCCCATCACGCGAACACCTAGCAAGTCCACATCCATACGGCAACATGTACCCCCATCTTCTCTTGCTTCGGGTGTCATAGTGCCTGCGGCTTTCTCAATGCCAATCACATTGGCATAGGCGTTGCTGGTTGCCCAAGGATTGCCGTTCAATCCGTAGGTATAAGAACCGTTTTCCCAAATGGTGTCGGTAGGGGCTAAAGCATACAGTGTTTTGGTTTGACCGCCTAAAAGTTTGGATTCTTTGATGTAACGAACTGCCCAACTCTCCATATCTCCGAAGGGAATAGTGTCAATTCGTTCTGCATACATGCCTACTGTTAGGCATAAAAAAAAGAGTAGAAATACTTTTTTCATTATTCAACGAGTGTGATTTGCATAATAATAGCTCCGCACCAAGGCGAAGCAAAATGTGCTGCAAAGGTACGATATTTTAAGCAAATACACAATTTCCACCGTTGTTTTCATAACAAATGATACCTTTTTATTACGAAATACCCTCTCTAAACGAAAATCAGCGAAACTCCTGCTTCGCTGATTTTCTGTCTATAGCCATTACCCAATAGGCGTTAGCCGTCCATTATCCAATAGCCCAATGGGCGTCCATTATCCTTTTACTTCTACAATATAGTAATTCTTTTTACCTTTTTGGCAGAGCAGGTATTTGCCATTGAGGAGCATATCAATGGTGATTGCCTTTTGTGGGTCGGTGAATTTCTCCTTGTTGATAGAGAAGCCGTTGGCGATAATCATCTTGCGTGCTTCGCCTTTGGATGGGAAGATCTTGGTTTTCTCTGCCAATAGGTCGAGTGGAGGAATACCTGCCTCAATGTCTTCGCGGCTAATTTCGTATTTCTCCACGCCGTCAAATACTTGCAGGAACATCTCCTCGTCTAGTTTGCTTAGTGCCTCGTGTGTCGCATTGCCAAACAAGATGTTGCTTGCCTCTACGGCTGCCTCATAATCTTCGCGGCTATGTACCATCACGGTCACCTCTTCTGCCAATCGCTTTTGCAAGGTACGCATGTGTGGTGCCTCGTCGTGTGCTGCGATGAGTGCGTCGATGGTCTCTTTGTCGAGGCAAGTGAAGATGCGGATATAGCGTTTGGCATCATCATCGCTCACGTTGAGCCAGAACTGATAGAAACGATATGGGCTGGTGTATTTGCGGTCGAGCCATACGTTGCCACTCTCGGTCTTACCGAACTTACCGCCGTCAGCTTTGGTAATGAGTGGGCAAGTCAATGCAAAAACCTCACCGCCACCCATCTTCTTGATGAGCTCGGTACCTGTGGTGATGTTTCCCCATTGGTCGCTACCACCCATTTGGAGTTTGCAGTTCTTGTGCTTGTTGAGATATACGTAGTCGTATCCTTGGAGCAGTTGATAGGTGAACTCTGTGAACGACATACCTTGGCTATACTCGCCATTGAAGCGTTTTTTAACAGAGTCTTTTGCCATCATATAGTTGACGGTGATGAGTTTGCCCACTTCGCGTGCAAAGTCGAGGAAGGTGTAGTCCTTCATCCAGTCGTAGTTGTTTACGAGCTCAGCAGCATTCTCGCCTTCGCCGAAGTTGAGGAAACGCTCTAGTTGCTTCTTAATGCACTCTTGGTTGTGGCGTAGGGTAGGTTCGTCCAGCAGGTTACGCTCGGCTGATTTGCCACTTGGGTCGCCAATCATACCTGTTGCACCACCAATCAGCGCGATGGGTTTGTGACCTGCATTTTGCAGGTGCTTGAGCATCATGATACCGCAGAGGTGCCCAATATGCAAACTATCTGCAGTAGGGTCAATACCCAAGTATGCAGCAGTAGGTTCTTTCATCAGTTGTTCTTCGGTGCCTGGCATCATGTCTTGCAACATGCCACGCCAACGCAATTCTTCTACAAAATTCTTCATTGCTTATATATATAATAAGGTGTATAATCAAAAAACCGTGCAAAGGTACTGCTTTTTTTGGACATATACAAACAAATAGTCTGAAAAAATGTTTTCTATAAAAAAGGAGGATGCCGTAGCACCCTCCTTGACTGTGTATGTGATGAGTAATTATTTTACTACAGAACCCATAACATTGTATTTCACGCCGTCTTTGATGATCAAGAGTTGGTCGTTCTCAATCATTTTGCTTGCGTTGGTGTTTACTTTGATATTCTCGAAACCTGTCTCTGCTGGATTTGCCTCATATACGATATGTGCAGGAACGTCGTATGAGTTCACAGCATCAACGGTAATCTTCAAGTGACCATCCACGTGCTCTACTACTACACTTCCGCCTACCATGAAGAAACATTCATTGAGATACAATTTACCTCCATCTACAACCAATGTGCAGTAGTTAGATGGCATTGCGCCATAGTCTTCATCATAGCCAGTAGATGCTAATACAGTACCTTCAGCGTATGTATCACTGATTGGATATGTACCTTCTGGAAGTACCAAACCTTCTACAGTATCGTTTACGAAGAAGAGCAATGACATCAAGTCGCTCATGTCACCAGCTATTACGTCCACATATAATTCACCATAATCTGCTACGTAATCGGTGTTGAAGGTCAATTCATCATTGAGGTTATATTCGCGATTTACTTTGCCCTCTGTCATATCGTATTGCAAACCTAATTTTGACATGGTTACATCGGTGCTAACCAAATAAAGCACTTCGTTCTCGCAGAGCAACTCAGCGTCAATATGTGCTAATTCTTCGCTTACTTTTGTTATAGTTGCTTTTGCTGCTGCTACAGCCACGCCAGTAGTATCGCCATCTACGATAAGACCTACTTCAGTGTAATAATAATCAAAGTCTTCGCCTTCGTATTCGCCTTCCAATGCGTTCTTCTCTGCAAAGATGTCTAATGCTACGATATACTCCTCGTTTTCATTATAGATATAATAATCACCGTATGAGTCATAGTATTCTGCACTTGCAGGGGTAGTGAATACTACCTCTACGGTATCAGTTGCGGTTGGCAACACATAACTGAGATCTAAGTTGTAGAGAATGGTATCTACACCCAATGCTTGAGCTTTGATAGCACGTTGTCCGTCCACTTCTGTAACAGTTGCGCTGAGGATATCTTCAAACGCAATCTCTGTCGAATCTGCAACACGATAAACAGAACTCCAATCTACATTGAAATCTGCGCTGGTGAGTTCGCCTAGTGGCAAACCATTGGCCATATCGAGAGTAACGGTGTATTCGTCGTTGCTTGCGGTGATGGTGCAGAAATACATACCAATGAACTCGAATTCGTCAATAGTCATGTTGGTGGCTACGATGTCGATGGTGTCGGTTGGAGCAGGTTTGGTATATGACATGGTGATGTGATACATAACGGTATCAACGCCCAATGCGTATGCGTCTGCAAAATAGGTTTGATCTTCTTTGGTGACAGTCAAGTTGAGACCCAAGAAGTCAACGAAAGTAGTATCTATGCCATCTACAAACATGATGTAGTTTGCATAAGCTACATACATATCGTCTTGAGTGTATTCTCCCACTACTTCATCAGAAGCGATAAGGAATGAGGTGTAAACACCATTCTCGTCAGCCCAGAATTGGAAAGTCTCGGTGCTGCGCGTGCCGTCCTCCAAGTGACCATTGGTATAAGCCAACTCTACGGTGTCCTTTGCCTCAGGCAATGGCAACTCTGCTGCACTTACGAGGTAACGGATACTATCCTCGCATAGCAAGTTTGCCTCCAAGAATTTGCTATCTTCGGTAACGGTTACTGTAAATTCTGCTTCTACATAATCCACGAAGGTCTTGGTGCCATCTGTGTCATAGATAGTCAAGTAAGAATAATCCAAATCCAAATCATCAATACCGAATGTACCAGCAAAGCCGCTCTCCTCTGCCAAGTAGTCCAAACGTACTACGTAGGTTTGTGTTTCGTCAATCACAGCCATGTACCAGTCGCCACTCTCTGCATAATACTCATACGACCACTCTCCTCCAAGGATAACCACTGTGTCAGTAGCTACAATCCCTTCTGTGGCTTTAGCAGGAGCTTTGCGAACAGCGTTAGCAGGCATTGCTTGTTTAGCGATGGTTTGCACAGCCTCAATTTGGCGAGCGCCATTCACTTGCAATGCAGGTGTTGCTTTTGCCATACGCTTTGCTGCGATAGCTTCGCGATCTTGTTGGTTGAATTTTGCTTGCTTGTTTACCACTTTAGAGTTGGAAACAGCCAATTGTCTCTCCATTACATAAGGAGAACTAGCCATGGCACATAGCACAATACTTAGTGCCATGAAAAGAGAGTAAATCTTTTTCATAAAAATAAAATTTAAAATTGTACCTTAAAAACTATATACCTTATTATATATATATGCGTGTATGCGCGTAAATGGACTTTGCAGCGGCTGCTTTTTACTTTTTGCCGTTTTTGTTTAGCAAAATCACGTGCAAAGGTAATATATATAATTCATATATGCAAACATTTTTCCATTTTTTTTATACTTTTTGTGATTTTTTGTATGTTTTTCGTTGATTTTGATGAAAATTTGTTTCTCTTCTTGGTAATTTTTGCAATTTTTGTCACCTTTCTCGTCTTTATGCCTTACACTTTACCCCTTCCCGCCTCTCTAGCCCTTCCAGCCCTTCTAGATTCTCTAGCAACAACAAAACGAAAGACCTCCCAGAAGGGAAGCCTTTCGTTTTGTTGCCAAACTAGGATTCGTCGTTCGGCTTGTGCTTGTTGCAATGACTGCTGCTTTGCAGCATTAGGCAACCGCACATCCTCACTCTCCCCCTCGTCAGAATGGACTTGTCGCAATGAATGTTGCTTTGCAACATTGGGCGACCGTCATTCTTCCTCTTAAATCGAACTCACGAAGTTCGATTTATTTTTGTGCTAGTTCAGTAGAAAAAAAAGAAAGACTCTCAGATGAGAATCTTTCTTTTTTGTTGCCAAACTAGGATTCGTCGTTCGGCTTGTGCTTGTTGCAAAGAATGTCGCCCGCGACATTAGGCAACCGCACATCCTCACTCTCCCCTTCCAAGCAAAGCTTGGTGGGGACCCCTTTAGTGGGTTCTCATCCATGAGTTTAGAAACAAAATAAGAACCTCCAATAAGGAGATTCTCATTTTGTTGCCAAACTAGGATTCGAACCCAGACAGACAGAACCAGAATCTGTAGTGCTACCGTTACACCATTTGGCAATATCGTGACAGTTTAAAGTTCTAAGAGTTCTAAAGGTTCTAAGAGTTTTAAATTGTCACGAAGTGACATTACTTCACGCGGCGCTCTGGAATACGAGCTTTCTTACCAGTAAGAGCACGCAAGTAGTACAATTTAGAGCGACGAACTTTACCGTATTTGTTCACAGTAATTTTCTCGATGAATGGGCTATCCATAGGGAAGATACGCTCTACACCTACGTTGCCAGACATCTTGCGAACGGTGAAGCGCTTCTTGTCACCGCTACCGTGGATGCAAATTACATCACCGCGGAACTCTTGAATACGCTCCTTGTTACCCTCTTTAATACGATAAGCTACAGTCACTTGATCACCTGCAGCGAATGCTGGAAACTCTTTCTTCTCGCCAGCGAATGCCTCTTCGGCAATTTTCATTAAATCCATTTCGTTGTTTGTTTAATGGGTTAAATAACTATAGTATACACTACTGTTCGAGCCGCAATCATACGTACTCTATGCTGATCGCCAGAGACTATAGTCGAAAATCGGTGCAAAATTACTGCTTTTTTTTGGATTGACCAAATATTTTTGCTAAAAAATCATCTTTTTGCTTCTTCCCTTTTGTTGTTTCAGAAAAAATGTGTAATTTTGCACCCTCGAGGTTATTTAGATAATATAGTCAATTTAGGAAATCTAGATACACTAGATGCACTAGATACAATAATAGAAAAGACCACACTAGTTAACATTACACCACATGATGAAAGTAGCGATTCTTGGATATGGAAATATAGGTCGTGCTGCGGAGCAGGCGATCAAGGCGGCTCCAGATATGGAGCTCGCGGGCATATATCACCACAATGATAATCTGGATGATATTGAAGCGGATGTTGTACTGCTATGTACCCCTACGCGTGAGGTGGAACCTTTTGCTAAGGCACTGCTGCAGAGGGGGATATGTACGGTGGATTCGTTTGATATTCATCAAAAGATTTATGATCTCCGACAATCGCTTATGCCTGTAGCTAAGGCCAATAAGGCAGTGAGTGTGATTTCGGCAGGATGGGATCCTGGATCTGACTCTGTGGTGCGTGCGTTGCTTATGGCGTTGGTGCCAGAGGGAGTGACATATACCAATTTTGGTCCTGGTCGCTCGATGGGACATACCGTGGCAGCGAAGGCTATTGCTGGTGTGAAGGATGCGCTGTCAATGACTATCCCTATGGGTAAGGGAGTACACCGAAGAGAAGTGTATGTGGAGTTAGAGGACGGTGCAGACGCTCAGGTGGTAGAATCACTGCTGAAGGCAGATGCGTATTTCGCTAGTGACGATACTAAAATGATTGTGGTGGAGTCAGTAGCGGCGATTAATAGCGTAGGGCATGGTGTGAATCTAGTGCGCGATGGTGTGTCGAGCAATGTGGAGGGGCAACATCTGGAGTTTACGATGCGCATCAATAACCCAGCTCTGACGGCACAGGTGATGGTGTCAGCTGCTCGTGCAGCGGTACGGATGCAGCAGAAAGGGCAATATGGCGCTTATACGATGATAGAGTTGCCACCAATAGCAATGCTGCCTGGTGAGGAAGAAAAACTGATACGCCAGTTGGTGTAAGGTTGTTGGAAGCCCTTTCGGGGCTTTCAGACAATTAGATAATCTACAACAAGAGTTGAGCGTGATGCTCAACTCTTGTCTTTTTTTCTATAGTGTTTTCTCTAAACCCTAAACAGTAGCCGTTTTGCGGCGTCCACTAAACATATAGCTGCGCCTTAGCGCACGATATGTCCTTGTGCATCGTAGAGGGTGTTGTCCTTTTGCAAGAATAGTTTGCCATCGATGATGTACTTCTTCGCCTCATCGCCTGTTGTCTCATCGCCTATATTATCAAGGCTGGTGACTGTTTTATCTGGTCTTACATGGAGAGCGAAGCGGCTTTCGAAGGTGCCCTTGCCGAGGTTAACGGTGTAGTTGTCAAGCAGTAGGTTGGTTGTGGTATTAGTCTCGTAGTCAATGAGTTCAACCACAATACCATCTGTTCCATCCGGCATCGCGAAGGTATATTCGCCTGCTGCTGTGATCTTAACACCAAGAGGGATAATGGTCTCTGCGATTGGCATTGCATTTGCAGCCACTTCGATATTGCTTTCTGTACCTGGAATAAGCGAGTAGATATTATTTCCTGAATTAACCATCTTGGTCAAATCAAGGTTCATATCAAACATCTCAGTTGCTTCTTCTGCTTGTAGTTGAACAAATGTCTGATCAACAAATAAACTATTCTTTTGCAATTCAAGGCGCAATACGTGCTTGTCATTTGCGTTATCGGTATTTCTCTTGGCTGCTAATCCTTGACTACCGTTGGCGTCGAAAGCAAATTCACTCCAATTGATAGTACCTGCAAACTGAACCATGTATGAGAACATTGAATTGAAGTTGAATGATCCTGATGAGGTTGGAGTATATGTGTCATTTGCAGAGTTGTATTGGTAGAAGTATGCCACGTTATTCTGAGTGAATGATTTATTCTTATTGGCATATGAAGGAACGCCGAGCATGTGCCAGTGGCTATCTTTGATATATCTGTCATTACGTAGGATAGTACAAGTATATGGCTCTAACTCAATTTCGTTAAGGTCCTGAATGATGTCACCATTAACGGTTTGTACTGTATTTCTAGATGGGAAGTAAAGACTCACTTTGTTTGTATTGGCAAATACATCCATCTCTGCCAAATCTAGTGTTAGCACATAACCTTTTCCTGCTTCTAGTACATAATCAGTGGTATCGGTTTGGAATCTCCAGTATGTAGGTGAGTCTATCCAACAACCATTTTTAGCACGTTCAGCTCCATCGTACCATTGGATAATCCAATGTTTGCCATATTCGCCGAATCCAAAGACATCAGAAACACGGACATCGAATGGGAAGGATATCCAGTAGAATTGTTTTGCGTATTTGGATGCACCACCAGTAATGTGATCTTGGGTAAATGACATTACCGCATATACGGTTGAACCTTCTGTTGTGCGAGCGGCATTGATTTGAGCTCGTACTTGTGTAGCCTCGTCTTGATCCACACGCTCAATAATTACGTCAATTTCTATGTCAGCTACGTTTTCATTCGGCACTAATGCCACCAATGTCTTATCAATCTTAAAGTCATATAGTACACGCACGGTGTAGGTATTATCTCCGTCACCAGTGAGCATGTCTATGTTTTCTGCAAATGTTTGTGTTGTAGGTTCTACAGTGTACTTATCACCATCTTTATATTTTGTGCCATCCGCTTTTGTTCCATCGTACTGATATTCTTTTTCTCCACTTGATTTTGATGGATAAGTAGCTGTTAGTGAAGTTAAGGTGGCGCCAGGTTCAACATCCGTTACATCTACTTGGTAAATCCAGTCACCTCTATCGTCTAATGTCACATCGGGAGGGGTGGTTAAACCACCAGTGGTATAATCCAATACGATGTTATTTAATCGTTGTCCATGACCATCATATGCACCTCGTATATACGCGCGCGAGATTTTGTTGGTTACAACATCCCATGACCAACGGACATTGGCATCTTCAAACAATATACCATCCTCTAATGTGTAGTCATCTTGTGCGCATTCTTTCGCCAAATTAGTGGCATAGTCATTTGCAACCATAAATTTGACATTTGCGTGTGCAGTACCGCCATCTCCATCACCATTATGGTTAATCCATTTGCAGTAGTAGTGTGAAAAGCCACTATTATCTTTTGCATATTGTGAGAAGGTCATGTAGTTGTCAGGTTGCATGTAATTTTTCCAACCACCTGCAGTATTATTGGTACGGATATAGTAGTTGCCCTCGTAAGGTTCGAGGTTATTTTCGTCGAGGAGTAGGGTAGCACTTTCGTTAGTCTTCTGGATGGTGAAGTTCCAAACGCCAGAACCATAGTCGTGTTCTTCGCTGTCAGCTACTGCTTTGATTACCTCTAAACCATCGTGGTCTCGCAACTCTACGGTGTTTCTACGTCCTGGCAATAAGGCAGCAGATGCTTCGGAGAATAGGCGGTTGTACACCATGTGGTACTCAACTTCTTCCCACTGTGCTACGCCTTCAACGTAACCTGTACATCTTTGCAAAATAACCGCAGCGTTGTTCATACCGTTGACTCCTTCCGCGCGTTCATTATATAGGTGTAGGCTAACGATATCTTTGTCGCCAATGTTGGTTAGCTTGACGATGTCAGAAGGGTGTGATTTGTCAAATGTTATTTCTCCATATTCAACAGTTTGCTCCACATAAAGCAATCGGTAATCGCCTTCTTGTGCAGGAAGAATGCCCCAAGTGCCAGAGTAGACCTTGTACCCCGTATGTTGGGTTACAGTGTTTGTGATAGTATAACAATTGACCTTATTAAGAGGAATACCAAATGGGAAACTAGCAGTTCTCTTGGTGTCATCACTAGTGCGGAATTCAAAGTTATTATATCCCGCAGGGATGCTAAATTCGTAGTATGTATTACCGTTTATATCAATAGATTTTGGGTTTTCTAAGGTGGTATTTCCATCCTCATTCCATGCGTATATTTTTGCTGTTGTCCAGTCGTTTGGTACATTCAGATATACCGTATGCGAAGCTTTCGTTACGAACATATCATCAAACTTCGTATCGCCTTCAATGGTGATGGGTGTGTTTTCTACATTTGGAACTTTGGTAGGTAAGACCATTAATACTCCGCCTGTGTACGCGTTATTAAGAGGTGTTCCTTCTAACACTCGTACTGAAGCACCACGTGGTATGTTGATTTCTACATTCTCATCGGGTTTTGAATAATATGTTGTGCCATCGTATTCTATTCCGTATTGTCCAAACTCGCAATAACCTAAAGTTACTTTGGTTGGGTATGTGACGGTCAACTTCTTAGTAGATTTATCAAAGGTAAATGTGTAGTTACCAGAGAGATCCGCATAAATTTGGCAATTGTTTGCTCCATTAGTCATTGTCCAGGCAGTGGAATTGGCGCGTGTCATAGTTCCATTATTGCCATACCATGTTGCATTAGCAGTCAAGTCAGCGACTTTGAAACTATAGGTTTGATCTGCTTCTAGGTAGATGGAAACAGGTGTACTAGCATCCACGAATGAAGGTGCTGTTCCTGCCCAATTATCCCATGAACCTGCGATAAAATATGATTTTTGAGGATATGTGACAGTTACTTTGTTCGTTGCAGGCATGAAAGTAAATGTGTACTCACCGGTTAAATCTGCTTTCAGCTTGCAATCTTCAGCGCCAGCACTCATTGTCCAACCTCCACTATGAACAGCATTCCCTCCACGCTCCATAGTTCCATTGTTACCTAGCCAATGGCCGAAATTGTCATGGATTTTGAATGCGTACGTTTCGTCGCCATTATTTTGGGTAAGTGCAACAGTAACTTTCTTTGTGTCGTTATCAAATAGATGATTTGTACCATTAACATAAACGTATAGTGGCGAATATTTGTAGTAAATTGTCGTTGTTTTACTATTTCCTTTCAAACTGTTGTCAGTTTTATTGATGTTTTGAGCAGTGATAGTTAGCGACTGTTTATCAGAATTAGTGATGTTTGAAATAGTATATGTGTTTGTTGTGCTGGCATCTTTATTCCCAAATTTATAATGCGTATTTGAGTTTGCATCGCTATTTGTCACTGAAGCTGTTAATGTTAATGATGCTCCATATGCTACGATATATGGATCTTGTTGCGTACCTATACCTCCAATACAACCTGTTGCATTAACTTGGATATTTGTTATATCAGGAGGATTTATTGTAAATGTCCATTCATAATTGTTTCCATTGTTACTTAAATATGTATCTCTATCGCCCCAGACTTTTCCGTAGAATTTCACTGTGTATTCACCAGAATTCGTAGCTAAGGTAAGATTCATGTTTTCTTTCTTGAATTGGTACTCTGCTTCTGCCCATCCGTCTGGTTTCCAATCTGTAGCAGTATTAATAACTTCTGTAAATCCTCCCCCGTTGACCTCATAGTACAATGCACCGGCAGTCCAGCAAGTCCTACTCGCCCCCCAATTATCTTTACACTTCAGATAAAAAGCTTGAATAGTAAATTTAGATACAACTCCTAAGTCCTTGTTAGAAGAAAATGCAGCACCTTCGTCATTACCTCCAATATTGTAAGTGCCCCAAATCTCGTTGAAATTTTCATACGCCCATGCGTTAGAAACTCCCATTAGAAGGATTACTGAAATGATAACCGATTTAAGTAGATTGTGTTTCATATGTTTTTTTCTGTTGGCTATAGGCTATTGGCAATAGGCTATAGACTAGGGTTAATATTCTATGTTGTATGTCGCTTTGCGACGTTGGTTTTGCTGTTATTGTTTCTTTGTCCGTTTGACAGTATGTTTCAGCTTCCCAATAAAGAAATCTAGTTCTAATGTAGACTCTGTTTCGGAGGTTTCCAAATCTGGCATCACAAGGTCTGCGATTACTTCTCCAAAGCGCTTCAGCTTTTCGGATGCTTGTGTTGAGTCAGTTTCTTTATGTAGTGCCACTAATTCACGTTTCAAATATCGGGTTTTAGCGAACGTCTCAATAATGGCGATAGTAGTCTGAGTGGCTCGTTCACTTTTCAATATGGTCGCCATCATATACAATCCCTTCTCTGTAAGAGCCGTAGGATTATAGTGACTTTTAGTTATATTTACGTTAACCTTCTCATTTTCAGTAGTTTCTGAGGATGTGGTCAAAATTTTTGATCTCATCTCTGCAACTTCCTGATTATTAAGTATATAAGTATATCCTGCTGGGAATTTTCCAGGGTTATTCTTTATTGCTTGATTAATTTCACGTGTTTCTACTCCGTATAATGTAGCAACGTCACGATCTAATATAACAGGCTCACCGCGCAAGATAACAATCTTGTTTTGCACATCTTCCATAGATATAGGGAGAAGAGGCGTGGTTTGCGCCTTTTTTACAACTGCTTTATGTGCTCTTTTTGTTGGCATCTTCTTGGTCGCTTAGCGACGTTTTGTGTGGCGAAGCCACGTTGTTTTGTTATCTATGTTATTTGTCGCTCTGCGACGTTGTTGCGGGTGTTATTGTTATTGTTATGCTCGGCGGATAGCGCCGAGGACTGAACCGATGGGGTGTTGCTGTTATGTTGGTTGGTTTTGGGCGATAGGCTATTGGCTATTGGCATCCCATATATATTCTTTATACATCCCTTATACATCCCTTAGTTGTCCTATGCTAATCCTTCGGTGAAGTCCCTATGAAGTTCCTATGAAGTCCCTATGAAGTCCCTATGTAGATAGGTGGCAACCAAGGGGCAATCATTAGGCATGTTGCTTCTTACGAAGTGCGATAACTACAGCAACTAACGCTGCAAATACCAGCATAATCCATGGCTCACCGATAGGGGATTCTGGATCTTTATTAGGATCGTCTGGGTGACCAAAAGCGTTTCTCCTGCCACCCATACCCGATGATTGGTCGTTGTTGCTGCCGCCATAACTAGGTGTGGATGATGAGAATGGCTCATAGATAGTAGAGTGGTATTGCTGATAACCCTCTACTTGCACGGATTGAGCAGACATGTCAATCTGCTGAACACGATAAGCAGAGGTGGAGGAAAACTCCTGAGCACCTACTTGAATAGTAAAAAATAGCAGTAAAATCGCTAGTATTGCGCCTCTTGGATGCGCGTGCGTAAGGGGTGAAAATAATGAGTTGCGTGTAGAAATCAAGCTCATATGCAAGTGTATGTGTTTTTATGTATTAATAATCAGGTTTTTAATGCAGATTTTCCACAAAAATAGGAAATCCACAACAATCGGGCGCAAAGGTACGAAAAATAATTGATATATGCAAATATTTTGCAAAGAAAATTTGTTATTAGCAAAATATTGTTAAATATTGGGGTGTGGGGTAAGGTGTAAAGTGTAAGGTGTAAAGTGTAAAGGTGTAAGGTGTAAAGTGTAAAGGTGTAAGGTGTAAAGGTGTAAGGTGTAAGGTGTAAAGGTGGCAAGGAGACCAAGGTTCACAGGGTACAACAGGTATATATTTCTTTTTTTTGAATAAATGTTTGCATATGTCGGAAGAATTTAGTAATTTTGCACCAAATTATATAATTTGGATGGCTATGGCAAAGATTTTGGTAATAGATGACGAGCGCGCGATTCGTAACACGCTGAAGGAGATTCTTGAGTTTGAGGGATATACAGTAGATGTGGCGGAGAATGGACGCGTTGGTTTGGAGATGGCACTAGCGGCTAAGTACGACCTGATTTATACTGATATTAAGATGCCAGAGTTGGATGGTATGGAGGTGCTGCAAGCATACCGCAAAACCCAACAAGAGCAAGGCGGTGAAGAAGCCCCCGTGGTGATGATATCGGGTCATGGCACCGTGGAAACAGCAGTGGATGCGCTGAAGAATGGCGCGTATGACTTTATAGTTAAGCCGCTGGATCTGAATAGATTATTGGTAACTACGCAGCATGCAGTGGAGCATAAGTCGCTGGTGCAAGAGACCAAAGTACTACGCAAGAAAATAGGTGCACGCAACAAGATGGTAGGTGAGAGTGCAGCCATTGAGCGCGTGCGCGAAATAATAGAGAAAGTGGCACCTACGGAGGCGCGCGTGATGATCACTGGTGCCAATGGTACGGGTAAGGAGGTGGTGGCACACCTCATACACGAGAACAGCACACGCGCCAAGAAACCAATGGTGGAAGTGAACTGTGCAGCTATACCGAGCGAACTGATTGAGAGTGAGCTGTTTGGACATACCAAGGGTAGTTTCACTAGTGCCATCAAAGACCGCGCGGGCAAGTTCGAGCAAGCAGATGGCGGAACATTATTTTTGGACGAAATCGGCGACATGAGCTTGTCGGCACAGGCAAAAGTGCTGCGCGCTTTACAAGAGAATGAAATTACTCGCGTGGGTAGCGACAAACCGATAAAAGTGAATGTACGCGTATTAGCAGCTACCAACAAAGATCTCAAGCATGAGATAGCCGAAGGACGCTTCCGCGAAGACCTCTTCCATCGCCTGAACGTGATACCAATACATGTGCCATCGCTGGATGATAGAAAAGAAGATATACCGCTGCTAGTCAAACACTTTGCAGAGCAGATATGCCAAGAACAGGGATGGAAGATCAAGGGATTTGATGAGGGGGCTGTGGCTGCATTGCAAGAAAGGAACTGGCCGGGTAACATCCGAGAACTGCGCAATGTGGTGGAGCGACTCATCATATTGGGTGGTGAGACCATTACGGCGAGTGATGTGGCGAGCTTCGCGTGATGGGATAGAGTAGAATGGAGTAGAATGGAGTAGAATGGAGTAGAATGGAGTAGAATAGAGTAGTATAGGGTAGTATAGGGTAGTGTAGAGTAGGATAGAGTAGAATAGAGTAGTATAGAGTAGGATAGAGTAGTATAGAGTAGTGTAGAGTAGTGTAGAGTAGTATAGGGTAGTATAGAGTAGTATAGAGTAGTATAGGGTAGTATAGAGTAGGATAGAGTAGAATAGAGTAGTGTAGTGTAGAGTAGTAGAGAGTAGTATAGAGTAGTATAGAGTAGTGTAGAGTAGTGCCACCGCGATACAACGCTACACAGCGCGGAGCGCTACTACACAACACTACACAACACTACACAGCGAGTAAAGCGAGCATTCGAATAAACAATGATATTGCGAGAACTGAACATATTGAACTATAAGAACATTCGGGAAGCGGGAATGAGCTTCTCGGATAAACTCAATTGTTTCGTGGGATTGAATGGGCAGGGAAAAACGAATATATTGGATGCAATATACTACTTAAGTTTCACAAAATCAGCATATAACGCCATCGATAGCCAGAACATCCATCACGATGAGGAGATGGCTATGGTGCAAGGACGATACCAGATAAAGGAGGAGGATGAGGAGGTCGTCAGCTGCGGCCTGAAAAGAGGCGTGAAAAAGCAATTTCGTCGTGGCAAGAAAGATTACAAGCGATTGCTTGACCATATCGGACTGATACCGCTGGTGATGGTGTCGCCACAAGATAGCGAACTGGTAGTGGAAGGCAGCGATGAACGACGCCGATTTATAGATGGCGTAATATCGCAATACAACCGAGCATATCTGGAGCACTTGACTCAATACAATGCACTGCTCAAACAGCGTAATGCACTGTTGAAACAATACGAAAATGTGGGTTTGGACGAGCTGCCTGTGGATTTGTTTGAGGTTTTGGAGTTGCAGATGGTGCAATACGCCATGCCGATATATCAAGAAAGAGTGCGGTTTATAGAGCAGTTTACACCCTATTTTCAAGAGGTGTATAATGCTATATCGGGCGCAAAAGAGCAGGTGTCGCTGGAATATGTTTCGCAGTTGCATGATCGCGACTTGACGGAGGCATTCGCACGTACACGCTCGCGCGACTTGATATTAGGTTGGACTTCGCAAGGCGTACACAAGGATGAATTGGAGATGAAACTAGGCGACTATCCACTTAAACGCGTCGGTAGTCAAGGACAACAGAAATCCTATTTGTTGGCCATGAAACTGGGACAAGCATTGTTCCTCAACTCGGTGCATGCAGTAAACCAGAAGCCCATACTATTGCTGGATGATATCTTTGACAAACTAGATAGCGAGCGTGTGGAAAGAATAGTGCAACTAGTTGCTGGTGAACAGTTTGGACAGATATTCATTACCGATACTGACCGCCAACATCTGACTGCCTTGCTAACAGCACATAGCGAACATGCCAAAGTGTTTGAAGTGAACAACGGAAATATACACGAGATAAATTAACATTATATATTAACTATTAAAATTTTAAGCTTATGAAGAAATTTACTCTTATGCTTGGCGCAATGCTCCTCTCTATGATGAGTTTTGCAGGTTTAGGTGAAGGTTATTCAAAGGTAACCGACATTGCAACTTTGTCTGCAGGTGACAAAGTAGTATTGTACTGTGATGACGCTGAACTTGGCGTAACAGGTTGGGATGGTAACAAAACAGCTACAGCAGCCGCTTCAGGTTGGGTAGAGTATGTAGTAGAAGCTGCTGATGGTGGTGTTCTCCTCAAAGATGGAGAACAATACATCTCTTTAACCGTGAAAAACACATTCAAGTATGCTGCTACTGGTAGTGTATGCAATGTGAATGCTAGTGGTGTATTGTATTGCACACTTAGCGGTGTTGATTATTTCTTGTATGAGAATGCTAATAATGGTAATCCTCTTTATCGCATGTATGCTGATAAGACGGGTAATGCTCAATACAAACCATTCTATGTATATAAAGTAGGCGAAGGTGGTGGTGATAACCCTGGTGGCGACAACCCTGGAGGCGATGACCCAAATCCTGGTACAGGTGATGTGGTTGAGATCACTGGTTTGCAATATGCTGATGCTTACTATTATGAGTATGAAGGTGTAAAGTTTTACGATATAGATTTGTATAAGAACTTGGATGAAGAGTCATATGACTATATCTATCCTGAACTATATATCATCGTAGAGGCAAATAGCAAAACTGCACTCAATGGCACCTATGATTTGCTTTTTGCAGGGCTGTGGGCAAGTGAGAACGACTCTGTAATGATTGGCGAGGAAGTAGGCACTGTGACCATCAAGAATACCGACAACGAGGGTAACTACTCTTTCAAGGGTTCATATGTGGGCGAAGATGGCAAGACATACAAATTTGATCAAGTAGTGGAGGTATATGCATATGATGCAGATGCTGATTATGAGGATATTACATTGAATGAGAATGGTGGTTCTGACACTCCAGATACTCCAGACACGCCTGATACTCCAGACACTCCTGATACACCAGTAGCAGGTACTGTGACATTTGATGCGGATGTAGATAAGGGTAATGCGTCAGAGGATACTTCTAACCAAACTCCTTACAGCGTAAGCAAAGGCGGTATCACAATGGCTGTTACAAAGGGTGTTATCAGTAAATATAACGACGAGTGCCATTACCGTATTTATCAGAATCAAACGCTGACTTTGACATCTACAGTAGGTAATATCGTTTCTGTTGAGTTTACTTGTACTGCAAATGATAATGCTAAGTATGGTCCTGGTAACTTGACTGCATCAACTGGCGATTATACCTACTCTGGTCCTGTGGGAACATGGACAGGTAATGCGGCTAGTGTGGTATTCACTGCTTCTACTGCTCAAGTACGTGCAAGTCAAATCGTTGTGAAGATTGCAGGTGGTACTACTGGTGTAGAGGATGTAACTACCGTTGTGATTCCTGTGAAAGTGATGAAGAATGGTCAGCTGATGATTATCCGCGGTGAGAAGACCTACAACGTGATGGGTGCACAGCTCTAAGTGGTTGGTTTGTAATAAAAAACGAGTTGCCTGATTGGGCAACTCGTTTTTTGTGTGGTGTAGTAGCGCTTTGCGCTGTGTAGGATGGTGTAGAGTAGAGTAGTGTAGAGTAGTATAGGATTGTTTAGGATGGTTTGAAGCGGACTTGCTCGCGGCAGAAACGGAATTCTACTGGGCAGTACTTGAAGCCGCGTTCGTTGGTCACAGGTTTACCCCAAAATAGATAGGCATGCTCACCACGGCGAACATAAGCGCCTTCTTCTTTCCACTGTTCATAAGTCTTTAATTCGGCATCGATGAGGTTGTAGCACTCGCGAAGTAGCTGATTACATGTGTATTTGCTGCGGCCTGCTGCCTTCGCCATTTCTACAAGACCATCGGTAATTGTACGCAGATGCATACGATAATCGTGCATTTTAGATGAGAGCTGGTTGGTGGTGAGTGTATTCACCTCGTTGATTGTAGTTGTCATAATTGTAAAAAAATTAAAAAGTGAATAATATTTGATTTAAATTTTAGTTGGATTCGCCAAAATTTGCATCCAAATAAGAATGCTGTAGATGTTGTTGGTCAATTCCGCAACATTGGTGCGCAGATCCTTTTGATTGAAGTTGAATTCGAGTTGCATAATCGTAATAGTTTTAGTAGTTAATTTTGTTTGACGGTGCAAAATTACTGCTTCAAACTGCTAAAACTTGTCAGTTTGAAGAAAAAAAATAAAAAAAATACACTTTTTTGGGGAAAAGTGCATTTTTTTTGTTTAGTGGACGCCCTTTGGGCTATGGGACGCGCCGATGGCGCTATTGGTTATGGGCTATTGGCTATTGACCTATTGACAGTACATCTCGTA
>JAFVTU010000022.1 GCA_017503075.1 Paludibacteraceae bacterium | reverse complement strand
GTTCATCCTGAGCCAGGATCAAACTCTTCGTTGTAAAATAAATTTGTTTGTTAGCTCAGAATAACCTTAAATCTATTGTGTACTTTATTAACGGGAACCGTATAATATAAATTTCGTATTACACGTTTTCAGTTTCCCAATCGAGTAGTTTCCTACTCTCTTGTACTACATTATTGCTTCAATCTCTCAAAGATCACTGTGATTTTACGCCTCATTTTTCGTTTAGCGCGAAATCGGCTGCAAAGGTACTGCTTTTTTTTGGACAGACCAAATTTTTAAGCAACTTTTTTGCATTATTTTATCACTTTCTTTGTAAGTGGCTGATTTTCAGCATTACATTTTTAGTGCGATTTTTGCCACATTTAAAATTCACTAATCTCAGGCGCAAATCGGCTGCAAAGGTACTGCTTTTTTGCGAACCGACCAAATATTTTCAGATATTTTTTCTTTGTTTAGACTTTTTGCCACATCAAGTTTGCAAAAGAACATATTTGAGTGCTATAAGATGTAGTTTATGCTTCATATTATGTATATAGGTACGCGCGCACGCGCGTTAGGATAATTAAAAAGCAAGCAAATTTGGTGGAATAAGAAAAAAGTAGTACCTTTGCATCGAAATAGCGAGAAGTAGCGCAGTTGGTAGCGCACCACGTTCGGGACGTGGGGGTCGCGTGTTCGAATCACGTCTTCTCGACAAGAACAAACGCACTTCCGTTGGTTATCCCAATAGAAGTGCGTTATTCATTTGCAAATATATGCTTTTATCGAACAAGCGTTTGCGTATGGAGCGAAGTACCATCACGCAGGATGGCTTCTACTATGCAAATGCCCGATGGAGCAGCCAAAGTGGTAGAGTTATGTAAGAGGTCTAGGACTTTATCTGCAATCAATCGCCCTGTCATATCATATATCTTGACCTCACGCATGAGCGAAGAAGCTGTCACAACGAGTTCGTTTGCATTAATAGAAAAGGCATTTAAAGCAATTTCATCTGCAGGCGCAATAACTGGCAATGTGGATGTAGTAACTCCTCCACCTTGATTGTTGTTGCTGCCAATGTACTCATCAGGTCCTTCAATAAAATAGCGTTGCTCGTGGTTTTGAGGCATCTCTACGGAGATGATAAGACCATTCATGATACGAATCTTTTGCCCTGTATGGCTATCCACTAGATAGCACTCGCGTGTCCAGTTAGGTGTAGAATAGAACGCCAGTTGCATGTAGTCGACACGCGTCTTGGTATCGGCTAGGATAGCCAGCGGTATTTGGCTGATACCCTGACGCACATCTGCCATCATAGGCACTTGCTCTGCCACGGTGTACATATTCAGTGGCGACTTAACGCTGGTGTTATTCTCTATACCCGATGATACGAATAGCGCATCTTCGCCTTGCACAAAATAGTCGCTCGCAGCAGGGTTGGTAGCCAACACGGTGCGTGCCGTACCCTTAGGCGTAAAGGCGTAGATGGTGAGCAGCTCAGATGTATGATTATCGGGCGATGAGGCAATAAGGCGACGAGGGGCGTTTTCAGTCTCCTCAGCAAAGAAATCAACCGTATTATTGAGCGTAAGATGATCCACGGAAAGGGTGACGGAGATTTCCCTTAGTGGTTGCTTGTGTTGGGTCTCCAGCAAGACAGACGTCATAGGTGCCAAGTAGCGATCCTCGTGCATAGATAGTTCGGTAGAAGCAGTCCAAACACTACCTTCAATACGATGGAAAACAGGATTCAGCACTGCGCTATTGGTTTCTAGGAAGAGCTTCATGTCGATATATGCCATGGTGGGGTTACCAAACAGGAAGCGATCCGTAGCAGTATGATTGGTGAGAAGAATCTCCATCTTCTGATCTGCGTGCTCAGCATCATGAGGCGCATCAAAAGCCAATCGGTAAGACTCGTTATTCTCTCCACGATCTACACTTGTCTTATTCGTGGATTGTACGCCCGTTGATGTATAATAATAGTACTCCGTATCTGGTTTTGGTAGACGGATGGTCAGCGTCTCTTTGCCCACCATACCTACGCCATAAAGGCTATATCCGCCACCTGCTTGCAGAGGTTGAGAGAGCGAGTTGGACTCCTCAAAACCAATGCTAGCCGCAGAGGTAGTACCACCATCTTCGTAGTGACTATAAACCGTTTGGTTGTAGAAATGCTGATAGAACAAATAGGCAGCATCTCTATGGCGAAGACCCTGGAATCCACTCACCGTGAATGGATTAGGCTCGGCTATCAGAGCACCTGCCTCATTATATTTTCCAGTATGCGGAATAAACATATCTCCCGAAACCATCTTTTTCAGCGGTGCCGACATCATATTCCATTTTCCAGCCGTGATTTGCATATCCACGAAGGCCTTTTCATAATGCAATAGATGTTGGTTGTGGATTTTTGCACCAGGAGCAAAGTAGATCTGGTTGCAATGGTGAGGCTCCGCATTGATCGTCATTGGGTAGTGACTATGCTCGTGCTCTGGTACGATGTATGGATAGAGCAGCGCGTTATCCAATTTAGGAATAATCACATCTGCGCCCTCCATAGGTACATAACCTTCTACGAGTTCGTTGGTAGCAGGATCGTTGGTCTCGTTAATTACATTGTCGTGATTTTTATCCACCCAACCTTTCCAGTTCTCGTCTTTGCCCCAGCCGTTGAAAGAGTTTCCTGAAGGCGACCATACCAGGTTTTTAGGCACAATTTGCAGATTGAGGAAAACATAGCCATAGGGACAGCCGTCTCCATCTGGAGCCGAAACTCCTGTGTGTTCATCCAATAGTGTCAAGCGGATGGTATATTCATTGCCAGCCACTAATTCTGGTGTTGTTTGATATATCTTGCCAGTCTCGAGGTTGATATAGGTAGCTTTCGCCAAATCAAGTGTGATGGTTGTTTTTTCTGCTTCAGTTAATTGTCCACTTATCTTGGCACCGCCCAATTCGGTAACAGGGAAGGTGATGGTTGTACTACCCTCCAACACCTTCAGCGTAGGCAGTTGCACACTCTGCTGAGGTGTTTTGTTGGCAAATGGGATAGGTGCGATATTGTAGTAATACTCGCTACCTGTAGCCGATACCATCACGCGGTGTGGCTCGTTGCAGTCTTTGAGCGTAACTTCCGTATCTACGTCATCTACCTTCAAGATTGTTTTTGCTGTTTCTGCGATAGGGAAGCACCAGTAGCGCACGGTGTCGCCAATAGTATTGTCGTCTTTATCTAGGCGTGAACCCAGGTAGAAGTGTGCGGTGGTATCATAGAGTTGCAACCAACCGCTGTCGCAAAGGTGCTTGATGATGGTGTAATTTTCAAACGATAAGAACTTATCATATTGCAATTCTTCAAAGCTCTTTGCTCGGTGGTTAGGGTTATATTCAGGACTATTCGGGTCGTCCGTCACAAAGCGTCGCATATCGTACATGATGGCTGTGGTCACTTCGTCGTGGGTATAGCCATACATCTTTTTGAATCCCGCTATAGATTCTTGTACCTTTTGGTTGTACTCATTCAATACCGCCTGATATTGCTCATCGGTCATGTCTCCTTTAACTGGTGCTTTTTGGGATAGTATATCACCAATAGGATCGCCAATTAACCAATCCGAGAAGATAGGTGCTGACACATATTCAGTAGTAGTACCCACTCCGTTGATAGCCAAATGATTAACCACAGTAGCAGTAAGAGAATAGAGGTCATTCGGGCAGTTTCCTTCTGAATAGGAATGAACATCCTTCTCCACCCCACCATGCGCAGTCTGTTTTTCTCCATCGGAACTAGAGTGCAGGATAGTCTCCTGATTGGAGTTGCGGAGTCGGAAGACGGTCTGTTGGGTGGCGTGCAATGGCGTGGTGAGGTTACAGTTAGCTTCGTCTAACTCCTCAGGGGTATATGCCATGCGCATCACATAATCATGTTCATCAAAGAGTTTAGAACAAGCCTCATTTACATCGTCGGTATTGAGAATAATATGCGCCACATAGAGGAGCCATTTCGTCACACCACTATTATCGGTCTTAATATATGCCTTACCATGCTTCTCGTTATTCAACACCAAATCATCCAAGAACGCAGATACAGACGTGTAGAGACGAAGCGTATCTGTCCTATTATTGTCTAATTCGAACAGACTGTCGTTGTAATGTTTTGGATCGAAGTTCACCGCTGGAATATGTACCGAACCGAAATCATTTAGTTCCTGATTATCATGATCATGGTCTGGGGTTCCTGAAGACGTATGCGATTCGTGGTAATAGGCAGCCTCTTCTGTGAGACGAACAGGAGCACCATCTGCTATTTGATCGTTATTTGCATCCCATGACTCGTTGTAGATTTGATAGTACATATATCCATCATCGCCCGCATTGATATTGCTATAATCAATACGCAATACAGCCGCCGCACTAGCTTCACCTCCTTCCACCGTTCGGCACGCCATCTCGCCTTGGTATGCAGCGATAGGTAGTCGGGACACATACAAACAGATGTCATCCACCATGAAGTCGTTACCCTGGTTGGTGGTAGCGAAGTTATAGATTGACACACGGATTTCATCGTAACTTTCTTGCGATTGGATAGGGAACACCACTTGTTGCCAGCCCGTACCTTTCAGTAGCTCTCCCACGAAATAGGTAGCTACATTCTTCCATTCTCCACCCAACAAACCTTCAATATTACAGCGGAAGATTGGGTTGCCCTCGCCCGACCAGTTAGCAGGTGCTGGGTTGCAGAACCATGCGGAGCAATACATTGTTTGTCCCTCGCATATATTGGCATTGGCTGTGATGCTTGCCACCAATCCAGGCTCCATAGTACCGTCCACATATATCGCAAAACCATTGTCCTTGCCGCCTAATTGCTCAGCACTCGCCCAACCCTTTTTCACCTCGTTGACCAAACTATATTCGCCATAGAAAGGGAATGCACCTTGATCTGCACCACGCTTGAACTTGGTAGCTAATTCGCCCGCAGGATATACATATCCATAGGTACTCTCTTGCCAATCTAAGTGCTTATTGAGGTGCTTTGATCCATCAGTCAAGGTGGCAATCTCCCCTTCATCGTTGAAATCAATCAACTCGCGTATCTCAAACTCATTGGTGATTCGTTGTTTGGTGATAATGGTCTTGTTGGTAGGGCCATATTTCTCAACATCCACAAATGCCACCACAAATCGAGCAATGCGCTCACCTGTATCATTTACGGTCAAGGTGTACGTCACCGTATCTGGCACTTCGCTACGCACAATCAGGTAGTCCAACTCGGCGATATACCTTGGTGAGTGAGTAGCACCATCTTTTTTCCAAGTCACATTGCCATTCACGCGGGCGGGTTGATCCCCACCATTCCAATAGAAATAGCACAACTCCGACTCGTGAGAGCGCACTTTGCTATGGCGGAACTCGGTAGATAGCAGAATCTGCTTACCTGCTGGAGCAATATACTGGTACTCTTCCAAATACTTATCATCTCCCAAGTTCTTTAACTTATCTGCCATCTCACTAGCGGGACGGAGATGGAAGAGTTGGCGATAGGAGAGGGTTGGCTCCATGATACTATCTATACGTGCTCCATTTTGACTCGTCCAGATAGTATAATCGGTATATGCACTCACATCGCATGCCATAATATGGTGTGCAGTAGCAGGCTTATCTGGATCGTAATCCCAGCCTTTTAATATAGGTGCAGGGTTGCTAGGGTTGCCCTCATCCAACACACCTCCTCTACTGGCTTTGTTGATGGCGTATAGTCCGTATGACACCCCCTCATCTCCTATCGATTCGCTACTTCGTGGCGTATTGATCGCAGAGAAAGCGTTACCATTAGCAGCGCGAGGCGAACGAACCCATGATGTGGATGCATATTCATTGCCACGAGCATAGTTGTAGTAAGGGTCACCATTGGTTTCATAGTCATACCAACGCATATAACCCGAGTAGCCCGATTCGGGCAAGCGAAGTTCAATATCTTGGTTAGGCAAGTAATAGATAGTTCTTTCGGCGGTGTGAACCTGTTGCTCATCTCTATTATCATGAGGGTTTTTACCTAACGCCGTATTACCTTGTCCTATTTTTGAAAGGAACTTAATACCACCCTCTACACCTCGTTGGCTAAGCGGAATCTTGAAACTCTCTGCATGTTGGTGATCGCCTTTTGTCTTATTCAATGTTACAATAAGTGTGTCAGAACGCTTGAGATGTGTATCGTTTGCTTTTGCTGTAATGTAGAGATTACCCTCATTTTGGAATTCATTGTCATTCACCGTTAACCAATGAGTGGATAGGTCGGCAGGATTGGAGTAGAATCGGTATGTCTTTTCCCAGCCATCTTCAGCTGTGAATTTCTCGTCAAAATCGCTTAAATTCACATGTACTGAATCGTAAGTATATACGGTTTTTATTGCTTGGTTATCCACGTTGTAGATTACCGTACCGTGTTGGTGAATCAGCTCTACATCAAACTGTTTGGTTTCTTCTTCTTTCGAAAAAGTATAGGTCACAGGGTTAATAGAGAAGGTAAGGGCTGGCAATTGCTCTTCGTGGTAGGACTTGCGCACCACGCGCATCTGTGCCGTTTGTAGCTCAGAACTATTGCCGTAGGTAAATTCTACGACTACATTATCCGCATAGTCAATCCAACGCTTTGAGGAGCCCAACATATCCATCAATCCCATCGGATTACCGTCCTCGGGAGTGATGGTGAATTGCCATTTACCTTCGCTTTGTGTGACAGCGCTTAAGGTCATCAATGTACGGTTCGCATCTTGATGTGCTACATATTTGCTAACTTCAAGATTAGAGGATTTGCCTTTGCTATCACCCGTGCTCTGCCAATAGATGTTTTTGATTTGGATATCGTTACCATCTACATTACCCGTACTACGGCGGAGCAATGCTTCCTCTGGGCGATTAACACATTGATAGTATGACTCTGTGGTTGCCTCAATCATAAACTCAACAGTACGAGGATCATCGTCTGTTTCAGCCTCTCCCTCTTGGTCGCCAATATAACTAAACTCTATCTTAGACGGATTGAAGTGTCCAGTTGGACTGCCCGCACCTTTTTGTTCCCATTTCTCGATATAGAGTTCGTAGTTGTGCCAGTTATGAGTAGTGAAATATGGACCACTACCGCCCCATTCGCCGTCAATATACATAGCGATGGTATTCCACCATGGTGCATAATATTCAGAATAATACAAATAGCCGTGCATGTATTTATCCTGAACACTATTTTGGTTCTCAAACGAAAAAGCAGATGGGTTGTCCGTATTCACAAGCAACATTTGCGAGTTGCTTGGGTCAGTAAACTTCCACCCCAAATATCGTCCTGTACTCAAATCCTTGAGGGTGTATTGACCATTTTGGGTTATGCCCAACTCCCACAAACAGTTATCCGTAGGATAAGTCTTGGTCAAGATACCGTTGCCACTTGCTTCAAGATAATAGTGAAGATCATTGGCAATAAAACTAATTGACACCACATCGCCATCTTCAAGGTAGGTCTGCGCCTGCATACCTGCAAGCGAAAATATAGCGGATATAATCAGTACGAGTCGTTTCATAGTACTTGAGTTGTTTTAAGTTTACGGAAAAGTTTAACTACAACATACACCAATGCCATCACCAACATTGGCAAGAGCATATCGCCCACAGGCGAACCTGGTTTTTCTTGACCAGTAGCGGTATTGTTATCATCCAATTGGTCGTCACGACCTGAATTTCTGCGCGACGTGAAAGTAGATGAGGAAGAGCAAACCTCCTCATACTCACTAAAAAGCGACTGCGACACCTCTTGATGAATTGAACTAAACGATGTTGTCCGTTTTACAGAATAAGAATCAATTCCCTGCATACCCGCAGAAGTAGCGAAGACGTCTGAAAGATTTGATATTTGAGAATCATTATTCATCAAGCAAATTTTACACCTCAATTTATTATACAAAATTGGTTGCAAAGTTAGTAATTTTTTTTTGAATATGACAAGAAAAAGAAGATAAAATCGTGTTTTTTTATAAAAAACACCCCATTTTTTAAAAAGTGATTAATCGGAAGTACAAAAAGGGGAATCAATAGGTGATTGATTGTGGGTGTGATAGGATCTTGAAGTAATTGGACATATCCGTCAAGAACCCGTAACAGACAGGGAATCAAAAAAAAGCATCCTCACGCTGGAGGATGCTTTAGGGTAAGTATATTGTATGCTAATTACTTAACAGCGCATTCGCAGTGTTGCACATCGTTCAATTGCTCTGTAACATCAGGCACGATCTCAGTTGCCTTAGCTGCTCTAGGAGCAATAACGAATGGCTCTACGATTTCCACCTCAACCTTTTGGGTTTCGCGGATACCGATGCACATCCATTCCTCATCGATGTATTGGAAGAATGCTACATACTCCTCAGTAGCTCCCTCAACTGCCTTGTAGCAGATACGACCTAGAGGAGAAACCTTAACAGTCTTGATAACGATGTTAGCTTTCTTGGTAGGAACAGCTGCACCCTTAACAGTTTTGATTTTGCCCATCTTAGCGAACTTCTTATCGAAAGCAAGGAGGTTGAATTCCTCTGCGTATTGAGAAGCAACAGCCAAGTCATAAGGGATAGTAGTAGGACGAACCACTTTCTCGATACCTGGCATCAAGACAGGAGAGTACTCGTCGAACAAGAGAGGAGTAGCAGGTGCATTCTTAACAGAAGGTGCTACAGGAGCGATTTGGTCAGGACGAGAAGGATTGATGTCAGCATGTTTTTGCGCATCATGCAACTCACGAGCAGTGATATTGAGCGCGAAACAACGCATAGTGTTGTCAATATTGAGCTCAGCAGGAGCGTTGAGAGCAACATCGTCAATCTTCTTAACACCATCTTGATCCTTAACTACCACGCAGAATTGTTGACCATCAATACGCACTACATACAAGTCAACATAGCATGTCCATTTGTAGATAGCAAGTGCCTCAACATCAGCTTGGTCAAAAGCATAGTTGCGAGTGAAGGGATCCTTTACGCGTTTTCTAACGCCAAGTTCCTTAGCTTTAAGGATACGCTCTTGCGCAGCGATAAGGTCATTGGTACCGAATGAAAGGATAGCTTCATTCTTGTTAGCGATATATGTACGATAGAACTTTTGGATAAGCTCTGTAACATCGCAAGAGAGGTTAACAGAATCGCAAGTATATTCGCCATATTTATTTTTGCCTGACTCTGGGAATACCACACCCCACTCGGTAATAGTATCTTCTGGGAAGATAGGGGTATCATCCTCAACAATCAGTGCTTTGCCTTTAGGAGTAAGAGCAGCTTCTACCCAATAAGTAAGGAGATTGTCATGGTTAACGATATCAGTAAAGTCAGCATCGATTATGCCATTCACTTGCGCCTTATAGAGGAGTTCGCGTTTGCAAGCTTGATTGCACTCGTAGTAACCAACAGTCAAAGGCACTACGCGTGGAGTATTGATAATCTCTTGGTCTTTCAACAAGCCCTTAACCAAAGACTTTGCTTGGCATCTCCACAATTTAGGAAGTTTCGCTTCTTTCTTTGCCTTGTCTGCTTTAAGATTAACATCGATGTCCACATTATCGCCACATGGGTCAGCGTAAACATACTCTTCAGACACAACATGCTTAACTAACTTGCATTGTTGTTTTTTACACGATGGTGCTGCAAACAGAATTACTGCTGACAGAGCAATTAGTGCAATTTTTTTCATAACTTTTAATGATTTAAAGATAATAGTTAATTGTATTTAATTTTAAAATATTCTCGCCGAACTTCTCAAATTGGCCGCAAAGTTACTTAAAAATCTAGAAACATGCAAATTTTTTTAAAAAAAAAAGCATTTTTCCTATAAAATAGAGGTATTTAGTGTGGGTAGTAATGAGTAATGGACACTTTGCTAATGAGTAATAGACACCCATTGGCAATTGGTGTAGTGGTTGATAATCAACGACGAGGATAATCACTCAATATATGTACCTTGGTACCTACTTCTACATGTTTAACAAGCTGGATGACATCTTTATTTCTCAACCGTATACAGCCTTTGGTACATCGAGTTCCAATAGTCTTAGGAGCATTGGTACCATGAATACCTATTCCTCTCCATTTGGGGACTTTAAGACGGATGAAATAAGGGCCATATACATTCCGTACTCCCCCCTTGTATCTCCAATATTTGGAATTCTCAATAGAGGCTATTTGAAAAATTCCTTCTGGAGTACGATAATCTCCATTGTAGCGCTTATTGCCTTTGTTTTTTCCACATGCGCATCTAAAAGTACACAATGTATCAGATTGGCTATTAACCACATACACCCTAAGTGATTTTTTAGAAATCACAACTGTATTTTGAGCAGAGAGGCTACAAGCCGCAAACAAAAAAGACAGTAATAGCAGAGAGGGCCTCATGGTATATGTAGGGTTGTGTAGGGTGGCTATTTTTTAGTAAACTTTCGTTTGGATTTCCCTGTAGGTTCGGAGGAAGCGATAATATCCAGACACTGCTGCTGAGTAAGCGTTTGCAGATTGACAGAGCGAGAGAGGCGATAGTTGCCTTGTGGAGTTTTGATATACGCACCATACCGCCCATTGAGTACTTGGATATTTCCAAAGACATGAAGTGGCAATTCTGCTTGCTTTTTCTGTTCTAAAAAAGCGACTATTTCCTCTAGAGTAACTACATAAGGATCTGCTGATTTTGGTAGACTAGTAAAAACTCCCGCATGTCGAACATAAGGTCCATATTTTCCTTCGCCTATTACCACTTCTTGGCCATCATACACACCTAAAGTTCGAGGCAAAGCATTTACAAAAAGTGCTAACGCTTCATCCAAAGTAATGGTAAAGATACTTTGTCCCTTTTGCATAGAAGCGAACTTAGGTTTTTCGCTATCACTATCGCCCAATTGTACACAAGGTCCGTTTTTGGTAATGCGAGCAAAGATAGGTTCGCCCGTCTGAGGATGATTACCAATGAATCGAGCTGCCATCTTACCCAAAGGGACTTGCTTAATAAGCGGATGGAAAGTCTGGTAGAATTCATCTACTGTCTGTACCCAGTTAGCATCTCCCGCAGCAATGGCATCAAAGTTTTCTTCGGATTGCGCTGTGAAATCATAACTCAAGATTGCTGGGAATTGATCCACGAGAAAGTCATTGGTAATACGTCCGAGGTCGGTAGGGAGAAGCTTTCCTGAATCTGCACCTACTATTTCGGATTTGGTTTTGTCAATGATTTTGCCATTAGAAAGAGTGATGATGTTGTACGAACGTTTAGTTCCCTCCACCAAACCACGCTCCACATACTTACGCGATTGAATCGTCTCAATCACAGTTGCATAGGTAGACGGACGTCCAATACCCAATTCATCCATTTTGTCAACCAACGAACCTTCGTGGTAACGAGCTGGTGCTTTGGTAAAAGTCTCTTGGCAGTTGACAGTTGACAATTGACAGTTAACATTCTCCTTGAGTAATGCGATTGCAGCTTGATTGTTGGCAGCAATTTCCTCATCTGCAGCTTGCGTATAGACACGCATAAAGCCATCGAAAGTAATCACCTCATGCGTAGCAGTCCATAAGTATGGCGAATTGCTCATCGTCACTTCCACACGCGTAGTATCCAGCTCAACATCAGCCATTTGCGACGCCAATGCGCGTTTGCGAATCAAGTCGTACAAACGACGCTCGTCGTTGTTATTGCCCGCCACAGCCACATTCATATAGGTTGGTCGAATAGCCTCGTGTGCCTCTTGTGCATTTTTAGACTTAGTTTGATATCGACGAGCCTTATGGTAGTTTGCTCCGTACTCAGCAAGGATAGTTGATTTAGCAGTATTGATAGCTAACGCACTTAGATTCACCGAGTCGGTACGCATGTATGTGATATGTCCTGCCTCATAGAGCGATTGCGCTAAACGCATGGTCTTTGATACAGAGAAGTGCAATTTCCGCACTGCTTCTTGCTGAAGCGTTGATGTAGTAAATGGTGGCGCTGGTGAGCGATGCCCAGGTTTGTGCATCACAGAAGTGAGGGTAAAAGCAGAGTTTTTGCAACTTTCTAAGAAAGCAAGCACCTCTTCTTTGGTAGCAAAACGATGGTTGAGCTCCGCTTTGAAAGAGGTGGTTTCTCCATTAATTGCAGCCCCCACAAACTCTGCCGCTACGCGATAACTTGATGTAGGTACAAATTCCTCTATCTCACGTTCGCGCTCTACAATCAATCGTACCGCAACAGACTGTACACGCCCTGCACTCAGTCCAGTAATAACCTTTTTCCAAAGCACGGGCGAGAGCTCAAAGCCCACGATGCGATCCATAACTCGGCGTGCCTGTTGGGCGTTTACCAGATTGTAGTCAATATCGCGTGGGTGGTTAATAGCCTCTAAAATAGATTCTTTGGTAGTATCGTTGAAAGTAATACGGCAAACTTTATCCTTGGGCAGTTGCAACACCTCTTGGATATGCCAAGCAATAGCTTCTCCCTCGCGGTCAGGGTCGCTTGCAAGCCAGACTTTGTCAGCTTTCAAAGCTTCTTTGCGCAGAGCGTCAACAAGGTGTAGTTTATCTTTATCAATCACATAGTTAGGCGTATAGTCATTGTTAAAATCAATGCCCATGCTATTTTTCCCCACTCCTTCAATGTCGCGAATATGTCCTTGCGACGACATTAAGCGAAAATCCTTACCCAAATACTTGGCTATGGTTTTTCCTTTGCTTGGGGACTCAACTATCATTAAATTTTTGCTCATATATATAAGGTGTAGTTTGTTCTTTTTTCGCAAAACGGCGGCAAAGGTACAACAAAATTTTGAATGGTGCAAATTTATTTTTCGGCTTTTTTTGATTACTTATATAAAGTAAAGTTTTTTGTTTTTTGCTTTTTTGTTTGCATATATGTATTATTTTTTGTACCTTTGCAGCCATAAAAATTTTGAAGCTATGACATATTTGATTTTGACAATTATCCTCGTGGTTTTTGGAGTAGGATTATTATTGGCAGAAATGTTTCTTCTGCCTGGTTTTGGTGTAGCGGGCATCTTTGGCTTGTGTAGTTTGGTCGGCGCTGTGGTAATCGCATATGTCAAGCTTTCTACCCTCTGGGCGTGGGCTGGTCATGTGACACTGGCAGCATGCGTAGTGCTTTGCGGCATAGCCGTGTGGGTGTTTGTCAAGAGCAAAGCCATGGATAAGATGGCACTCGACACTAAGATTGAAGGTGGCGTAGATATGCCTTCTGCTGGCAAACACATGGAAGAGTTACAAAAATAACCCTTGCCTTTAAACTTTAAACTATAATCTTTAAACTAAAACAATATGGAGACATTTGGTATTTTACAATGGGTACTGGTGGCAATAATGGCCATCCTCGTGATTATTTTCTTCTACTATGTACCTTTTATGCTGTGGATTAACGCAGTAGTGAGTGGTGTACATGTATCGTTGGTGCAACTCTTCTTGATGCGTATCCGTAAGGTGCCACCAACACGTATTGTGAACTGTCTGATTGAAGCACATAAGGCAGGTTTGATCGATGTGAAGCGCGACGGACTGGAGGCGCACTTCCTCGCTGGTGGACATATTGAGCGCGTGGTGCATGCACTCGTGAGTGCCAGCAAAGCAAATATGCAACTCTCTTTCCAAATGGCGACCGCTATTGACTTGGCAGGTCGTGATGTGTTCGAGGCAGTACAAATGTCGGTTAACCCTCGCGTGATAGATACTCCACCTGTGACCGCCGTGGCGAAAGACGGTATTCAGTTGATTGCCAAAGCGCGTGTGACCGTGCGTGCGAACATCAAGCAATTGGTCGGTGGTGCTGGCGAAGATACAGTTTTGGCTCGTGTAGGCGAGGGTATCGTTAGTTCTATTGGTTCGGCAGAGAGCCACAAGATGGTGCTAGAGAACCCAGATAGCATCTCCAAACTCGTGCTCAGCAAGGGGTTGGATGCAGGTACAGCGTTCGAGATTTTGAGTATTGATATCGCCGACATCGATGTAGGTAAGAACATCGGTGCGCAATTGCAGATGGATCAGGCGCAAGCGGACAAGAACATCGCTCAGGCGAAGGCAGAGGAGCGTCGTGCTATGGCTATTGCTAATGAGCAAGAGATGAAGGCGAAGGCGCAAGAGGCACGTGCGAAAGTGATTGAGGCAGAGGCATTGGTACCACAAGCGATGGCAGATGCTTTCCGCAATGGTAATTTGGGTATCATGGACTACTACCGTATGCAAAATATCCAAGCGGACACCACCATGCGCGAAGCCATTGGCAAACCTGCTAGCGAGCCTGCGAAAAAGAAATGAGAGTAGCACTGCTACAATACTCCATCGCGTGGGCAGATAAGGAAACGAATCTGCGCATGGCGGAAGAACATATCGCTGCATTGGCTGGCAAAGCCGATGTGGCGGTATTACCAGAGATGTTTGCGACTGGTTTTTGCACCGACCATCCCGAATTGGCAGAAACGATGGACGGCGAGATTATCCGCCGCCTGCAAGCAGTAGCGGATAAGAGTGGCGTGGCGATTGTGAGTTCGTTTATTTGTTTGCCCGACTCCCGACACTCGATTCCCGACACTCCAGCAAAGCTTCGTAATCGCGGTTTTATGATTAAGCCACATGCGGAGATAGAGATTCAGGATAAACGCCATTTGTATGCCCACGGCGGAGAGGATTTGTTCTTCCAACCTGCTCAGAAAAGGCATATCTTTGAGTATATGGGTGTGAAATTCCTATTGCTCGTTTGCTACGATTTGCGTTTCCCCGCTTGGGCGCGTAATCGGTCGGGCAGCGATTATGATGTGATTTTGGTGGTGGCCAATTGGCCAGAGGTGCGTGTGCAGTATTGGGATGCCTTGGTGGCAGCCCGTGCTACGGAGAACCAGTGCTATATTGCTGCCGTGAACATGGTGGGTACAGACGACAAGGAACTCAATTATAACGGACACTCGGTGGCGTATGATACACGTTTGCAACCGATTGTGTCTTTTGTAGACGATGAAGAAGGCACCAAGATAGCCGATTTCGACATTGCTGCCCTCCACCATTTCCGCGAAGTCTTGCCTCTCTGGAAAGATATAGACAATTTTACACTGCAATAATAAAGAATTCGATTGAAAAACTAGCAGAAAGAAAACTTTCTGCTTTTTTATTTGCATTTCTGCATTTTTTGTTGTACCTTTGCCACGATTTTGAAATAATGACCTACAATTGGAACATACGATGCTTAACGGCTGTGGAGCAAGAGGTGCAACAGCAGTTGGAGAAGGAACTGAATATCAGTTCTGCAGCGGCACGTATGTTGGTGGTGCGGGGCATACAAACGGCTGATGAAGCACGTGCGTTCGTGCGTCCGTCATTGGACAAACTGCATGACCCTTTCCTGATGAAGGATATGGACAAAGCCGTGGAGCGTTTGCACCAAGCTATCACCCAAGGCGAGAAAATACTTATCTACGGCGATTACGATGTGGACGGCACGACTGCCGTGGCGCTAATGTACCGGTTCTTGGAGGCGATGAGGCGAGATGGCGATGAGGCGAAATGCGCTGAAATCGATTACTACATTCCTGACAGATATACAGAAGGTTACGGTGTTTCGCAGCAGGGAATAGATTATGCTGCGGAGCAAGGGTGTGGATTGATTATCACGCTGGACTGCGGTATCAAAGCCGTAGAGAAAGTGGCATACGCTAAGAGCAAAGGCATTGACGTGATTGTCTGCGATCACCATACGCCTGGCGAGGAGTTGCCCGATGCAGTGGCGGTACTGAACATGAAGCGCAGCGACTGTCCGTACCCATACAAAGACTTGTCGGGGTGCGGTGTCGGTTTCAAACTCGCACAAGCATACACCCAGCAATACGGCTTGCCATTTGACAACCTCGTACCACTATTACAGCTACTCGCAATGTCAATTGCATCGGACATAGTGCCTATCACAGGGGAGAACCGCATATTGGCGCACTACGGTATCAAGCAACTCAATACCCAACCTTTCACAGGTTTGTCGGCTATCATGCAAGTGGCTGGTATTGAGGCAAAGAAGATAACAATCAATGAGTTAGTATATAAGATTGGTCCACGCATCAATGCGTGTGGGCGTATGAAGTCGGGTCGCGCTGCCGTGGAATTGCTGCTGACCAATGACCCTGATTTTGCTCATGAGCAAGCCGAAGAGGTGAATCATCACAACGAGGACCGTCGCGACTGCGATACGGAGACAACGAAAGAGGCGTTGCAGCAGTTGCTGGATGATCCTACCTATGCCAACCGCCGTTCGACAGTAGTGTATGCACCCCATTGGCATAAAGGTGTGGTGGGCATTGTGGCTTCGCGTTTGACGGAGACGTATTACCGTCCGACTATCGTGTTGACGGCAGGCGAAGATGGTATCATTTCGGGCTCGGCGCGTTCGGTAGGTGGGTTTGATATCTATGCTGCTATTGATTCGTGCCATGACTTGCTCACTAACTTTGGCGGACATAAATATGCGGCTGGACTGAGCATGCATATTGATGATTTGCCAGAGTTCCGCAAGCGTTTTGAGGCGTATGTGGCAGCGCATATACAACCTAATCAGTTGCAACCGACATTGGATATTGAGGCTGAGTTGCAACTGGGCGATATTACCAAATCGTTCTACAATGTATTGCGTCACTTAGAGCCCTTTGGTCCAGGTAATCCACGTCCGTTGTTCGTGTCGCGCCGACTGATTAACCACCGCGATACGCGTGCTGTAGGCAAGGAGCGTGAGCATCTGCGATTGGATGTAACCGACCGCATGAATGCAATCACGGGCATCGCCTTCGGGCGCGCCGATATGGCAGAGTATATCCAAAACGGCAACGCTGTGGATATTTGCTATGAACTGAATGAAAATACATTCAACCATTATACCACCATCCAAATGATGGTGCAAGATATTCAACCATGTACAACGAACTAGAAACACGAGGCCCTAAGTTCCGCAAAGGAAGTATTGAAGTAGTTTGCGGAAGTATGTTCTCAGGAAAGACCGAAGAACTTATCCGCCGTATGAAACGCGCACAGTTTGCCAAACTGAAAGTAGAAATCTTTAAACCCGCTATCGACGTGCGCTATAGCGAAGCCGAAGTAGTCAGTCACGACCGTAATGCTATTCAGTCCACACCTGTGGATAGCAGCCAGAATATCCTATTGATGGCTAACGATGTGGATGTAGTGGGTATTGATGAGGCACAATTCTTTGATATGGGTATTGTGGAAGTAGCCAACGAGTTGGCTCGTCGCGGTATTCGCGTGATATGTGCGGGCTTGGATATGGACTTCAAGGGTGTGCCTTTTGGACCAATGCCAGCGTTGATGGCCATCGCAGACGATGTGTATAAGACCCACGCTATCTGCGTGCATTGCGGCGACTTAGCGTATGTGAGCCACCGTACTGTCAGCAGCGACAAGCGCGTGTTGCTCGGCGAGACAGAAAGCTATGAGCCACTGTGCCGTGCTTGCTACGAGAAGGCGTTGGCAGCAGAGAAAGCAGATAACTAATCAGCATAGGATAAGCAACCAATAAGCATAGAATAAGCGAGGGTCATCCTTCGCTTATTTTTATTGGCAAATTTGTTACAAAAATTCGCTACGGCTGTAGCCCCCCCCGCGAAATGAGTCACTTAATAGAAGAAAAATGCACGGTTAATAATGCATTTTTATCAAAAAAGTGCATCGCCTATTGTGCAATTTGATTTTTTTATGTACCTTTGCAGCGATTTTTACTACTACAGATATGGAAAATTTATTTGCAACATCCCGAGAACTGGTCAACAGAGTGAGTACTACCTTTGTTCGTGACAAACATGATGAGATAGATTGGAATAGTCGTTTAGTTGCCATATTAGGTTCACGAGGTACTGGTAAAACCACAATGATTTTACAGCACATTCGCCTATATGACAATACACCGCAGACGCTATATGTGATGGCTGACGATTTTTATTTCACTACGCATCGCTTAGTGGATTTAGCTCGGCAATTTATGTTGCAGGGCGGTAAACACCTCTATATTGATGAGATACACAAATACCACGGCTGGTCAACGGAGATAAAGAATATCTATGATATGATGCCAGACTTGAAAGTGGTGTATAGTGGTTCTTCTATTTTGGATTTAGAAAAAGGAGGGGCTGATTTGAGCCGAAGAAAGGTAGAATATACATTGCCTGGGCTTAGTTTCCGTGAATATCTGAATATATCTCAAGGTTGGAATTTGCCACGTTATTCATTAGAGGATATTCTGGCTGGTGCGGTGGACTTTCCATATGACAAGGCGCGTCCATTGCAATTATTCACACAATATTTGCGTGAAGGATATTTTCCATTCTTTCAAGAAGACAACTACGCAATGCGCTTGAATGGTATCATCAAGCAGGTGGTAGAAGATGATATACCTAAGTTTGCCGAAATGGAAGTAGCATCGGTACAGAAACTGAAGAAATTGCTCTATGTATTGGCACAAAGTGTGCCTTTTAAACCTAATTATGCTAAATTAGAGCGTGATTTGGAAATCTCTCGAAATACACTACCCAAATACATGCTCTTTCTTGAGAAGGCGGGATTGATAGGTGTGTTACGAGAAAAGGCATCAGGCATTAAATTGCTCGAAAAGATAGAAAAGGTATATTTGCACAATCCCAATGAGGCATACGTCTTGTCAGATACCACCCCAGATATTGGCACTATTCGTGAAACAATCTTCTTTGCATGGCTTCGCGTGGGACATTTTATTTCCTCCTCGCCCGTTTCCGATTTTGAAGTAGATGGATTAACTTTTGAGATAGGAGGAAAGAATAAAACCAAAAAGCAGCTTGCCACACTGCCTATCAATCAGGGGTATGTCGTTAAAGATGACACTGAATATGTTTACCAAAACTCTATTCCTTTGTGGATGTTTGGTTTTGTGTATTAGCATATCTTTTGGGGAATAGGCGTGCAGCAAATTAGGGTGCCATAGTTTTTCCAAGATATTCAACATAAGCAAACAATCCGCATAACCGACTTGATCGTTCGGCTATGCGGATTGTTGTTCAAAGAAGTAACAGTGATCTATTTTACAAATGATTCAAACCAGTTGGCACGAACCTTCTTATTATGCACTCCAATTTTGCTGAACGCTAAAAGCGTTTTGCAAAATTTTATAGATCCTTAACGAGACGGACACTGCGCCCGCAGCTGCGAATGACGTTGCCAATGCGCGCTTCGTCCGAGCCGAAGTAGAGGCAGACCGCGTAGTCGCTATCGTCCCCAGTGGCAGACCAATAGGAGCAGCTATTCTGCACGTCGCCCACATGCGAGCAGAAGCGATAGCCTGCGGCAGGCAAGAAGACTGCACCAGCACCTTCTAATAGTGACCACTGATTGGCTGTAAAAGTTTGGTAGGCGGCATAATAATCCACGCCAGAACTGCTATGAAAACCTGACTTGAAAGTAATACCTGATGGACATGCCCAATCATCAGGCAACAAAATCAAACCATTCACACCATTAACCTGAGCGACACCCACAAGAGAACTTGCATTGAGACGATTAAATACTACATAAGACCACTCATCATAACTCAATGTACGCCATGTATTAGGGGCATCATTGCCTATCTGATTCGTACCCCAATCAACGAAACTACCATAATAATCAGCATAATAAGTATAAGTACTTACACCAAACTTTGCAGAACCTGTGCTACCACTCCAACCAAATAAATCAATCTTATCGGCCAGAGCAGTACCTGCTTTATCATCACCATAAGTTGGGTCAGAAGATACACTACCGCCAGTCACATTCTCTGTACCTATCATTTCATATTGCGCACTCGCAAAAGACCAAGTGTTAGTAGATTGCGTGTACTGCAAATTACCCTTTGAGAAACTCACTTGCTTATCCGCTGACACGGAGAACGCACCTATGCCCGCAGAAGATGTAGCAGGAGCATTGGGATCGCAACCTACAAATAACACTGCCATTACGAAAATGGCGAAACTAAAAAACTTTTTCATAATACATTTATTGATTTCTATTGTCTTTTTGATAATATGCTTTCCATTTCTTCAATTGATCCTCTACCTCTACCATCTTTTCGCAGAGATAAGCAAACTGTTTGAGGGATAATTGTTTGCTATCGTGCAACACAACAAAACACTGCAAAGATACAACAAAATTTGCGGATGTGCAAGAAAATGGCGAAAAAATCGCTATTTTCTGGATAATGGACGCCCATGAGGGCTATGGGACAGCGTTCCGCCTATTGGAGATGGGTCGCTACTACCATGGTACACCTATACTTATCTATCGTGTATCTAACGTATATCTATCGTATATCTACCGTGTATCTACCGTAGTTGACAGCGGACAGATAGCGGACAGATAGAGTTCTTTTCAAATTCTGTGCAGGAATGAGGGAGGAATTATAAATAATAAGAATTTTCTCTCTAAAGATGAAAAACATACTTAAAATCGTCTTTTGAAAGACGAAAATACACGCAAAATCGTCTTTATAAAGACGAAAACTTGCATATTTCATTTCATTTTTGTACTTTTGCATTTGAAATGACCGACCAATCACTTTACGATATTATTCTGCCGTTGGCAATTGCGGATGTGTACACCTATCGGACCCCCTCAATCCCCCTTCAAGGGGGAAGAGATGTGATTGGTTGTAGGGTATTGGTGCCGCTGGGGAAGAAAAGTGTCATTGGTATCATCTATCGCAAGCACGAAGGGGAGTTGCCAGCCAATGTGAAAGTGCGCGATGTGCTGCAAATAGTGGATGAGACGCCAATCGTTACGGCAGAGCAAATAAAGTTATGGGAATGGTTATCAAGCTATTACATGTGTACCTTGGGCGAAGTGATGGCTGCTGCCCTACCCTCTGAAATCATTGATGACAACTACAGCGCAGCCACCACACAATACATACAATTGGCACCTGCCTATCTGGCACAAGAAGCACAAGAGCAGTTGCTCGGAGAACTGAAACGCGCCAAGAAACAGGAACAATTGGTGCGAGATTTCATCCGTTTGGCGCAGAATTATCAAGTAGAGAGGCGTTTGCTGCTGGAGCAAACTGGAGTGAGCGGTGCTATTCTGCGGACATTGATTGACAAGGGGATATTCCTCGAAGAAGAGCGACCTATCTCGCGTTTGCGCCAATACAAAGGCGAGACACAAAAGCCACATACCCTTGATAGTCAGCAAAGTAGAGCAATAGATGAGATACGAAAGAGTTGGCAAGGGAAAAATGTCACCCTGCTACACGGCGTGACCTCTAGCGGAAAAACAGAGGTATATATCCATCTTATTGAAGAAGTCCTTCAACAAGGCAAACAAGTATTGTATCTTGTGCCAGAGATTGCCTTAACTACCCAATTGACTGACCGACTTCAGGCCGTGTTTGGGGATAGACTGGTGGTGTATCATTCGAAGTTTAGCAATGCGGAGCGAGTGGAGATTTATAATCAAGTTCAATATAGTTCAACAGTGGTTCAACATAGTTCAAAATTGTCTTCCGAAGAAAAAACAATACTGAACTACATTGAACGCGAAGCATTGAACCATGCTGAACAGGTAGAAACTCCAAAAACAAGGGGTAGGCTTATCCTCGGTGCTCGGTCAGCGATCTTCTTACCATTCAATAATTTAGGACTAATCATTGTGGATGAGGAGCATGAGCCAAGTTATAAGCAACAAGACCCTGCACCACGTTATCATGCGCGAAGTGCAGCCATTATGATGGCGCAGTGGTATGGTGCGAAAGTGCTGCTGGGTACGGCTACTCCATCCATTGAGAGTTATCACAACGCATTGAGTGGGAAATATGGTTTGGTGGAGATGACGGAGCGTTTTCAGGGATTGCAACTACCACAAATCACGATGATTGACTTGCAACGTCAGTATCATCGCAAAGAGATGTATGGGCATTTTGCCGATCCATTGGTAGATAGGATACGCGAGGAACTGGCTAAGGGTAAGCAAGTTATATTGTTTCAGAACCGCAGGGGGTATGCGCCATTCTTGCAGTGCCCAAGTTGTGGCGAAGTGCCTAAATGTCCGAACTGCGATGTGAGTATGACCTATCACAAAGCCAATCGCACTTTGGTTTGTCACTGCTGTGGACACAGCATCAGTGCCCCAAGTCATTGCCCAAAATGCAAGACAGAGTACCGCACGCAGGGTTTTGGTACGGAACGACTGGAGGAGGAAATACAAGGGCTATTCCCCGAGGCACGCGTGCTGCGAATGGACTTGGATTCAACCCGAAAGAAAGATGCCTACCAAACGATTATCGATCGGTTTGCTAAGCACGAGGTGGATATACTGATTGGTACTCAGATGGTTACAAAGGGGTTGCATTTCAACGATGTGAGTTTGGTGGCAGTATTGCAAGCGGATTCGCTGTTGAATCAACCTGACTTTAGGAGCTACGAGCATGCGTTTCAGATGCTAGAACAGGTGAGTGGTCGTGCAGGTAGAACGGGTAGTCAGGGTGAGGTGATGATACAGACATTCGACCCGAAGAATAGTTTGTACCAACACTTGATAGCGCATGATTATCAGGGACTTTACTCGGAGCAGATAGCTGAAAGAAAGGCGTTTGGTTTCCCACCCTATCATCGCATGATTATGCTGACGCTGAAGCACCGCGATATGCAACGACTGACCGCAGCAAGTAGCATGTTGCAACAGCGATTGCAGCAGGTGTTCGGGAGTCGCGTTTCGGGAGTTATATTGCCAAGTGTGGCTCGCACGCAGAATATGTATGTGCGGCAGATTCGTTTGACGATTGAGGCGAATGCAAATATCGTGCGTGCCAAAGAGTTGGTGCGTGAACATATCGGCTTCGTGCAACAACAATCGGCTTGCAAAGGGACTATCATCCTGCCCGACGTGGATCCGATGTAGGTTTACCACGCACCGTCAGTGCTTTGGTCGGATGTGAAATAAAGATTGGTGGAATCTCCCTGCCAAGTGAAACGATAAATATCATAGACATTCTCTGGCAAAGGATACACCAACGGAGCATCTAATGTTGCCATTCCTACATAGTAGGTTTTGCCTATTTCAAATTTGACACTTGGGGCATGGTCTTCTTCGCCATTATTTTCCTTAGCAGCTATACCATAATTGACAGGAGAATCGGAATCTTCATATTGCTTTGTAAAGCGATGGAAAAAATATTCGCCAGGAGAATTCCAACCTTGTTGACGAAGGGTTAGACTATCTATGGTTTCTCCCACCCATGGAATGTACGAATAAATTTCGCCTACACTATCCATTGGATATACATAGTCCCAAACTCCCTCAACACGGTAGTGGAAATGAATCGGGATCGTGGTAGAATCATTCGTATGAATAGTTTGGACAAACAATTTACCTGCTGGTTTGTTGGCAGCAGGATCGACCACAAAGGCGTACACCCAATAATCTTTATCCGATTCAAGGAATGTAAAGAAATGCTCAACTGTACCATATTGGAGAGAATGCGATGCAAAATCAGCAATAAATGGAGTCAGTTCTTGCAATTGTTGGTTGCGCCAATATAGATAGTCCACATAGGCACGGTCTAAAGCCATGATCATGAAATGTTTTGCGACCTTCTGAGGATCCACATCCTCTTGAGCAGGCTGAATACCAATCAAATAGAAGGCATTTTTGTTGGTAGAAAATGTGATATGAGCATAGCCCGCGGACACCTGTTGAACATCCATATTGATCTCCACATTCTTGGTATGTGCAGGAGCTTCTGGATTACAAGCCATTAAAGAACAAAGAATGATGCATATAGAGCAAAGAATGATTGCCTTGCTCCCTATATGCGCGGATTGAATATGGCCTATTGCTCTACTATGTATAGACTTAAAAATCATAAATACCGTTTTCCTCTTGTTCTTCGTTAATCAATAATGTTTGCACCGTATAGATAAAGCGTATACATGCTGCCACATGGCTACCGTAATATCCTAGGCTGTACTGTATATTAGCTCCCTGCCACTTGCTCTTGGCACGCGTTGCATTCTCATAAGGCACCACATCGTCATCAATGGAGTGCATCATAAAGACGGGAGCTTGAGGTGTCCAAGCATAAGATAGGATAGAATTGTTGGTCATAGCCTTATAGAACTCAGAAACCTCCTTACTGGTTCGATCCATGCCCGTAGGTGTGAGTAGATCGCTAGTGGTGGTAGAGCCAATAAAATGATTGATTTGCGAAGTAGTATAACGCTTACTATTGACCCATTCATCTAGATTCTCGAATATATACGGCGCCATCATTGTGCTCATATCCAGATCCAATTTATTGCCAACAACCATACCTTGCATCATAATTGGTACAGCACAGGGGTAGCTTGCTAGATTGGTTTCGACAAAGCGGTCATATGTAGCTTTGACATCATAAGGTCCGCCCCCCGCAAAAACACGGCGTATCTTAATCTCATCAGTCTCGTGATGCTCTATGAGATGTTGAACAGCCATCGTAGTAGCACCACCTTGAGAATATCCCATCAGATAGATGTCATCGTGCTCAGGTTCCCTACCAGCCGCTTTCATGAATGGTACAACGGCCTTATACATATCCAATACATTGCGCGCAGTAACATCCATCACTAGATAAGGATGAACAAGATCGGAGGTAACTCCATAGCCGATATAATCGGGTATAATAAGGGCATAGCCCAACTTTACCAACAGGCCTTCGAGTGAGAAAATATTGCTTGGCGCTTCTGCATTGCTTGCTATGGTATAATGTGAAACAAGAATGTATCGTTTGATGGGTCCTTTGGCAGGAAGAATAACTTTGCCCGAAAGCGTAATTGGATTACCATCTATATCAACTGAGGGGTATACACCACTGAGTTCGATAGCAGTAGTCATCTTGCTAAAATCCAATAGGTTTTGCACAATATGATTCATCGTGACAGAAGATGCACGTTGTGCTGGAGACAAATCACCGGGTATATCATGGGCTGCATCTAGCCCCCACATTGCCAGTTGGTTAGGATCTTCAACTAATTGTTGCATATCCGTATTACGCTGGGATACAACTCGAAACATCCCCTTAGCAGATGATATATCTGTGAAATCTACATAGTGCTGTTCTCCTAGTTGACAAGAGGTTAAGAGAAACGCGCAAAAAATGAGCAAAAGATAATATGTCTTATTTTGTGTTGTCATAATCTTACCCCTATAGAAGCTGTGAATATTCTTGAGCCGAGCATGTATATTTCGTCCGTACTTGATAGTGCAAATAACCCACCTAGCTCCAACATACTATAGCATCTTCCCTTGCCAATTCTCAAGCCTAGCAGCGTAACATTCACTGCTGGCGCAAAGGCAGTATATCGTTGTTTGAAATCAAGTTCTGTACCAGTATTAATATTAAGGCCAACTCCTAAAGAAGAATACAAAGAAGTATATTCAGTATGAAGATATGAAAATCTGATAGTAGGAATGACAGCTATGTTATGAAACTGCTGATCTTTTTCGCGTGAAAGCTCAGTACCTTGTCCATTTCGAATCACCTCATCCCACAAAACACCACTGTAATCGACCTGAAATCCTAAGCTATACCAATAATTGACATTATAGAGGTACTCCATAAACCAGTGTTGTGTATAGCGAAAGTGTTCGTCGTAAGTAGTTTGATATTCAGGTGGTAAAACCGTAGGATGCAGTTCGTTGCGCCACATGAGTGTTTCAAACGTCTGATCACCCCATCCTATACGAAGTTCGTGGGGGATATCATCATATGCATGGCGGCGGACTTCACGAATTGAATCGCGATAAGCGCGAATATCTTGTCGCACCGAATCACGAAACTCACGAATAGCTGTATGCATAGAATCAATCGCAACACGAGGTTGTTGCGCTATTGCACACAGAGAAAATAGCACCATAAAAGCTACTATGAGATATCTTTTGAAAAGCATACCGTCTATTTTTACCTATTTTACACAAAAACTATACCAAACTATACAATTACTAAAAATAAATCTAGAACAATAAAAAACCACCTCCTTGCATTATTAAGCAAAGAGGTGGAAATATTGTCTTCTAAATGATTAGAATTCGTTGAGTTTCTCTTGACGGAGTTGTGCTTCAGCCGCTGCTGCTGCGCGTGCTGCTTGGATTTGAGCATACTCCTCTGCATTATGTACACTGATGTGTTGGAAGTCACGAAGACCAGTACCAGCAGGGATCAAGTTACCGCAGATAACGTTCTCCTTCATACCATCAAGGTAGTCCACCTTGCCTTGGATAGCAGCCTCGTTGAGAACCTTAGTGGTCTCTTGGAAGGAAGCAGCCGACATGAAGGATTTGGTAGCAAGAGCAGCACGGGTGATACCTTGGAGTACTTGGCTAGCGGTAGCACACATCGCATCACGGGCAACCACGAGTTTCTTATCCTTACGACGGAGTGAAGAGTTCTCATCATGGAGGCGGCGTGCAGTAACGATTTGACCAGCTTTCAAGGTCTCGCTATCTCCAGCGTCTGTCACCACTTTCTTGCCCCAGATACGGTCGTTCTCCTCAAGGAAGTCAATCTTATCAACGATTTGCTTCTCAAGATAACGTGTATCACCTGCGTCTTGAATCTCTACCTTACGCATCATTTGGCGAACAATAATCTCGAAGTGCTTATCGTTGATCTCCACACCTTGCATACGGTAAACGGATTGTGCCTCGTTGACGATATAGTCTTGCACCGCAGTAGGACCTTGGATAGCAAGAATATCGTCTGGAGTGATAGCACCATCAGACAGAGCTACACCGGCGCGAACATAGTCGCCCTCTTGAACGAGGATTTGCTTTCCGAGAGGAATGAGGTAAGATTTCACCTCTCCAAGTTTGCTAGTGATTGTAAGCTCACGGTTACCACGTTTGATACGTCCGAAGGTCACCTCACCATCAATCTCAGCCACGATAGCAGGGTTGGATGGGTTACGAGCCTCGAAGAGTTCAGTAACACGTGGGAGACCACCGGTAATATCGCCTGCTGTACCGAACGAACGTGTCTGTGTAAAGAGTGAATCACCGACCTTCACCTCAGCCCCATCCTCGTGAACAAGCAACGCCTTCACTGGAAGGTTGTAAGTACGCAAGATATTTCCTTCAGCATCAAGGATATGCGCAGATGGCATCTTGGTCTTATCCTTAGTCTCTGTAATAGTAACCTCTTTCTTACCTGTTTGGTCATCTATCTCAGTTTTAGCGGTAACGTTCTCAATTACGTCTTCATATTGGAGGCGACCAGCTTGCTCAATAATCAATGCAGCCTTATATGGATCCCATTCGCATACTTTTGTACCCTTCTCGTATGACTCACCTGGAGTGATGAAGAGTTTAGACGCATAAGGGATATTAAAGGAAGTCAATACAACACCTGTATTCTCGTCTACAAGACGCATCTCATTCAGACGGCTAACAACAATCACCTCACCTGTTTCAGTAGTGATAGTGCGCAAGTCGTCGATCTCAATGCGACCATTAGCAGAGATAGCGTAGGTGTTTTGAGTAGCTGCATTACCAGCGACACCACCTGAGTGGAAGGTACGCAATGTCAACTGTGTACCTGGCTCACCAATAGCTTGCGCAGCAATCACGCCGACAGCTTCACCCTTCTGCACCATCTTACGGGTAGCAAGGTTGCGACCGTAGCACTTCGCGCAGACACCATGTTTAGCCTCGCAAGTGAGTACAGAACGAATCTCAACTGCCTCAATACCAGCAGCTTCGATAGCTTCACAAGCTGCCTCGCGAATCTCCTCGCCAGAAGCCACGATGAGGTTGCCCTCGAGGTCATAGATATCGTGAACACTGACACGACCCAAGATACGTTGGGTCAATGAAGCCACAACCACGTCGTTTTGCTTCACCGCACGAGCGGTCAAACCACGCAATGTACCGCAGTCCTCCTCGTTGATGATCACGTCGTGAGAAACGTCCACAAGACGACGAGTCAAGTAACCTGCATCGGCAGTCTTCAACGCGGTATCTGCAAGACCCTTACGCGCACCGTGGGTAGAGATAAAGTACTCAAGCACGCTCAGACCTTCCTTAAAGTTAGAAAGAATTGGGTTCTCAATAGTTTGACGGCTATCAGCAACACCTGCCTTTTGTGGTTTAGCCATCAAACCACGCATACCTGCAAGCTGTTTGATCTGTTGTTGTGATCCACGGGCACCAGAATCCATCATCATGTACACAGAGTTGAAGCCTTGGTCTGCTTCCTTCATGTGTTGCATAAGGACCTTAGTTACTTGTGCATCGACCTCACCCCAAGCGGCAACGACCTTGTTGTAACGCTCGTTGTCGGTCATGAGACCTTCCATATAGAGCTCGGTCACCTCTTCAACGGTTGCGTTACCCTTAGCTACGAACTCATTCTTCTCCTCTGGGATAAGGATGTCGTTGAGGTTGAAACTGAGACCACCCTTGAATGCCATCTTATAACCGAGGTCCTTGATATCGTCCAAGAAGAGGGCAGTACGAGCTACACCACAAGTTTTGATAACGTCAGTAATGATGTTTTTAACAGCTTTCTTGCCGAGTGTAACGTTTTGATAGCCCACCTCTTCTGGTACGAAGTGATTAACGAGCACACGACCAGGAGTGGTCTCTACCAACGAAGTGGTATTAGTGCGCTTGTCAAGGATACGTACCTTCACGTTTGCGTGGATATCCACCTTGCCTTCGTTGAGCGCAATCTCGCACTCTTCAGCAGAATAGAATGTGAGGCCTTCACCCTTCACACCTGTGCGTGGTTTAGAAATATAGTAAAGACCGAGAATCATATCCTGAGAAGGTACGGTAATTGGGTTACCGTTAGCTGGGTCAAGGATATTGTGCGAACCGAGCATGAGGAGTTGTGCCTCAAGGATTGCCTCGTTAGAAAGTGGCAAGTGCACAGCCATTTGGTCACCATCGAAGTCGGCGTTGAAGCCGGCACATGCGAGTGGGTGCAATTGGATGGCCTTACCCTCGATCATACGTGGTTGGAAAGCCAAGATACCATGACGGTGCAAGGTAGGAGCACGGTTGAGGAGTACTGGGTGACCCTTCATTACGTTTTCGAGGATATCGAATACGACTGGCTCTTTGCGGTCAATGATCTTCTTAGCAGACTTAACCGTCTTCACGATGCCGCGCTCGATGAGTTTGCGGATGATGAATGGTTTGTAGAGCTCAGCAGCCATATCTTTTGGCAAACCACACTCGTGCATCTTCAACTCTGGACCTACAACGATTACCGAACGAGCAGAATAGTCCACACGTTTACCGAGCAAGTTCTGACGGAAACGACCTTGTTTACCCTTGAGCGAGTCAGAGAGTGATTTCAAAGGACGATTAGCATCAGACTTGATAGCAGTAGTCTTCTTACTATTATCGAAGAGTGAATCCACAGCTTCTTGGAGCATACGCTTCTCGTTGCGGAGAATCACATCTGGTGCCTTGATCTCAACGAGGCGTTTCAGACGGTTGTTACGAATGATTACGCGACGATAGAGGTCGTTGAGGTCAGAAGTTGCGAAGCGACCACCATCCAGTGGAACAAGCGGACGCAACTCAGGAGGAGTCACAGGGATGACACGCAATACCATCCACTCAGGACGGTTCTTACCCTTGCTAGCGCGGAAGTTTTCTACCACTTGCAAGCGCTTCAAAGCTTCAGCTTTGCGTTGCATAGAAGTATCGCTATTAGCACGATCACGAAGCTCATAACTAAGAGCATCTAGATCTAGACCCATGAGCAACTCTTCGATTGCTTCAGCACCCATCTTAGCGATGAACTTATCTGGATCTGTATCATCAAGCAATTGGTTGTCTTGTGGAAGACGACCCAAGAGTTCCATGTATTGATCCTCGTCGAGGAGCATCTTATCTTCTACTACCTCGTCATCAATCTGTTGACCAGCGAGCACACCAGCGCGGAGTACAATATACTTCTCGTAGTAAACGACGGAGTCAAGTTTCTTGGTAGGCACACCGAGCAATGCAGCCATCTTGGATGGCAATGAACGGAGGTACCAAATATGTGTAACAGGAACCACCAACTTGATGTGTCCCATACGCTCACGGCGCACTTTCTTCTCAGTTACTTCTACACCACAACGTTCGCAGACAATACCTTTGTAACGAATACGTTTGTACTTACCGCAATGGCACTCATAATCCTTGGTAGGACCAAAGATGCGCTCGCAGAACAAACCATCGCGCTCAGGTTTGTAGGTACGATAGTTGATGGTCTCAGGTTTGAGAATCTCTCCCGAGCTAAGGCGCATAATCTCATCTGGAGATGCGAGTCCGATGGAGATGCGGGAGAAACCGTTTTTCTTATTATCTTGTTTAAAAGCCATAATTCTTGAATTTTATTCCATTGTGATTGAGAGAGCGAGACCTTGCAACTCGTGCAACAATACATTGAGTGACTCTGGCAATCCTGGTGTAGGCATTGCTTCGCCCTTAACGATTGCCTCGTATGTACGTGCACGACCTGTTACGTCGTCTGACTTAACTGTGAGGATCTCTTGCAGGATATGAGCAGCACCGTGTGCCTCAAGTGCCCAAACCTCCATCTCACCAAAACGTTGACCACCGAACTGAGCTTTACCACCCAATGGTTGTTGAGTAATCAAACTGTAAGGACCGATAGAACGAGCGTGCATCTTATCATCAACCATGTGACCAAGCTTCATAAAGTAGGTAACACCTACTGTTGCCATTTGGTCGAATGCCTCGCCAGTACCACCATCGTACAACTGTGTCTTACCTGCACGTGGGAGACCTGCCTTATCAGTCCATTCGTTGAGCGAATCCAAAGTACAGCCATCGAAAATAGGAGTAGCAAACTTAACGCCCAACTCGTGACCAGCCCAACCAAGAACTGCCTCGAAGATCTGACCAATGTTCATACGAGAAGGCACACCCAGTGGGTTCAATACGATATCCACAGGAGTACCATCAGCCAAGAATGGCATATCCTCTACGCGAACTATCTTGGAAACGATACCCTTGTTACCGTGACGACCCGCCATCTTATCGCCTACGCGAATCTTACGACGCTTAGCGATATACACCTTAGCCATCTCAATAATACCATTTGGCAACTCATCACCGATAGTGAGGTTGAACTTCTCGCGTTTGAGCTGAGCATCCATCTCTTTGTGCTTTGCAATATAGTTCATAATGCAACGGCATACAAGATCGTTGGTATGTTCATCCTCTGTCCAGTTAGCCAGCATTACTGACATATAATCAATATTTTGCAAGCGCTCTGCTGTAAAGGTCAAACCTTTAGCCACCACTTCGGTGTTAGCATAATCTTTCACACCAGCAGACTCATGCTTCTTTAATAAGACTACCAACTTCTCTATCAACAAACTCTTAAGTTGCTCTGCCTTAACTTGGAACTGAGCATCCAACTTAGTCATTGTTTCACGATCCTCAAGCTTTTGCTTACGATCTTTTTGAGCCTTTTTATAAAGATTTTTGCCAATTACAACACCACTCAGTGAAGGTGTAGCTTTCAATGAAGCATCCTTTACGTCACCTGCCTTATCTCCAAAGATTGCCTTCAACAACTTCTCTTCTGGAGAAGGATCGGACTCACCCTTTGGAGTGATTTTACCTACAATAATGTCACCTGGATTAACATGTGCACCGATACGAATAATACCGTTCTCGTCCAAATCCTTAGTTGCTTCTTCACTAACATTTGGAATATCTGCAGTAAACTCTTCTATACCACGCTTTGTCTCACGAACTTCCAAAAGTTGTTCTACCACATGAACGGAAGTAAACATATCTTCACGAACAATGCGCTCGCTCAGCACGATAGCATCCTCGTAGTTGTAACCTTTCCAAGGAATATATGCTACTTTCAAGTTCTTACCCAAAGCCAATTCACCATTTTCTGTTGCATAACCTTCAGTCAAAATCTGACCTTTAGTTACCTTATCGCCTTTGCGAACGACTGGACGAAGGTCAATGGTGGTATTTTGGTTTGTACGTTGGAATTTTGGCAACTCATATTCTTTCTCTGAAGTTTCAAAAGAGATGAACTCTTCTTCCTTGCTACGAGTATAATTAATGACTATTTTGTCTGCATCTACGTATGTTACCACACCATCACCCTCTGCTGTAATTTGAGTACGAGAGTCTTGAATCAACTGACCTTCGATACCTGTACCTACAATTGGAGCTTCATTTCGGAGCAATGGAACTGCTTGGCGCATCATGTTGGATCCCATCAACGCACGGTTAGCATCATCGTGTTCCAAGAATGGAATCAATGAAGCTGCAATGGAGGCAATTTGAGATGGAGAAACATCCATCAAGTTCACCTCTGCAGGAGCTACTACTGGGAAATCTGCCTCGAAACGAGATTTAACCTTAGTACGAATAAACTTACCATCCTTATCCAATGGAGCATTACCTTGTGCTACAATAGCTTGTTCCTCGTCTTCAGCAGTATAGTATGCCACCTCATCGTTATTAAGGTTAACAACACCATTCTCTACCTTACGATATGGAGTCTCAATGAAACCGAGATCGTTAATCTTTGCATATACGCAAAGCGAAGAAATCAAACCAATATTTGGACCTTCAGGAGTCTCAATTGGACACAAACGACCATAGTGAGTATAGTGTACGTCACGAACCTCGAAACCTGCACGATCACGACTAAGTCCACCCGGACCAAGAGCTGACATACGACGCTTGTGAGTAATCTCAGCCAATGGGTTTTGTTGGTCCATAAATTGAGATAAGGCATTGGTTCCAAAGTATGAATTGATTACACTTGAAATAGCTTTCGCATTAATCAAATCGGTTGGAGTAAACACCTCCGTATCACGCACATTCATACGCTCACGGATGGTACGAGCCATACGAGCCAAACCAATACCGAATTGGTTGTACAATTGTTCACCCACTGTACGAACACGACGGTTGCTCAAGTGGTCAATATCATCTACCTCTGCATTAGAATTGATAAGTTGAACCAAGTACTTGATAATCTCAATCATATCTTCCTTAGTCAACGTACGGGTCTCCATTGGAATCTCCATATTCAACTTGCGGTTGATACGATAGCGCCCTACTTCTCCTAAATCATAACGCTTCTCAGAGAAGAACAAGTTTTGGATAACTTCGCGAGCTGTCGCATCATCTGCTGGCTCTGCATTACGCAACTGACGGTAAATGTACAATACAGCTTCTTTTTCTGTATGAGAAGGATCTTTTTGCAAAGTATTGAAGATGATTGAGAAATCCTCTTCATTTGCCTCCTCTTTGTGAAGCAAAATTGTCTTTGCACCAGACTCTAGTATTTCCTCACACAACTCTGCGGTCAATATAGTCTCACGCTCAATAATTACCTCATTACGCTCAATAGTTACAACCTCACCAGTATCCTCATCCACAAAATCTTCTGCCCATGCCTTGAGTACATTACCTGCCAAAGTGCGACCTACTACCGCCTCTAAATTTTCTTGGGTACATTTAATCTCCTCAGCCAAGCCAAAGCAATCTAAAATATCCTTATCGCTCTCAAAACCAATTGCACGCAACAAGGTGGTTACAGGTAATTTCTTCTTACGGTCAATGTAAGCATACATCACACGGTTGATGTCTGTTGCAAACTCAATCCATGAACCACGGAATGGGATGATACGAGCAGAATAAAGCTTTGTACCGTTAGAGTGCATTGAGGTGCCAAAGAATACTCCAGGGGAACGATGCAATTGGCTAACTATTACACGCTCAGCTCCATTTATCACAAATGTACCCTTAGGTGTCATATATGGGATATTTCCCAAAAACACCTCCTGCATTACTGGCTCAAAATCTTCGTGATCAGGATCTGTACACGTCAAAAATAATTTCGCCTTCAAAGGCACACTGTAGGTTAGACCACGCAATAAACACTCCTCAATAGAATAACGAGGAGGATCAATGTGATAATCCAAGAACTCTAATGTAAAGTTATTTCTCGTATCCTGAATAGGGAAGTTCTCCGAGAAAACTTTAAACAAACCTTCCGTATGACGAACCTCGGGAGTTGAATCCATTTGGAAAAAATCATGGAAGGACTTCAATTGAATTTCCAGAAAATCAGGATAAGGCATCTGCTTTTGCATTGCCGAAAAATTGATTCGCTGGGTTTTGTTTTGATTTGCCATTTAATTGTATGGTTTAATATGTTTTAAAAACTTAATTATCTGATAATCAACTATTTAAATCTAAATAAGTGGCTCTAATATTTAACTTGTATTAAAGAAAACCGCACTATATTTACCAGATTTTAACTTTTTTTCAACATTATATGCTATTCAGAGAAAAAGGTTTAGACCCCCCTAACAGGGTCTAAACCTAGCATTATTAAGTACGGTGGTATTACTTCAATTCTACCTCAGCACCTACCTCCTCAAGAGCTTTCTTGAGAGCCTCAGCAGTTGCTTTGTCTACACCTTCCTTAACATTTGCAGGAGCTGCATCTACGATGTCCTTAGCTTCCTTCAAACCAAGACCGGTTTGCTCTTTAACTGCTTTAACTACTTGAAGCTTGTTTGCACCAGCTGATTTCAAAACAACATCAAAAGATGTCTTCTCCTCTGCTGCAGGAGCGTCGCCACCTGCTGCAGGACCAGCAGCAACTGCAACAGCTGCAGCTGCAGGTTCAATACCATACTCCTCTTTCAAAATTTGAGCGAGTTCATTAACTTCCTTAACTGTAAGGTTTACCAATTGTTCAGCAAAAGCTTTCAAATCTGCCATTGTTGTATAATTTTAAAATGTTATTTTTTAATGTTAATTAGTTTTACTGCCATCCTTATGCGAACTGGTTACTGTCTATCTCGTTACCACTCCGTTACCACCCGATGACTTTGGTAGTACTTTGCCGATTACTCAGCGCGTTCACCCAGCGTTTTCAAAACGCCGTGGATGGTAGTACCTCCTGATTGGAGTGCAGAAACAACGTTCTTTGCAGGAGATTGAAGCAATGCAACCAAATCTGCAATGAGCTCGTTCTTTGACTTGATGGTAGAGAGGAAATCCAAGTTTTGTGCACCTACGTAAACAGTTTCTTCTACATAAGCAGCCTTCAATTGTGGCTTAGCCTCTTCTTTATTCTTCTCTTTCTTGGTAAACTCCTTGATCAATTTTGCAGGAGCATTACCTGTGTTAGAGAGCATTAAAGCGGTGTTACCCTTCAACGCAGCAAAGATTGCTTCGTCGACACCCTTTGCTTCGAGAGCTTTTTGGAGCAAAGTATTCTTTGCCACCAACAATTTAACGTCTTGCTTAAAGCACTCGCGACGCAATGCGCTAGTCTTCTCAGCATCCAAACCTTCAATGTTGGTGATATAGAAATGTGAGTATTGCTCGAGTTGCTCACCAAGGAGGGCAATAATCGCGGTTTTATCTTCCTTCTTCATAATTCTCTTTAATAATTAAATTAATTACTCAGCTGATTTTGGGTCAACCTTAATACCTTGACTCATTGTACTGGAAAGATAAATACTCTTGATATAAGTACCTTTGCTTACTGCAGGTTTCAACTTGATGAGAGTCTGGATAAACTCATTGGCATTTTGTGCAATCGCTTCTGGAGTAAAACTTACTTTACCAATTGATGTGTGCACAATACCAAATTTATCCACCTTGAAGTCAATCTTACCTTGCTTAACCTCTTTAACAGCTTTAGCAACATCCATAGTCACTGTACCTGATTTTGGGTTAGGCATAAGACCACGAGGACCTAACACACGACCGAGAGCACCAATCCTACCCATGATTTGAGGTTGAGTGATGATCACATCAATGTCTGTCCAACCGCCTTTGATCTTCTCAATATACTCATCCAAACCTACATAATCAGCACCTGCCTCTTTTGCAGCTGCCTCTTGGTCGGGAGTACACAATGCAAGAACGCGCACTTCTTTACCTGTACCGTTTGGCAAACTTACCACGCCACGAACCATTTGGTTTGCCTTACGTGGATCCACACCAAGACGTACATCGATATCTACGCTAGCATCGAACTTTGTAGTCGTAATTTCTTTTACGAGCGCAGCAGCCTCAGCCACTGTATAGAGCTTACCTGCTTCAATCTTCTCAGCAGCAAGCTTTTGATTTTTTGTCAATTTTGCCATAATAGTGATTGAAGTTTAATTATTTAACGGTAATACCCATACTACGTGCTGTACCTTTCACCATCTTAACGGCGCTTTCTACGGTAAAGCAGTTCAAATCGACCATCTTGTCGGTTGCAATTGCAACTACTTGATCCTCTGTGATGGTAGCCACTTTGTTACGGTTAGGTTGGTTTGAACCACTCTTAACCTTAGCAGCCTCCAACAACTGTACTGCTACAGGAGGAGTCTTAACAACAAAGTCAAATGTTTTGTCAGCGTAAACAGTAATTACAACAGGCAATACCTTACCTGCCTTTTCCTGCGTTCTGGCATTGAATTGTTTACAAAACTCCATAATATTCACACCCTTAGAACCCAAAGCAGGACCTACTGGAGGTGATGGGTTAGCTGCGCCACCCTTAATCTGGAGCTTAATAAATCCAGCAATTTCTTTAGCCATAATTTTTTTTTGTTTTACTTTGTTAATAGTTTTGTTAATGAGAAACTATCGAGTAGTACAACGGCCCGTAACAGCGCCTCCTACTCCTTTGCTACTTGATCGTAACCCAACTCCAACGGAGTCTGACGATCGAAGATTGTAACAACCACTTTGAGTTTACGCTTGTCTTGGACAACTTCATCAACAACCCCAGCAAAACCATTGAAAGGACCGTCAGTTACCTTAACATGCTCACCAACCAAGAATGTCTCATCCAACACTGCCTCAATAGCAGCAGCATCCACTTCACCTACAAGGCGATTAACCTCTGCTTGTGAAACTGGCTTGGGTTTAATACTAGACTTACCATCGCTCAAAAAACCCAACACATTAGGAATGTTACGTAACAATGGATAGCACTCGTCAGTCAAGTTACACTCAACCAAGACGTAGCCAGGAAGCATATTGCGCTCCTTTATCACGCGTTTGTTTCCTCGCAATGCCACCACCTTCTCAGTCGGAATTAAGACCTGCGACACATACTCCTTAAATAATGTAGAAGTCACCAAGGCGCCTTCGATATACTCTTTCACCTTGTTCTCTTTTCCGCTTATCGCACGGAGTACATACCACTTGTAATTGTTCTCAGCCATATCCTTATTTCTTTTTACAGATTAGAACAAGCCATAAACAAAAGTCATGAGCGACTCAAAACTAAAATCCATGAGCCATACAATGAGCGCCAGTATTATGGAAGCAATCAACACCAGCACCGCACTCTTGGACAACTCCTTACGCGTAGGCCAGCTCACCTTGTGAACCAACTCCGTGTAAGACTCTTTTAGGTTATCTACAAACTTCATATTAGTAGTTTTTCTATTTTATTACTTAATAATTTACAATCTCATTTTGCGCCAAACATCTGGCCTCAGCATGCGCCGAAGTCAGACGGAAGCTATTTTTGTAACAAGCACGGAAGGCAGGAATCGAACCCACATTGACGGTTTTGGAGACCGCTTTCTTACCATTAGAAGACTTCCGTAAATTGATTGCCGAAGCCGAAACTTCGGCAATCATTTATCATTGACTTAGATATTAGTCAATCAATTTGGTAATCTGACCAGAACCTACGGTACGACCACCCTCGCGGATAGCGAAACGAAGACCCTCAGAGCAAGCAACTGGGTAGATCAACTTAACTTGAATCTCCAAGTTGTCACCTGGCATTACCATCTCAGTACCCTCTGGCAAAGAAATCTCACCAGTTACGTCCATTGTACGGATGTAGAATTGTGGACGATAGTGGTTGTGGAATGGAGTGTGACGGCCACCTTCCTCTTTCTTCAAGATATAAACAGAAGCCTTGAACTCGCTATATGGTTTAACCACACCTGGGTGGGTAATTACCATACCACGACGAACCTCATCTTTGTCAATACCACGGAGCAACAAACCTACGTTATCACCTGCCTCACCTTGGTCAAGCAACTTGCGGAACATCTCCACACCAGTAACAACAGATTTCTTACCCTCAGCACCAAGACCGATCAATTGGATCTCATCACCAACTTTCACGATACCTGTCTCGATACGACCTGTTGCTACAGTACCACGACCAGTAATTGAGAATACGTCCTCAACTGGCATCAAGAATGGTTTATCAACAGCACGTGGAGGCAATTGGATCCATGTGTCGCAAGCGTCCATCAACTCCATAACTTTATCCTCCCACTCTGGAACTGCGTTCAACGCACCAAGAGCAGAACCACGGATGATAGGAGTATTGTCGCCGTCGAACTCATAGAATGAAAGAAGCTCACGCATCTCCATCTCAACGAGATCAAGCATCTCAGCATCGTCAACGAGGTCGCACTTGTTCATAAATACAACCAATGAAGGAACGTTCACCTGACGAGCCAAAAGGATGTGCTCACGTGTTTGAGGCATAGGACCATCAGTAGCAGCTACTACGATGATAGCGCCGTCCATTTGAGCAGCACCAGTAACCATGTTCTTTACGTAGTCAGCGTGACCAGGGCAGTCAACGTGAGCGTAGTGACGGTTAGCGGTTTGATACTCAACGTGTGCAGTGTTGATAGTAATACCACGCTCTTTCTCCTCTGGAGCATTGTCGATAGAGTCGAATGAACGAAGCTCAGAAAGACCCTTAGCAGCCAATACTGTTGTAATAGCAGCGGTCAATGTAGTTTTACCGTGATCAACGTGACCAATTGTACCAATGTTCACGTGTGGTTTCGAACGGTCAAATTTTTCTTTTGCCATAATTCTAGAATAATTTTTAGTTATTAACGTTAATACTAATGTATTTTTACTTACTTTCTTTACACACCGCAATACTCCCATATAGCGGAAGTACCTCACGGTATTATGTGCTTGAGCTAATGGCGGGAGTTGAACCCGCGACCTCATCCTTACCAAGGATGCGCTCTACCACTGAGCTACATCAGCAACACGAACCACGTTCGCCACTACTCGAATATACGAGCGTATAAATAAAAATTGAGCGGAAAACGGGGCTCAAACCCGCGACCCCCAGCTTGGAAGGCTAGTGCTCTATCGACTGAGCTATTTCCGCGAATTAACCACGACTTCCGCGACGGTTAGTTTAGTTGTGGGAGCAGATGGATTCGAACCACCGAAGGTGAAAACCAGCAGATTTACAGTCTGCCCCATTTGGCCGCTCTGGAATACTCCCAATATCTATTTCAATGTTCGTTTTGGAGCCTCTTGTCGGATTCGAACCAACGACCCCGAGATTACAAATCACGTGCTCTGGCCAACTGAGCTAAAGAGGCGGGTCTTACGTACTTTTTGCCACGCCTTGTTACACGTCGGCGGAAAAGCGGTGCAAAGGTACTACATTTTTTTTAACTGACAAAATATTTTCCAAAAAAAATGCATTTTTTCTGTATTTTTTCATAAAAAGAGGGGCTTTTTCGCCCCTCACACATACAAATGCAAACTATTTTTTACTTATCTTTGCGTTTTTCCAATTGTTTCTCAATCGCTTCTAGGCAATCATCTATTCCCTCTTCAAAAGTATCACATACTTTTTGGGCAAATAACTCTGCGCCAAAACCCACTACGCGCACGTGCGTTTCCTTATTAAGATTCGTTTCTGGTTTTACGACCGTCAACTGAATCTCCATCTCTGCGGACTCTGGGAGCAACTTCTCATAGCGTTTAGTTTTCTTCTCAATGTGTTTCTCGAGGCGATCTGCAATCTCGAAGTTTACAGCTTTTACGTTCAGTTTCATAAGTCCTCCTTTTTTTATTGGTTAAGTTATTATTATTCATCCAAGCTTACACTTGGCTATTCATCTTGATTCCCGACCTTGGACTCCCGAGTCAACGAACGCGGATGCGCCGTCTCATATACCTCTTTCATCTGTTCGAAAGTCGTATGGGTGTATACCTGCGTCGCTTCTAAACTCGAATGTCCCAGTAGTGTTTGTATCGAGCGTATATCTGCTCCGTTGTTGAGCATCGTTGTTGCGAACGTATGCCTCAATACGTGTGGTGAATGTTTCATCAGCGTACTAACTTCTCCCATACGCGCGCGTACCACATTATATATCCCCGCAGCACCCAAGGCACCCCATTCTCCGTTTCTCTTTTTTCGCACAAGAAATATGCCAAACCCTTCATGTCCATACACTATTTCTTGTTTTACCTGCAAATATGCCTCTATTTCTTGCGCCAGTTGCTCACCCATCGGCACTATTCGCTCTTTTCTTCGCTTTCCGAACACCCTAATCTGCCGTCCCTGTACGTCCACATCCTTATCTTCCAATGCTGCCAATTCTGCCCGTCGCATCCCTGTTTGATACAACATCTCTACCAACAGATAATCGCGCATCGCCTCCAACCAGTCTTCTCTATCCACCCCCTCATCATATTTCGGCACCCTATTCTGCTCCTTAAACGCTTGCATTTCGCTTTCACGAAAGAATACAGGGAGGGGTTTATCCACTTTCGGAAGCATCACCTTGCTTGTAATATTGATTTTCACTAATCCTAAACTTAGCAAAAAACGATACAAGCTCTTCACTGCTGATAGTCTGCGTTTTACGCTCCGTGGCGACTGCCCGTCTTCTAACATCTGCAGCATCCACGCCTTCACATCCTCTGCGTCTAATTGTTTTGGGTCAAAATCTTCAATCTTCCACCCCAAGAACGCGCACCACGCTCGCAAGTCATCTCCATACTCTTTTACAGTCCGTGGTGAATATCGTTTCTCTATCGCAATATAATCCAAAAATCGCCTAATCATCGCCTATAACCTATAGCCGCTTGCGCCGTCCTATTGCCTCAAAGAGGCGTCCTACTTCAATTCCCTACCGTGCTCTTCCGTTTTCTCAAATGGGAACAAGCCAAAGAGTTCCGCATCAATGCGGTCGGTAACATGGCGGAAGTCTTCTGGATTATCGCCGAACTTAATCGTATCACCATCTATAATCAGCAACTTGCCCTTGTAATCAGCAATCCAGTTCTCGTAGAGTTCATTCAATCCCTGCAAATAGTCAATACGCATACTTGCTTCGTAAGCACGACCGCGTTTCTGAATCTGTGCCACCAAGTTAGGAATAGTTGAGCGAATATAGATCATCAAGTCAGGCATCTTCACGAGCGACATCATCAGGTCGAAGAGGTCGCGGTAGTTATCGAAGTCGCGGTCCGACATATACCCTTGACGGTGCAAGTTGGGCGCAAAGATACGTGCATCTTCGTAGATAGTGCGGTCTTGGATGATATATTTATCTTCTCTCGAAATATCCACTACATCCTTGAAGCGTTTGTTCAAGAAATAGACTTGTAAGTTAAACGACCAGCGGCCCATGTCCGCATAAAAATCTTCCAAGTAAGGATTAAACTCCACACTCTCAAAACGTGGCTCCCAACCATAATGTTTGGCGAGCATGTTGGTCAGCGTCGTCTTGCCGCAACCAATATTTCCTGCTACTGCTATATGCATAATTAATTCACTTTGTTCATGTTATTAGTTCGCTTCGCTCACGTTGTTGGCTTCGCGTTGATGGTGCGCTTCGCTTACGAAATGTGGTTTTACGTAATTTTCGTCGAAGACCCCAGTTCGCACCATAGGTGCCATTTTCGTCGCCTATGGCGACCACCTACATACCCGAAGCAAATGCTTCGGCACTAAAAAGCCCAAACAGCTCCGCATCTATCTTATTGATTACCTTCCTAAAATCCTCTGCATTCCCCTCAAAATCCATCCCATCGCTCTCTATCACCAGCACTCTGCCTTCGTATTGTTTGAAGATAAAATCCTCGTATCGTTCGTTCAAGTCGCGCAAATAATCTATCTGCATGGTCTTTTCATAATCGCGTCCACGTTTTTGTATTTGTGCGATGAGCGAAGGCACTGATTTGCGCAAATAAATCATCAAATCGGGCAACTTCATCATCCGCTTCATATGTTCAAACAGCTCCATATATGTCTGATAATCACGCTCTGACAAGTCGCCTCGCATATAGTTATTGGTCACAAACACGTACACGCCCTCAAAGATACTTCTATCTTGCACCACCGTATGACCCACTTCATTAATTCGAAGCATATCCTTGAAACGCTCCTTCAAAAAATATGTCTCTACCGCAAAAGACCAACGCTCGATATCCGTGTAATAATCCTCCAAATAGGGGTTAAAACTTACAGACTCAAACCGTGGCTCCCAGCCATAGTACTTCGCCAACATCTTTGTCAATGTTGTCTTCCCTGCACCAATATTTCCAGAAATTGCAATGTACATAGATTTTGCTGCAAAAGTACAAAAAAAATCGCATATATGCAAGAAAAAAGTAATTTTATTTTACAATATATCACTTTTATCCCTTCCAACACCACACACTACACCATACTATTCAACACTATATCAACACCATACGCCCACACACAACTCCACTCTACCCTATACAATAAAACAAAACACTTAGTTATTAGTTAGTGATTAGTTAGTTATTAATTAGTTATTAGTTAGTTATTAATATAACCATACTCTGTTTTTACAATTATTATGCTCATTTTTCAGACCGTTTTCTTGCATATTCCATCTAAAAGTAGTACCTTTGCCCCGAAAATGTGCCTATGCGCACCAAATTGAATGTACCATGCAAAAAACTCTCTCCATCACTCTCTTAACAATCGCATTCTGCTTATCGATTTTTGCAGAACAACCCAAACACGAATTTCGTGCTACTTGGTTAGCTACTGTATCTGGTATTGATTGGCCTAAAACCAAGGCTACATCTGATAGCAAACGCGAACAACAGAAGCAAGAACTCATCGATATCTTAGATAAGATGAAAGCCGGCAATATGAATGCCGTTTGCATGCAAGTACGCTCGCTATGCGATGCGATGCACAAATCCTCTTATGAGCCATGGTCTGCTGCTCTGACAGGTACTCGTGGTAAGGATCCTGGTTATGACCCTTTGCAATTTGCTATTGATGAGGCGCACAAGCGTGGCATGGAATTGCATATATGGGTCAATCCATTCCGAGCTTCTACTGGTTCACTCGCCAGTTCAGATGTTATGTGGAGCAATGCTGGAGATTGGTTGATAAAGTACAACAACGAAGGTTCATTTACCGGATATATTATTGACCCTGGCTATCCAGAATCTCGTGCTTACGTGGTAAAAGTGCTGATGGAGATAGTCAACAACTACGATATAGATGGCATTGTGATGGACGACTACTTCTACGCATATGGTGGTACAACCAACGAGGATGCCAAAGCACAAGCCAAACATTACAATCCTTCAGATGTGATGGATGTGAATGGTAATGGAAGCACTCTTGACGATTGGCGCCGCAGCAATGTGGATAAAGTTATCAAAGCCATGTACGACAGTATTCAAGCCGTAAAACCATGGGTTCGATTCGGTATGGGACCTGGAGGAATCTGGACGATGGATCACGGAGCAGCGCGCGCATATGGACTGAAATTACCAGCAGGTATTAGCGGTGGTGATATCTACAATAAACTCTATTGTAACACCGTAGAATGGATCAAAGGCGGCTATGTGGACTATGTCAATCCACAAATCTATTGGTCCACCCAAGTGGCGGCACAAGACTTCGATGTACTCTGCGAGTGGTGGGCAAAGAGTGTATGTGAACATTTCTCAGACCAATTGCCTGACGGCAAACGAGTACATTTTTTCCCATCTACCGCTTTATACAAGGTGTATAATGGCTCCAATGGATTTGAAGATGGAGTAAAAGAAATCGAGCGCCAAATGGATGCTACCCGCACACACCTGTCATCTGGCTACGCAGGAGCTGTCCACTACAACACCACCTCCTATCTCAAGATGTACGAAGATCTAGCTGAATCGCACTATATCTACGAGGCTCTACCGCCACCAATGGCATGGAAAGTACAAGATAGCCTAGCTGCGCCTAGCAACTTAAAGCTTTCAGGCACTACCCTCACATGGTCACACCCTACCGAGACACGTTTCACCGTTTACGCCTACCCTAAAGGCACCGGCGTGAAGACTGCCACCCACAATCCGCTCTACCTGCAAGGTGTAGTATATGGCAACTCATTTAATACGAGCGCTCTTGGTTCGCTCACCAATACTACCATCGCAGTCTATACCTACGACCGCTATGGCGTAGAGCATGGCGTGGCACTCTATAATGCCGACCCTAATGCTACCGAAGAACCCGAACCAGAGGATCCTGATCCAGGAACAGACCCTGAACCTAAACCAGAACCCACAATTGACATCACATGGGTGCTGAATGGTGGACAACTGCCTATAGTAGAGGTCCCTACCAACCAACAACTATGGGACCATTTTAAAGCAGACTTTGACGAGTTCTACTCCGATATCTATCCTAATTATGTCATCCAAGACTACCCTATCCATGCCGTACTTGAGCTTACATGGCCAAAATGGTCTGACAATTGTTTCGTCACTGAATTCATCACAGGACACCCTGATTGGATTTGGCTAGGCGAATACATTCAATCTATATATGGCACAATCACAGATGTTAAGATTTGGCGCTACAACCTCTATGCTTTCTTCAATGCAACCGACGAAGTGCGCTACCAAAGTGGTCAAGTAATCAATGTAAGTTGTGGAGATTTCATTGAGGCAGGCCTACCATCCGCATGGGGACCAGCTTACCAAGCAGCAAAGGGTATGATTACTCTCCCTACACAAGTAACATCCGTATACACGCTACCTACCACCCTTACCCACCCTAGAGGGTATCCTTTCCTCGGTTGGTGGGACAATGCCACATTTAATGGCGCACAACTCTACTCTATCCCTGCATATTGGAAAGGAACATTATATGCAAATTGGGAAGGCTATAACCAACCAACGAGTGTTGAAACTATACTTGATCTTACTCAGCCACTACAAATTTATGATCTCATGGGTCGCTTCCTTGGGACAAACATTCAACACGTACAAGGAAATATCTTCATTATCAAACAAGGAAATAATATCTTTAAATTAATCAAATAAATATGAAAAAAACATTTCTATTTTTACTCTGCTCGCTTATTTGCGCTACTACATTTGCTAACCCAAAATGCGAGTTTCGTGCTTCTTGGATGACCACTGGCATGAACATTGACTGGCCTAAAGCAAAAGGTGCTGATGCACAGAAACAAGAATTGCGACAAAAATTAGATGCTCTCGCAAAAGGTAATCACAATGCAGTTTGTTTACAAGTACGCTCTTTCTGCGACGCTATCTACAAGTCCTCTTACGAACCATGGGCTGCATGTTTGACTGGTACACGCGGGCAAGATCCTGGATACGATCCTTTGGCTTTTGCCATTGAAGAGGCGCACAAGCGCGGATTAGAATTGCATGTATGGGTAAACCCTTTCCGTGCAACGAGTTCTGGAACTCTTCCAGAGTCGGATTTGCTAGTGCAAAATGCAGGGAAATGGCTGATTAAATATAACAATAGCTCCTTTAAGGGACAAATCATTGACCCTGGTTATCCTGAAGCTCGCGAGTATGTTCATAAGGTTTTTATGGAAATAGTCAACAACTACGATATTGATGGTATCCTAATGGATGACTATTTTTATGCATATGGTGGCACTTCGACTGAGGATGCAGACTCAAAAAGCAAGTATTGCTATGAATGGAAGACCAAAGTCAGCAACCCTGATCGAGATAGAGATAATGACTATACCGATGACTGGCGTCGTGCAAATGTGGACTCTGTGGTATGCAAACTATACCAAGAACTTCAGAAGGTTAAACCATGGGTACGCTTTGGTATGGGTACACCAGGCAACTGGAGCAACAAAGGCTCAGCTGCCTCATACTATGGTATAAGTCTACCGGCAACCACTGCCATGGAATCTTATGACTATCTCTATTGCAACCCAGTAGAATGGGCTAAACAAGGATGGGTGGACTATCTTAACCCACAAGTCTATTGGTCAACCACAGCTACAAAAGGTGATTATGATATTCTCACACCATGGTGGGCAAAAAAGGTTTGCGAGCATTTTTCCAACAAACTTCCTAATGGTCAAAAAGTACACTTCTTTGCTTCGCAAGGTGCTTGCTATGTATATGACAATGACGGTATGGAAGGTTACAACGATGGTGTAGCAGAGATTCAACGTCAGATAGATGTCAATCGTGCCAACCTATCTTCTGGCTATACAGGTTCGGTCTTCTTTAGCACTTCTGATGCAATCCTTATGCGTAATGAATTGCGTGAGTCCCACTTTAAGTACAAAGCTCTTCCACCAGCAATGAACTGGAAATCTAAAACTCAATTAGAGGCACCTACCAATGTCACGGTAAAGGATACGGTCCTCAGTTGGAATCACCCTACTGCACAACGCTTCACTATATATGTCTATCCACGAGGCACAAAAAGCGCACCAGCAAAAGCACCAGTTGCGACAACCATTCCTACCCAAGAGGAGTTGTGGGCAAGTTTCAATACTGCAGCCGGATTGGGCTTAGGAGCATTGAATACCATAACAGTTGTAAATACGATTGCAGCGAAAGCCTCTGCCGACAATCTAAACATAGTTTTTAATAAGGCAGAATGGAAGTGGCTTAAAACTTACATCATGAATACGCAAAATGAGCAGCAAGGTAATGTCGTAGTAGGTCAAGATGGAACAACTCGTTATGTACCAACTCTGGCGGAATCTATTGATGCTAACAATGCCGTAAATTGGCGCTATGCTGTAGCAGCATTCTTCTTGCAGACACAATCTTTGGGTTATCCTGCAACTGCTGACTTTACCACTGCTGGTCAACCTTCTGCCTGGGGACCTGCATATTTGGGAGGAAATAATGGTTCAGGCGACAATAATGGTGAAAATAATGGCAATGGAGAGGGCAACACCAATTCCAACACTCCTGCACCAGAATTTTTAAAAGGTGTTGTATATGGAAAGAGTTGCCGAATGGATGGCTGGGGAGATCTAAGTCAATACACAATTGCCATATATAGTTATGACCGTTTTGGTGTGGAGCACAAAGCAGCTTACTACGAGGGAAATGAAGTGTACGAACAAAAACAAGTCATTTTCTGGGAACTTGATGGAGGAACTGTAGACGTAGAATTACCAACATATGTTACAGAAAAATATATTCTCCCTATCCCTAAAAAAGCAGGACATGATTTTGTTGCATGGTATAATACAAAAGCACTGCGTGGACAAAAAATCACAGAGATTCCTGCCGGATGGGAGGGAACACTTTACGCAAGTTGGAAAGTCAATACAGCTATTGAAAGCATCTCACTCACCGAACCAATGCAAGTCTACGACATCATGGGGCAATATGTTGGTGAGACATTGCCGACCGACCAACATGGGGTCTTCGTCGTCATTCAAGGAGAAAACAGTTTTAAGATTGTTCTTTAGATTGTTTTAACGCGAGTGCCTGTTGTTGGCGCAACATCTGCGCTTCTTTCTCTGCTCGCTTCAGAGCCTCTACTTCCTTTTTGGATAGAGGCTTTGTTTTTTGCAACTCTAGATATATTTTCAATGTTGCCCACGCATCGGTAGAGGCATACTTAGCTTGTTCTGGTGTAAGATGCGAATTTTCCCAATTGGTAAGCTGCTGCGCCTTACTGATTTTTTGCCCAAAGATAATAGCAAAAATCTTCTGCAAACCAAGTTCCATTATTCCATACTTACATACGATTGACTGTAAATCTATACAGTTAGCTGGTTTAAAATCTCGCCGTCTTCTTAAACCATTGAGATCATCTTTAAAGGCCAATCCTACTTTACAAATATCCGGATTCGCAAATATCCGTGCCAATTCTAATGGCATACCTATATGCGTCAAACGAAATAAATAACATCGCTCCATTGTAGATACTTGCACGAGCGCAGTCGGATAATGCACCCCACGCTTAAAAGAAGGACGCGCCTCGGTATCTACTCCTAATACTGTAAACTGACTTAGATACTCCACCGCCTCTTGAACCTTCTCTGGCACATCCACTATGATTACATCCCCCTCGAAACTTGTCAAGGGTAGTGTTTGGATTGTATTCTTATCAATATGTAGAGCAAATGGACTAGTCATACAAATCGCCCTCTTTCATCATGGACAATATATGCAGCGGGCGTAATACATTCAACAGTTTTTGTCCCCAATGCTGTTCAAATGCCTCTACGAAAGCAAGAAGGGCATCATTCTGCACAGCTTCGTCATCAATTTGGAAGGTGCTACACAAGTCACGCAATTCTTGATATATATCGGCTATATTCTCGGAAATAAAAGCAGTGATGGGCTCGTCGGAGTACTGCATTTCATCCACAAAAACCTCCAAATACGCATCATCCGAACCAAAGATACTAGCCACCTTCTGCTGAATGGTATTATAGTCCATTTCGGTCACAAAACGTTCTGGTTCCCCATCCAACATCGGTTGAAACTTAGGCAGCTGCTTAGTCTTGACATACAACATAGGCAAGTAATTGAGCATCTTATCCGTAAACTCTGTACGAGTGGGTTCATCCATGCGCTCTAAATATACCACTATTGCTGCCGACCAATACACTAAATCTTGCACATTCTCTTGCTTCATCATGACTGCTTATCCGTTATTCGTTGCTATTTTTTTTAATTTGCATGCAAAGGTACAAAAAAAAATGCATATACACAAATCATACTCCGTGCATAACTTAACTTTATAAAAAAAGGACTACGCCACAGCATAGTCCTTCTCATTGTATTTTGCAAATGGAGATTACTTAAAATCAAAATTATAACTTACTTTGATACCAGCATCTAGATGTCCGTATGCATTGGTTTGTACGTCTTGCAATGGATATACATCCACATGAGCTAGCGTACTTCCGGAAGGAGGCGTTACTGCAATGACTGGACTAAGCCCTTTGCTTGATGGTAATCCAAACAAACCATAATTAAGGTCATATACCCCATAATTAGCATATGCGCCTAAACTAATAGAATGATTAGATGGTAACTTGAACTCATATCCCAACTCTAGACCAAGAGCCACAGTTAAAGAGAATTGTCGCTTACTTTGACCTTTCATGGTGATTTGATCTCCAGACAACATTCCATATATAGGATTATTCAACATCTCCACATTTGTGTTTAAATCGGTAGCTTTAATATTACCATTTGCGATCACTTGTTTGTATGGTGTATACACCGGAAGCATAAATCGAGGACCAATATTAAAGAATAGTCCATCCGTTGTTAACAACGAGAACATCAATGGTACTTCCACTTGTATTTGTTGCAAATTCTCATGAATATCATCTGCACTTATTTCATACTCTACATCAGCAGTGCCACCAAATCCGTCATCCGTTTTAACGGTATAGTTCTCATACCATCCCATATGACGATCTGTATTCATATAGCCAGCAGAGACGCCTGTCATAATACCCACATAACATTTCTTCTGCACAGGCCAATAATGCGCATACTGCAAGTCCAAACGAGCTTGATAGCCCAATGGCATAGCAGTCGCTGGTTGAGCCATAGTACTAGCAAAACCTCCACGCAAACCGATAGAGAAGCGATTACGCACGCCCCATGGTTTAATAGAATCGCAAGGGGATCCTGTACCAGTACCAGGAACGGGAACAAATATTGTATCATATTTATACTTCCAAATGGTATCATGAATATATACGGTATCAATTTTTATAGGAGTCTTACCTGGACCACAAATTGTGTCAATCCTTCTCAATGTATCAATACGATGAATCAGTGTATCGATACGAATGATAGTATCATACTTGACAGTTTTTTCTTTTACAACTTTTGGCTTTTGTTCCTCAGCTCTGCTTACAAACACAGCAGCATCTGCAGGTATCCATGAGTAGATACGCTTTAGCAGAACGGAATTAGGGTGGAACTTACTATTCACCTGACGAATCACATGAGTCGAATCAAATGCCCAATGAATAATGTGTTCTTTTGTCTCATAGTGCTCGTAATCTTTTGAGATTTTTACTACATCGCCCACTTTGATTGTGTCTCCAGTAGCCTTGTAGAGCAACACATCAGATGATTGTGCCATCACATTCAATGACGTCAAACTGGCCACAATCACCAGCAAGCAGGTCATTAACATTGTTTTTGTTTTCATGATTTTGTTCTCCTATTTTTTATTTTACGATATATTTCAATGTATGTTTACCATCGTTGTTCACCACATCAATGATATAATATCCCGTTGTATTGCTAGCACGCAGCATGAACTCTCGTACTTTCTCTGCCGTATAAGTAGCGAGCATTTCACCTGTTATACTGTAAACATAAATCTCATTGATTTGATTTGGATCCAAATCTTTGATAGTCATCATCTCGGATGGGCGAACTGCATTTGGAACTAACTTAGGTGCCTGAGCTCCCACAACTGTGCTTATTACGACTGATCTATATGCAGCCTCACATTCATCTCCAGTTACCTCCATTCGCTCTACTAGCACATAGTAAGCACCTTCTATCACAGCACCATTAGGCATGTTGTAACTATGACCGACACCCACTTTGATATCATCTCCCTTCTCGCCGTAGGTATCTACCGTTCCTACCACCTTATACCAAACCACTTGTGCAGGTTCTGGTTTCCAACCAAACTTAGCGTTAAAGGCATTCAAATCGAATAGGAAGATGCGGTTGTTGTATCTACTTTGAATAGATATTCCATCCATATCTACATCATTTTCAGGAGTTGGCATTTCAACCGGTACGACCATTTCCTCGGATGGCAATGAACCACATTCTGAATAGATTACATAGCGTAATGTGATTTCACCTACACCACCCTTCACAGGTTCATTGGTCAAAGTTGCCCATGTACCATTCTTCTTCATTTGCCATGCTATGGTAGCATTAGCCGCATACGAAGGTCTGGAAGCAATATATGCCTCTATGTCTTCAGTAGCCGCAATCACATCCACCGCATTACCACAGATAGCTCTAGGCATAGTCACTTTAGCAGGAGCAGAGAAGTCATACACCTTCAATGTCAAATGATACTCTACGCGATCGCAATCATAATGTGTATATCGCTCACGGTCGGTATAAGTGCCTGGCTTGGTCAGTGATTGGCCATGCCACAAGTATGGTAAATCAGATGGACACAAGGTCAATTCTTCGTACTCATGCTTCATCTGTGGCAGGATTGTCAAGTGCAATATTGCAATACTATCACAACCTGCTGCATTGGTCAAATATACCGTGTAATTACCTTCCTGTCTATACTCCATTCCATTCCACTCGTAAGTCTCACCATAGCAAACTGTCACATACTCTTCGCTATATGTAGATCGATTGATGGTCAAGTACAATATGGCCGTGCTATCACAACCATTTGCACCTGTAGTAGAATAGGTGTATCGACCACTGGTGGTATATACCTTTCCATTCCACTCGTAGCTATCACATGCAGTCACAGTCTTCTCTGATTTCGTTTCTTCCTTTACCACGAGGTTAAGTACATACTCTAGACTATCACAAGTGGTATTCGCTGCAAATGGTACATATGATGTATAAATACCAGACTTCGTCAATTGTTGCCCTCTCCATGTATATGGCAGCTCAGATGGGCAAACACTGATAGACTCGTTTTTGGTCTGCATCTCTGGCAATTCAGTCAATTCCAAAGTATAGATAATACTATCGCAACCCAAGATATTCTTTACTACATAGGTATCGGTTGTAGTCTCATCATATGTCTTGCCGTGCCAGGTGTATGTATCACCCCAGCAGATGTATTGCTTTTCTACTGGCTTATTGACTACCGCTGGTAGCTCAGTCAACTCTAGCGTGTAAACCAAACTATCGCAACCCAAGAAATTCTTGATCACATGGGTGTAGGTA
>JAFVTU010000021.1 GCA_017503075.1 Paludibacteraceae bacterium | reverse complement strand
ACCCCCCAAGTCAAAGGATTGTTATCGGTATTGAATAGTGGGGATAAGAATGTCTTGGAGCTAATGGATTTGTTAAAGTTGAAGGATCGGCGGAATTTTAGGTTAAATTACTTGCAACCAGCACTTTCTGCAGGTTTAGTTGCGATGACTATTCCGGAAAAACCAAGTAGCAGGTTACAGCGATATAGATTGGTAAAAAAAGAATAACCACCCCCGCCTTTACATCTTACACTCTACGCCCTACACCGCTCGGTTCCACCGAGCAAGAACAATATACTAACTATAACAACAAACGATATGAAACATGTATTATTAACTATCCTTGCCGTGTTGTTTACCATGACGGCAATGGCGCAGAACGATGGCTCTACTTGTGAGAATGCTATCTATGTGGATTCTACTCTTATTCAACGAATAGAGGCGAATACCACATATTGGTTTACAGCGAACACAGATGATCTCCCGTTGAAGGTGTATTTCTATCCTGATCAAGATACCGAAATTGCACCAGAAGTGTATTTCGATTTTACTTGCGAACCTGGTGTGTATGAGGACGAAAATATCCGCGATATTGTAGATTTAGCGATAGACATGGGTATTTATTTCCCTTTAAGTGCTATGTGTGATACACTAGAGGTAGACGGTAAGAGAGTCTATTGGATGAATTATGAGCGTGACCTTTTGGAGTTGCTCGTAATGTTAGGTATTGATTATACTATACCAGTATATGTGTCATTCCGTTCTCTAGTAGCGGGATCTATTCAAATGGATAATGTTAAGACTGTTACGCTTTGTACTGATCTTCATCAACGCGTAGAAATGAGAGATACCATCTATCTACAAGCCAATAGACCAGGATTGGTGTATTTCCCAGTTACGGAGTGGAAGGATAAAAAAATGTCTTTCACTTGGACTGGCTCTACTCCTATTCGGGCATATTTGGAAACAGATTGTGATTTTGATACCCTTACCAGTGAATATACTTATAAGTTTGCGAACCAAGTCAATGGATTGTATACCCAGCAAATCATTGAAAATGATGTGGATAACTATATTCGCGATGCAGAAGATGGCAATATGTATGTCCTCTTTATGGCACCCGAAGATGGAGAAGTCTATGTCGGTGATTATGTTGATCATGGTTCGGTGACGATTAATTCGTGTACCAAGAATACTAAATCCACCGCGATTACTTTCCCTACTGCGGCAGAAGGTTTGGCTCTTGCAGCAAAGATCCCTTCTAAATCATATCGTATTCAGGCGACCGATATTCAAAACCAGAATATCCGCCTCAAGTGGAAAACTACCGAAAATAAGCTCGCGGTAGCATACTTCGCTAACTTCTGTGGATTTGATTTGATGCCATCTGACCCAGATGTGATTGATACGGTGCACTTTGTCTATAACGAGGCTGAACAAGCTATGATAGCCGAGATGCCAATGGAGCGCGTCAATAAGCTAGTGAAGCAAAATACCGACGGCTGGCTCTTTATGCAAATCTATCGCCAGGAGGCAGGTACCTTCTGGTGGGATACCTACGAGGTGGTAGAGCCAGATTGCGACAGCAAGAGTGTACTCCTCCAACCTAATGACAGTGTGTATATGCCTGCTAACTACTACAATACTAGCTATAAGATGCCTGTGGATGCATGGAAGGATCATGCCCATACCTTTACATGGCGAGGAAACCGCCAAGCATATATCTTTATTGCCGATACTTGCTCATTCCCACTCGCACCATACAATGTGCATGTGGGTAAATACATGGAAATCAATCCTAATGAGACTGTAGAACTTGATGAGGATTATATGGCTTACCTAGTAGAAGACTTTGCAGATGACAAAAATAACCTCTACCTCCGCCTCCGTAGCGATGCTGAAGGATATTTGATAACACACCAGATTGAGAAAATTGTCATTGATACCATAGAAACTACCGTCAATGCATGTGAATCCTACGAGTGGAAAGGTACTACCTATACCGAATCTGGTACCTATGAGCATCATTCTCAAGATACTCAGGGCAAACAAACACACGAGATTCTGCATCTGACTATCAACCACAGCGTTACAGTGGAGATCGATCAAACTGCATGCGACTCACTGATATGGCACGATAAGAAATATACCGAATCGGGTACATATTCCTATCTCACCCAAACTCAACAAGGTTGCGACAGCACCGAGATTTTGCACCTGACTATCAACTATAGCGATACAACTAAGTACTCAGCAGAGGTATGTGATTACTTTGTTTGGAAGGATGTGAAATATACCACCTCTGGTATCTATACCCACCGCACTCAAACGGCACAAGGATGCGATCATATTGAGTTGTTGCAATTGACAATCAACTATGGCGACACCGTTGAGCTTGCTCCTGTAACGGCTACCGACTCCTATACATGGCACGACATCGAATATACCGAGTCGGGTACCTATACCTACCTCACCAAGACCGATCAAGGGTGTGATAGCCTCGAGATTCTGCAACTGACCATCAATAGCAGCGCAGGATTTGAGAATACCATCGTGGCTGAAGGTGAAAATGCCAAATTGGTGATGATCAACCAATCGCTTTATATCCAAGTTCAAGGCACCAAATCCACAGAATATTACGACCTTACGGGCCGAAAAGTGGAGATTATGGAATAAAATGCAACTTTTTTTTAGAAAAATGGCATAAAATTTGTGAAATTCAAAAAAAAATAGTAATTTTGGCGTCAAATTTGCATTGCACGCATGCGCATGATGCGCAAGCGCACAATGATGCTAATTTGAAAATAACTAACAAAATATATTAACTTATTAAAATCAAAGTAAAATGCGTAAATTTTTATTTTTTGCTATCGCACTCATCACATCAGCTACTATGATGGCTGCTGGAGGCGATGGATCAAGTAGATCAGAAGCTATTCACTTTGAATGGGATGGTACAAACACGGTTGAGGCTAATTCCGAAACCTGGTATTGTCTTGGACTCTCAGATCTTAGTGAAAAGGCTAATGACCCTGTTATTGCGCTCTATTTGAACAACACTGCTGCAGAACAAGCCAATGTTAAAATAGCTGCATGCGCCGTGTTCAAAATAGAGTTTTTGGGACAGAAGGTTGAGAAAGAGTTCACGATTGATCCTAAAACTTATCTGATTGAAGGCAAAGGTCACGACATTTGGCAATTGCCTACTTCATTCGACCTTTCTGAGCAAATAGGTGACAATAAACTACTACAGAATGTTTTCGATGACCCAACGCATGTATCATTACTCGAACTTTGTAGCTATGGTATTCAAATCTACCTACAGGTACAAAGCGACAAGAAGATTGACATTCTTACCTCTGTCTATGAGAAAGAGGAGATTATCGAAGATGCTTGTACCAACTCTGTTGATTTTAATTGGGCAGGTGAGACGGTGAACCCAGGCGAGAAATGGTTCTATCTCAACCTCGCAGAGGTAAAAGCTAGCAATGAGAAACTCAACTTTGTGGTAAAGAACGCTGGCGCTACTGACGCTAACGTGGCTTTCGACCTATATCTCAACTGCCCTGCTAGTGCGATTGCTCTCGATTATGATTGGACAATTGCTGCTGGCGGCGAGAAGAAAGAGTCTCTTGGACGCTTCCTGCTCAACCAAATCGCTAGTGATTATGTGTACCTCAAACTCACTACCGACCAAGAGATATCACTCATGGTAGAGAAGGAAGTGCTTCCTCCTCCTACTCCTGCTGATGACCTCTTCGACGCTACTGGTGCTCCTGTTTTGGGCAACAAACTCTCCCTCAACAACGAGTCTAAGATCGTCAAGGTAATCTTGGATAGCCTCATGGCTCCTAAGGGATACAAGACTGTATGCGAGGTCTCCAATATTGGTGCTACCGAGGCTACACTCAAACAGGAAATTGCATTCGAACCTCTGGCTACTATCCACAACTCCGAGGTGAAGAACTTTACCGTTGCTGCTGAGACGAAAGTGGAAATGATTATCTCCAACAAAACGCTTAGCAATATCAAGAGCGAGGTTGCTTACTTCCGCTTGAGCACAACCGGCACTATGAATATCTCATTCAAGAAAGTGCTTGTGGACGCTCCTGCTCCAGAACCTGTGGTGATAGCACCTGCTTGCGACGAAAGTTATCTCTTCGATTGGAACTCTACCATCAAGCACGAAGCTTTCAAAACCAAATGGTACGAACTGGATATCGCTCCTATTAAGCAAAACAAAGAGCAAGTACAAATCAGTTTTACCAACTCTACTGACTCTATGATGATCGCAATCGGCTCTATCTTGCTTGATTGCAACTCTAAGGATACTATATCATACGTCCTTCCTATACCTGGAGGTAAAACGATCAATAAGGTGCTTGACTACAGCCTATTTGCTGCATCACCACTCGACCACGCTTATATATCTGTTCTCTTGGTGCCTACTGCAATCACTTCTCTTGAAGATGTTAAATCGATTAAGACCAAAGAGGATGCAATGGATTTGGTATCAACCAATCTTGATGCAGAAATTGAATTGACAGCTACTAGGGCTTCTGCACTGGTAGATCCTACACTCTGTCAAACTACTCACCAAACACTAGAGAAAGGCAAACTCTATACACAAGACGCTGGTACTACCAAGTGGTATCGCATCACCGACGAGTTTATGATGAACGAACTGCAATTGCTATCTACTATCACATTGGAAACCTATGGCGATAAACCTGCAAATGTGACATTAGGGGCTACTATCGGTTGCAACTATGGTATCGCTACTAAGTTCTCAGTGAATGTACCTAAGTGGGTAGATTTGACTACACTCTATCCTGCTGCATTCTTCAACGCAGTTGATAAGGTTGTGGATGAGAGTGTGAAAGAGTTCTATGTGGAGATTACTACCGATCAGCCTATCGCATTTGGCTTCGGATTGATTCGCCCATCTTCACTCGGCTGCGATGATGCACAGGTATTTAACTGGGGTACTGGCGTTACACTCACTCCTCGTAATCCTAATTGGTATAAATTTGATATCACAGAGTTGCGTGAGGATAAGCAACAAGTCAAACTTACCTTTACCAACCCTACGGATTCTACTGCATGGGTGGCTTCTTTCGTTACACTCGAGTGCCCATTCTATGCTGGTATTCCTACTGTCTTCCCAGTACCTGCACACGCAAGTGTAGATAAATGGGTTGATTACAGCTTCTTTGCGGCTTCTCCTATGACTGACTTGTATGTGGCTGCTATCACTGATGCTCCATTACAACTCATAGCACATAAGGAGTCCGCAGTAATTGAGAAACCTGAGGGCTGCAAGAATGCACTCACTATCGAGAAGGGCGTTACCTATACACAAGAAGCGGGTACTACACAATGGTACCACGTGCCAGATGCATTGCTCGATGAGTTGAGCTTCTTCCCAGAGTTTACCTTCGTTAACAATGGTTCTGCTACTGCTCACCTCACAATGGGTTCTACCGTAGGTTGCGAGTATGGCATCCTTACCAAGGGTACTATCAAGGTGCCTACATGGGGTGACCTTACACTCTCACTCCCACGCTGGATTGGCGAAGCAGTAGATCGCTTTGTTAATGACGATGTAACTGAGTTCTATGTAGAGCTTACCACCGACCAACCTATCATGTTTGGTATCGATATCGCATACGGTAATATGTTTGGTTGCGACAACGCTAGAGAATTTGACTGGAATACTGGCGTGACAGTCACCCCACGTGATGCACAATGGCATAAGTTTGATATCACCGAACTCAAAGCCAATGAGATGCAAGCTAAACTCACATTCACCAATACGGCTGACTCTATCGCATGGGTGGCTGCATTCCTTACATACGAGTGCCCATTCAAGGCAGGATTGCCAATGGTATTCCCTGTACCTGCTGGCGCTAGCGTGGATAAGTGGATTGACTATAGCTTCATCGCGTCTGCACCATTTGACGCAATGTACCTAGCTGTATATACCGATTCACATATTAGAATCGATGCTATGCAAGAAACGGCTAAGGTAACACCTGCTACCGACTGTACCCTTGCTACTGTTGTAGAGCCAAACGTACTCTATACCATACAACCAGGTACCAGCTGGTATAAGTTCTCTGCTGACCCATTCATCAATACTGTAGATACTCATGCACGCTTCAGCTTTGCTAACAAGAGCGGAAAAACGGCTCATGTTACTACGGGTGCTACTGTAGGTTGCGAGTATGGTATCCTCACTCGTGGTAAATTGCCAATCCCTGCTATGGATACGGTGGATGTCAATGTACCTATTTGGGCTATTGGTTTGATGCGTCAATTCATTAGCAAGGATGTACACGAGTATTTTGTACAAGTAACGACCGATGAAGCACTCAACTTCAAGATTGAGATGGAGATGCCTGAGCTAGACCCTGTTCTGGTATATGATACTACACAAGTAACTGAGTATGTCTGCCAAGGTGAAGAATATGTACACCCTGTATCTGGTACACCGATTGAAATGCAAAACGATACAATGTTTACATATATTGCAGATTCTATCGTAACAACTGACACCATCTTCTATTCTGTAGTTGAGTATACATTTGCAATGGTAGTGTTTGAGCCTATCACTGAGCAAATCTTGGATAGCCTCGATGCAAAACCAGTATTGACTCCTGGTTATTTGCCAAAGGTAGATGCGTCTATTGATGCTATCAAGAAGTACTATGCAGACAAAGATTCAGAGACTATTGCTGATATCAGTGAGGTGTCTTGGAGCAAGGCCGATGTTGTAGTAGATTGCGACGAGAAAAAGCGCATGATGGTACTTACGATTAAGGCTGAATGTGATAATGTATTTAACCTGCCTCTACAAATCGAGGTTACTCCTGATACTATTACCAAGAAAGATACTATAGTAGCATGTGTATCATATACATGGGATGTAAATGGTCAATCATACACTACAACTGGTGTTCATAAATATACGGAGCCTAGCACCATTACTGGTTGCGACAGTGTATATCATGAGTTGCACCTGACTATTTTGCCAGATGTTGAAACTCTCCCAGTAGAGAAGAAGACTATCTGCTATGGCGGCTCTTATCCATGGAATGGTCAGAACTGCAACGAGAGCAAGACTTATACCCATGTGGTTAAGAACTCTTTGGGTTGCGACAGCTTGATCCACACCCTTGAGCTCACCGTATTGCCAGATGTTGTAACTCTCCCAGTAGAGAAGAAGACTATCTGCTATGGCGAATCTTATCCATGGAATGGTCAAGACTGCAACGAGAGCAAGACTTATACCCATGTGGTTAAGAACTCTTTGGGTTGCGACAGCTTGATCCACACCCTCGAGCTCACCGTATTGCCAGATGTACAAAACCTCCCAGTAGAGAAGAAGACTATCTGCCATGGCGAATCTTATCCATGGAATGGTCAGGACTGCAACGAGAGCAAGACTTATACCCATGTGGTTAAGAACTCTTTGGGTTGCGACAGCTTGATCTACACCCTCGAGCTCACCGTAATGGCTGCTGTAGAACTTCCTGCTACTGCGAATGTTCAAGATAGTATCCTTGCTCTCTGCGGTAAAACAGCTAATGTGGCTAAGGCTGAGGCATATGTCAAAGCTCATGTAGAGGCAGTAGAGTTGGCTCCTGCAATCGAGAGCATCGTTTGGGAGCAAAAAGTTGATGGCCAATGGGTAAGCCTCCAACCTACTGATGGAACAGATGCTACCGTTGTTGTTCGTTATACACTCAATACCGCTTGCGAGGATGTAACTTCAGAAGAAATGACCATCACTGTAGAGAAACCTACATATGAGAATGATCCTGAATTAGACAATATCGTACCTATTTATAGCAAGTATGGCAACCGCCTCTTGACTGTGGATCTCGTTTACATCAAGGAGAATCACGATTGGGACGTAGTGGCTGATGATGTGACATGGTACAATGGCGACCAAGTAGTAGGTACTGGCTTCTATCTAACCAAGGAAGATGGTACTCCACTGCCAGCAGGTAAATACTACGCTCGCATTGATCACACTCGCAGCAATCCAGAGGCTTGCGATGGAACAATCCAAACTCAGTCTGTTACTGTTGAAGAAGCTAACAAAGCACCTAAGCTGATGCCTACAGTGGCTCGCCCACAAGAACTCATCAAGGTGCTCAACCTGAACGCAGATGCAGTTTCTACCATCAGCATCTACAGCACAACTGGTGACTTGATTTCTACATTCCAAGTCGCTAACCAAGAGGAAACTACATTCCCTGCTGCTGAGTTGACAGGCTACTATGTGGTAAATGTGCAAACTGAGACAGAAAAAGTATCACTTCGTTATGTTGTTAAATAATAGGAGGATTCAATCATGAAACAAGTAATTAAAAATATCTTATCGGTTGGTGCGTTCCTGCTGCTTGCAGCAGGGGCTGCACAGCCAATCAATGCAGCTGAACCTACAGCTACCAAACCAGTCCTTACCTATCCTGGAGGACAAGTTATTGAGGTGGGAGACACCGTTCGCATTCATCCAGATACCCTCCGTTATTTGACAGGTGAGCGTATCTCTAAATGGGTATATAAGAAACCTCATACCGTACAACAAGTTGGTGGTCGCCGTTATCCATCTGGTATCTTGTTGAGAGGTATCTACTCATGGGTATATCCACCTACCATCTATCCAGTTACTCCTAAAATGCCTAAAACGGATACTATCACCGTTAGCGCTTGTGGCGAGTATTATTGGTATGCGACCGACTCTACCTACACCGAAAGTGGAGAATATGTGTTCAAGGGAAAAGCTGCTAACGGATGTGATAGTACTGCTGTATTGTTCTTGACTGTTAATGCTATCCCAAACACTGTAATTAATAAGGTCGCTTGTAGTGAGTATCATTGGGACGCAACTGGCGAGACATATACTACCAGTGGCGATTATACCTTTACTACAACTGCTGCCAATGGTTGCGACAGTATCGTTACCTTACACTTGACCATCAAGCAACCTACTCACCGTAAGACTACTCTTGAGATTCGCCCACGCGAATTGCCTTATGAGTGGAAAGGAATCGTGATGGAGAATATTGGTGATACATCTCGTATTGCTGGTACTGACTCCTATGGCTGCGATATCATCGAGGAATTGCATCTCAAGTTTAAAGACCAAAAGAGATATGGCAAGGGAGTGACTCCAGTTGTACCTGGTTGGACTGTCAACGTACCATATCATGTTGACCGCTGGTCAGCAGGTGCTCGCCTAGGTTTTGCATCTAACTTCGCTGGTGAGAAATTGCCTCTCGGTTGCGGTGCATTGCTCGACTTCAACTTTGCTCACTATTGGGTAGCTGGCGCAGAGAAAACTGCCTTCGGTATCAAGACTGGCTTGAGCTTGGGCTATGTATATACTAACCAAAGCAAAACTCCTGAGGTTGATAAATACACTGTACCAACAGTAGATGGTAATGTTGACTATACCATTGAGATTGACAAGGTAAATCAAAATACCCACCAACTCCAATTCGAAGTACCTATCATGTTTGCTATGCAAACTCCTGGTAGATTCTTCCTCAATGTAGGACCAAAACTCATCCTGCCTGTGTATAGCCAATACCACCAAAAACTCAATTCTACCATTAGTGCATACCTCCCAGAGTTGGGAAGTAATCCAATTACTAATGAAGTAGTTATGGGTAAAGCAGAAAATGTTTACAAAAACAAATTCCTCGTTGATAACCCATGCAAACTCTTCTCACTCGCTTTGGGCGCTGAACTTGGTTACAATATCAAACTCAGAAGGTATGGTCAGTCTATTGACTTGGGTGTATTTGCCGACTATTCTATCCTCAATGCATATAAGAATACTGCAGATCCTACAGGCAAATTGATTACTGTCACTCCTCCTACTGCTGCTAGTGCTGCAATCGTGGATGTACAGTCGTTGTCTACTGCATACTCTAACAAGTTTGGATATATGAATGTAGGTGTCAAGGTTGCCTTCAACTTCGATAGTAGCTACTTCTTCAACTAATCCCAAACTAGTTGATACAAAAATACTGCCTGACCATCGTCAGGCAGTATTTTTTTGGAAACTATATACGAGTAGATGTCAATATCTCCTATCCTATACCACTTATTAAGATAGGATAATGATGTGATAGAGATGTGATAGAGATGTGCACTTATCTACCCGTTATGAACCCGTCAAGAACCCGTAACCGGCAGGGAATTAGAGGACGCTTGCAAGCCAACTACAGTGTTTAATTCTTATCCAATTGTTCGTACACGGAGTTCTTACTCTTGAATTCTGGCACGATATCTTTCATCTTTTGTACTACAGGGAAGACTTTGCCTTGTTTTGCATCTTCGATCAGAGCTTGAATACTTACCGATACCGTATCAAAATCATATTCGCGTACTTTTGCCACCAAAATTTTCTCATTGCTAGTAGGCAAAGTGATTTCCTTTTGATTCAGCAATTCCTCATATAGTTTCTCGCCAGGACGAAGACCTGTATAGGTAATCTCAATATCTTTTCCCGGAACATAACCCGCCAAACGAATCATATTCTTTGCCAAATCTGCAATGCGTACAGGATGACCCATATCAAAGCAGAAAATCTCTCCTCCATTACCGAGTGTGGCTGCTTCTAAAACGAGGCAACTAGCCTCTGGTATAGTCATAAAGTAACGAATGATATCTGGGTGGGTAACGGTTACTGGACCACCTTCCGCAATTTGCTTTTTGAAGAATGGCACTACTGACCCATTACTACCCAATACATTGCCGAAGCGGGTTGTGATGAATTTTGTGCAGTTAGGATTGCTTTTGGACTGTTTTAAGAATAGCGACTGCACATAGATTTCCGCTATACGCTTCGAAGCACCCATCACATTTGTGGGGTTAACAGCTTTGTCCGTAGATATCATCACAAAGCGTTCTGCATTGTATTTGATGGCCATGTCAGCCATATTCTTTGTGCCGAGTACATTGGCGATGATAGCCTGAGTAGGGAAGTCCTCCATCAGTGGTACATGCTTGTATGCTGCAGCATGGAAAATGACGGTGGGATGATATTCCTCAAACATTTTTTCTACCATCCCTGCATCTCTCACATCTGCAATGATTGGTACGAACTGTAAATTAGGATGCTTTCTTCTTAAATCTACCGTCAGATCATGCAGTGGAGACTCTGCTATCTCCATTAAGATAATAGCTTTAGGCGTAAATTTCGCCACTTGACGCACAATCTCACTACCGATACTACCTGCACCACCAGTAACCAATACTACTTTATTAGCCAAAATTGCCTCTACATGATTGGTGGTGATATGTATAGTTGGACGCTCCAATAAATCTTCTACCTGAATGGACTCAATGCGACCTATCTTCTGCAGCACATTCTCATCTTGACTAGGTGAGTAGTCCGTGAAATACGGAGTAGTGAGAATTCGAATGTTGTTCTCAATGAATATCGACAGGTCTTGTAGCGGATTGATTTCCTTCATCTTAAGGGGGGATATGATCAGATTGCTAATCTTCTGTTTCTTCATCAATGCAATCAAATCATTATTAAGCGGATAAACCTTCAAACCTAATAGGTTATGATGCATGTTATCTTTGGAGTCCGCTACAAATCCTACGGGGCGATAATGACTCTCCATATTGGATTGTAGCATCTTAGCAATTGATAGTCCTGCTGATTTAGTGCCATAGATCAATACTTTTTGTACGCTATCACTATGATGGGAGATGTATTCAAAAATAGTTTTGATACTTACTCGCCATGCAAAGAGTAGCGTTATGCCTACAAAAATATAAATCAGTAGTATCGATGTTAAGAATGGTGCTGTATGCTGAAGAGCATATTTAATCACTAAGTTAATCGCAATCAGCAACAAACCTGTAGCACCCACAGAGAATGTTACTTTTAGCGTGTCAACAAAGGTGGAGTAGCGTAGAATACCAGAATAAGTATGAAAAACCCAAAAGAATAGGCATTGTGTAGCTAATACCAATCCCATTTGTTCCCACAACGGCATACGGACATTCAGATCGTAACCCACAATGCTATCTCCAATCAGATAACTAACTACGAATGCTATTAGAGCAATAAACAAATCTAGCAGTAATACGCCCCAGCGAGGTAGGTAACCAATATTAACCCAATGCGAAAATAGGTCAGTCTTTTTGAGTTCGTTTAATTTTTTCATGCTGTTATTTCTCAATAGCTGATTTGATGGTTTCTACTATATAGCGCACATCATCGTCGCTTACATATGGACCAGCGGGCAAGCACATGCCTACCTTAAACACCGCCTCGCTCACCCCATTAACATAAGCAGGAGCATGCTTATACACCGGTTGTTTGTGCATAGGCTTCCATACTGGGCGAGCCTCTATCTTTGCCGCCAACATATATACGCGCAATGCTTCTACATTGTCATTGGGCTGACAATCCGTCGTAGCTGAATCCACGGCGTGTATCACACCAGCTGCGCCGCCTACAGCACTAGTGATCACCTCTTTGTAGGCGTTCTCTTGCCCTTTGATGCGCAATGTCGGAGCCAACTCTATTGTACACAACCAGTAGTTGGAGTCATAGTCTGTCGATGGTGCTTTATGTATGGTTATGCCCTCTACATCAGCCAACAACTCTTCATACAATGCCTGCACATGTCTATGATGAGCAATATGCTCATTGGCGATCGCCATTTGTCCGCGGCCGATACCCGCGCAGATATTCGACATGCGATAGTTATATCCTATTTCTTCATGCTGATAGTATGGATAGGCTTCTCGTGCTTGAGTGGCATACCACATAACCTTATTCTTCAGCTCTGCATTCTCGCATAGTAGCGCACCGCCACCTGAGGTGGTAATCATCTTATTACCATTGAAACTCAGTACACCAAACTTGCCAAATGTGCCCAACATCTGCCTCTTGTAGCACGAACCAAATCCCTCAGCCGCATCCTCAATCACAGGAATAGCATACTTCTCTGCTACTGCCATAATGCGCTCAATATCGTATGGCATTCCATACAATGCCACAGGAACTATGGCTTTGGGCTTCTTTCCAGTCTTGGCAATACGATCCTCTATAGCTTGTTCTAGCAACTCGGGATCCATATTCCAACTATCTTTCTCGGAGTCAATAAACACGGGTGTCGCACCCAAATAGGTAATAGGGTGGGAAGAGGCGCAAAAAGTGAATGATTGCACACATACCTCATCCCCAGGTTGTACACCGCAAGCAATCAGAGCCAAATGTACAGCTGCGGTTCCCGAAGAAAGGGCAACCACCTCTTTTTCGTTACCATGAAACCGTTTGAGGTCTTCCTCAAAGGCATTTACGTTAGGTCCCAAGGGCACCACCCAGTTAGTGTCAAAGGCCTCTTTGATATATTTTTGCTCCAATCCCTCTTCTGACATATGTGCCAAACAGAGGTAGATCATCTTTTTATCTTGACTCATGTTTTTAACTATTTTATAGTATAAAGCCTACAAAGGTACAACTTTTTTTTTATATATGCAAAAAAAACGCCCAATTGAGCGTTTTTCTTCTCCTTACCTTTCACTTTACACCTTATACCCTACACTTTACACCGCGGCTTTTACCTCTCGTCTCATTGGCGATGCACCAATGATCCACTAGCTTGGTGGGTGGCTAGTACGAGTACTTCGGCTATTTGTACATGTTCTGGTGCGCTAGCAGCGAAGTACACTACTTCCGCAATATCTTCACCCGTCAGTGGCTTAATACCTTGATATACTTTGTCAGCACGCTCTTTATCTCCCGCAAAGCGAGTCACGCTGAAGTTTGTTTCTACTAATCCTGGCTTCACATTTGTCACGCGTAATGGGGTATCTACTAGGTCCATACGCAGTCCATCGCTCAGCACTTTCACTGCGGCTTTTGTCGCACAATACACGCTTCCTCCTGGATATGCCGCATCGCCAGCCACCGAACCGATATTGATGATATGACCTCTTCCGCGAGCAATCATACCAGGCACTACTAGGCGTGTAATCATCAGCAGGGCAGTGATATTGGTATCAATCATCGTGTCGTAGTTCTCCTCCGTACCTTCATATTCTTTGTCCATACCGAGTGCTAAGCCCGCGTTGTTTACTAAGACATCAATCGTTTGATGGGAATCGGGTAGGGTGGCCAATGCTTTCGCAGCTGCCTCACGGTCACGCACATCGAATGGCAATAGCAAAATATCTGTGCTATAAGCATTTTCCAACTCCGTTTTGAGCGCTTGCAATTTATCCTTGCTACGTGCGTTTAATAATAAGGTATAGCCTTCCTTGGCAAACTTGCGTGCACAGGCTGCACCGATACCAGATGACGCTCCTGTGATAAATACGATTTTAGACATAGTTTATAATGTTTGAAATATTCGTTTACAAATAGTTTTCAGATATTCCTTATCGTCAATGATGGCCCTGAGTGCAGTTAGCCCTTCTATATTGCGCTTCGAGTGAAGCCAAAGGCGCATATATCCACCATCGGCATATTTCTCCAGCATGTGTTCATATGCCCGCTCAAAGTGCCATTCGAAGTCGGCATTGGGGTTTTGCTTCATGCCAAACTGCAAGGTGCGTCGCAGTATCGTTTCGGGGTCAATATGCCTATCGGCTTCTGCCACGATGGCACCGTAGATGGTTCGTGGCGCATGTTTGCTGCTCGCACGATGGTCTTCCACCGCATCGCGCATGATCTCTCGTTGCTCCTCGGTAAAGAACTGTGGCAATATGGGATCAGTCATCAATATCTCACCCGAATGAATATGATGCAACTCACGATTAACTTCCAATCCTAAATCATGGAAGGCAGCAATCGTGTATGACATATCTAGGTCAGCTCCATGTTCTTCGGCAAGCACCATACTCTCTTGAATCACACTCTCCGCATGATCTCTTTGGTGCCCCTTGTCAAACGCCGCATAGCGTGGCAAGATATATTGTTCGATGTATTCGTGCAGTGTCATTATGTGTAATCTAATATTTGACCCTGCAAAGGTACAAAAAAATATCAATATAGGCAAGTGATTGTTGACAATCAATTATATTTTCTGCAATAGTTCTGAGGTGGGCATTTCCATGCGATTGAAGGCGAACCATTTTTTGCCGAGGTCTTTGATGCTGGCACCGAGGTGATAGACCGTCTCGTCAATGCATAGGAAGCGGTCGTGAGAGCGGTCAAAGGTGATGACTTCTATCGGAGGATATTGTGCGTTGTGCTTTTGAAGGTCGAGTTGCAGTTGTGCAGATGGTTTCTTGGTGTAAATGGTAGCAGCCACCTTGTCTGCTCGTTTGGATAGTATGGTTAGCACGCTATCGTCAATGTAATTGTCAATGAGAATGATGCGCGTGGTTGCTTCGCGTATGCAGTCGTTGATAAAGGTGTAGGCGTCAAAGATTTGCCCATCGTAGAAGATACCTTGGTGAGGAGGTAGGCTTGTACGGACAAAGAAGTCGATTTTTTCTTGATGAGATGCTAATGTGTTTTCTATTCGTCCTATTCGTTTATCCATATGTTCTTCCATCGCAAGGAGACGTTGGTTTATTGCATACCCCTTTAGCATATAGTCTTTGATTATCTTGTTCGCCCATTGACGGAATTGTATACCTCGTTTGGTATTAACCCGATAACCAACAGAAATAATAACATCCAAGTTGTATATTTCAACATTACGACGAACCATACGATTACCTTCTTTTTGAACTAGTTCCAAAATGGAACAAGTTGCCTGGCGCTCAAGTTCTCCACTTTCAAAAATATTTTTCAGGTGCTTAGTAATTGCTTGGCGTTGTGTACCAAACAACACTGCTATTTGTTGTTGATTGAGCCAAACAGTTTCGTCTTGTAAGCGCACTTCCAATTGGATAGTTTCGTTTGGTTGATATAATACAATTTCGTTTGTTGAAGTATTGGTTACGGCCAATTCATTTTTCATTTCATTGTTCATAATTTTGCTTTTTTTGTAGTTATCGTTTGAGTATTTTTAATACGAAATAAGAAATCCGCTGCAAAGGTACTACATCAAACTGCTAAAACTTGTCAGTTTGTCAAAGAATTTTACAAAAAAATGCACTTTTTTAATTTTGGAGTAGGCAGTTAGTTCCAAAATGGAATGAACTGAGGAAGTGCTTGCAATTTGCGACGAGTCATAGAGTATTAGAAACTATGTCATCGCAATTTGTGATAACATTCCCAAAGGAACCAGTCACAAATTGTGACCAGTTTATCTCGTTCAGAATCAGATAGTTTGAACCTATCGAATTCGATGGGATTACACGACACTCATGTGTTCCAAAATGGAACATGTGCCCTATTGCTATTTGGGGAAACATAAGTGGGAGGGGCGAAATCGACCCCTTAAGAAAGCAGTTGTCTCAAAATTTGCGACAACTAGCGTTAGGTATTATGCAGATTTTGCATATTACTTTGATTGGCAGTTCATTTTCGACCTCTACGAGATCATCCTTAAATATATCCCTTATCCGTTACCGAAAAAGCATAAAACACTTATACCCTGCTCCAAATGTGTAAAAAAAAGCAAGATTTGGCTGGGTTTGTGTAAAATAATGTGAAAAACTTAGCCAAATAATGCGCAGATAACAATGGATAACTTGTTTATTATGTAATAATTGTGTATTTTACCGTCAAAATATTATTATATTTGCAAAAAAATACTACCTTTGTGGCTCTCCAATGATGTCCAAGACTGTGCTTGACCTGCTCCACTCACTGGGTGTTGAGGATGACATGATTATGTTTGATGATATTGGCAGTAACTGCCAATACGCTTTCGGTTGTTAGGGGAAAAGATTACACGATAGGATGCCTTTACAGTTTCACGATAATACAAAATACACACGCACCCATGTGCGCGTGTATTATTATATAGTCTCTGCGAATCCCTTTCTGGCTCTACGACATCATCCTAAATTATGTCCCTTGAAATTGGGGAGAAATCCTAAACTGTAAACTAGAAAAATGGCGCATCAGCTGTATAACAGCAAAGATTTATCTTATAAGTGCAACAGATAAGTTTGCGACATTAATATCTGTATTAATGTAAAATATCGGAATCATCATCTCTAATTGGAAGGCAGGAAGATGGTATTTGTCTTATTTGCCCAGGAGAAGGATTCTTTACTCCTAAATTATGTTTAGCTAGACACTTTTTGATTAAATTTGATAGAGCTCTCATGTCTGTCTCATCAATAAAACCAAATCTATATTGAGCTCTCATCTCATTTAGAACCTCATATAGGAAAAAAGAGTCTTTTGATAACGATATGATATATTCTTCCACATGCTTATACCACTTATTTGGTCTACATAAAATTAACAATAGTGCAAGTTGTTGTTTTATCAAAGGATTAGATGTCTTTGAAAAAGTATCATATAATAAAGGTGCTATTTTTGATGAATATAAATCATCTTTAAAAAAACCAACTACATTTGTTAATATAACAAATAAAATGTTTTTTGCTCTTTCTTCTTCGGTTTCTCCAAAATTATCTGAAAGTAAAAAGTCAGCTCCACCATATTCAGCTCTTCCCTTTGAGGCGAGAATAGGAATCAATGCGAATAAAACTTTGGAGATTTGGAGCCAACCACGTAACACAATCTGTAAAAGTTCTTTTTTAGTATGTGCATCAGCATAATCGCTATTTCTAATTGCTCTTGAAGAAGATCTTATCTCTTGCATCAAATTATATACATAATATTCTTCAAAAAATTCATGAATATTAACATTTTGATCATAAGGAGTTAATTGATTATAAGTTAAATCTTGGTATTTGTCTTTAATGGCAACAGGAAGACCAGAACTCATCACAGAATTACTTACTTCTTGTTGCATTTGTTCGATTTCCAATTGTTGTGGATTCCATTTTGCAAATTTATATGGATTAAAAGTATCTGGTATTGAAATACGAGAAAACACCATATCGCAAGTATCTTGTATATCCTTCTTTAAAACAGTTAATGCGTCTGTTTTATTACGATCTATTCCCGTATAGAATTCTATAATCTCTGGATAATCAAGATATTTTTTGGATTTAAAAATATAGTCAGCAAAATCATGATTACTATTCATCCGTCTTGCTGCAAAATACAACAACCAAAAAGCAGATTTAAATGAAATATTTCCATTATCTTCGGTAAAGATATTGTTTTCCAATAAAATGTCAAACATACATTTTATATCAATATCAATCAGATTGCTATTGCTAATATCACTAGATCTCCGATAAAACTCATCCAGTGTAAAAACAGAACGATTCTCTCGAATTAGTATTTCACAGAAACAACCCAAGATAAACTGACAATCCTTTACATCTGGAACAGAATTATACTTGGGTAGATCAGAAAACTCGAAAAGGACATATAAAACATCTTCCAACATTTGACATCTATTGACTGGATTGTTGTCAAATTTTCTCTCATCTACTTTCAAGAGAGTCAAACAGTTTTGTGGTGTTCTATGAATATTTAATGTTGTTAAATCGCTTACAACCTTTTCTACCAAGACATCGTCATCTGCAATTTTAACCTGTTGATTGTATGCGCTAACAATACACCTAACTTGACCACGAGTCATTGGAAGTAAAAAAACAGTTTGAAACTCTCTGTCAATTTTGATATCTTCTTGTTTTTCTTTTAAAAATTTGACTCCATCTATCGTGCGCATAACAATTATAGGCAGTGTGGGGAATCTTTCACACAATGCTTTTAATTTTTTCATAGAACCATTTTCTAATGGATTCCATTCGTCGATAATAATACAACGTATAGGTAGAGAGTTGCTATCCACCTCTAAATCTGTATAATCATTATATATGTATTGTTCTATGTTATGGGACTTTAGTTTTCTAGAATTTACATATAGCCAATATTGCCCTCGCTTCCATGCCTCTAATACTAGAAAATGTGACAAACATGTTAGCCCAAATAATGGAGGAGCAGAAATAATCATAGAACGAGGTTCTTCTATAATTTCAGAAATCTTTACTCTATTCTCATCATCATCATTTGGCGTTATTGTAATATCATTTTTCTTACTAATTATAGGATCTACCCATACCTTAGGCTGACCGCTAAATAATTTTAGAGCAGAATTCAATCGTTCTTCCAAAATGAAACTTACTCTGGAAAAATGTTCAGACGTTTTTTTGTTTTGACTAGAATAATGTTCATTGAAATATTTATTAAGATGTTTTCTTAATTTTTCCTCAAAATCATCAACACCTTCATAAAGGGCATACATACACTTTTTAGCAACCACATTATCTCTAAACTGTTGAACTTTCCTATATTGTTCGATATCAATTTTGCTAGGACTAATTTTTTCATCATTAAAATAGAACATTATCTCCATGTTCTTTAGTTCCATAGCACGTTTATATGCATTAGTAAATTCTTCTTCTGTTCCAGACTCTGCTCTAGCTGTAGGCATGCCAAATCGTGTGTACATGATACCAATAAATAAATCATATTTTCCTTCAATCTGCCTATTTATAACGTCTTGTCCATCCACACCTATTCCTGGATGAACATCGTTCTCCCAGCGTAATGACTGTAATTCAAAATTATAAGCAACACCTATTCCCCTATTTATTTCAGAGAAGACCTTTTCACATCTATCTCGTTCTTCAGCAGTATCTCCAGGTGAAGCAATAAAGCATTTTATAATTTTTTTCTCTTCCATGATTAAATTATTAGTCAATGATATTTATCAAATTACATTCTAAAAATATACAATGAGCACTATAAACTTAAAATGTTTTCAATTATAACTATGGTAATTGATAGTTGGTTTATAATGTTATGACCTCCCAATGTCCACTATACCCACTCCCAACATACCGAATATGAGAAAGTTTTTCCAAACGACGAGCAATTGTTTTTGGGCTAACATGTAACTTCTCAGCCATTTCTTTTCTTGTAATATTAGGATTATTTTTTACCAATTCTTCAATATTTTGGAGGTCACTTTGAAGGTCATCTTGAGGGACACCTTGAAGGTCATCTTCTTGATTGAGGATTTCCTTCTGTTCATCTGCATCAGAATCCCTGCATATAAGCCATGTATCTGGTCTACGTTTTTCAGAAGAAAAATTTACTCCTATCTTTATTTGTTCGCGATGATCAAGAGCCCATGGTAAAGAATATTGTTTATCCTCAATTTGTTGTAATGCAATCTCAGCGGTTGAATCTAATTTACATTCAATAATGTATATATAGTCATTTGTTCGTATCAATAAATCAATGCGTCCATCAGAAGTCATATACTCGGCATCTACATGCATACCTAATAGTTTGCACAAGATAAAAAGCACATTTCGAAAATGAGACTCAGGAGTCGTTTGAGCATCATATTGGAAATCTGCAAAAAACGACTGTAAACGCGCCAGGAACTCTTGTGGTTTTCCAGTACGTATTTCCTCTACAAACTGGCCGATAGAGAAAGCACTTTCCTCTTTTTTGAGCGAGGTGTAAAATGGTAATATATAGCGGAAGAAACCAGACTTGACCTCATCATTTGGAAAATCCATATAGTACAATCCACTTTCTGCGTCGTGGTGACTAATCGTCAAATAACCACTTTGAAACAGCAATGGCACTACACTTTGTCCATGATCATCTTTGCTATCCAATGATGTGCTATCAATTGGTTTTGCTGTTAAATCTGACAATATATAATTATTGTTTTTGAGGAGTTCGACAATAAAATTTGGCGTTCCGGTCTCAAACCAATAATAACCATACTCACTTTTAACCAAAGCTGTTAATACGCTAAATGGATTGTATATATTCTCCTTTGCGGAGGCAGTAAAACGATAACCATCGTACAAAGACCGAAATATTTCGTAGGTAGACTCTAAACTTGCACCATTCACTTCTGCAAATGCTTGTATGTATGGTTGCATGATAGTATCTATCTCAGATTGTGATATACCACATATATCGTAGTAGTAACGATCTCTTGAAATGTCATTAAGATTATTCAAGTCGCTAAAAATACTGACCTTACTAAATTTGGTAACACCTGTCAACAAGGAAAAACGAATATTTCCATCTTGACTTTTAAGTACACCATAAAAGGCTTTTAAAATGGTACGCATCTCATTTTGCAAATCAGGATTACCTATCGCAGATAAAATCGGTTTATCATACTCGTCGACCAATATAATAGCACGATTACCTGTTTGTTGAACTGCTCGCATGATACAATTTTCAAATCGAGCAGATAACGATCGTTGAACATCTTCTTTACCATAGATATTCTCCCATTGTGTTAGGTGCCAATCTAAACGAGCAGTTAAAACTTCTACAGAAGAATAGTTTTCTGGACTTAAATCAATATGAAAGATTGGATGAGGCTGCCATTCCTTTTCCTGTTGCTGAATGTATAAGCCTTCAAATAATTCTTTCTTACCTTGAAAATAGGCTTCTATTGTAGAGAGTAGCAAACTTTTACCAAATCTGCGTGGACGTGCTAGAAAATAATGTCTGCCAGTATTTACAAGACGCCAAATATGCGCAGTCTTATCCACATATAAAAAGTTATCTCGAATGAGTGATTCGAAATTTTGTACTCCTACTGGTAGTTTATGTAAGGAATGATTTATCATATTTTGAAATTTTTCTATTAGAATGGGGCTTGTTTCTAAATAAAGCTTCAAAATTATTGCATCGCATTAAAATACAACATCAAAACTTTGTGAAGTCCATAAAAATATCGAGTTTTTTTACGAGTAGGAACTTTTTCTCTATATTTAATAAATAATTTGTTAGTATGGATGTCTCTTGGTATTATCAAACTATATTCAACGAGAATATCTAAGTCATTTTCCATTAATTTATAATCTTCTGCTAGTTTTGATAAATCTTCATATGAAATATCATTTCTATCACAAATTAAATCAAACATATCTCCTAGCATCTCGAATATAGTATCAATTTTTTGTTCATTCCAAACAACAACTAACTCATTCCTGATTTCGTAGAACTTTGATTTAGCGTACTCCTCCAATAAAAAGTCTATTTTATCACGCGAAATAGGAATAGAATAACTACGTGCACCTATTTCCTTAAAAATTGTCAATATATCTCTTGGCAAATAATACGTATTGTCTAGAATATACTTAAAGGATGATTTATAATCTATTTCAGAACCAACGAGCCAATTCCAATAATCCTTATCTTTGAGATTTACAGAAATACTATTTTTTTCTAACGCTAATTCTATGCGACGATTAATAAACTGACGTAGGTGATTACCGTCATCATAATGAGTATACCAATCTATATGATGTTCATAGCTTTCGAGAATTTTATTAGTATCACACTCTACTCCTGATAACTTAGCGCTTATATCATCTCTCAAAAGCAATACAACACGCGATGCCGTTCCCAACAAATGGGATGTGTTGTAATCTCTTACTGTACGGATTAGATCTACTAGTTTAACTTTGTCTGTTTCTGAAGTTAGTTTAAATTTTACATCCAAATCATCAAAAATAACGTAATATTTAAGATGCTTTAAATTCTCTTGTTTTAGTGCTTCTATAAGTACAGCCTTTAAATAATGTATTGTAGACAAGAAGTCTGCTTTATACAATTTTTTCTCACTTGTCCCATATATTTTAAGTAATGGAATTCTCAAGCTAGTTAAATCAATACCACCTTTATTTACCAGTTCTTTTAAATCATACATCCCCTCATTCATCAACTTAGCATTGTCTTTTCGGAAATCGTAAAGTTTAGAAGCATATTCCCCATACTTCCCTTCTCCAGAATCTGTAATGAGAATTATTAAATGGTATATAATTATCCATTCAAACAACACTACCATATCAAAACCTGCTGCATCTGGTATACGAAATACTTGTTCCAAAAGTCTATCATTATGTTTAACTATTTTACACCATATTTCTTGGGAAGTTTTAGCTTCTTCATTCAACCAAACGGCATATGCCGATTTTCCAGACCCCTTTCTACCTGTAACAATGAACTTTCCATGGGATAATGCAGTTTCAATTCCCATGTAATCTTGGTATAGATTGAGCATGTTTTGAGCTTCTGCCTCTGCTTCCGGCAATCCTAAAAATAGATTTCTAGTTGTATGTTTAGCCATGATTTTTATATTATTAGATTTGTATACACTATATAAAAAAATGATTTATTTCTGCCTGCAAAGATACGATATTTTTTTGAGATATGCAAATAAAAGTTGAGATTTGGAGAAAAATGTAGAAAATATTGGTGTATGTCAGAAAAATGTAGTACCTTTGTCAACGAAAAATACGCTTTATATGACAGATAACATATTGCAAAATATATTTCAATCTCTATCCAATCGGGAGTTGGCATCTATGACAATAATAGGGCTGCTGTCGCTATATTTTATATCATTCAAAAGTGTCAGAAAGAGCACCTATCAAGTCATCAAAACAATTCTATCTCCTAAAATTTTCATTCCATATAGTTTACTAAGTCTCTGCATCATAGCCATGTGTTACATGCTCCAATTAGTAGGGATGTGGAGAAATGAGTATCTGAAGGATGTTATCCTTTATTCTTTCACTGCATTTCCATTGTTAATGGAAGTGATTTCCTATTCCTCACAACAAGAATTCGGTCAGTTAGTATTCAAACAAGTCAAATATAGCGCACTGATATCTGCATACTTAAATATCTACACACTCGGCTATATAGGAGAGCTATTGCTACAATTTGTGCTTTGTTTTTTATCTGTGAGTATAGCGACTATTCAGGTACAAAAAAAACAAGATCAGTCTTCTGAACAATTATTAGGTTGCTTCAATAAAACTAATGTGATCTTGGGATTTGCAATCTTAATATTTATGCTCTATCAAACATTTACTCATCCTATTGGATCTACTTTGTCAATGTTTTTACAAAGTGTCGCTTTACCTACAATCCTCACAATAACTATTGTACCATACTTGTATATGTTTACAATCTATTGTGCTTATGATCAATGGTTTGTTAGATTATATTACAGTGTTAATAAAAATAAAAATGAATATAGATTGCGAAAGAAAATGCTATTTCATACCTGCAAAATAAATTTACACAAAATCAAATACTTTGAGGAACATCTCAAATTATTTATGTTTGATAGTAGCCAAGATTTCATCTTTGCTATACAACAATGTGATTTGGAGTATCAAAATGTAGGAAAGTATTAAGATATATAGTTAAGGATGTCGTCGGCTTCGGGGATGGAGAGTTTTTGACGGATTTGAGTCTTACGCTGGTAAATAGTTTGAAGACTTTGGCGAGTGAGCATGTTAATCGCCTTTGTCGAAAAATTTGCCTTAAAACAAAAACATAAATTGATCTATTACGAATGCAATGGATAGAGTTATGGTAGATTTGTTTGCACATGTCGGAAAAATGTAGTACCTTTGTCGGCGGAATGAGAATTTCGATAGCATATATATTCAGTCAAGCATGCAGAATGGTCTGTGTGCTGGGATTGGGATAAAAAGTAACAAAATAGCAGAAATAGGGTGTGTCAAAATGCTGACACACCCTATTTTTCACATATTAGCGATAGTATGTCGGATTTGCTGAAGGTAATGTTACGATTGTCGGGATTTATTGATTTTCGCAAAAAGGGACTGTTAATCAGTCCGTTATATTTTCTCGGTTTTATAGGTCGCTTTGAACTATTGCGCAAATCTTTGATTTGTAGTAATTTTGCATTAAAAATTACAATCTATTGCAAGGACACTTAATAATAGATTGGCGTAATCACAAGAAAAAACAAAAGCAATTGATACCGCTATGCAACAACGTCACCGAGATAGAATGATATATTTTCAAGAGCAGGCAGAATGCACTCGAAGATATGTAATTCCTTATATTGAGCAAGTATTACCCGTAACACCCAATCTTCGGATTTTGGAGATTGGGTGTGGCGAAGGCGGCAATCTCAAACCATTCTTGGAACTTGGGTGCCAATGCGTGGGTGTGGATATTGATGTGGCACAATTAGAAAAAGCTAAGCAATATCTTTCTGATTATTCTCACGATGAGAAACTTACCCTCATTGCGCGCGATATTTATACAGTTACACCAGATGAAATAGACACTTTTGATATTATTGTGCTTCGAGATGTGATAGAGCATATACCCAATCAAGAGCGGTTTATGCACTATCTGAAGGGATTTATGCATGGCGAATCGATTGTTTTCTTTGGTTTTCCAGTTTGGTGTAATCCTTTTGGGGGTCATCATCAGATATGCAGAAACAAATGGCTATCGCATACGCCTTGGTTGCATTTGCTGCCCAATTGGTTATATAGTAAAGTGTTGCAATGGGGCGGAGAGTCGGATAGTACCATCAAAGCCCTTTTGGAGATCAAGGCAACTGGTATCAGTTTGCACCGATTTGAGCGAATTATACATAAGGAGCAATACAAGGTATTGCAGCACACTCACTATCTCATTAACCCAAACTATGAGATAAAGTTCGGTTTGCGTCCATGCGTATTGCCTAAGTGTTTGCAGATTCCGTATTTGTCGGATTTCTATACTACCGCGATGTATTATTTAATTGAAAAACAATAATAAGGTTGCAAATATGGGGAAATTGTAGTACCTTTGTAACCGAAAGTAAAATCCTATAAAATTTCATGCCTATGAAACGAGCATTACTTTTAGTGTTTTGTGCATTGATGAGTGTACAGATGTTTTCTCAAAATGACCTTCCAAATGAGTTGTTCCCAACTCTGGCGGGCTTGCAACGAACAGTTTGTAGTGAATATGTTGATTGCAAAGAAAATAAAACTTATCTAATGCATGCTGATGAAATCAAAGAAATAAACGGAAAACTATATGCTAAATATGGTGGTGTGTTTTTGCGTGAAGAAAATTCTAAAGTGCTGATATATAGTTTTCCATATGAGAAAGATTTTGTTTTGTATGATTGGACATTGGAAATAGGCGATTCGCTGCAAAATCTTGGTATTGATCCATACTCTTTCCCTGAGCTTCAATATACTGCTGTAGTGGATTATGTTGCATACGAGGAATATGACGAATTTGGAAATAGAACAATTGTCAAAAAGCCATTAGGAAAGAAACGAGTGAAAGATATTTCAACTATGAGATTCTTAGATGGACATGAATACAAAGCGTGGCTATTTGGCTATGATTGGGAGATAGGAGATTATTATGTAGAAGGTATTGGTAATGTTGGTAAATATGCTGGCGAATATGTTAAGTTAGCACATCCTTTTGATGTCCCCACTTGCTATTATGGCGAACGATTGGTATGTGTCAGTCGCGATGGGGTGCTTATTTATCAAATGGACGATGCTGAAATGGACAGTTTGAATACAGAGTGCTTGTGTGATGGTGGTGTAGGTTCAACTGTGGAAATTATAGATTCACCTATCAATTCTTTTTATAAGACGCTTCATGAAGGACAATTGTGGATTCAACATGAAGATAAGACCTACAATGTCATGGGAATGGAAGTAAAATAAAAGAGAACTTTTTCAAATATAGTCTTTTATGCATCGTGTACGAGTAGTTATATTGCTATTAAGTGTCCTATATTCTATGTCTTCTTGTCACTGGCAGGAAGCAAAGAATATAATTGCTGATAGTATTGATCAAACTGAGCATGTAATCTATGATGATACCATGGCATTAAAGAGGGTGATTTGTTCATTAGATAATCCAGCAGGAAGGATTTTGATGTCTAATACATTGGGCAAGGCGTACTACTATATGGGACGCAACTATAGCCTATCTAATCAGATAAAAGAAGCTGCCGAGTGCTACATTGAAGCAGACCGCTTGCAAATAGATGACCCGATTTATCGAGGACGAGTGAATTCGTGCATGGGATATATCTGTGCTCAAAACAATAGCGATAGTTTGGCGTTGATATTCTATGAGCGGGCAAGTAAAGATTTCTTAGAAAGCGGTAACGAATGGAGATATGCACAAAGCTTATTAAATGTCTGTTTAAGGCATGCACATTTACATCAGTTCAAAGAATCAGATAGCTTATGGCAACATGCAAAAATACATCAGTTAGATAGCTCCTATAAAGCACGTTTTTATGAAGTACGAGGGGTTTATTTTTACGAGCAGCAACAATATGATTCTGCTTTGATATGCTTTAAACTCGGACTAAACTTTCGAGACAACGAACAAGATAAATGCTTTGGGTATTTGAAAATAATGCAATCATACTATTTCGGTTATAAAAATATCGATAGTACTTTGAATTATGCTCAAAAAATTGTTTCTTTCTCAAAAAATCCAAATTATATTTCAAATGCATATTTTTGTTTAATGCTTGATGCACAGATAAACACTAACACATCATTATTAAGCGATTATGCTCATGCCCGAGAGGATGCAAATAGATTATTAGATCTATCTATAAGTTCCTACTCAGAAGCAATTCCTTTGTTGAAAGAATATTTATTCAACCCTTATCCTTGGCGTTGGGTATGGCTTTTACTGGCCCTTATGATAGCAATGTGCGGTGTTTTAATCGCTGGCATTCTTATTTATCGTAAACGCACAAAACTTCAATTGCATATGTCCAATGAACATATCGTAGAATTGTCGACACAATTGGAAAAACAAGAAAATGAACTTAACATAGCGTGTCAAAAGAATCATCAAACTAAAATGATTGATGAGATTCGTATCAAATATCCAACTCCGCCCAATAAGTGGAATGATTATTGCCGATTAAAGACTGACATTAACCCATATTTGAGCACTTGGCTTACAGCATTAGAAGAGTTGAATTTGACCAATAGAGAAAAAGTTCTGTGTACATTTATCTTCCTTTATCCATATCTTTCTGCAGAGGAACTTGCTAAATTCATGTGTATGACAAAGGGAGGAGTACAAGTTATTAGGACCCATGTTGTAAAAAAGGTAGGCATAACATCTACACAATTGGTGGATTATTTGCAAGAAATGTCAAAGGAGATGTAGAAGGGGAATTGCAACACTTTATTGATTGTAATTGTAATTTATTGATAATCAACAAATTACCCCCCCCCCATTGGTTTATCGGTTTTATTTTTCTATTGCACAATTCGTGATATTGTTGTAATTTTGCAGAAAATTTTAACATATAACTATCATGAGAAAAATTTTATTTATTGCATTGTTTCTACTAGGTATTAGCAATGCGTCTATGTTTGGAATGGTTCAAGAGATTATCTTGAGTGAAATGTATACGATTATGCCATTAGATGACCCTGGTAATGAGACCATAGGAGAAGGTCCTGATCCAAATCAAATTCGTGCTACTATTGATAATACACGTCTGCATGTGAATACAAGTACAGCTTATCCTCTCTATGTAGAGGTTATTGATCAAGAAACAGGCAAAGTTGTCGTAGAAGAAGAGTTCGTAGATGAAATTGAGGCTACTATAGATCAAGCAGGTTCATACACTATACAAATTTACTCTGGTAACACTATTATGACTGGTGAGTTTGAAGTAAAATAAAGAGAAAGTATTATGGAACAAAAATTGAAGAAACAATCATCAGTTCGGAAAAGCAAGCCTCAACAAGAGGATATACAGCGAGGACGTGAAATACCTCCACCATGGATGTTGGAAGAGAAAAAGTGAAATATTACCGATAAAATTCATAACATGATCTTATATGCTTAAAGAATTATTCATAAAATCTGTTAAATGGAAAGTATGGAGATGGTGCGTGCCTAGTTTAGGCGGTCTTGTTCTTATACTTATGTTTGGTAGTAATTATTTCAATCTGGATATAAAGACATCTATATTGTTGGGTGTTATATCACTAATTACTTTATGGCTTTTTCGTTTCCTCTATCTTCTATGTGAAGCACTTATTAAATATTGTCATAATACTTTCATAGACTCCATATGGGGAGATGCAATTGTTGAACTCAAAAACGCTTATTCTGAAATACATTCCCTGAGAAAACAGGAGGATATAAGTGACACAGAATTTATCACTGTTATGGTAAAGTTATGTGACACTTTGAAAAAGATTTTTGACAAAAAGACAAAAGCGAATTGCTGTGTGTCTATAAAGGTTCCCATATCAAGTGGTGATAATTTGGAGACATTAGAATTGTACAATTTATGCAGAGATAGTTCACATAAAAGCAAAAGTAGAGATACCGAAGTATATAAACAAATTAAACATAGGATAATCGGGAATACTGCTTATTCAATAATTGTAAATAAAATACTGAGAGGCAATCAAAAACATTTAGCCTATGTAAATAACAATATCGCAGAATCATCTGATTATGAAAATACTAGCAAAGAAGCCTATCAAGATGGGATCTTTCCGTACAATAGTGAATTAGTTTACCCTATAGTACCAATCAAAGGTAATCAAACTAATCACCGAGCTTTAAAAGGATTTATATGTATTGATTGCAATGAATCCAATAAGTTTGATGAAAACCGCTATGACATCCCTCTGGTACAGGGTGTTGCAGACGGAATATATGATTTATTTACAAGAAGAAACAATGGATAATATGAAAAAAGCATCACATAATATAGGTTTTGAGGTTCTTCGGAAAAGTGAAGATGTTGTGGTTCTAAAAAGAGTTCTTTCTTCGAAAAGAGGAAGAAGACGAGAAGATGAAAGGTTCTTGCCAAAATTATCAGTACATTATTTTGAAGCTAAAGAAGCAGAGCGTTTGCAAAGCCTTGCAGCTGAAATTTCTGAACGGCAAAGACAAGCTAAGAATTTAACAGGATATAGAAGAGTGTTAAACATTCTGAAATTAACATAAGTATAGTGGTAATTATGAGGTAATTATCGTGTTTACAGGAAATGTTTTCTCTAATCTCGCCCAGTTCTTTATGGACTGGGCGAGATTCTTTTATGTTCATATGGAAAGAATAGTGCAGAAATGGTAGCACATACCATTTCTGCTGCATTTGTGGTAAATGCTACCACCGCAGTATCAATAAAAAGCAGTAATTTTGCAGCGTGAAAATGAACTCAAAACAAATACTTTGCGAGCACGTCAATCGCCTGCTCCGAGAACGAAACATCACCAAAAGTGAATTGGCTGAAGGCATCGACATGGACAAGTCCAATCTCGGTAAAATGCTCAATGGGCAGCACCCGTTTGACCTAAACCTGCTTGACCCAATAGCTGAGTTCTTCGGGGTGGATGGTGAAGAGTTGATTAGAACAGAAAAAGAGAATGAGATAGTCCGATACATGGATAAAAACACAACTATCATTGCAATAAGAACAAACAAAGATATTACCGAAAACATCTTACAACAAATAGCTAAAATATTATGACCAAACAAGAAGCTGCAATCAAGTACATTACGGAGAATTACTTGGATTATAGGCGATTGAGACATGACATTGTGAGCGATAAACTCCAAATTCGCATGGATTTGGAGGAGGTTAAAGGCGGGGAATATTGGCGAGAGATGACGAAGCATGATATTAACTCTATTGTGTGTCACTGTGCGCAGGAGTACGATGCGAATATCACCTCACGCGAGGTGATGACTGCACTCCAATCGGATCTGATACCCGATGTACACCCGCTGAGGGAGTATGTGTTGTCGTGTGGAGAATGGACGGAGGAGCAGCCTGATTGGATTGATTGGGTGGCGCAGCAGGTGACGGTAAAACCGTTCGGCGATGAGGCTAAAGGCGATAAGGCGAGAGGCGAGAGATTATGGCGGGGATGCTTCAAGAAATGGTTTGTGGCGATGGTGGCGAGTTGGATGAAGGATGAGGTGGTGAATCATCAGGTACTCGTGCTGATTGGTAAACAAGGTATCTTTAAGACTACTTGGTTGGAACACCTTATACCGCCACATCTGCGTGCATATGCGTGTAAGTTGGCGAATAGCAACGATTTGAACAAAGATGAACGGCTGCGTATTGCGGAGTTTGGGCTTATCTCGCTAGATGAGATTGACTCGATGAATAACCGTGAGCTCAATCAACTGAAATCAGTCATTACCGCCACGGATGTGAACGAGCGTGCTGCCTATGCTTACACCAAGGAGCGCAGGGTGCGGTTGGCGAGTTTCTGCGCCAGTGGCAATAGGCGGGATTTCCTGACGGATATTACGGGCAATAGGCGTTGGTTGCCGTTTGAGGTGGAGAGTATACAGAATCCGTTTTACACCCTCCTGCCTTACGAGCGGATGTATGCGCAAGCATGGGCATTGGCACAAGATCCGCTGTTCAGTTACTGGTTTGATTTGGATGAGATAGAGGTGCTGGAGGAGCATAATCAGCATTTTAGGGATGAGAGTAATGAGGAGCAGTTGCTGCCGATACTCTTTGATGTGCCTGCCGAGGGCAAAGGGGAGTTTATGACGACGGCACAGATCAGTGAACGGTTGGTGACATACGGTAACATCAAGAAACCGATGGCTTTGAGTAGGTTGGGGATGGTGTTAGGTGCTGCTGGATACCAATCAACACGACCTAAAATAGGAGGACGATTGATACGCGGATGGCTTGTATATCAAAGAGATACGGATGAAATAGCAAGTCTCAAGCGACTGTTGAAGGAGTAAGATGGTATCCAGCATATCCAGCAGAATATATAAACTCGTCCGCGCGTGTACGGGGACGAGGAAAAGAAAATAGGTGGATATGCTGGATATGGTGGATACCGAAATGCAGTTGAGAGTAATAGACATAGAAAGCAAACAGAATATAAACCAAACTAAATTTTAAGACTATGGCAAGAGTAACATTTATGGATGGGATTGCATCCGTCAGTGGAAGAATCGGTGATGTAGTTTTTCGTAAGTCACCATCGGGGAAAACATACGCGTATCAAATGCGCAAGACACCGAAACGGATACCCAGCGAAAAAGAAAAGAAACAAAGGCAACGATTCTCAATCATTACTAAAATGGTGTCAGCCATCATGGCAGATCCTACACAACGCGCTGCATACGAGCAACTACAGAAAGATACATATGGGGCAAAGAAAATGACCTTGCGGAAATTTGTGTTTCAAAAAGTGGCTGCCACATTGCTGCCAGTAACAGCCACAGAAAGCCCACAGATGTCCTAGAGATGTCCTATGGTGGTCGCCTAATCGTCAACGAGCAGATCGCATTGACCGATGACCCCGTCATCGTTGTGGCGACTGCTGTCTCCGATTTCCCCACAAATTAAAAATTTGCGGGGACCCCATTGAAGAAAGGGCGCATTTGAGAACGACAATATTTGAAACAAAAATAACGGCACAATGTGCCTACAAAAATATGAAAAAATCAATGATCATTTTTTTAAGACAATTAACGTCAATAGGGTTGTCAATTATTGTCAATTCAATGAACATATTGTTTGGGTTGGAAGAATGCGCTGGGCGCATTGGCAACCCCAAAACAATATAAAAGTCATTGGTGGGCAAAACAAAACGACTGATAATATAAGAATATATGATAGTGACATTTAAGAAACCAGTGGAAGGGGTGAGGGGAAAAATACGATTGGAGGATGGGTTTTATATCCGAAAACTGCATGGGAAATATGTGGTGCAACGATGCCCGAATCGGAAGGGGCATGTGGCAACAGAGAAAGAAAGGGAAAATCAACAACGATTTATTCAGCAGTATAGACGGCTGTGCCGTGGTGATGGCTCGCAAGCGAGCGGTAGTGTCGCCGATGGGCGAGGTAATGGTTTAGAAGTTAAAGGCAAGGAGATATGACAGATCAAGCACGAAGAAATAAGGCAATACGAAAATGCTTCTATGAACAATTAGGCAAAGGAATGCCTGTGATGGAATTATATGTAATGATTGGAAAACAGTTCTATTTGAGCGAGGAGAGAGTGAGACAGATTGTGGCGAAAAGAAAATCGCGATAAATAGTAACAAGTGGTGAAATTCACCAACAAAAAAGGGGTTTTATGTGTATCTTTGCACTCGCGTTCGGTAAGCAGGTCGCAATGACCGATGCCTTGCATCGTTAGGCGACTGCTACCTCCGCTCTATCCTCGAACCCACGAGGTTCTCGGATGGATACAAGGAACACGCTACGCGATAAAAAAACGAGAAAATAGATGTCTTAGAAATTCTAGATACTCTAGAGACATTGAAAATCCTAATTATTAAACCTAAATTTTAACTATGGCAATTATCAAAAATTCCACTCCTTTTGATTCGATTCAAAAGAAGTTCTCAGGTTCGGATGAGATTCATTTTCGTAACCGCAAGAAAGACAATGCCACCATTGGTGTGCGTGTGAAGAACCCTTATGACGGTGGCAACAGTGAAGCGCAGCAGGCAGTGCGTAATGCTTTCAAAGAAGCACAAACACAAGCGACAACTATCCTTGCGGATCCAGAGCAACGAGCTACCTACGAAGCGAAATTCAAAGCGCAAAAGAAGTATGTGACACTGCGTGGGTATGTGGTGGCGCAAGTATTCGCGAAGCAGTAAGCTTCGCTAGTTGAAAGAGTTTTAGTCGCACCTGCGGTGCTGTTTAAACAGTTCTAAAGGTGCACACTCTTAACTAATCAATCATTAAACTTTTAAACCAATTAAAACTAAACAAAACTATGGCTGGAAGTGTATTTTATTTAGCGCCCGTGGATAATGCATCGGGCAAGATTTTTGGTAAAAAACAAAAGTTTGTGGCAGTACGCCGTAAGCGCGGTAAACGACAACGCGGATGCGCAGTGATAGGTGAGCGAACGACTCCATACGGAGCAAGTGAACTCGCTTGGCAAGAGATGTTTGCACAGATTTGTGCTGCTACTCGTGAGCGCATGATGGATCCAAATCACATCGCTCAAGACCAGGTGGGCTTTATCAAGCAAACGAAGTACAAGACTTTGTATCAGTATGTTTGGAACTTGATGCGCGATCAGATTGAAAGTGGTAAATAACCATGAAACGCTTACAATTGACAACTGCTATCGTAATGTGCAGTTTTGGCTGCGCATTACTGGTAGCAGGTTTTGTGACACCGCCTGTGGGCGAGATACATCACTCGCTATTGATAGCGTTTGGAGAGATACTGACATTCTCGGGCTCGCTTATAGGGATTGACTATAAGTATAGATATAAGGAATAAGACAACAAGTATTCTTTTTATTTTAGAAAACAACATAAACAACTTGCGCGCCAATCAAAAGCACCCCAAAAAGCGAGCTTTTTCGGGGACCCCGCACATCCTGGCGCGCTCAAAGAGAAAGAATATGTATATACGATTGATACGAAATGAGGCAAAAGGGAATGCGATTACTGGGCGGCTGGTGATTGATGGCAGATGGTTCTGCAACACGCTGGAGCGGAATGGCGTGGAGATTCCTGCACTATGTTATCATGTCTGCGTGACACAATCGCCAAAATTTAAGCGGCTGCTGCCGTTGGTCACTGGCGTTCCCCGGACGCCGCAAAGCGGCTATGGGACGGCTACGCCTATAGGACGCGCCAATGGCGCTATGGGATATAGGCAAGGAATACGCATACACAGAGGTAGTAAGCCAGAACATTCAAGTGGGTGCGTGCTGGTAGTGGCGGACAACACATTGCGCGGCAAGGGGATTGGACGAACTGCGGCGGATGTGGAGAGAGAACTAACAAGTTTAATTCTAAAAGCACAAAATGAACATGAAGAGATTATTTTGGAAGTCACGGATTTTCGTGCGGGTACTGAGTATGGGTATAATCATCCTTGTGAGCGTGAGTTGCAAAAGCACGAAATCGATGCCCGTCGTGCAGAGCAACGATACTACGAGCTTCATCCAGAGGAGTGCAAGGGTTGATACCATTTATTTGCACGACAGCGTGTTTGTGAGTGAGAAACAGCAAGGTGACACGGTGTTTCTGACGCGGGTGGAATGGCGGGACTGCTGGCGGACACGGGTGGAACGCGATACGGTAGTAGATGTGCGGGTAGAAAAAGAGGTGGTTCAACTACCGCCAGAGCGGTATGTGCCGAAGTTCTATCGGTGGTGCACGGGATTGCTGTTGGCAATCCTCGTGCTGACAATAGGACGCCTCGCGCTGAAGCGCTGGCTATAGGATATGGGACGCCCTACGGGCTATTGGATATTGGACGCTTCGCTATTGGACGCCGCAAGCTACTATAGGAAATAGGCGGAAATACTCGGCGATCTACCGCCGAGCACAGGACAGACTATGGGAATACATCTGTTATCAGATGTTGCGACCAGAGGGCGCAAAATCGCGTTCGGCAAGCAGGTCGCAATGAATGTCGCTCGGCGACATTAGGGCGACTGCTGCCTTCGCTCTCCCCACAAATTGAAAATTTGCGGGGACCCCATATTAAATGAATAACGCGATAGCGGATTAAGTAGAATTGTTTTGGCAGACGAAACATGCTATAACACGCGAACGAAGTGAGCGGACATTTAAAAATGGGCGAAATCTCGCGTTCGGCATTCGGGAAACCAACTCTTTCTTTCATCGGATAGCAAGTATACACGAAGAGAGCCGCACTATCAGCGGCTCTCTTTGCATATCCGCGCATGTGCGCGTGTATTATATTATTGTCTTTCGGCATGCCATAAATCCAACAGCCGAAGGAATTTTGGCGGTTTATCCGCCAAAATTATCGAACATAATCATGTCGTCCTCAACACCCAATGAGTGGAGCAAGTCAAGCACAGTCTTTGCCTCGTCGGAATGCGCTTGTCGCATTGACTGCCGCTCTGCGGCATTGGGCGATCGCGATTCCTCCTCTTCCCACAAATTAGAAATTTGCGGGAGCCCTGTTTGATTGGGTACCTCTGCGGCTCATCTCCCATGAAAAAGACTATACTTGACCTGCTCCACTCGAATGAAAGTAAAAGAAATACAATATATTCAATAACTCAGAGATACATAAGACTAAATAAAAACAAGGGACTCATTGAGCCCCTTGTTCTTATTTAAATCCTTCGGATTAACCACCGAAATTGTCAAACATGATCATATCGTCCTCTACACCCAGCGAGTGCAAGAGGTCAAGCACTGTCTTTGCCATCATAGGAGGGCCGCAGAGGTAGTACTCGATGTCTTCTGGAGCGTCGTGTTGCTTCAGATAGGTGTCGCCCAAGACTGGAGCAATGAAGCCAGCGGTATATTTAACACCCAAAGCATCTGCCTTAGGATCTGGACGGTCCAATGCCAAGTGGAAATGGAAGTTAGGATACTCCTTCTCCAATGCCAAGAAGTCCTCCATGAAAAATACCTCATCAATAGCACGAGCACCATAGAAATAATGCATCTCGCGGTCGCGAGTGTGCAAGGTCTTCAACATGTGCATGATCTGTGCACGCAATGGAGCCATACCTGCACCACCACCGACCCAAATCATCTCGCGTTTGCTATCGAAGATAGGGTGGAAGTCACCATAAGGACCTGACATAGTCACCTTATCACCTGGTTTGAGGTTGAAGATATAGGTAGAAGCGATACCACATGGTACATCCATGAAGCCAGGACCTTGCTCTTTTGGTTTGAATGGTGGGGTAGCAATACGCACAGTCAAGGTGATGATATCACCCTCGTCTGGGTAGTTAGCCATAGAGTATGCACGCACCGTTGCCTCAGTATTCTTTTGCTTCAAGCCAAAGAGTCCGAATTTCTCCCATGCTGGGACATACAAGTCACCAATCAACTCGCGGTCGAAATTGTTGTAATCGATATCGTACTCAGGGATAAGGATTTGTGCATACGAACCAGGCACGAAGTCCATGTGCTCGCCTGGAGGCAAAGCCACCTTGAACTCCTTGATAAAGGTAGCCACGTTGCGGTTGCTGATAACGGTACACTCCCATTCCTTAACGCCGAGTACAGACTCGTCTAACTTGAGTTGCATATCGCCTTTCACCTTGACTTGGCAACCAAGACGCCAGTGGTCTTTTTGTTGTTTGCGGGTGAAGTGAACCGTCTCAGTAGGGAGAATCTCGCCACCACCTTCGAGCACTTGGCACTTACATTGACCGCAAGAACCCTTACCACCACAAGCAGATGGCAAGTGTACGCCTGCTTCGCCCATAGCGCCAAGCAATGTGCCACCTGCAGGGATATGATATTCCTTATCACCGTTGATAACCACTTTCACGTCGCCCGAAGGAACGAGGTATTTCTTAGCTACCAAGAGAATCACTACTAACAGGAGAATCACAGCAAGGAAAACTCCTACAGAATATAAAATTGCTAACATATTCATACTTCTTTCCTCCTATTAAATGTTCAAACCACTAAAACACATAAATGCCATAGCCATCAGACCTACTACGATGAAGGTAATACCCAAGCCTTGCAATGGACGTGGCACATCGTTGTACTCCATTTTCTCGCGGATACCTGCCAGGCAGACGATAGCGAGCAACCATCCGATACCAGAACCTAATGCGTAAGCAAAAGCATCACCAAGGTTAGCAATCGCTTTCACATTCTCTGGCTCGAGCAAGATACGTTGTTGCATAAAGAGCGAACCACCCATGATGGCGCAGTTTACTGCAATCAATGGCAAGAAAATACCCAACGAAGCATAGAGCGAAGGAGAGAACTTCTCAACCACCATCTCCACGAGTTGTACGATAGCTGCAATCACCGCAATAAAGAGGATGAAGGACAAGTAACCCAAACCAAGTGGATTGAGCACATGCACTTGCAACAAGTAGTTTACAGGCAAGGTGATAGCCAACACGAAGATGACTGCTACACCCAAGCCAGCACTTGTTTTTACATTCTTGGACACAGCCAAGTATGAACACATACCCAAGAAGTATGCGAAAATCATGTTGTCAGCAAAAATACTGCGAACAAATAAACTAATAGCGTGTTCCATATTACTTCAACTCCTTATTATAGCCACGATGAGCCCAGATTATACATGCTACGAGAATCAGTGCCATAGCTGGCATCATCATCATACCACAGTTTTGATAACCAGCTGCATACCAACTTGCAGGTATGATTGGGAAGCCGAGCAAAGTGCCAGCTCCCAGCAACTCACGGAAGAATGCTACAATCACAAGGATGATAGCATAGCCGAAACCGTTGCCAAGACCATCGAGGAAAGAATCCCACACTTTGTTGGTCATAGCAAACGCCTCAAGACGTCCCATGAGGATACAGTTGGTAATAATCAAACCGATATATACACTCAGTTGCATTGCTACATCATAAGCAAAGGCCTTCAGCACCTCGCTCACGAGAGTTACCAACGCTGCTACTACCACCAATTGGATGATAATACGGATTCGCATTGGGATAGTGTTGCGAATGAGTGATACAATTACGTTCGCCATAGCCACGATGATAGTAACGGCAATACCCATTACCAACGCTGGCTTCAGTTGCACGGTCACAGCCAATGCAGAACAGATACCCAACACTTGAACAACCACTGGGTTGTTAATGTTCAGAGGGCCAAACAACACCTCTTTTGTTTTTTGAGATAATGCCATAACTTATTCCTCCATATTTAAGTTCGCTTCGCTCACGTTAGTTGGTGCTTCGCACGTTGTTGGCTCGCTGTCGCTCGCGTTACATGGTGCTTCGCACGAAGGTTGGTTCGCTTCGCTCACGTTATTTAAGAATTCTGCGTACTCAGCGAGGTTGGTTGCAATCATGGTGCTAACGCCGTCGCAAGTGATAGTTGCACCAGAGAGGGCATCTACTTGCTCTTGACCATCAGCCACTTTGCCTGCTTTCAACACAACTACTGAAACTACTTCGCCAGCAGCATTGCGGATATGCTTGCCAGGGAACTGACTGCGGAACTTCTCTGTTACGATCTCAGCACCCAAACCTGGAGTCTCAGACTCATGGTTGAAGTTGATACCGTAGATAGTGTTCTTATCAGCATCCAAAGCCAAATAACCACCGATACCGCCCCAAAGACCAGCACCGTGGAGTTTGAGTACATACTTAGTATTACCCTCGATATTAGCCACGAATACAGGAGCACCGTTCACGTCGATGGTATCGTTTACCAATGAGAGATACAATGCAGCAGGGTCGGTGTTGTCGTAGTTTTGGTTGAGGGCTACGAGGATTTGCTTTTGTTGGTCGAGCAAGCGGTTAGCCTCTTGGCGAGGGCTGAGCACTTGGCTTACCAAAGCGAGCATGACAGCCACGATAACTACGATGATAGTAGCATAGATAATGGTGTATGCGTTGCTATTGGTATCCAGACCTTTTTTCTTTTCTTCTACAAAGACGCCAGATTGCTTGCATTGTGGGCAAACCTCAGGTGCCTTATCGCCGTTGTGAACATAGCCACAAACGGAACATACAAATTTCTTCTGTGCCATATTCATTAAATTTTAGCGCGTTTCATACGTTTCTTAATATTCACTTGCACTACGCACCAGTCGATGAGTGGAGCAAAAGCGTTCATGAGCAGGATAGCGAGCATCATACCCTCTGGATAACCAGGGTTGAGTACGCGAATCACTACAGCCATGAAACCGATCAATGCACCATAGATCCACTTACCGCACTCAGTACGAGCAGAGGTAACAGGGTCAGTAGCCATGAAGACAGCACCGAACATGAAACCACCTGTAACGAGGTGCATGTACCATGGGTAGTTAGCCGCAGCAGTCTCTGCACCAAATTGGTTGAAGAGCCAAGCGGTGAGTGCACCACCAGCGAAGATGCTAAGCATGGTTTTCCAACTTGCTACGCCAGTCACGATGAGCAATGCAGCACCGAGCAAGATAGCCCAGCAGCAAGTCTCACCAATAGAACCTGGGATAAGACCATTGAAGGCAGTCCAGAAGTCCACTGGCATGAGGTTAGCTTCGGTAGAAGTAGCGAGTTGGGTGAGTGGGGTAGCACCAGAGAAACCGTCCACGAGGGTTTGTCCGTTGTCCCAGCCCCAAGTACCTTCGGTACGAACGAAGCACTTGTCACCAGTCATGTGGGTAGGATAAGCAAAGAAGAGGAACGCGCGCGCGATGAGAGCGACGTTGAAGATGTTGTAACCTGTACCGCCGAATACCTCTTTTGCAAAGATGACCGCAAAAGCAGTAGCCACAGCCACCATCCAGAGAGGAGTGTTGATTGGCACGATAAGTGGAATAATCATACCTGATACGAGGAAACCTTCTTGGATTTCTTCTTTCTTCCATTGTGCTACGGTGAACTCGATACCGAGACCTACACCATAGCTAACGATGATATATGGCAATACAGCCAACGCACCAAAGCCAAAGCTCTTCCAGAACATTGCGCAGGTCATAGCGCCACGTACCAACTCGCCAGTAGCGAGGAAGTGTTGGTAACCTACGTTGAACATACCAAAGAGCAGTGCTGGAACGAGTGCCATTACCACAAGGATCATGGTTCGCTTGCTATCCGAACCATCGTGGATCTGCGAACCTACGCGCTTAGCGGTGGTGTTGGGGGTGAAGAGGAAAGTCTCGAAACCGTCAAACAACGAGTGCAGCGCGGACAACTTGCCACCCTCTGAGAAGGTAGGGCGAAGTTTCTCTACTATGTTATGTAATTTCTTTAGCATCACTCAATCTCCTTTTTTAAGTTATCCAATGCGGCACGAACGATAGCTTGCAATGGCATCTTACTTGTACATACGTACTCGCAGAGCGCAAAGTCCTCTGGTGCTACTTCGTATGCACCAAGTTGCTCCATGCTGTCGAGGTTGCCAGCAATCATTGCCTTAATCAAATACTCAGGATAGATATCCATAGGGAACACCTTGTCATACTCACCGCTCACGATGATAGCACGGCGACCACCTTTGAGGCGAGCGTCCCAGTTGTATTTCTTCTTACCGAAGAGCCACTCGGTCACGCAGTTGTTCACCATCTTAGCAGGGTCGGTCTTGCCAGCATTGAAGCTATTGAAGCGAGGCATGATCCATCCCATGAACTCGTGTGTCTCGTCACCTTCAGGGAGTACGGTGTATTGGTTGTCGTAGATGCTAACCATCTCATCAGCGCATACTTGGTGGCCAGAGAGCACGTTACCTGCTACGAGGCGAGCGTTGCAGCCCTTGTAGATGTTGCTGGTGAAGATTGCGCTGAGTGGCATGCCTGGCAATACGTTGTAGTATTGTGCACCGCTGGCGAGAGGGCCTGTGAGCGCCACTTTCTTTTGCATGTCCACGATACCTTTAGTAAAGAGGCGACCGATGAGCGCGAGGTCTTGGATGTTGATAGTCCAAACGGTCTCGCCCTTAGCGATAGGAGCCACGTGGTTGATTTGTACACCTACGTTGCCTGCTGGGTGAGGACCTTTAACCTCGTATTTCTCGCAGTTGGTCAAGCCACGGAAAACAGGTGCGCTTGCGCAACATTTGATGCCTACGTACACAGGTGCGATAGTAGCGAGTGCATTTACTGCAGCTTGCAGCACTGCACCTTGTCCATTGAGCACCCACTCGTAGTTTGGTGCTACAGGAGCGGTGTCGAAGGTAGAGATGAAGATGGCCTTAGGTTGCTTGCTTGGGAGAGCGATGCAATCGTAAGGACGTTGCTTAATGAGTGCCCAAAGACCCGATTGCAGCAAGAGGGCTTTAGCGTCTTGCTTAAGGTCGAAGGACTCATACTCAATCGTAGCATCAGCTTCGATGTCGATGGACATCACCTTGCGGCGCTCGCCACGTACAATGGCTACCACCTTACCGCTAACAGGCGATGTGAAGAGCATCTCAGCAAATGACTTGTCGTGGAAGAGGGGAGAACCTGCTTTCACGCTGTCGCCTTCGCGGACCATGAGTTTTGGGGTCACGCCAGCGAAATGGTCTGGGACGATGTGGAAGATAGCAGGACGATTCACACTACCGAGTGTGAGGGCTGCCGCTCCATCAAATGGGATGTCCAAACCACGTTTCAGTTGGATTTTTTGCATGATGTTAATTGATTTTATTGTTTTGTTTTATGTCTTTTTTTAAGATTTTTGTCGCTTGGGGGCTTTCTATTGTTGGCTTATCTTCGGGGTATCTTCGGGATAAATGAAGATGGAAGAAAAAGTGTTGATTCTTAAGAATCCATAAAAAGCGTGCAAAATTACTAAAAATTTTTGAGATATACAAATTTATTTCAAAGAAATAATAAAAGTGCAAGGTTTGTTTTGCAGTTATAAACGATAGGTAGGATATGTATGCGAAGAAAAAGATGTTTTTTTGTATTTTTCTTTGTAATATGCGTTTTTTTTTGTACCTTTGCGCGATTTTAGATAAAATGGGTATTTTGTATGAAAAGAAAAATTTCATTATTGCTAACATTATTTTCTATATGCGTCATGTGCTATGCAAATAATAATGTTGATATGATGCATTTGCTTCGTGGTGGTTTTGATGCCAAGACAATGACTCTTGCAGAAATGGATAGTGTATTGAATAGCGATGAGATGAGTGAGAATCATCGATATCGTATAGGGTATAAGAATAAGGAGCAACTCTTTCGTCATTCGTACTATGCTGATTACTACTTGATAGATACCAAGAAGAATGATACAATACTGATGAGTGATAGCCCAGTGCGTGACGCGGTGATGTCGCCAAATGGCAAATATGTGGTATATGCTAAGGCGGATAACAACCTGTATATTTATAAGGTGGACTTTAAGACGGAAGTGCCTTTGACCCTTTCTCGTGATGAAGTTGCGCTGATGGATGTGGAGGTAAAAACAAATACGCAGATATACAATGGAGTAGCTGATTGGTTGTATGAGGAAGAGTTTGGTATAACAGGGCTGTTTGCCTTCTCTCCTGATAGCAAGTATCTGGCATTTGTTCGATTGAACGAGCGAGAGGTACCTACATTTGAGTGGCAGACGTATTTGGAGAGTGAAAATAGAAGAGTGAATTCAGAAAAAGGATTGTACCCAACGTTGCACAGTTTGCGCTACCCAAAGGCGGGTGAGGAGAATGCAGTGGCAAGTGTATGTGTATATGATGTGCAGAAGAAGACTATTGTGACTTTGGATTTACCTACTAAGGAGGATGATTATATTCCTCGTTTGTGTTGGACATCACAACCTAAATCTGAGAAAGGTAAGGAACCGACCTTGGCAAGTGTGGTTGCTTTGGTCTTAAATCGAGATCAAACGAAGATGTCCGTCTATACAGCTAATCCCAAATCCACTGTGTCTCATCCTTTTTATGTAGAGGAGAGTGATGAGTATTATATTGATTACCAGTTGTTTGATGATTGGCAGTGGTTGTCGGACGGTCGTGTAGCAGTTGTGAGCGAAAAAGGTGGGTATACGCAGGTATATATGTATTCATCGCAAGGCATAGAGCAGAGATTGCTTACGCCAGAGCAGCGCGACGTGACTGCGGTATATGGGTATGATGAGAAAACGCAAACACTTTACTATCAAGCTGCTAATACGCCAATGACGCGTCAAGCATATGCGTTAAATGTAAAGAAAAATATGACTACTCAGCTTACTCATGGCGAGGGTACACATAATCTGAGGTTCTCCAAAGATTGGAAGCGTTATATAGATTGTTATCAAAGTAATACTATTCCACAGAGATATATGCTGCATGATGTTAGGGGAGGCAAAGGGAGTGTGATATTGGCTAATGATTCGATTAATAATGCATGGGAGGTAAGTGGACTTCCCCACAAGGAGTTTTTTACGTTCGTAACAGAGCGTAATGATAAGTTAAATGGGTGGATGATTAAGCCGATGGGTTTTGATGCAACTAAGCGTTACCCCGTAGTGATGATGCAATATAGTGGTCCAGCCAGCCAGCGAGTGACAGATACTTGGCGCAAGCGCTTCGGTCATTATTTGGCCTCGGAGGGATATCTGGTGGTGTGTGTGGATGGTCGTGGAACGAATGCTAGAGGTCGTGATTGGCGCAATGCAACATATTTGGAATTGGGCGTGAAAGAGGCAGAGGATCAAATAAGTGCGGCTGCGTACTTAAAGACATTACCTTATGTTGATGGTGAGCGAATGGCTATATGTGGTTGGAGCTATGGTGGTTATGAGACGCTGATGTGCCTCAGCAAGCAGAATGAACAGGTGTGGAAATGTGGTATTGCAATAGCTCCAGTAACTAGTTGGCGTTTGTATGATTCGGCATATACCGAACGCTATATGCGCCGTCCGCAGGTGAATGAGTATGGATATGAAAAGGCAGATGTGATTAATTTAGCAGCAGATTTGAAGGGAAACTTGTTGTTGGTTCATGGTTTAGCAGACGATAATGTACATGCACAGCAGTCGTGGCTATATGTGGATGCTCTAGTGCAAGCGGGCAAACAATTTGAGATGCAGATGTATCCCGATGACAACCATTTCTTGCGTAATGGCAATAATTACGAGCACTTGCATAATCGCATCATGCTATTCTTGAAGAGAAATTTATAACATTATGAAAAAGAATATCCTCCCCATTGTGGTAATGTACATGCTATTTTTTATGATTGCATTTGTGACCAACTTGTGCAATCCGATGGCTGTGATTGTGAAGAGTACTTTTGCTATGTCCAATTTTGCATCACAATTGGGCAATGCAGCTAACTTTATTGCTTATGCTGTGATGGGTATTCCTGCCGGTATGTTGCTGAAGAAAATCGGCTATCGTAAGACAGCATTGGTGGCTATCTTAGTTGGTTTTACGGGTGTGTTTTTGCAATATACGTCCGGATGGGCTACTATTGAAAGTTTTTGGGTGTATATAGTTGGTGCTTTCACCGCAGGTTGTTGTATGTGTATGTTGAATACAGTAGTGAACCCAATGTTAAATATCTTGGGTGGTGGAGGCAATAGAGGAAATCAATTGGTGCAGTTTGGAGGTGTCTGTGGCTCAACTGCTGCCGTATTGGTAACTATCATTATGGGAAGTCTGATTGCCGATGCAAGTAGAGCAAAGATTGCTGATGCTACTCCTGCTTTGTTGATTGCCTTGAGCGTGTTTGCTGTTGCATTCCTAGTTTTGGTGCTTGTGCAAATACCAGAGCCAGAGATACAATCAGTAACAGAGACGGGAAAAGGTAATAAACATTCTGCATTTTCATTTCGTCATTTCAGATTAGGCATGGTGGCTATCTTTATGTATTTGGGAATAGAAGTAGGAGTTCCTACATATGTAATGCAATATTTGACAACAGCTACCGATGCAGCCACTCCTGGTTTGGGTATTAATGCTAATATCGTAGGGATGATTGTGGCTGTGTATTGGTTACTGATGCTTGTGGGACGTTTTTTGGGTGGTATGATTAGTGGTAAGGTAAGTAGTCGTGTACAAATTGTTAGTGTGTCAAGTGCATGCCTTGTATTGGTGTTGTTGGGGATGTTTTTGCCATCAGAGATGATTGTGAAAATGCCGGGCATTGATTGGGCGAGTTTGAATATAATTACAGCGGAAGTACCTGTGGGTGTGTTAGCTTTGATATTAGTAGGATTGTGTACATCTGTGATGTGGGGTGGAATCTTTAATATGGCAGTTGAAGGATTAGGAAAATATACTTCCATCGCATCTGGTGCATTTATGACTATGGTTTGCGGTGGTGGTATCTTGATACCACTTCAAGGTAAATTAGCAGATGTGTTTGGCAACTTCCAAATGAGCTATATCGTAGTGGTAGCATGTGCTGTATACATCCTCTTTTATGCCCTCATTGGTAGTAAAAATGTAAACAAAGATATTCCTACAGAATAATTCATCATTCAAAATTCATAATTCATAATTAACTAAGTTATGCAAAAGAAACCCTATGTAATAGGCCTTGATATGGGAGGAACCAACTCCGTATTGGGCGTCGTAGATGCACGCGGTCATGTATTGGCACGAACATCAGTGAAAACTCAATCATTTACTGATATTAATGATTATGTGAATGCATTGTATGTAGAAGCAGAAAAGATAATTGAGCCATTAGGTGGCTTTGAACAAGTGCGTGGCATAGGTGCTGGCGTACCTAATGGTAACTATTATACAGGTATGATAGAAGGTGCTATGAACTTGCCGTGGCAATCTATTCCATTTGCACAAATTATGTCAGATCGTTTTGGTTTGCCATGTAAGATTACCAATGATGCCAATGCAGCTGCTATGGGTGAGATGACCTATGGTGCTGCTCGTGGTATGAAGAACTTCATCATGATTACTTTGGGTACAGGTGTAGGTTCGGGTATCGTAGTAGATGGCAAAGTGGTATATGGTCATGATGGCTTTGCTGGCGAATTGGGTCACACCTGCGCTGTGCGTGGCGAAGCTGGTCGCCCATGTAATTGTGGCAAGAAAGGTTGCCTTGAAGCGTATGCTTCGGCTACTGGTGTAGCGCGTACAGCCAAAGAGATTATCTCTTCTACTACTAAGGAAACCGTGCTTCGCAATCTTGACATCGATGCTATTACCTCAAAAGACGTATATGATGCTGCTGAACAAGGTGACGAAGTAGCCAAAGAGATTTTTGACTACACAGGCACTATTCTGGGTCAGCAATTGGCAGATTTCATTGCTTTCAGTGCACCAGAGGCAATTGTGATGTTTGGTGGCTTGACTAAGTCTGGTCATTGGATCAAAGACCCTGTAGAGAAGGCTATGAATGACAACGTGCTTCCTTTGTGGCGCAACAAGGTGCAAGTGCTCTTCTCAGATTTGAAAGAGGCAGATGCCGCGGTATTAGGTGCCTCAGCATTGGCTTGGGGGGATTGAGAATGGTGTTTAGCGATGCTACTGTTAGGTGCTTATTAGACTATTATATCAATTCCCAACATGGATGCAACGCCTCTATAGAGGAGTTGTATGGCGAATGAAACCATCGTCGAGGGTCGTATATCTAACCTTTGATGATGGTCCAATTCCCCAGTGTACACCACAAGTGTTAGACATCCTTCTTCAATATGATGTCAAAGCCACCTTTTTTATGGTAGCAGAAAATGCAGAACGTTATCCTGAGTTGTTGGCTCGTGTGCGTGCTGAAGGACATACCATAGGAAATCATACCTACCACCATATGCGCGGTTGCCAATCTTGCACCGATAACTATATAGCTGATGTCAAGCATGCTGCTGAAGTACTACAAACTAAACTTTTTCGACCGCCGCATGGCAGAATGCGTTTAGCACAAAAACGGGCTTTGCTACAAGCGGGCTATAGTATCTATTTGTGGGACGTGCTTACACACGATTACAATCCATCATATTCGGTGGAAAAAATGCTATCAGTTGTCAAACGATACACCCGCAATGGTAGTATCATTGTTTTGCACGATTCGCTCAAATCACGAGATAGAATGTTGCACTTGCTTCCTTTAATAATCAAGTGGTTACAAGCTAATGGATATGAAATAAAACCGTTGATCACAAGTTGTTGATTATGAATAAAAGATACCTATACATAGTCGTTATGATGATGCTTTTAATAGCGTCATGTGCTAATCGCGGACAAGGACCTCAGGGAGGGCCTCGTGACACGATTCCTCCAAAGGTACTCAAGGAGTTGCCTATCAACGGAATGCTCGCATTTAAAGGTAAAACAATAGAGGTAACCTTTGACGAATACATTCAATTGGATGATATTCAAAATAATGTCCTCATCTCGCCACCTCAGCAAAATGCACCTGAGGTGAAAGCCATTGGCAAGACGTTATCTGTGATATTTCAAGAGGATTTACAAGATTCTACTACCTATACAATCAATTTTGGAGCGGCTATCTGCGATTATAATGAGAAAGTACCATTAGAAGGATATGTTTTTGCTTTCTCTACAGGTGACTATATTGACTCTCTCGCCATCTCTGGAACGGTTTATGATGCGGCTACACTAAGCCCTAAACCGGCTGTCTTGGTCGGTATCCATCGTAATATGGCAGATTCAGCTTTGAGTGCCCTTCCTTTTGCACGTGTCACGCGTACTGACTCCGAGGGGAACTTCGTTATTCACAACATCCAACCTGGTAGCTATCGCCTCTATGCTCTCAATGATATCAGCCGTGATTTCATATACCAACCTGGTGAGGGCTTAGCTTTCTATGACTCTGTCATCACGCCGTCATTTGATATAAAACTACACTATGATACTCTATGGCGCGATACGCTTGCTCTTGATTCCATTACTGGAGATACGCTCTTCACTCGATTACCGGACTCTATCTTACACCATTCTATTACACATTTCTACCCTGATTCGTTGGTGCTATGGTATTTTGAGGAAAGTAAACAGCGTCGCTACTTTCAAGGGATACGTCGTGATGAGCAACATGCATTTACCTTAATCTTCTCAGCGCCTCAAGACTCAATGCCTATGATTCAAGCTTTGCGCCCTAGCGAAGTGGACTCATTGCACAATGATTCGGCATGGGTAAATTTCACCAACTATTGCCTTTTTCAAGCGTCACAAAACTTTGATACAATCACCTATTGGCTTACAGACTCCATTGCCATTAGTATGGATAGCATTTATATGCAAATGCAATACTTAGTCACAGATTCGCTTTATAATCTAATTCCACAGACGGATACCGTCTTGGCTGTCTACCGTCGTCCTCGTATGTCTGACAAAGCTCGCGAAGCCATCGAGCGGAAGAAACGCGAACGTAAATTAGAACTCCGAACCAATGCTTCTGCATCATTTGATATATTTGATACGATTCGTATTACTTCTGCTTTTCCTATAGCAGATATCCATGATTCGCTCTTTCACCTGTCGCACAAGGTGGATACTCTCATGCATCCTATGTCATTCGAAATTCTGCGCAGCGACTCCCTCGCGATGATGTTGTATATTATTGCTAACCTACAGCCAGAGGAGACATACCTGCTCAAGATTGACTCTGCAGCTTGTATTGATATTTATGGGGCTAGCAACGATAGTATTCAGAAAAATATAAAACTAAAATCTAAGAACGATTATTCTTCTTTGCGCGTTAAGATGGCAGCTTTTGATCCTCTTGCACGCATCCAATTACTAGATGAAAAAGAGAAGGTGCTTAAGGAATTGCCTGCTAGTGCAGATGGAGCATTGTTCCAATATCTTAAGCCGGCTACTTTTTATCTGCGCTTGTATATCGACCAGAATGGAGATGGGAAATGGACTACTGGCGACTGGCTGCTATTGCAACAACCTGAGCCAATTTACTACTATCCTAAAAAACTCAAGCTACGTGCCAACTGGGATTTTGAAGAAGTGTTTGATCATCTAGCCAAACCACAAATTTTGTCCAAACCCAAAGCTTTGACTAGTAAGAATGCCAAGAAGAAGTAGTTCCATACTGTTTATCTCACAAGCTACTTGGTGGTTTCTTGCTTTGGGCTTGATCGTGCAACTTGTTGTTTATTTCATAGCTCCCCATAGCCCGCTGGCTTTGGTCAGTGGCATGTTGGGCATATGCTCCGTCGTACTTGGGGCGCAAGGAAACATACTTACTTTTGTGTTTGGCTTTGCACAAGTAATCACTTATACCTACTTATGCTGCGTTGAGCATTTCTATGCTGAGATAGCTATCAATATCTACTATTTTATTACCATGATTTATGGCGTTTATTGTTGGCGTAGGCGCATGAATAGTAATACATTGCAGGTACATACACGCCGTTTGTCCAAAAATGTATTCCCGTTCTTGATTGTGGCTGTCGTATTGCTATCGGTGTTCACAGGGTGGCTCTTACAGCAATATACAGACGACCCGCAACCGTATTTGGATGCGTTCACGACGGTGCCTGCTATTGCTGCACAAATATTGATGGTAATGGCGTACCGCGAGCAATGGTACTTATGGTTGATCGTAGATATACTAGCTTTGGTGATGTGGTTGCGCGCCGCAAACTATTGCATGGCAGCGCAGTATGCATTTTGGTGTGCTAACTGTGTGTATGGTTACATCCAATGGACTAAATCGCTGGAAAACATCAAGAATAAATCAGATTAACTCCCCAATCACGCGAGGGAGTAACACTTTTTCGGCTGCTTGTACACGTTGTGCAATAGTATTGGGAGTGTCACTTTCTTTAACCTCCACTACCGACTGAGCGATAATACTGCCGCTATCTATCTCTGCGCTGACGTAGTGTACTGTACACCCTGTTTCCTTCTCCCCTGCTTTCCATACTGCCTCGTGCACATGCATTCCATACATACCTTTGCCACCATGTTTGGGCAAGAGCGATGGATGGATATTGATAATGCGTTTTTCCCACTTTGTGCATATCCACTCTGGGATGATGGCAAGGTAACCAGCCAATACAATCAATTGGATATGATGACCAGTTAGTGCATTGTCAATCTCAGTCCAGTCTTTTGATTGTAGAGTAGGGATATTTGCCTGTTTGGCTCGCTCTATGGCTGGACATTCGCGATTGGTAACTACCAATGCAATGTAGTAGCCGCGCTGCGTTTGCTGATCAATCAACGTTTGCAGCGTGGTACCAGTGCCAGAAGCAAACACGGCGATATGTGAGAGGAGATTGGTCATCAACGCAGTTTTGCTCCGAATTTCTCCTCGAAGGTCTTGAGCAGTTTCGCCATGATGGCTTCGATTTGCTTATCTTTGAGGGTGTTCTCTGTGTCTTGCAGGATGAATGATAGTGCATAACTCTTCTTGCCTGCTTCGAGATTCTTGCCTTCGTACACATCGAAGAGGTTGACTGCCTTCAGCAGTTTCTTTTCTGCTGCCAAGGCGGCTTTAGCCAAATCAGCGAACTTCACCGACTTGTCCACGAGGAGTGCGAAATCGCGTTTCACCTCTGGGAACTTAGGCAGGTCGTTGATTACTGGTTTGTATTGCTTGTTGAGTTTGAGCAGCATGTTCCAATCCAAGTCGGCATAATAAACAGGATTGTCAATGTCGAATGCCTTGAGCAATTTGCCATTTACGATACCCATATATCCTATCTGCTTGCCGTTAGGTGCTTTGATAGCCATACCGTCGGCGCATAACTCATTCTCCTGTGGCTCGAGTGTGCAGTTTGCTATATTCACGCCCAAACGACGGAGCACATTGTTCACATATGCATGCAGGGTGTAGAAGCTAGTCTTCTCCTCTTTTTGCACCCATGATTGTGCAGATTTGTTACCTGTCAACCACAATGCCAAGTGTGGCTCTTCGTAGTATGCATAAAGAGGATCATATGTCCAATGAGGATCTTTGGCTTGTCTATCTGCAATTTTCTGTGCGTTGTAATGGTAGCAGTTGCCAAACTCATATAACTTCAGGTCGGCGTTCTTGCGATTTGCATTGCGTTGAATACTCTCCAGTCCACCAAAGAGCAAGGTCTGACGCATCACGCCCAAGTCTTGGCTCAGTGGGTTCATGATCTTCACGCAGGTAGCCAACGACAATCCTTCCAATGGCTCATAGTATGATACTTTGGTGAGTGAGTTGTTCAATATCTCATTGAACCCTTGAGCAGTAAGTTGCTCGGATATACGAATCTGCAATGCCACTGGGTTGGGCTTTGGATTATAACTGAGAGAAGTATTTAACTTCTCAGGGAACTCTACATTGTTGTAGCCGTAGATGCGGAGAATATCCTCCACTACATCACATTCGCGTTGTACGTCTACACGGTAGCGAGGCACGCCTAACTGCCATACTTTACCTTCTTTGCTATATATATCAACTTCCATCGCACGAAGAATCTTCTCTATCAACTCTTCACCCAACTCTTTGCCAATCAATGCATTTACGCGGTCGATGTTTAACTCAACAGGGAATGGCGCAAACACTTTACTACCATCTACAGGCGTAGCCGATCTACCATCTACAGCGCAGCGATCTACAATCTCCATTGCAATTTCTCCACCCGCTACCTCTTGGATGAGCAATGCGCAACGCTTGAGTACATAGAGTGTATTATTTGGGTCGCAACCACGCTCATAGCGGAAACTTGCATCGGTAGATAGTTGATGACGGCGAGCGGTCTTGCGAATGCTCACAGGGTCGAAGTATGCGCTCTCAAGGAAGACGTTAGTAGTTGTTTCGCTGATACCAGAGTCTTGTCCACCGAATACACCTGCTATACACATTGGCTCTTCTGCATTGCAAATCATCAAGTCTGCTGCTGAGAGGGTACGCTCTACACCGTCCAAGGTCACGAACTTCTGACCTTCGGTAGCGTTCTTCACAATCACTTTATTGCCTTTGATCTTATCTGCATCAAAAGAGTGGAGTGCTTGTCCCATCTCGTGAAGTACGAAATTGGTCACGTCCACCACGTTGTTGATAGGGCGAATACCGATGGTGTTGAGGGCTTTCTTGAGCCAATCGGGCGACTCCTTGATCGTTACGCCTTTGATACTCACGCCCGTGTAGCGAGGGCATGCTTCAGCATTTTCTACCACTACTTCGATAGGCAATGCATTGCTATTTACTTTGAAATCCTCAACGCTTGGCTTAACCAATGCAACATTCACACCTTTGGCTTGATAGTATGCATATAGGTCGCGTGCTACGCCATAGTGACTAGCACCGTCTGCACGGTTAGGTGTGATGTCCACCTCGATGAGAGTATCGTCTTCTACGCCGAAATACTCCTTAGCAGGCATACCTACTGGAGTGTCGGCAGGGAGTACCATGATGCCTTCGTGACTGGTACCTACACCAATCTCATCTTCGGCACAGATCATACCCAACGACTCCTCGCCACGGATCTTGCCTTTCTTGATGGTAAATTTCTCATCGCCATCGTAGAGTACAGTGCCTACGGTAGCTACAATCACCTTTTGACCTGCTGCTACGTTAGGTGCACCGCAAACAATTTGCAATGGCTCTGCATCGGGAGCCACGCGCGTAGTTGTGATATGTAGGTGGTCGGAGTTAGGGTGATCTACGCAGGTGATTACTTCACCTACTACGAGACCTTCTAGCCCGCCTTTGATGGTTTGTACATTCTCTACTTTGCCTACTTCCAAACCGATGGAAGTCAAAACCTGTGCTACTTCTTCTGCAGAATCATTCAACGCAATGTAGCGTTTGAGCCAATTATACGAAATATTCATATTGTTTTGTTATTTATTTGCTATTTATTAGTCACGGTTAATCTCGTCATATGTGCTTTGTCGGGTAGGATCAATGTCCATCAGCAATTCATATACCATTTTCTTTTCTTCGCTAGTACCTTTCTTAAATATATTCACCAATTCATCGGACTTTGCGTCTAAGAAAGCGTTGATTACATAAGTGGCAGGTCTTGCGTTGTATGCCTCTTTCAGTACTTTAATATCTTTTGCGATACGCGCACGACCATTAGCTACATTGTTCACCATCTCATCCAAACCATGACGGTGGTAATCATAGTAATATATCCGATATTTCTTAAACGCTTCATCCATCAAATTGTTGATAAGTGCATAGCGATTGCGATTGCTTTCAAATGCTTTCCATCCTGCAGCTTCAGCGTTGTCTAATGATGCCGATTGCGCCGCAGTCACAATGTTCTCGCATGCTTGAAAATATGGCGTACCACCCAACTTGGAAAACGAATCCATGTCATGACCAATAATCAGATAACAGTAATAAGCCAATAAAGCTGTCAGATTGGTTGTAAACACACTTTGCTGATAATCCAGTCGGTCGTACTCTTGATAGGTGAATACAAAATTGTTGTCCTTAAAATTCAAGGTAGGGGTGGTATAACTCGTACCATACACTGGACGACGACTCTGACAAGTAAACTCACAATTCAACATATCATTCTCCACACTCTTCACCACTAGCAACATGTTGCACTCGATCTTCTCTTTCTCTTGAAAGGTCATATTAGTCCAACGAGATGTGTTCACAAACTCCTCGATGCTTTGCTTCAAAGTGTTAAACATCTCCTTGTTGCTACCTTGCACCTGATCCGAGTTGATTGTCACCGTACAGCGCAACTCCTGACCATACACACTCCATACACTACCCAAAAGGGCTATTACCCATACTATTCGTTTCATTGCTTAATAGACAAGATGTTTCCAGTAAATGGATTAATTCTAATCACTGGACTCTGCTTACTGGTAAATAATTGCTTTGCAAATGGTATTGCCACACCCAACTGCGCTATCTGGTACTTTTCATTGACCATTTCTTCACCCTTGTACTCCATTACCAACTGTGCCTCTCCTGGCAAGTTGTAATACAACTGCGACAATGCTGGCATCTTGCTCTGCTCATCTATCAGCGTTTGTACCATCTCTTGGGTAGCATCTACACTTATGTACACTGGCTCACCACTCAAGTCATCTGCATCTACCACACCATTGTGCATTGAGAACCTACACAATACCGCTTTCTGTACGCACTCCTCAGGCGAATACTTAACAGTCTTGGATTGAATATGCGTTTTCTTCTTTCCTACAAACAATTCCACCAATGCTTGCTCTTGCTTATCCAATTCCGCCAAAACTAACTCCATCGCTTTACCGTCGGCAGGCATATGCTCCACTTCACAAGCCAATAAGTTCAATCGTGTTTCACGAATACGATAAATCAATTTCGCAGCACCTTCCGCCATCTTCATCGTCGAACTAGCCATAAATTGCTCCTCCAATAATGGCATCAACTCTCCCTCCTCTAAACAGTTTGGCTTTGCCGCGTCCTCTAAACAACAGGGCTCTGTCAGTCCGCTAAACAATAACGGCTCTGCTGCGCCCTCCAAACCATACCCCAACAACCTACCATCCTCGCTTAGGGTAATTAACTGCTCTTTGACACCTTGACCAGCAGTTACCTTATATGCGCGAGTGATGTCCGCTTCTGTTAGTAACTCGGTACTTATATGTGTCAATAGGTAACTTCTCTTTGCTTCGGTTACTACTTCCTGTGCGCCTAAATAGCGTTTAGCATACTGATAGAAGATGCCAGGCTCCTCATCCACTACCGTGTAATGCAATGTGATAGCCACTTCGTTCTTAGGCATATAGTACACCACTGCAGCCTCATTCTCTAAGACCAATTGTGCGTGGCACATCATTGCCACCCACATAACCAAAATACTCAAAATACACTTTTTCATATACTTATCACTTATCTCTCAACTCTCACTTTCGCTCTGCGAGCGTCCAAATCTTCCACGCCTCATCTGCTTGCTTTTGTAGCATCTCCAGACCGTTCTTTGTCCTGCATCCTTGTCTTTCTCCCATCTGCAAGAACAGGGTCTTTTCGGGATTATAAATGCAGTCGTATAGCAAATGTTTCTCCGTCAGCCATTCATAGGGTATCTTTGGCATCTCCCCTTCTAGTGGATGCATACCCAGAGGCGTACAATTCACCACTATCTGATGTGCTGCCATCACCTCCTCATACACTTCATCATAACTGATTACCTCTCGCCTCTCGCCTTTTACCTTCCTGCTCACCACCGTACATGCTATCCCCATCTCTTGCAATGCATATTGTATGGCTTTGCTCACGCCTCCGGTGCCTAGTAGTAACGCACGCTTGTCGTCTGTTGTCAGTATACTTCCCAGACTATCCCTAAAACCTATCCAATCGGTGTTGTGTCCTTTTCCTTTGTGTATCACATTTACCGCACCGATTTGTCTTGCTACTTCGTCCACTTCGCGTAGGTAGGGTATGATGGCTTCCTTGTAGGGGTAGGTTACATTTGCACCGTCCAACTCCATCAACAAACCTTTCGCTTCCTCAATACTTTCTATTGCATAGGGGTGATACACTGCATCTAACCCTTCTCGTACAAACAAGTCAGTAAAGTATCGCTCCGAATACGAATGTCCCAATGGATTGCCTATTATACCATATCTCTTCATACCTCTCACCTCTCGCCTTTCGCCTCTAACCTCATCGCCTTTCGTCTGATGATTACCTTATGTGTTGCCGACTCAAACACTTTTCCGCCAACGCTACTATGCAATGCATCGTATATTTTGTCTATCTCCGCAAAACCATAGTCTTTCAACTCTTCGTAAAGCTTGGCTCTGCCTGCTTCTTTTGTATCTTGTCCTTCTAACCAATCCACATACCCTTGCATCCTTTCTGCCGTTGCTGCGATGTGTTCTATCTCGGCCTTGCTGTAACTTTTCAGTTGGTCTCGCACGGCATTGCGTTTGATCTTCGTATCGCTGTTTGTTGAATCTTCGATCCATTCTATATGCCGTATGTCGCGCAGGTAGTGCTCTATGTAATCCCTCGTCGTACACAATAACGGACGAATAATCGGTATCCTCTCGCTTGACTGCTTCACAGCTTCACCGTCTAATCCATACGCATTCTCCGCTTTTGCCCGCATCCCGCATAGTCCCCTAATGCCTGCACCGCGTTTCAGGTTCAGCAGTACGGTTTCCGCTTGATCGTTCTGATGGTGTGCCACGGCTATTGCCTTACATTCTTCTGCTTCAGCCACTTCGGCAAACCACCTGTAGCGTAACTCCCGTGCCGCCATCTCGATGCTTATCCCTTTCTCTTTGGCATACTCCACTGTGTCAAAATGCTTCACGATAACTCCTCCGCCTCTCTCCTCATCGCCCAACCTCCTCACAAACGCCTCATCTCGATCGCTTTCTTCGCCTCTGAGGTGAAAATTGCAGTGTGCTATTACGCAATCAAATCCTCCTCGTTGCAGAACATCTAGTAATGCTACGCTGTCTGCCCCACCGCTCACGCATACCAACACCTTGTTACCTTTTTCCAGTAACTTGTTGTCGCGTATATATTTCATAACCCTGCGCAGCACTGTTTGCCCAATTAATACAACCTGCAAAATTACAAAAAAAAAAGCATATACGCAAGTTTTTAGATAAAATTTCATTTTATCATATGATTTTTTTTGTTCTATGTGTGAATATTACAAACATTCTCTAGAAAATTTGCATATGTCCAAAAAAAGCAGTAATTTTGTACGCATTTTAATATGGAGTACTATGTTTGACAATTTATCTGAAAGACTAGAAAGATCATTTAAGATTCTCAAAGGTGAAGGTCGTATCACCGAAATCAATATCGCAGAAACAGTCAAAGACATCCGAAAAGCCCTCCTAGAGGCCGATGTCAACTACAAGACTGCAAAGCAGTTTACCGATCAGGTTAAAGCCAAAGCACTCGGTCAAAACGTGATGACCGCCGTTCGACCTGGGCAACTCATGGTCAAGATTACTCACGACGAACTAGCCGACCTCATGGGTGGCGAAACTGCCGAAATCAACCTCAAAGGTACCCCCGCTGTCATCCTGATGAGTGGTCTCCAAGGTTCGGGTAAGACCACTTTCTCAGCGAAATTGGCGAACTATCTCCAAACCAAGAAAAGCAAACGCGTAATGATGGTAGCATGCGACGTCTATCGTCCTGCGGCTATCGAGCAGTTGCGCGTACTAGGCGAGCAGATCAATGCCAAAGTATATACAGGTGAAGGCGAAACCAACCCTGTTATTAAAGCTCAGAAAGCCGTCCAAGAAGCCAAAGTATATGGCTATGATGTGGTTATCGTCGATACCGCTGGTCGTTTGGCTGTGGATGAGCAGATGATGCAAGAGATTGCTGCTATCAAGCAAGCCATCAACCCACAAGAGACCCTCTTCGTCGTAGATGCTATGACCGGTCAAGATGCCGTGAACACTGCCAAAGAGTTCAACGACCGCCTTGATTTCGATGGAGTTATTCTCACAAAACTCGATGGTGATGCCCGCGGTGGTGCTGCATTGAGTATCCGTTCGGTGGTACAAAAACCAATCAAGTTCATCGGTACAGGCGAGAAGATGGATGCACTGGATGTCTTCCACCCATCGCGTATGGCAGACCGAATCTTGGGCATGGGTGATGTGGTGTCACTCGTAGAGCGTGCACAAGAGCAATACGATGAGGCTGAGGCACGCCGCATCAGCAAGAAGATTGCGAAAAACCAATTTGACTTCAACGACTTCCTCTCTCAACTCGCCCAAATCAAGAAGATGGGTTCGATGAAGGATTTGATGGGTATGATTCCTGGTATGGGCAAAGCCCTCAAGGATGTGGAAATTAACGATGATGCTTTCAAACCGATAGAGGCGATCATCTCATCTATGACTCCAGCTGAACGTGCTAATCCAGCGTTGCTCAATGGTAGTCGTAAAAATCGTATTGCCAAAGGTTCAGGAACAAGCATTGTGGAGGTCAATCGCTTCCTCAAGCAGTTTGAGCAAACTAGCAAGATGATGAAGAAAATGCAGCAAATGCAAGGCTTACGCCGCAGATAAATAGTTCAAAAGCGCTTTGCGCTGTTCAGAATAGTTCAGCGCTTTGCGTTCAACTTTGAACCATGTTGAACAACATTGAATAACATTGAACAACTTTGAACCATGACCGTCAAGCAGATCTTCGAACTTCGTCGCGAGGGGCGGGTAGAAGAGGCTTACAATGCCATCCTACCGATGTACCGTGTGCACCATGGCAAATATACCAGTTTAGCGATGTTTTGGTGTGGGGTGGATATGATAAATCTCTTGTTAGGAAAGGCGGTTGATGGGAGTGAAGAATCGCTCAATGCCTTGCAAGAAGCCGAGAAAATATACCTTAGCCTGCAGCGCCTTGCTCCCAAACTCTACGACGAATCGGGGGTCTGCCAGCAAACAGTCATAAACCTAGCGCAGGCACTTCAATCTACACGACAGAGATGTAATCAGTAATATAACAAAAAAGGAGGTTTTTCACCTCCTTTCATTTTTATTATATATTCAATTCGTAAATAGTTTCGTAAGTTTGCCATCCAATTTTCTTACCTTCTTCTCGGTTGATGGCTATGTCGTCTACGAAGTGGAATGGATGATCGCAGTGCCATGCACGCAGTTGATTATCAACTTCTTGGTATATGCGTGGGTCGGGTTTACTCATATGCATCAAGTGTGATGCAAAACAATGCTCAAATATTGACATATCGTACAATGAGAGGATATGATGCCAATGCAAATCGTTATTATTACTCAAGAGAAACAATTGATGTCCCGCATCTTTCCATGATTGGATCAATTGTAATCGCTCCTCAGGAATACCGCCGTGCATGGCGTTCCATGCAGCAATCACTTCCTCGCGGGTAGTAGGGCGTTGAGCATGTAGCATAATACCATCAATGAAGGCATCTGTGGATATCTCTCCGCGCTCATATTGCTCCATCAAACTATCTCCAATACCTTCGCCATTACTAGCCAAACCAAGAATAGTTTTCATTTTCTCTTCACCCAGTATATCGGTAAAGCGAGCAATACATTCTGGCATGTTGTGCAGCATTAGCACTCCGCCCATGTCGAGGATGATAGTCATTGTTTTACTTTTTTTGAGTCGGGATTTGGGATTCGGGAATCCGATTATTTTCGGGTGTCGAGCCTCTCGACCCGAAGATGGTCGAACCGATGCGCACCATGGTGCTTCCTTCTTCAATGGCCACGAGGTAGTCGTCGGACATGCCCATGGAAATCTGTAGTGTAGGATGGTGTAGTGTAGTGTAGGATTGTGTAGTGTTGTTTAGAAGTTGTTTTCCGAGGGATTTTATCTCGCGGAAGCAGCGCCGCCATTCATCCTTATCATCCGTATTCGTCGCCATACCCATCACTCCGCATACTTCTATGTGGTTTAGTGTTGAGAGTTTAGTATTTAGTGACAAGAACTCTTCTGGTGTGAAGCCCGATTTGGTTTCTTCTTTGGCTACATGCACCTCTAGCAACACTTTCACTCGACGCCCAATCTTCTCTGCCTCGCGGTTGATAACGTCCATTAATCGCACACTATCCACCGAGTGAATCATGTGCACAAAAGGCACAATCTGCTTGACCTTATTCGTTTGCAGATGACCAATAAAATGCCAACGGATATCTTTTGGCAGGGCTTCGTATTTCGTCATCAACTCCTGTACGCGACTTTCACCAAAATCCCTTTCGCCACATTGATATGCCTCCATGATCGCTTTCTCAGAGTGAAACTTGCTCACACAAACAAGCGTCACTCCCGCAGGAATATTTGCGCGAATTGAGGCAATATGTGAGGCAATATGTGAGGCAATAGGCATAGGGCTACTAGGCAATCAATCGGGTTACACTGCGCGGAACACTTCCAGAATAGGTGAACGAGTGATACTGATTACTTCGCAGTCGAGATTACTTACCGATTGATGCAACGATTTATTTGCCTCAGTGATATTACCAGCTTGTACATAGATAGTTACGGCTTTGCGTTTCTCTTTGCCGTTATCTTCAATGGTAATCATCTCTACGCGTGCCTTATACCATTGGTCGCCCTCTGGATTAGGGATGAGGTCATAAAACTGCACTTGCTTGCAGCTTTTTGTTTCCCATTCGCCAGAGATGTATTTCTGTATCTCGCCCAACAAACGCTCTTCTACATCGGCTGCGGTCAATCCCTCTACTAAGTAGGTCTCTTTTACCGCTTTAGGGTTATCCTCGCCCGTCTGACGAGTATAACTAATCTTCAATTCGTAAAATATCATATCTTATAGTTATAATTTATTTCTTTACAAAATACACTGCCCTAGCACATATATGTATCAGTGGCAATAACAGCAATCGCCAATTAAAGCCCACCAATGGATGACATGAGAAGAAAGTCAAGAAGACCACCAAACACATCAATACTATATACACGCAAACCAACGCCAAATCCACTCCCCAACTCCATTTACCACGCTTCCTATCATACCACGATAACGCTATCATCAACACACCAAGCAAGCCAATACCCAACCAGCAATTTGCATACCAAGGCACTGGCGCTATATCAAACTTACCAATCTTTTCCTCCTTAACCAGCGGTTGACCATCTGCCAAATGAGCCGCAGATATATAATTCATCAATTCCTCTGGCAAGAATAATCGCTCTTCATTCGTCATCTCCTTATCGGCTTTGCTACCGAAGACCATGTTGATACCAAAGTCTACCCACGCCCCCTTGCCTGTATAATGCGAAATCGCTTCACGAAAACATACTCCAGCATACCCCTTGTAGTTGGACATAATACTATCGCCCAATGCTGCTTTTAGCAAGTGATAGGGACGAGTAGCACAGTTATCAAACACGAAGTTATACAGATAATACCTATTCTCAGGACGATAATTCACCACCAACGCATCCAAGATCTTCTGCTTTTGCTCCAGCGTCAGATTCAATTCTTGATAATAGGTTTGCCGACCGATGCTACCATAGAACCTCTTGAATGCTGTATATGAATCTATGCCTAATTGATAATATGTCTCTCCGCGAACGAACTTCCAATAGAAGTGATCCGACATCATATTGAAAATTCCATAATTAAAGACAATATCCATCCCGTTTGTCTCGTCCTCTACTCGAATCGCCGTATGACCGTACTTTGACCATACTTCTGTGCCTGGGGTACAGGTCAACAAACTCACACGCGCACCCTCGCTGAGTTGGGGCGTTGCATACATCATGCAACTCCATACGAGCAATATCAGTAACGCTATCCTACGCATAACTTATTATCATTGTTGGTAAAAAAGTACAAACTAGCCCTAGTAATAATCCACATACCACTTGCATCGGTGTATGTGCACCCAAATATATTCGTGCGTACATCAATAGCAATGCTGCCAATAGCAGCCCCATCACGAGGTAGGTAGGCAGTACCGAATAATACAATGCAAAACTACATACCCCTCCCAACAGCCCACCTATACCTGTCAGATGAGCGGAGATCTTCCACCAGCGATTCACCACCGTCACTGTCGCCAACGCCACTATTGCCCCCAATGCTACACAAAGCATTATTACTGGCAGACCCATAGTGCCACGTAAGAAATATGCCCAAAATCCATAGCACACGAGTGTGTATATGTAGGGTGTCGTTCGCTGCTTGGCATCATCAATGTGCAATGAATCAATATTCCCCTTATACTTCAAATATATAAGCAATAATATGGGGATTAATACCGTTAATACGCCTGTACCGCCGATGCATAACCACAAATATACTTTTGGTAATTCAGGGGTAATCTGCACGATACCAGCGCAAAATAGCAGAATCCCGTACAAGGGCATCAGCATAGGGTAAAGCACCACACTATACACCTCCGACATTATCCGCAGCCACTTCTTCATCGATTAAAACATCTGCTTGCGCAATCTTGCTACTGCAATGCCCATCTGCTCCCTGTACTTTGCCACGGTCCTGCGAGCTATTGGATAACCTGTGGCATGCATTATTTCCACCAATTGATCATCCGTCACAGGATTCTTCTTATCTTCTTGCTCAATTACTTCACGCAATTTCTGCTTGATTTCGCGAGTAGATATCTCTGCCCCCTCGCTATTGGAAATCTTATCCGAGAAAAAGAACTTCAACGGAAAGATGCCCCACTCGGTTTGAACGTACTTGTTGGCAAAAGTACGAGAAATTGTTGATACATCATACCCCGTACGATCAGCCACGTCCTTCAAGGTTAGAGGACGCAAATACATACTATCGCCATGCAAGAAAAAATCGCGCTGCAAACCTACCAATACCTCTATACTTCGCATCATTGTCTCATTACGCTGACGAATAGCATTGATAAAGTATTTTGCATTCTCTACATTCGTCTTAACAAACTTCGCTGCCTCGCGAATCTGAGCACTATTCTGACTCACAACGCCCGAATACTCCTCCAACATACGCTGGTAATCAGCCGACACGTGCAATTCTGATATGTTGCCATTGTTCAGACTTATCACCAAATCATCATCCACTTGCTCCACTACAAAATCTGGAATAACTATAGATTGCGTTCTATCCACCACCGTACCTGCCCATGCATTACCTGGGCGAGGATTTAAACGGACTATCTCATTCACAGCATCCTTCAACTCGTCTTCACTCACTTGCAAACGCTGGCTAATCTTATCAAACTGATGACGATGAAAGGCATCAAAATAGTGAGTCAATATCTTCTCTGCCAATTCCACACTGCTCGTCCTGTCTTCTTTTCTATTCAATTGTATCAACAAGCATTCTTGCAAATCATATGCACCTACTCCTATAGGATCAAATTCCTTCACCGCATCCACTATCTCACGCATCTTTTCTTCGCTGACTAGCAATCCTTCGCGGAAACTTAAGTCATCAACCAATTCCTCTACCGTTCTGCGCAAATAACCATCATCGTCAATATTACCCACAACAAACTTGGCAATATGACGATCTTCCTTATTCATTTTGGTCAAATAAATCTGCCCCTTTAAATACTCTGCAAAACTCATTCCCATTGAGAATGGGATATCTTCGTGCGGACGACTATGACCTCCTTGCACTTCACGCACATCGTCATCTTGCACATAGTCGTCGTAATCAAAATCTTCATTCTTCAACGGATTCTCATAATCCCCATCTTGCATCTCCATTTCAGTGTAATCCTGTTCCGAATTGACTTCCTTACCTTCTTCTAGTGCAGGATTGACTTGCAATTCCTCATTGATACGCGCTTGCAACTCACATGCTGGCAACTCCAACATGCGCATCACTTGTATCTGTGCAGGCGACAATCGTAACTGCTGGCGCTGCTGCTGAATCAATGATAACTTATTTCCCATATTTCTCACCTTTTACACTTCAACCCTAAACCTTAAACGCGTCCCTCCATAACCGCTTGCGGCGTCCAATCATCTTACACTCCATCCAACACACTACGTGTGATATACTCCAACTGCTCCTCATCCAACTCCGTGTGCATAGGCAGCGATAAGACGCACCCAGACAAACGCTCTGCCACAGGAAAATCTCCTTCTGCATAACGGTCATCTCTATATGCCTTCTGCAGATGCAATGGCACAGGATAATACACCATCGCAGGAATGCCCTTATCACCCAACTCTGCACGCAATGCATCTCTATCCACACCCTGCAAACGCAAAGTGTACTGATGATATACATGCGTGGATTGAGCATTCCGAGCAGGAATCAAAATCTTTTCATTACCTGCAAACGCCTTGTCATAATATGCGGCTGCCTTTTGACGAGATGCTATATATTCATCTAAATACTGTAATTTCACATCCAATACTGCCGCCTGAATACTATCCAAACGACTATTTACACCCACCATTTCATGGTAATATCTCACCACCATGCCATGATTGGCTATCGCACGCATCTTTGCTGCTAATGTATCATCATTCGTGAAGATTGCACCACCATCACCATAACAACCCAAGTTCTTTGACGGAAAGAAACTCGTACAACCTATATCGCCCATCGTACCAGCTTGATTAATAGTACCATCCGAAAATCTATATTCCGAACCTATAGCTTGACATGCATCTTCCACTACATATAACCCCTTCTCTTTGGCTAATGCCAATAAACCCTCCATTTCTGCACATTGACCAAATAAGTGCACTGGCACTATCGCCTTAGTCTTATCGGTAATAGCCCTCCTTACTGCGTCCAGAGATATGTTCATCGTATCCCAATCTACATCCACTACCACGGGCTTCAAACCCAACAACGCCACAACTTCGGCTGTCGCGATAAAAGTAAAAGTCGGAGTAATTACTTCATCACCAAGTTGCAAGCCCAATGCCATCAATGCGATTTGCAACGCATCTGTACCATTGCCCACGGGTATCACATGCTTTGCGCCTGTATAAGTTGCTAGATGCTGCTCAAATCGACTCACAGACGCACCCTTGATAAATGCTGCTGAATCAATCACTTCTTGTATCCCACGATCTACCTCATCTTTAATCTTCTGATACTGACTTTGTAGATCAACCATCTGAATCCTTTTCATATATCTCGCCTTTAAACCTTCTACTCTAAATTGTGCGCTTTACACATTCACCTCTCTATTATATATTCCACAGAATGCGGTTTGATACGAATGTTACGCACATGCGGATTACTACTCGCTACCTGTAATTGTAACCAATCCGTCTCCTCTCCGTCAGGATAATCACAATACAACTGTAAATCGTCGTCGTCAACATTAGCAAAATGCTTTACCCCCACACGAATAGTTACATCGGCCACCTGAGGAAACAAACGCATCTTTACGCCACGAGGCAAACCTCTAACCAATATTGGCAACGTAAACCCTTTTTCAGTAAACTGCTCCGCCACCCATTCTGCAGTTATACTAGTGGCAGACAACCGAACACCAATGGGGGGGATTAGCGGCACTTCTTTGCGTACAGTATCGCGCAGCGCATCTATACATATGCTGTCACTCAATACATATTCGATGTTGTCTAGATGATTACCATACACTTCCACAGAGTCGGGGCGTATCGTTACTGCACCTACTAACTGGTATTGCTCTGCCAATCTTACATGAGATTGCAACCTTACTGCTACACGCTTACTCGATTGCCGTGTATAACCCACTATCATACCCTCTGGATCTATGTGCTGAAGACGCGTCGAACCAGGCAAAGCGTCCATTAAACGAGGACGCAGGACCTCTGAGGTAATGTCTAGTTGACCTTTTTCTCCTTGTAAATATGGCTGCATGTTGATGTGCAACTGTAATCCCTGACGACGAACTTGACGCAATTGCTTACCTTCGTCACGTAGCGTGACCTCTATCGTTTTGGGTAATTCTCCGTCTAATGCAATGGAGCTAGGGATATCCGTGTATGAAACAGAAACGCGCATGCGCATATCCCTTGGTGAAGACATCGCTTGTCCCCACCAAAAGATAAAGGCCAATCCTACAAATAGCAGAAAAATAAAGGCATCCTTCCGCCAAAGCCAAAACCAAAACCATTTGACTTGTTTATGTATTTTTTGCCAATTCATCGCTCCTCCCTCATCACTTATCCCTCATCTCTCATCACTTACTTAGGTGCCTGCTGCGCATCTTCTGCAGCCACATATACGCTGCCTTTGTCCACTTTGATTACTACATCCTTCGCAATCTCAATCAAGAATGTCGTTTCTTGTACTTCTTTTACATTGCCGTAGATACCACCTGCAGTAACAACTTTGCTACCTTTAGTCAATGCGTCACGTTGCTTCTGCAACTCTTTTTGCCTTTTTTGTTGTGGACGAATCATAAAGAAATACATCACAACAAAAATCAAAATCATCATTACCCAGAATGACCAACCGCTACTTTGTTGAGCGGCACCTCCTGCAGCTCCTTCTGTCGCCGCAGGAGCTAATAACATAATGTAATCTAACATAATTGTAATTAACTATTATTTTTTTTTAAAATATCTTGCCTTTACACCTTATACCCTGAACCTATCGCGAAGCGAACTTAAACAACTTATTGGCTGCTTTCAAATCCTTTACAATGCGGTTCAGCACACCATTGATAAACACATAACTCTTGTCGCTCGAATACTCTTTCGCTATCTCTATATACTCGTTCATAGATATCTCCAACGCAATCTCGTTGCAGTTGCGTATCTCTGCCAATGCTACCAACAAGATTATCTGATCCATATACGCTACACGATCCGCTTCCCAATTCTCTAACGCACTTGCTATCAACTCCTTGTTCTCATCCGCTTGTTCAATACTCCATTGAAGCAGGTTCTTTGCAAACTCCAACTCCTTCTCGCTAGCAAACATGTCCAGCAACTCCCACTCATCACCATCCTCCTCACGCATGTGTCTAATTGTCTTTACTACATAGGTCAACACCATGTCGATATCTGTTGTCCAGCCCTCTTGATCCAATGCCACTTCCATCTCGTCCAAAGCAGACGACAGGTAATCGCTATCTAACAACATACCGTAAATCTTTCGCCACAATGCTTTTTCATCTTCGTAACTAGGTACCTCCAAAATCATGAACTCCTTGTAGAAACCCATCTCTTGCAACTGTTTGTAGGCGCTCTCAACGGCCAACATACCCGTGTCCCAACTCAAATGAGCATCGTCCATGTGATTACGCACACGACGATGATTAAATACTTGTTGGGCTATGCGGTTATTCACAAAATTACGATTGGCAGTGTATGGCTGGTGCAATACTTGAGCACGCTTCTTGTTCTCGCTGATTTGCGCCTCCGCAAAAGTCGTCAGCTCGTCAGCAAAACGAAGTAGCATAATATACAAATTGTAAGTACTGGAAAATTTATTTAACAAAGTCTTGCGTGCAGATAAAGTAGTGTGATCACTACCGCCAAAACTTGCAAAAAGAGTCTGAACGACTTTCGTTCTAACTAATGTTCGATTAATCATATACAATGTTCACTTTACAGACTGCAAAATTACACTTTTTTTTTAACATACGCAAATATACTGACTTTTTTTTACCATTTTTACAATTTTATTTGTCTAATTGAAAAAAAAATATTACTTTTGCAGAAAATTAACAAATTCTAGTGAAAATATAGAGATGGAAAATCGTAGATTTGAAGGAAAAAATGAGCCAGAAATCGTGTATTCACGTAGTGTGAAAGCAGGAAAACGTATCTATTATCTGGATGTGAAAAAGGCTCGCAATGAGGATTTGTACCTCTGCATCACAGAGAGCAAACGCAAACAAACAGGAGAGGCAGAGCCTCCACAATTTGAAAAACACAAAGTGTTCCTCTACAAAGAAGATTTTGCACACTTCACAGAAGGACTCAATGATGTAATTGCCTTTGTACAAAGTCAATTAGGCGAAATCGAGGAGCGCAAAGAATGGACTCCTGAAACCGAAAACGAACAAGAGAAAACCGAAGAGAAAGGACTTCTCGGAAGTATCTTAGATAAGTTGAAGAATTGATTCTACAATAACATCTGCAACCTCCTGCTTCAGAAGAAGTGGGAGGTCTTTTTTGGTACCATCAGCAAAGAGTAGGGTCACTTTGTTGGTATCTGTGCCAAACCCAGCACCTTGGTCTTGCAATGAGTTGAGCACAATCATATCCAGATTCTTGCTCTGCAACTTACGCAGCGCATTGGCTTGCTCATCGTGTGTCTCCAATGCAAAACCAACCAGACGTTGGTGCGCTTGTTTAGATGCTCCTAATGTGGCTGCAATGTCGGTGGTGGTTTTTAGTTCGACAACCATACTATCTTGCCCAGGTTGCTTCTTGATTTTCTTGTCTGCTGTGGTGCAGGGTGTGAAGTCGGCTACAGCAGCGCACAGAATAGCTATGTCGGCTTGCTCAAAAGCGGTTACTGTGGCTTCGCACATCGCTGCACTTGACACCACATTCTCCACTCTCAGCGGACAGAACTGCTGCCATGCTTTGAGCGACAGATGGGTTGGACCGCTGACCAATGTCACTTTTGCACCTCTATTAAGACACGCGCGCACGAGCGAGTAGCCCATCTTACCAGTCGAGGCATTGCTGATATAGCGCACAGGGTCAATGGCCTCTTGAGTGGGACCTGCTGTGATAACCACCTGCTTGCCAGTCATCGTTTTAGGAGTGAGGGCATATTCAGCAGCAGCCACCAGCACATCTACTTCTTGCATGCGCCCCTTGCCTGTTGTTCCACAAGCCAGTTCACCACTTGCCGCATCCAGCATGGTGATATTGTCCCATTGCGAAAGCGTGCGGATTGCCTCTTGCGTAGCAGGCGATTCGTACATGTTCGTATTCATTGCTGGCGCAATCACCACTGGCTTGCGCATTGCTGCAAATGTGGTGGTCAGGGCATCATCGGCAATGCCATGAGCCATCTTGCATAGCACATTAGCCGTAGCGGGAGCAATCAGCATCATGTCCGCCCAATCGGGTAGGGAGATATGCTCTGTACTATGCTCATTGATAGCGGCAAACACATCCGAATACACCTTGTGCCCACTGACCGTTTGTAGTGTAAGAGAGGTGACAAACTCCAAGGCGTTCTTGGTAGTTGTCACCTGCACATCGGCACCTGCTTTCTTCAGTAGGCGGATCAGTTCGGGAATCTTGTAGGCTGCAATGCCACCGCTAATCCCGACTAAGATATGTTTACCCGCTAAATTCATTCAGATTGCTTTGCCGTTAGACCACTGCGTTGTTAGGGTTATTATCAGATATTCTCTCAGCGCATAGCGCAATCTAACAATGTAACGGTCTAACTTCCAACAGCCACAGAGTGGCGGTCTTATTTCAGCACTTCATCGCGGTTACTACCACGATAAATCAACTGATTGTCAATAAATTCTTGGGTAGCAATCAATGTGGCTTTAGGCAGTTGCTCATAACTCTTTGAAATCTCAATTTGCTCTTGATTCTCGAAGGTATCATCTGCGGAGTCTTGAGGGATAGAGAAATCTTGCAATTTGGCATCTAATTCCTTCTTCATTGCTGTGCTAATCTGATTGCTGCGTTTGCCCAAAATGGCTACAGTTTCATACACATTACCTACTTTCTCGGTAAGTTCATTCATGTCCCTTGTGATAGTTGTTTTGGGAGCGGTTGTTTGTTTGAAATCAGTCATATTTTTTGTCGTTTATTTGTTCAGTATTTTTTGTACCTCTTTATGTATCCGCTTAGCGGCATCAATATGCTTAGAGTTTGGATATTCGGTTACAAAATTGTAGTACTCATCCTCAGTTTCGCGGGCACGTTCTTCTTTTTTGTCTGTCAAAGAGTTTACTACTTGTTGGTACTTCGCTTGCAAGATCAACCAATTCAACTCTTCTTGATACTTATTGGTTGGATAATCTTTCAATGCATTCTTTGCAACAATCTCTGCGCTTAAATAATTATTGCCAAGATAGGTGCCTAAATTGTAGTACATTTTTGCACTTAAATACTCTTTCTCAGCTAGTTTGTCATACAATTCCCCCATCTCTTTGTATGCTTGCTCAGCATAAGGACTCTCTGGGTATAATTCTACGAACTGTGTAAAAAAATCTATTGCTTTTCTCGTTTCTGCTTGATCCAACCGTGCATCAGGAGAATCTAAATAATAGCAGTGACCTACTTGAAAGCGTGCCTCTATAATGTACCGACCTTTGGGGTAGTTGCGTATGTACGCTTGATAGTATTCCGCTGCGCTGTTGTAGTTTTTTTGTCCCATATAACTGCGGGAGAGATAAGCTAATACATCTTGAGAACGATCTGTACCGCGATAATAATTCGTCACCTCATCTAGCAATGTTTGTGCTTTCACATACTGCTCATCTTCAAAGTACATCAATGCTTTTTGATACTTCAAATCGGGGGCTTTAGACTTAAGAATCTGCTGATATTCGCCACAGGAAACAATAAAAAATGTACACATTAGCATACATATCATTCGACCCAATTTCAATAGCAAATTACACATATTCTTTTATCTACTTCTAATCATAAGTACAAATTAGCCGACAAAGGTACAACTTTTTTTTGAAATACGCAAAAATATCTGTTTATTTTAACAAAAATTTGTCTGTGTCTTTTTTTTTTTGTACCTTTGCAAAGTTTAATCTAGAATATCTAAAGTATGAATAGTGCACTTGCAGCATTGATAGGACTTGTGCTATCAATCATTTTAATTCTTCGGAAATTATCTCCCGTTTATAGCTTAATTATAGGTGCTTTAGTAGGTGGCTTGCTAGCTGGCTGGGGAATGCAAACAACTGTCATGCATATGATAACGGGTGTACAAGATATTTCCAAGGCCATCGTGCGTATCATCGCTGCGGGTGTCTTAACGGGGATGCTTGTCAAAACTGGCGCTGCTGCTACCATTGCGCAGAGTATCATCAGAGCTTTGGGAGAGAGGTATATTTATCTAGCTTTAGCACTATCTGCGATGTTGCTGACTGCCATGGGCGTGTTTGTTGATGTTGCTGTTATCACTATAGCACCTATCGCAATAATCATGGGTACTAAGTTGCAGCTATCTCAATTCAAACTGTTATTGGCAATGATTGGTGGTGGCAAATGTGGAAATATTCTATCGCCCAATCCCAACACCATTGTTGCAGCAGAAAATTTTGATGCCCCCCTCTCTTCTGTTATGGCTGCGGGTATAGCACCAGCTTTGGTGGGATTAGTCGTGACTGTCTTCGTGATTATTCCATTGATTGGGAATAAAGGTAAGAAAGTAACTGATACAGAAACTGTAAAGGATACTAATAATATAAAAGAAGATGAGAATTTGCCCGCTTTGTGGCGCAGCCTATTAGGCCCAATTGTCACTATTATCTTGCTTGCTCTACGACCCATTTCTGGTGCATGGGGGCATCCAATAGAAGTTGACCCCATGATTGCGCTACCCGTAGGAGGTTTTGTCGGAATATTAGCTACAGGACATTGGCGTGATATGGGCACTTGTCTTGCTTACGGACTTGACAAAATGTCGGGTATCGCCATCTTATTGGTCGGTACTGGTGCTTTGGCAGGCGTGATACAAGCATCTGAAATCAAAGATGTGTTGGTTGGTTTGCTGGATGGGTGGAGCAACGGTGGCACGCTGATGGCACCTATAGCAGGCGCACTGATGTCAGCAGCTAGTGCTTCCACTACTGCGGGAGCTACCATCGCATCTGCCTCATTTGCTGATGCTATCATGGCCGCAGGTGTGGCTTCTGTGTGGGGCGCGGCAATGGTGAATGCTGGTGCTACGGTCTTGGATCACCTGCCTCACGGCTCATTCTTCCATGCCACGGGCGGATCAATGGGCATGACTGTCAAAGAGCGGTTGAAATTAATCCCCTATGAGACTATAGTAGGATTGATACTGACAATAGGTAGCGTAGTGATGAGTAGATTATTTTAGATGATAGATAAGAGAATGAAGATAGTTGTAGCATCAGATTCGTTTAAGGGGTCTATGACCTCTGTAGAAGTCGCACAGAGTGCGCAAACTGGTATTCATCAGGTATATCCCGATGCGGAGGTAGTGGGCGTCAATGTAGCTGACGGTGGCGAAGGAACTGTAGAGGCCATTGTGCAGGCCTTAGCGGGAGAAATCGTTGAGGTACTAGTGTCTGACCCTCTGATGCGTCCTATCACGGCGCATTATGGCATTGCGGGCGATACTGCCATCATCGAGATGGCAGCCGCAAGCGGACTACCACTCCTAACTCCTGAGCAACGCAATCCTTGGCTCACTTCTACCTATGGTACAGGCGAAATGATTATGGATGCTATACACCGTGGATGCCAAAATTTTCTTGTTGGCATAGGTGGAAGTGCCACTAATGATGCTGGTACTGGCATGTTGCAGGCAATGGGATTTCGTTTCTATGATGCTGATAATCAGCTAATAGAAGATTGCTCTGGAGGGCGAATGGCAGATATTGCACGAATAGATGATTCTGCCGTGCCAACCGCTGTACGCACAGCCACTTTCACTGTGGCTTGTGATGTGGATACGCCTTTTTGTGGACCAGAAGGTGCCGCTCACGTTTTCGCTCCGCAGAAGGGTGCTAACCCCGAGATGGTCGCGCGCTTAGATAGCGCAATGGCTTCTCTCGCTCAAGTAATAGAGCGGCACTACGGCGTGAATGTCATTCCTGTCGCAGGTGCAGGTGCTGCCGGTGGTATGGGAGGGGCTTTCTATGCCTGCTTACATGCTACACTCAAGAAGGGTATTGATATGGTGCTAGATGCTATCCACTTTGATGCAATCATCCAAGGCGCTGACCTCGTGATTACGGGAGAAGGGAAAGTAGATTTCCAAACTGCCAAGGGCAAGACTGCTGCGGGGGTGTTAGCACGCGCCAAACAACAACACATCCCCGTCATTGCAATCGGAGGATGTGTAGAATTATGCGATAGCGTATTGCAAATGGGATTTGCAGGTATCTATCCTATTTTAACAGAGAAAGTCCCTTTGGAAGTGGCTATGCAACGCGAGTTTGCGATGAGTAATGTCACTAAGACTATCGCGCGGGTACTCAAAAACTAATCAATTCCATCTTATTGCGCCCATCTTGACGATGTCACGACATGCAAACTATCGCCTTTAGCCACAATCAGATAACATGCAGCGTCTGCGCTCTGTTCTATCATCTCTAGTGCCTCCGTCTCACCCACAACCATACAAGCTGTAGCCAACGCGTCTGCGCGCATACAACTGCTAGCAGTGATTGTAGCACTAAGCAAGGAGTGTTCAACGGGATACCCTGTACGTGGATCAATCGTATGACTACGGCGTTGACCATCTACAAAGTAGTATTGTAAATAGTTGCCCGATGTTGCCATACATAAGCCATTGCTAGTAATGATTTCTTGCAATTCTTCCTCTGTACCTGTACCATCAATCGTGGGGCGAGTAATACCCACGCTCCATGCCTTACCCTTATCATTGACACCTTGCAGTACTACTTCTCCACCTATATCCACAAGCAAATTCTCGCAACCTCTTTCCCGCAATAAATCAGCAATTATATCACATGCATACCCTTTGGCTATAGCGCTGGCATCCAACGTGATACGCTCATCGTCTTTCTCTAAATGATGACTATTCAAACGAATCTTCTCATATCCCACATATGCTTTGATACTATCTACCATCGCCTCATCGCCTTTCGCCTGTTCGCCTTCTCGCCTACTCGTTCCAAATCCCCATGCATTGACCAGTGGTGCAACGGTAATATCAAAAGCACCATTGGATAACTCACTTATGACATATGCTTCTTGATACATTCGTTCAAACAGCGAGTCCGTAACTACACTATCGTTACGGTTAATCTTGCTAATCACGGAGTTCGGATTAAACATACTCAGCGAATGGTCAAATTCATCTAATCGTTGTTTGATGGCTTCGTGCAAATCTTCTTCTCCTTCGTAGCGTATATTATAATAGGTACCAAAGACATTGCCTTGGTTGCGAAAATATTGTTTTTGGGGCTCATTAGGCAATAATAGCAGCAAAACTGCTGCTATTATTGCGAATCCCAATGCAATCCATTTCTTCATTTCTTATAAATTGTACATTGTAAATAGTCAAATAGCAAATTGTTTCTACCACTCACTAGAGAAGTACAAGCAACCGCCTATACTCCAGTTGAGGCGTTGATCGAATTTGTTTTCTAAGTTAGTTGTAAGATTGGTCTTGTCCACACCATAGCAATTGAGCATACACTCTGCCCAAGCTCCTATAGAAAGCCCCTTGATCTCGAAGTCGCGCTGAACACGCAGGTGGATATTGTTGATAGCAACTGTTTTGGCATTTTTCCAAACCTCTTCGTAATTTGTGTACATTCCTCGCCATGGAGTGATACCCACGCGAGTGTCCAAAACGATACCTAGTGGCAAGTTGAATGCGTATCCCACTTCAATATAGGTTGACCATGCACGTTGCCACTCGCCTGCATCGTTGAGATAGCAATCGGCACCATAGATCGTGGTGTACCAGTCAATGGATAGCGGCACTTTCTCGACCAAATCACCCAAGTGAAAACCTACATGTGCCTCCATCGTACTGCTAGACTCAAACTCTTGTGCCTTAAAACCACCTTTAGGGAAGTAAGCATCACCTGCAAAGTAATACAAGTGGGTCAAATCCACTTGAATACCGTAGTTGTCATAACCGATGGTGATGTCCAATTCTGGATAAAGATTTTCAAAAGTCCAGTTGTCTGCACCAATATTTGCCCAACCCGATACATACAATCCCCTCCAATCAAATGTGACGGATGGTTGAATGGAGATACCTCCTAAGTTCTGACCACGCCATAGGTACGAACTGACAACATCCGCGCCTACTTCTAAACTTATACCTAGACGACTCTCAAAATTGTCGTCGTTATTGCCATACGCTTGGTACGGAAAAGCACTGACGCACAACAGCGCCAGTGCCAATGTTATTAATTGTTTCTTCATTTTTCTTTACAACACGTGTATTAAAGTGCGTTCTTGCTAGCCCATGCGACACGGAGAGCTACCTCAAGAATCTTAGTGTCTTCCAACACGACAATACCACCATCAGGGCCTGGCTCAATATGATAACCGGTAGTAGCTGTGCCATTGAAATAAGCGCGAACATCATCAGCTGCAATTCCTAACTCTTCAGCAATTACAGCTGAACTACCTTTTGGAAGACTGTCCTTCACTTCTCTTACTTTGTTAAATGTTGTGCGAATCATAGTAACTAATTAATTTATAGTTAATAATTAATATTTTGTTATAGAATTTTCTTGATAAAGTATCACTTTCGACTGCAAAGATACGAAATAATTTTTAAACATGCAAATTTTTTCGCAATTCTGTTGAAGAAATATCAAAATAGGGCGCTTCATCTAGTAATCGTATGTCTTTTCCTTGTGGTACTAGGTAAGGAGTGCATCCTTTTCGTGGATAGACAAAAATGCGATAATTTTGGAGTATATACTCGCTTTCTCGCCACTTATTGAATATCTGTAGGTTGTCTTCCCCGATGATAAGTGTAAATTCGTGTTCGGGGTATTCTCTTGCGAGCGCGCGCAGTGTGTTTGCTGTATATGTGGGGCGTGGCAAATGAAATTCAAAATCCGATACTACAATCCTCTTGCCTTCTCGTCTCATCGCCTCTCTCGCCTTCTCCAAACGCTCTTGCTCATCGGCGAGTATGCTTTTGTCTTTCAGCGGGTTGTTGGGCGACACCATGAGCCATACCTCATCCAAATCGGTGTTTTCTATCACCCATTTAGCCAATCCGATATGTCCAAAATGTATCGGATTGAATGACCCACCGTATATACCAATCTTCATCCGTTTAACCGCTTAACCGACATTAACCAACTTATCCAGTTCTGCTTTAGCTTTTGCCAAATTGTCATTTACCACGATATGGTCAAAGTGGGGGGCATCTGCCATTTCTATTTCGGCTTTGGCGAGGCGTTTTTGTATCATTTCTTCGCTGGTGTCGCCGCGTCCGTGCAAGCGACGTGATAGTTCCTCTACGGATGGTGGCGCAATGAAGATGGCCAATGCCTCATCGCCGAAGATACGCTTGAGGTTCAAGCCGCCTTTGACATCAATGTCAAAAACAATAGTACGCCCTGCTGACTGAATACGTTCAATCTCTGATTTGAGCGTACCATAGTATAACCCCTCATACACTTGCTCATATTCCACAAAATCGTTATTTTGGATATGTTGTTCAAACTCCTCGCGGCTGATGAAGTAGTATTCTTTGCCATGTTGTTCTTGCCCACGTGGAGCGCGTGTGGTGGCAGAGATCGAGAGCTCGTATTGCCCAGGGTAGGTTTCGAGCAAGTGTCTTACCATTGTAGATTTGCCCGAACCGCTGGGCGCACAGAGAATAATAATCATGTTGTTTACGATTTCAAAATTATTAATTCAAAATTCTTAATCATTAAAGCACATTTAACACTTGCTCTTTGATTTGCTCAAGGATGTCTTTCATCTTCACCACGATGATCTGCATCTCGCTTTGGTTACTCTTGCTGCCAAGTGTATTGATCTCACGTCCCATCTCCTGTGCAATAAAACCGAGTTTTTTGCCCACTCCAGTTGGTGTAGAATTGTTTATAGTTGTTTGGAGAGGTTCGCCCATGGTTTCGCGGAAGTACTTCAGATGGTTTGTCAAACGCACTTTCTCCTCAGTGATGTCCAACTTCTCGAGGTAGAATATCATCTCTTGCTCCAGACGGTTGCGGTCGATGGCTTGCTGCGTAGTAGCAGACAACTGCTCCAAGTTCGCCTCAATGCGTGCTTTGATCTTCTCTACACGGCTTTGCTCGTAGGGTTCTACCTCTGCCAAAAGCCCTGCTATAGCATCTAGTTTCTCGCAGAACATCTGATAGAGCGATACACCCTCTTGTTCGCGAAAAGCATTAAACTGCACGATAGCCGCCTCTATGGTTTGCAGCACCACTGCCCATTCCTCATCGCTCACATCGCCGCAGTCTTGCACTTTCGTCACATCGGGCATGCGCAAGATAGCCGAAACAATATCTTGGTTGTTTGCCCAACCTAATTCGTTTTGTAGGGCAGTGAGCTCCTTATAATAATAAGCAAATGCCTCGCGGTTGATAGGCGCAAATGTGGCAGTATTCTCGCCTAGTGTTGCATCTTGGTAATAAATACTCAAATCAATTTTGCCGCGTTCCAGGCGTTGCGCAATCAGCGTGCGGATGTCCAACTCTTTGCTGCGCAGTTGTGGGGCTATACGCACACTCAAATCCATTGATTTGGAATTCAAACTGCGTATTTCTACTACTATCTTTTTGTTATTGGCTACTTGGTTCTCGGCTTTGCCGTAGCCCGTCATGGAATATATCATAATCTTATTTTTTCTGTAATGTGATATCTGTATCAATTGTATATTCGCCTCGGAAAAATCCTTTAGCATTCTTTCCTGATTCATAGATAGGCACTTTGGTGGAGTCGCTGATGTGTTCTCCGCTGGGGTCATTGGTAATGATGTACAATGTATCTGCTGGGGGGAAGCCAGAGACTGTGGTTGTGGTTGTAAACGAGCCCTTCTTATCTGTTTGTAGTGTATCACCAAGGATACGATGGCGGTGCACTTTGAGTATTACATCTGCGTTCTCTATAGGTTTGCCTTGGTTGTCTTTTACAGTTCCGCTTACTTCGTATCGTGCATATGGTACACCGTATATTACAACTACCGTACTTTGTGTGGGTTCTGGCAGAGTCTTGCATCCACTTAACAAAGCAATCAAACTGCTTAATAGTACGTTGATTTTTCTTCTCATAATTTATTTTCCGATACAGAATTTACTAAAGATATTATTTAGTACCTCTTGCGAGGTAATTTGTCCTGTTATTTCGCCAAGTGCAGTCAAACAATCTTGCAAGTCCATACTTAGGAACTCGCCGCTGATTTGCATGCTCAATCCTTCTTGTACGCGGTGGATAGCTGATTGTGCTCGTTGGAGAGCTTCATAGTGGCGTGTGTTGCTAATAGTCACGGCATTACGCATGTCGCATTGTTCTTCAGCATAAGCCACAAGTTGCTGTTTGAGCGCATTGATATTGCCATTTTTGGCAGATACACCTATTGTACCGTCGCATGGCGTAAACGATGGCACCAAATCCACTTTGTTGTACACCTGTATCACCATTTTATCGTTGATATTTTCTAATAGTGATAAGGTGTTCCGGGGCATGGTTGCATCTTGCAGATGGATGATTATTGCAGCTCGTTGTGCAGCTTGGCGACTGCGCTCAATACCCATATTTTCTATTGTGTCATTCGTCACGCGCATGCCTGCGGTGTCTATAAAACGGAATAGCATACCGCCCAGAACAAGGGTGTCTTCTATGGTGTCGCGTGTAGTTCCTTGTATGTCGCTCACGATGGCGCGTTCTTCGCCAAGCAGGGCATTGAGCAACGTGGACTTGCCCACATTTGGCGCACCGATAATTGCCACAGGAATACCCTGTTTGATGGCGTTGCCCGTCTTGAAAGATGCAACCAATGCACCGATAGTGCTGTCAATTTCGTTGGCAAGAGCATTGAGTTGTGTGCGGTCGGCAAACTCCAATTCCTCGTGATCGGCAAAGTCCAATTCCAACTCGATGAGCGAAGTGAAGGTCAGCAACCGTTCGCGCAATGCTGCCAACTCGTTGGATATCCCACCACGCAACTGGCTGAGCGCCAAGTCTTTTTCGGCTTTGGTTTGTGCGGCAATCAGGTCGGCTACGGCTTCGGCTTCGGTGAGATCCATCTTGCCATTGAGGAAGGCGCGTTGGGTAAACTCGCCCGCTTTAGCCAATTGGCAACCTGCGTCTACAAGCCATTGCAGAAGCGTTTGCTGGATATACATACTGCCGTGGCAGGCAATCTCTACTACATCTTCGCCCGTAAACGAATGAGGCGCACGGAAGACACTGACCAATACTTGGTCGAGTATATCATCCTCGCCTTTAACCTCTAACCTCTCACCTTTAACCTTTCGCCTTATCTCCCCATAATGCACGGTGTATGCAGGGGCTTCCGTCAGCGACTTCCGCCCACGAAATAGCGTGTCCACAATCTGTATTGCAGACTCACCGCTCACACGCACGACGGCTATTCCTCCGCTACCGTAAGGGGTTGATATGGCGCAAATTGTGTTCATTTCTTTAGTCTAATCCATTGCCATTCGTTCTTGCTTCGTGTCTCAACATGCTGTAGTCCCATAGCTTCTGCCGCTTCCATTAGGTATGGGATATCGTCTGCGTAGAAACCGCTTAACCAAACTTCTCCACCATGTTTTAGATATTGGGCATACAAAGGTATTTGTGCGACTAGAATATTTCGATGGATATTGGCAAGGATGAAATGATATTCTCCTGCGGGAGGTGTGTCGCCTAATCGTACATCCAGTCTTACATGATTAGCTGCGGCATTCTCCAACGTGTTGGTGACACTCTTATCATCTATATCCACAGCAACCACATGTGCTGCGCCACATTTCTTTGCCATAATGCCCAACACACCCGTGCCACAACCCATATCCAAGACATGGCGTTCCTGCACGAAATATCCCTGCTCTTGCGCCTCAATCAGTGCTTCTATCATCATACTGGTTGTCTCATGATGACCCGCGCCAAAGGCGCAATGCGGTGTGATATGCACGCTTAAAGGCAGCTCTATCTCCTCATGTTCTGCTTCCCATTGAGCATTCCAATTCTCGTCAGGACAATCATCCCAACCAATCCATTCCACCCCTTCAGTAGTAGCGATTAATTCTGCAGTAGCAGTTTGTATGTTTTCCCAAATGTCGCTCTGAATATAGGCATTTTCCCCATCAAACACCTCAAACCCCAAATCGCACATGGCTTGTTCGAACAAGTCCTGCTCCCACTCTTCAGCAAAACTATATTTCAGATGTACCACAGAATACTGCATATCTCTTAATCTAACTTCTAACAGCCGCAGGCGGTCTAACTTCTAACAGCGTAGCGGTCTATAAATACGGGTTGTACATTTTTTCGTGTTCGATAGTCGTTGGATAGCCGTGCCCGGGATAGACATGTGTGTTATCGGGCAAGATTATCAATTTCTTTAGCGAACGAATCAATGTTGTCATATCCCCGCCAGGTAAATCTGTACGACCGATTGATTCTTGAAACAATGTGTCTCCGGTGAAGATAATATTCTCTTTGGGCAGATAATAGCAAACACAGTCTTCTTTGTGACCAGGAGTAGCTATCACCTGAATATCAAAATATGGAATATCCAATTTTCCTTTAGCTGGTTCTACGATGGCTTTCAGACCGTATGTCTGTTCCATAAATTCCACACCACACACGTGATCTGGATGGGCATGGGTAATCAAAAGAGCAACGATAGTCAGTTGCTCTGATTGAATATATTGCGCAAAACGCTGTTGTTCGCGCTCTTCGTACATGCCAGCGTCAATCACTATAGCGTGATTAGCATCGTCGGTTAGTACATATGTACACTCGCGGTATGGGTTGAAATAAAAAGTCTTTAAATTCATCACTTTTACCCTCTAAACACTAACCAGTAGCGCAGCGTCCTCTAAACACTAAAGCGGTAGATATACCACGGCTTTCTCTTTGTACCAATCATCCTTGAATATCGTTGATATGTCCGTGATTTCTACATACTTGCGATAGAGATGTGTCTCGCCTTCTAGGTTACCGCCCTTGAGCACCATCAATCCGTTTGGCATAGCATTCTTATGGCTATGACTTACATTCTTGCGGATGAGTTTTACAAGATCAGGCAGTGGCATTACGGCACGGCTGATCACAAAATCATACTTGCCCTGTTCTTGCTCTGCGCGCTCTTGAATACAAGTTACATTCTGTAGTCCAATCGCTTTGGCGATTTCAGATGCTACTTTAATCTTCTTGCCGATGCTATCAATCAGGGTAAATTGGCACTCGGGAAACAAAATCGCTAATGGAATACCGGGGAAACCTCCGCCTGTGCCTACATCCAGTAGGGTAGTACCTGGCTGAAAATGAAGCACTTTGGCAATAGCCAATGAGTGGATGATATGATGTGGATACAGGTTATCAATATCTTTGCGAGAGATGACATTGATTTTGGCATTCCAATCGCGGTACAACTCTCCCAATGCCGTGAATTGTTGCACTTGCAGAGGCGTCAAGGAGAAATGCTCCTTGATGCACTCTACACCTGCATAATCTAATGAGTTAATCATCTCTGTCATATACTCTCGCCTTTACACTTTACACCCTACACCTTTAAGCGCAAAGCGCCATCCTATAGCGAAGCGTCCTTTAACCTATATTGGTAAACACATTCTGTACATCCTCATCTTCCTCAATGCGGTCAATGAGTTTTTGTACGCTCTCCATCTCCTCATCGCTGAGGGTCTTGGTATCGTTAGGGATACGAACGAACTCGCATGACTGGATCTCGAAACCATTGTCCTCCAAATACTTTTGCATTTGAGAGTATTGGTTGAAATCGCCATAGATAACGATAGTGCCTTCTTCCTCATCATGACCTAGTTCTTCTACACCGAAGTCAATCAACTCCAACTCCAGTTCGTCTAGATCTACTCCTTCTTTTGCTGCTACGGTGAAGCAAGCTTTGCGTTCAAAGAGGAATTGCAAGCAACCTTGTGTTCCGAGGCTACCACCATGTTTAGTGAAGTAACTGCGGATATTAGCTACAGTTCGCATATTGTTGTCAGTAGCAGTCTCAACGAAGATGGCTACGCCGTGAGGGCCATATCCCTCGTAGCAAATCTCTTTGTAACCCTCAGAAGACTTGTCGGTAGCTTTCTTGATGGCACGCTCGATATTCTCTTTAGGCATATTCTCCTTCTTACATTGTTGCATCAATGTACGAAGACGAGGGTTACTATCTGGGTCTGGACCACCATCGCGTGCTGCCATAGTGATTTCCTTACCCAATTTAGTGAATACTCGGGCCATATGCCCCCAACGTTTCAATTTTGTCGCTTTGCGATATTCAAAAGCTCTTCCCATATTGTAATTGGTTATGTCTGTTTTTATTTTGTAATTGTTGAATCATTTCCTTGTACACGATCATAAACCGTTTCATAGGTGATTTCCTCGAAAGTGATATTAAACTCTACACGACGGTTCTTTGCGCGTCCTTCGGCTGTCTTATTATCTGCAATTGGTAGATCTGGACCATAGCCGTGAGCAGTCAAGCGTGATGCAGGCACACCTTGCTTAACCAAGTATGCACGTACAGCATTGGCACGACGCTCCGATAATGTGACATTCGAAGTGTATTTACCTACATTATCTGTGTGACCTTGTATCTCTATCATATAGGTAGGGTTCTCAATAAATACTTTGGCAATGTCATTCAGAAGCTTGTGAGAAGTGGTCTTGATGGTTGATTTACCATTCTCAAATTGAATACCAGACATTGCCTTGTTGAGCAAGTTGCGTATTTCGCGTTTTACCTCAGGGCAACCTTTATTCTCCTTTACACCTACAACAGTTGGACACTCATCTTCATAGTCATATACACCATCGCCATCGCTATCCAATGGACAACCCAAACTATCTACATGATTACGAGCCGCTGCTATAGTGTTAGGACACTTGTCGCAGTAGTCAAATACGCCATCTTGGTCGCTATCTATTGGGCAACCCTTCTCATCTACTAATCCGCGTGCTTCTGCTGGTGTATTAGGACATTGGTCTAGATAGTCATATACACCGTCGCCGTCGCTATCCAGCGGACATCCTAGAGTGTCAACCATACCGTGTGCTGCCTCTGGTGTACCAGGACATTGGTCAAGGTAGTCATATACACCGTCGCCGTCGCTATCTAATAGACAACCGTTGGCATCTACATGAGCAGCACCTTCTGCAGGTGTATTTGGACATTGGTCTAGATAGTCGTATATGCTGTCTCCATCGCTATCCAGTGGACAACCTACTGTATCTATCAGACCATATGCTGCCGATGGGGTGTATGGACATTCATCCATATAATCGGCGATACCGTCCCCATCGCTATCCAACGGACAACCCATCTCATCCACACTCACATTGAGTGGGGTGTTAGGACACATATCCAGCTTGTCAAAGATACCATCTTTATCTTTGTCTTTATTCTTCTCCTTGTGATTAGTACCCGCAACAATAGCTATACCAAATGACAAGTTTAGACCTGGGGTCTTGTATGGTAATGGAATATCCCCTATGCTTGACGCTGCTTTTGCATAAGTCAGTGGCACATAATCAGTTGCCAAAGTGAGCATCAATCCGTCATATGGAGCAAACAATAATGCTGCACCCATATTGCTCGAACGACCGTTGATAATGGAATAGCTTGCTGCCAATTGGAACCAGTTGGCAGGACGAAGTGCTGCACCCACTGTTACTTCTTCCGTAATACGATTGTTGTAAAAGCGTGTGCGAGAATAAATACCAATACCAATGCGATTCTTCCAGAAATTAGCATCAATACCTACATTCAAGTTGGCAGTTAGCATCCTCGTCTCTGGTAGAAGTGTGTTGTTGATGTCAGAGATTTCCAGACCATCCGCAAAACCAGCCAGCACTTCATCTATCACTCCGTTCAAGGTATCACCTGTTAAATCAGTATAGTGCAGGTCAATGCCCTTAAAAGTGTGATTCATTGATACATCTGCCTTTGCATGACGACTCCATCGCATGAATCCTAAGTCAGTAACCGATGCCGTGATCTGCAGATTTTTGATGGGCTTGTAGGTGGCACCCAAATCAAATGCCGCACCCATACCTGCTGGTCGAATCAACTCCATGATCTGATCCTTTAGTGGAAGACTGGAATCAAATAGCATATTCTGTATATCAACATCTCCCAAATCATTCACATTGGTTGGCATTTTTTGCCATTGCAATGGAGCTGCTGCATATATATGACCATTTCCGATAACATGAGTAGAGTCGGTGGTAGAAACAAATTTCAAATTATCGACCTGTGCTTGCAATGTGGCTTGCCCGACTAGTATCTTGAGCTTTCCTCCGACTGTCCAATGCTCGTTGATCTTATGCGAGTATCCTAGAGCAATGTTGGTATAAACGGATGCATTGACACCCAGCGACAAGTTAGTTGGTTGCGTGGTGTTGATACGATTAATCCCAAATATTGCACTCGACATGCCCGCATCCATATATAGATGCTCTGAGATATTTACATGGAAGTACCCATTTTCTTTGATGCGGAAACCAAAACTCAATATGTTCAGGTCGAAATCAGCATCCACAGAGAACATCTCTGGCTTATTCTCTAACCAATCAGTGGGAGCATCTGGGTGAAACGGAGTAATCGTGTTGCCATTCACTCCCTTAAAGATGAAGTCGGACATTGTCCATGTATTGGTGCCTGCCCAGAAACTAGTATAACCTATCACAGGGAGAGTGAGATAGAAGTTACTGGTCGGCTGAAATGCAGGGTTGATGGTATGTCGCATGGGCGCATTTTCTAAGAAATACAATGTGTTCACTTGCTGAGCACTAGCCATCGATGTTGCCGCAAGGAGAATACCTGTTAATAATGTGCGTAATGTTTTTTTCATATCTGTGTCCTCCTAATTATTGCTGATTAAATAATGAATCAAGTCCCAATATTGCTTCTACATCAGCGCCTACGCCAAGCTTGATGGTCAAACCTTCGTATTCAGTCAACTTGACATTGAAGTATCCCTTATCATATACATAATCCAATGACTCATCATCCAACGATGCATCGAATACTATGTTCTTAATCTTGGCCAATGTATTGAGGTCATCTTTATCTACTTCAAGTGTCTTAATCATCTTACCACCCTTGATATCCCAACTAGCTGTTGATGGATTGAAGGTGTAATCTGGCGTAGGAATGAGTAATGTGTCAATACCCGCAATCAAGAATGGCTCCTGAGTATCTGGGTCAAGTAGCACGTTGTTGTTCTCATCTAGGCACACAAACGAACCCTTGATCTGCAGTGGTATTGTATTCTCAATCTGCAAGGCCACTGTCAGTTTCGCCTCTTGGATGGTATCTATCACATCTGGCACAGATGCTAACAAGGAATCCAATGTCACCATACTCAGGTCAATGTTGGTAATGGTGTCTGAATAGCCCAATCTTACGCCTTCATTGAACATAAATGGCAATTCGCATTCTGCATCTATACGAATGTTGGTGTTGCTCGTAATACGAATTTGAGGACTTTTATGACGGTCAAACTCTATCGAGAACTTATATCCCAAGTAATCTGGTTGAAGTGTGAATAATCGGTCAATGCGACCGCGAGCAGGGTCTTTGTCAAACAATACATGCATTGTAGCCGAATCTCCAATCTCGCTGTCCAAACTCAAATACTCACCCTCTACGAAGTGTTTTTCTAGATATGTTCTTCCTTCAAAAGTGGCATTCACTTGCTCTCCGTTGCTATCCTTTACATAGAGATAGTCACCGTTCATCACCAATGCGCCTGCAATGTGGGTGGTCACTTTCATATCCACTTTAGGGTCGGCAAATGGCAATTTTGCGGCCTTAAACAATTTCCAAGAATCCCATTCCTTCGCTAGCGAGATCTCTGCCTCGTCGGACATGTCGCTGCTAGGCTTAAACATTCCCCAAATGGCATGATAATCAATGAATTTTACGCCGAGATAATATTGGAAAGCCGAGGATGAAGGCACCTCAATCACACCCGCTGAAGTAGGGATGTTGACATATATCGTGACATTAAAATCACAAGAATCATTCACATTGTTTTGGACATATTTGTCTGCATCTTTAGTAGGATCTAAGTTCGAATTTTTCATCAAGTTCATAGAGAAATCTTCTACATTAATCTCAATGTCTTGACCATATCCACCTGGGTCACCCTTCGTATATACGGTTATCACATTGCCACCCTCCTTATGGAAGGCTTCGCCCAAGGTAATAGTCACTTTCTCAATCCATTCCCACTTCAATGGCAAGCCGCCCAATTGCTTAATGTTGCTCACAAAACTAGCTTGCTTAATCAATGCACTGTCTAGACGCTGATAACTCTCGTCATTGTTTATTCCATCCAACTTCAATGTCAAAGGAAATTCCAATGGCACGGTGATACCTGTACCTGTAATTTTTCCGTCCACTAAGACATGGTTGTCTTTCAGGTTGTTGTACACATCCATCGTAAGTTGTGTTTTGCTGAGATATTTACTCAAATCCAACTTGTGGAACTTACGCTCAATACTGAACGTGTCTTTAAAGGTCAATACACCTTTGTTGTCAAGCGAATCTACAAATATCCCCCACGTACCATTGCCCACAAAATCTCCAATAGTGGCATTTACCGAACCAATTGGTAACGCTACGGTGGCATCTACTTTCACAGAGGTGTCAATATTGTTCACATCCACATCTGCTTCGCATCCATGCCATATCAGTGCTGTACATATGAGCACTACGAATAGGAAAGAGGAAAAAAAGTGTTTCATGTTTTTATTATTTTATTAATATTTGTAAGTTTTTCAAAGCGAACATATATCAGCCGTGATAGAGTGATATACATTTGCCTGCAAAGGTACAACATTTTTTTGACATATGCAAGTGTTTATTTGTTTTTTATGAAATAAACTTTCTTTGTAGCACGAGTAATGGCGGTGTATAACCATCTGTAGAAGTCTCTCGCCTCGTTGCCTTTAACCTCTCGCCTCTCGCCTCCTATATTTGGATCAATGAACACGCGCTGCCATTGTCCACCTTGTGACTTATGCCCTGTAATGGCATACGCCATACGTACCTGCAAGGCATTGTAATAGGGTGATTGATAGATAGTTTCGATTAATTTCTTTCGGCTGTTTTGCAGTTCTAGGTAGTCTTCTGCAATCTTGTAAAATAAGTCTTTTTGCATCTTTTGATTGGCTTCTGGATTGTCGCTGTGCATGGTATCTATCCATAGCACAACATCAATTTCCCAATCATAGTCCAACGATCTCAATTGGGCATCTACAAAGTGATAGCCGTACATCTCCCGCTCATTGCGCAATCTAACTACCTCCAGCATGTCTCCATTGGCCAAAAAAGGCAAATCCTCGTATTTCTCGGTCCAGAAATAATTGTTCTTACACACCATCAACCTGTCGCCGCTACTTATTTCATCTTCTCTCCATAAGATGCGAGCGCGTATGCCTTGGTTGTAGATATTCGTTCGTTTGTTGGTGCGGGTTAGCAGTATTGTCTCTTCTTCTCCCACTTCGTTGTACGACTGTTCCAAAACTTCTAGTAGGTCCGCGCCCGATACCGTTTGCACATCCTCTCCGAACTCCAGCATGTCCCAGAAATCCTCCTTGCCTCTAAACTGTAGCGTAGCGTTCTGTAGGCGCTTGATGCCGTCCTCTAAACTGGGTGCGCTCGCGCACCCCAATGCCAATGGGCGTAGCCGTGTGGCGTTCTCTAAGATGCCACTATCGCTCGCTTGACGGGCTACTTCGGTCAATACATGTGATTGTACATGTAATTGATATCCAGTCATATATTCGCTATTCAATGCAGGGGATTGATTCGAACCCACTGGTGGCAACTGCGCGTCATCACCCAATACTAGCATGCTGCAACCTTCACCACCGTACACATAGCGCACTAGGTCCTCTAGCAGCATGCCAGAACCAAATATAGGATTGTCTCTCAGCCCGCTGATCATGGACGCCTCGTCCACAATAAATAGCGTGTTCTTGTGCAGATTATCTCTCAGACTAAACGCCTGTCTTTCGCCTTTAGACTGTAGCGTAGCGTCCTCTAAACTAGGCGCGCTCTTCGAACGCACCCTGTAAATATATTTGTGTATTGTGTAGGCGGGCGTCTGTGCGTATTTAGATAGCACCTTTGCAGCCCTACCAGTGGGAGCCAGCAACACGATTTGCTGTTTAAGCTCTCGCATTGCATGTACCAATGCAGCCATGATGCTAGTCTTACCAGTTCCCGCATAGCCGCGCAAAATAAATGCTTTGCGTGGGGTGGGGGATACAATAAACTGGCTCAGTTTATCCAATAACTCCAGTTGCCCTTTGTTTGCTTCAAATGGCAATTGCGCAATGATTCTATTTTTAATAAACTGCTCCAGCATTTCTTAATATCCTTTAAAACTCTTAAAACCCTTAAAACTTTTAAAACTCTATCCTCCTTTGTCACCATGCGACAAAAAAAGGGTAAGCTGACTACATCGCACCGCTACAACCTCTTACCCTTGCTTCGATCAAGACCTGGGGGAGTTCAGAGGGAGCTGGTCGTGTAGGACTTACCCTAAATCGCCTGCAAAGGTACAACAAAAAATGCACATACACAAGAAAAATGCAAAAAAATGTGTTTTTTAGTGCATTTTTCTTGCAGTTATAGTTTTTTTTTTATACCTTTGCGCAGCAAAATCTATGGTTATGAGTGAGCATCTTAGCAAAGCACAAGTAAAATGGGTGCGCAGTCTGCAACAAAAGAAGTTCCGCGATGCGGAGGGAGTATTTGTGGCTGAGGGCGAAAAATGTGTCAACGACCTTCGCGGAGCATTCGAGTTGCTGCTACTCGCCACTCCCGATAATGCTTCTGCTGTGGAGATTGAGCAGATGTCATCGCTGCGCAATCCCCAAGGCGTCATCGCTGTCTTCCGCAAACCAATACCCAATAACCAATATCCACTATCCAGCCTCATCCTTGCTCTAGATGGCGTCCAGGATCCAGGTAACTTAGGTACCATCATCCGCACATGTGACTGGTTCGGTATTCACGACATACTCTGTTCCCGTGATACGGCGGATTGTTTCAACCCCAAGGTAGTTCAAGCCACCATGGGCGCGCTGGCGCGCGTACGACTGCATTATGTGGATTTGCCTCAAACGCTTGCACAGCTCCACCAACAGGGCATGCCGCTCTATGGCACATTGCTCGAAGGTAAGAATATGTACGATAATAATGCTATCCCTAATCGGCAGCAGGGGGTAATTATCATGGGTAACGAAGGCAATGGCATCTCGCCTCAGGTGCGGCAACTGATCACCCATCCGCTATTTATTCCATCTTACCCACCCAACGAACCTACCTCCGAGAGCCTCAATGTCAGCATTGCCACAGCCATTGTATTGGCGGAGTTTAGACGATAATCAATACTAAATATTTACAACCATGAAAAAAACACTACTTCTTTTGTGCCTCGTATGCACACTGACCCAAGCCTACGCTTGGAAACCTCTTTTCGCTGGTCACCGCGGCAGTTATCGTGGAGTGGAGAACACCGAAGATGCATTTATGAATGGAATTAACCATTATGGTTATACTGGACTAGAGATTGATGTCAAAACAACCAAAGATGGAGAATATATCTGTTGGCATGATGATGATTTGAACCGTGTGGGGCATGACGTTTCTATTCCTAATAGCAAATGGGAAGATATTAAAGACTTAACTCTTACACAAACACGCAGTGGGAATACCTATACAGGTAAATTGTGTTCCGTAGATCGCTATCTCGAGATCTGCAAGGAGAATAATGTTTTCCCTATCATCGAGCTCAAATGGGCAGTAGGTATCAATAGCAACGATATGAGCCGCTTCCCTGGACTCTACAAACTCATTGAGAAACACGGACTTGTAGAAGAAGCATACATCTTGACTTCTATGCAAAAATCGTTGGAGTATGTACGCACCAACTATCCTGCACTCAAATGCCAATTCCTTTGCTACGAAGTTACTGAAGTACGCTACGAATGGTGCAAGAAATGGGGTATCAATCCTAGTGTACAAACAGGCGGACTCAGCAAATACATGGCGCGCAAATGCCATGACGCAGGAATGGAAGTAGCATGTTGGACAGTTAATAGTCTAGCTTCGTACCAACAACATGGCGAACTTGGTTGTACCACCATGACTTGTGACTATCTTCTGCCATCTGAAATGCCCGAACTAGAGGAAATTGATTGGGAGGCACTAGCACCTACTCAACCTATTGATACGCTATATATCACCGAACTATTCAATTTTTCCGAAGCTGCAGAAACACTACCTGAGGGTTTCCCTACCACACTAGAGGGCGACTATGTGAATGCGCAAGAGGCTGCCTTTGTAGATGGTGTATTCTATGTCTCTGATTATAGCAAAAGAAAAGTGGTGGCAGTAGATACAGCGGGTAATGTCTTTGAACCTGGCATAGAGCATCCTGATCTTCGTCATGGTATTTGCCGAGACGATGCTGCCAACTTGATCTTGCATGCATCCCCTGATGCTGATGTTCCGACAAAATTAATCGTCTATAAACCCAATGACACAACGGAATATTCAATTGAAATCAAACTAAACAACAATGGTCAAACCAACTTCCCTACCGCTAGTGGTGATATCTTCTCTGCGGCTGGAGGGTATGTATATTTCTTCCCAAATAAGCAGAAGTTTGTTGAGGTCGTGAAGATTGCTAATGGTCAATATGTATCCACCACTTCTTACCCTGTAAGTATCGAAGGTTCTACAGCAGGATACGTGATTCCAATTGACAACACCCCTAATCATTTCATTTACCAAGTGCGTGCCAATGGTTATCACCTCTATAAGGATGGTGATAAGGGCTCCTATCTGACATCGCCTAATGGTACTACCGCGCCCGCACGTAATAATACGGTAGGTGGCGCACTCTTCCACCTAGGTGGACATGAGATGTTTGTTTACATGTCTGGCAGTCACTACAAGGGCGGTTGGACACTGCGTGATATGACTTCTGCCGAACTCACTCCTATGTACACCCAACCTCAATTAGGCAATGGTGGCTACTATGCCAATGCTTCAGTAGGTGCATTCTTTCATTGGGAACAAGTGGATTCCGTTACGGTCAACCTATACGAGTATTGCTTAGGTCACGGTATAGCAGGGTGGGAAATCAGTGCCGCGCCACACAAGATTCGTGTGAAGGACTTCTCGCTCAATATCTCAGAAATTGAGATGCCAGCTGGTGATACGGTCAAGCTACAGGCTATCATCACGCCAACCAATGCTACAGATCAGGATGTCACATGGCGCTACACGCCTACTAGTCGCGTTTCTAGACTCAATCATGACGGACTAAATGCATCATTTACTACCACGAAGGTTGGCTCCTATACGATTACTGCTACTTTGGGTGATTTTTCTGCTACATGCGCAGTGACCGTTATCGAACCATCCACTGGCGTATCGGATATCACTTCTCCTTCGCAAGGCGCAATCAAGTCTATTCACAACGGACAACTCCATATCCGCCACAACGGACAAGTGTACAATGTACTAGGACAGCAACAGTAATTTTCCTGTGATTATATATCGCAATCAATGGCCGCAATCCACTTCGGTGGCTGCGGCTTTTTCTTCGCCCTCTTGCGTGAGAATGTAGCAAGTACTGTGAGTCGTATAGATGTCTTCAGATTGATTAGGGTGACCTGTCCAGCCCTCACCATTTTTGAAGATGATGTTCAGTTCCTCGCCATCGTGTACAAAGACATACCAGTCGTCTTGCTTCATGGCAACATGCTCATCATCGCTGATACCATCGCCCCAAATCCATACATAGATAGTACCCTTCCATGTCTCAGGTACTTTGGCTTTGACGATAATGCCATTTTCTTTTTCTGCAAAGGTAATACTATCTACTTCGGCAATATTGTATTCCACTTTTTGGCCATTTTGCCATACATACATGGATGTGACTATATCTTCACTAGGATTATAGATAGGATTATCGCCGGGTATATCAGGCAGATCCGTATTGCCCCATTGCTCATTTAGCCATTCTGCATTCGCGTGTAGTCGATTGCTCACTTTCTGTACCCGGCTGCTTAAATCGGCGTTGCCATATTGTGGCCAGCGTTTGGCGTCTGAGGCTGCTGCGGATGCAATCAAATCTCGCTGCTGATAGATATAGGTATAGATGTCGTTGTAATTTGCTGCCACAAAGGTATTCCATACCTGTTTCACATGTTTTATAAACGCGGGGAATTTGCAAATCTCAGGTATCCAGTGGTTATGCCATACATCACCTTCGAATATGTATTGCGATTTGCTACGGTTGAATGCACTACCAAAATCCCATACTGGCCCAAAATGCCATTTCTCGCCTTCTCCCATCTCGCGATAGAGGTAGCAACTGCCGTGGAAAGACTCGTAGTTGTCGGTCATCTCTTGTACAATATAGAATCGAGCCAATGCGTCCATATCGAGGTGTTTCCACAATTCCTCGGAGTTCTTATCGCCATAGACCAGTGTATTGATACGCTCCATTTCCTCCTTGAGGAATTGCTCTTGCGCCGAAGAAAGTACCTCTGGCGTCTTATAGGTAAACGCAGTTTCGGTATTATAACGATCACCTTCGGTGATGATAACCTGTGGATCCTCGCGATAGTTGTCAATCTCCACGAGCCATCCACCCGTGATAGCCATGGGGTCAGTAGCCTCGTCCTCTTGCTCCACGATATTCACGCGATCTTTATCTACACGAATGGTTTCGGTCAAGAAATACAGACCTATATAATCACCATTGAGTACTACTTCGAGAGGTTTAGCAGTAGGTGTCCAAGTCATACCAATCAACTTACTTAGTTGAAAACCAATGGTATTGCGCATAAACCCTTTGCTGTCATCGGCATGTGCTAGCAAAGCGAAATGCTTACTTTTTGTCATACCTAGAAGTGGCTGTTTGTCAGCAAGTTTGATACGATAGGGCTTTTTATCAAAATCCCTCCAAGTGTAGTTGCCACGCCCTCTGATTTCCATGTTCAGAGGTTGCGCTTTTGAGCCAATACTCTGATAGTCACTTAGTCCCTTGTTATCGAGGTAGTATGTGGCATTGATGTAGTCTTCTTTGCTTGTAATAGGGGCATTGTTCTCCGTTTGGATGTACAAGACTGGCAGCGTACCCGAAGGGGATACTGCATACAATGAACATAGCATACTTGCTAGTATCAAAGTAAAGAATAGTCGTTTCATAGTGCTATATAAATTTTTAGTTATAGGCGGGTGTGTTCCCGCCTATAATTTCTAACCTCTCGCCAATAACCTATAGGCGAAGCCGTCCATTAGCCTCAAAGAGGCGTCCCATAGGCACTCTGTGCCGTCCGAAACGCCTTGGCGTTTAATAAGCATTCATCTGCTCTTTCACGGTAGCAGTGATCATGTCAGCAAACTCTTGGATAGTCATCTGACCTTTCTCCTCTGCGCCTTGTTGGCGAACAGATACAAGGCCTTGCTCCGCCTCTTTCTCACCTACGATGAGCATGTATGGGATACGCTTGAGTTCGTTGTCGCGAATCTTACGGCCGAGTTTCTCGTTGCGGTCGTCCACGATAGCGCGCACGTCTTGTGCCTCGAGCATCTCTTTTACCTTGTGGGCATACTCGTTGCTCTTCTCTGAGATTGGCAATACCACTGCTTGGTCAGGAGTCAACCACAATGGGAACTTACCTGCGGTATGCTCGATGAGCACAGCCACGAAACGCTCCATACTGCCGAATGGCGCACGGTGAATCATCACAGGGCGGTGCTTTTGGTTATCCTCGCCTACATACTCCAACTCAAAACGCTCTGGCAAGTTGTAATCCACTTGGATAGTACCCAATTGCCAACGACGACCCAACGCATCTTTTACCATGAAGTCGAGTTTTGGACCATAGAACGCTGCCTCGCCAGTCTCTACGCGAGCAGGTAATCCCTTCTCTTGGCATGCTTCGATGATAGCTTGCTCTGCTTTCTCCCAAACCTCGTCTGAACCCACGTACTTGGTAGTGTTATTAGGGTCACGTAGAGAAATTTGTGCCTCGAAGTTCTCGAATGCGAGTGACTTGAAGATAATCTCGATGATCTCCATCACGCGGATAAACTCACTCTTCACTTGGTCAGGACGGCAGAAGATATGCGCATCGTCTTGAGTAAAGGAGCGCACACGCGTGAGACCGTGCAACTCACCCGATTGCTCGTAGCGATACACCGTACCGAACTCAGCAATACGCAGTGGCAGGTCTTTGTATGAGTGAGGGGTGTTCTTAAAGATTGTACAGTGGTGAGGGCAGTTCATTGGTTTGAGCAAATATACCTCGCCTTCTTCTGGAGTGGTGATTGGTTGGAAGGAGTCCTTACCATAGTGATCCCAGTGACCAGAAGTGATGTACAAGTTCTTGTTACCGATATGTGGGGTGATTACTTGTTGATAGCCATAGCGTTTTTGAATCTTCTTGAGGAAGTCCTCGAGGCGCAGACGCAGCGCAGTACCCTTTGGTAGCCAGATAGGCAGACCTTTACCCACCATGTCGGAGAACATAAAGAGCTCCAACTCTTTACCAATCTTGCGGTGGTCGCGTTTCTTAGCCTCTTCGAGTAGGGTCAAGTACTCGTCCAACATCGCTTTCTTTGGGAAAGTGATACCGTAGATACGGGTCATCATTGGGCGAGAATCGTCGCCACGCCAGTATGCCGCTGCACAACTGAGCACTTTGATAGCTTTGATGGCCTCGGTAGAAACGAGGTGAGGACCTTTACAAAGGTCGGTAAACGCACCTTGTGTATAGGTAGATATATGTCCGTCTTCGAGTTCGCTGATAAGCTCGCATTTATATGTTTGTCCTTTTGCACCAAACTCTGCCAACGCATCTGCCTTAGCAATTGACTTCTTTACTAGTGGCTCTTTCTTAGCGCGAAGCTCTGCCATTTTTTGCTCGATCATAGCAAAGTCGCTATCCTTGATGGTTTGTCCTTCAGCTGGGTACACATCGTAGTAGAAACCATTCTCGATAGCAGGACCAATACCGAATTGGATGCCAGGATACAACTCCTGCAATGCCTCTGCCATCAAGTGACTTGAGGTGTGCCAAAAGGCATGCTTCGCCTCTTTGTCCTCCCACTTGTGGAGTTTGATTTCGCAATCTTCGGTGATTGGTGCATTGAGTTCTACTATTTGCCACTCCTCTTGATTAGGAGCCTTTACACTAGCCACAAGGATGTCTTGTGCCAAACGGCTGCTGATGCTTGCAGCTACTTCGTAAGCGGTGATTCCGCTCTCGTACTCGCGGACGCCTCCGTCCGGAAAAGTGATTTTAATCATGATAAATTTTTGTTCAATATGGTGTAGATTTGAGTAGAATTGAGTAGATTTGAGTAGGATTGTTTTGCTTCTAAAACACAACCACTACTCTACCGTTACTCCACGACTACTCTACTGCTACACCATTCTTTAATAAACCTACAAATGTTTACGGCTCAGGGCGCACAAATGCCCTAAAAGCCAATTTCGCTGCAAAGGTACAACAAATATTGCACATACGCAAGTAAAGCGTGCAAAAGTTCACGATTAAGTGCGATTTTATTGCTATTGCCACCTGCTGACATTGGATACATCCCCTGCCTTTTACCTCTAAATATTAGCGCAAGGTAAAAATCACTTTTTTTTGATAAAAAATCCGCATTCTTTGTAAAATTGCTAATTATTCACGAAAAAAAGTATATTTTCTGAATAAAATTTGTATAATTCAAAAAAAAGTCCTATTTTTGCAATCTATTTCTAAAATAAGTTTAATCTAGGAATACAATTAAGATTGTATCGAGTGATAATCTTAATAAATTGGCTATGTATCAAAAAATAGGACGATTTTATAATACATGTCAGAGATATGAATATTAAAAATAGATTGAGATTTAAACAAGACATACGACGGTTTGTTTTGTTTGTTTTTGTGTGCAGTATCAGTTTGTTGAGCAATGCCCAGCGAGTGTACATCAACCCTGGTCACGGCGACTGGGGACCTAATAGCCGTCCGATGGCGACTGTTAACTATGCTGCATATGACACCCTCGGTTTCTTTGAGTCTAACACCAACCTCTGGAAAGCTTTTGCTCTCCAAGAGAAGCTAATAGCAGCCGGCTATGATGTGATGATGTCCCGTGCCGAGAACGGTCCATATCCATATGTTTATGGCGATGAGTCAATTGATAAACCACTGTTGGATATTTGTGCAGAGGTTAACATCTTTGAAGCCGACTACTTTATCTCTATCCACTCCAATGCAAACGTGGATGGCGACAATGTCAACTACCCACTGTTCCTTTACGCAGGCACAGATGGTGGAGCAAATAATATTTCTAATTCATACAGTATGGCACAGACTGCGTGGCCAAGACATTTTGAGGCGTTTGGTAACGATAAGAACTGGCAGACTATAACTCACGGATTTGAACCTAATAGTTACTATTCGCTAGAAGAACCCAATCTGCGAGGAGATGAAAGCTTCTATGGTGGTAACGGATTACAGGTGCTAGAACATAGTTGCCCTGGATATTTGGTAGAGGGTTATTTCCATACCTACCAACCAGCGCGCCACCGTGCATTGAACCCCGAATGGTGCCGCCAAGAGGGTATCCGCTATTTCCGAGGCATACAGGACTACTACCGCAAAGCAGGCGAAAATGTCGGATACATCATGGGCTGCGTGCGTAGTTTGACGGAGATGTCTCATCATCTTTTCAATAGCATGACCACCTCATACGATGAATTCCTACCTATCAATGGTGCGAAGGTGGTGCTCCGCGATGCATTAGGCAATATCATCCGTACCGAATGTTACCGCCATGTGGCTCGCCACATTACTGACCAATACTACTATACCACTGACCACAACTACAACGGTATCTTTGTCTTTGAAAATCTCCAATCAGGTGAATATACGCTCACAGTACACGCTGCTGGATATCAAGATAAGGAGATTGCGGTTACAGTCACAGCTAACAAAACCGTTTATCCAGAGATATTCCTAGAGAAAGGTCAAGGCACCGAACCTCAAATCAATATGGATGTCAAATGGGTGCTCAATGGTGGAACAGTAGATGGTACTTTGCCATCAACCATCACAGAAGAATATAGATTACCTATTCCTTACAAAGCAGGCTATGCCTTCCAAGGTTGGTATAACAACGCAGAGGGACAAGGCACAGCCCTCACCACTTTGCCTGTTGGCTACAAAGGCACTGTCTATGCAATTTGGCGAACTACTTCTGTCAAATGGGAACTCAATGGCGGACATGTCTCCGAAAATAAATTGCTCTGGGAAGATTTCCAAAGGACTAAATTAGGCAGAGCCGAACTAGTATCAGTAGCAGACGCATGGAATGTTATTGATGATTATATTTATGATGACATCCAAAAAGTTAACTTCCACACTTTGTTGACGACTGACGAATACAAATGGCTCGGAGATTATCTTTGGAATAAGGCTAATCCTCATGTAAACCCAGGATCTGGAAACGAATATATATGGTGGGGAAATATGCTAAATGCTTTCCTTAATAGCACAACTTACAATTTTTATTGTCATCATTGCTCTGCGAATGTCACTGTTGATTTCACTGAATCAGGTAAGTACGATAATTGGAAAAATAGTGCAACCGAAGAGATTCGTCAAAAGGTGACCCTACCTAACCAAATAACCAGCGACTACACCATCCCAACTCCAGAAAAAGAGGGTGCTACTTTCCAAGGTTGGTACGACAATCCTCATGGTATGGGTGATCCTATCACCGAGTTGCCTGAAAGCTATGAGGGTACGGTATATGCTATCTGGGTAGGTCCAGTGCCTTGTATCGTGGCATACGACCTCAATTGCAAGTACAAACCCGGAGCAATGGCATTTGACTTCTCTTTCTATGCCAACACCCAACCTGCTTCTGGCAAACTGATCTTCTACAACGCAGAGGGACAAGCCACTGCTGAATATTTGCTCAGCAACTTGCGTCAAGGCAAAAACACTATTTTTATACAAGCAGAGAGTCTCCATGCACTGGGACTCGAGTTAGGAAAAGACATCTACTGGGATGTAGAATTGGAGACACGCCCAAGCACTTTGTTTGCCGAGATTTTCCGCTCTAGTACTTTCAACACCGCATACGCTACCATCGACAATAATCCAGAATCGGATTTCTTTGGCAGCATCTGGGTGGCAAATCAGAAAACACACGGCTATAACACCACTACTGATGGTGAGATTTGGCGACTAGTGCCCGAACTAGCCTATGCACGCGATGGCGAAAAAGATGCGCAACAGGGCCATCGCCCTCATCGTCCTCGTCCAGTAGGGCCTAAACCCAATGACGGTCAGCAACCTCCTCAAGGTGGCGGTGGTCAACCTCAAGGTGGACAACCTAATGGCGGACAACCTCAAGGCGGTAAGCAAGAACCTCCTCGTGGAGATGGACAACCACATCATGCTCCTGCACAAGGCGATGGCGGCTTTGAGGTCATCTTCCGTCCTACGGTAGCACCAGACGGCAAAGTATATCTCACCGACAACGGACCATCCTACGGCGGTGTGTTCGTTATGGATCCACATACCAAACAAATCAACAACTTCTTCGACGGTTGCACCTACGCATATGGCGAGTGGTGGAATAATGGTCAAGTTGTAGGTAGCGGTTCAACAGGTGCACATATCTACTGGACTGAAACCGGAGAGGCTAAACTATATCTAATCCACAACACGCACCCTGATGCTGCGAATGATGCGGGAAAAGCACTTGGTTTCTTTGAGTACAATCTTATGAAGAATGGCGAATTGAACCATACATATAATAATACAGCGTTAGCGTACAAAGCATTTGCTAATAATTATCAAGGAAGCCTGACAGACTATGCTATTGTAGGAACTAGCCATGGCACATGGGTGTGCAACTTGCGTATTGAGAATGTCTCATTAGACCCATCACTCAGTTTCTATTCTAAAGATGGTACTGTAACCTATTTTGAAGATCCTGACTTTATTTCTGGTTCATGGGGCGCAGCTTTGGCTGTTAACCAAGATGAGACTATCCTAGTAATGGTGGATAGATATGGAGATCTCCTGCAGTTTGATATAGAGTGGACAGGTGATGTGCCTAACCTAACAAACAAACAAATTCATCAGATATTTGATTTCACTTCGAATGATAGTTATGATCGTCCTACCATCACCACCCTCAACTTCGACTATGCAGGCAACCTAGTGGCTACTCTTGGAGAGACCTACAACGATGCTTCTGACAAACACCAGGTAGCTATCTTCACCTTGCCAAAGGCAGTGAACAAGGTAGATGTACCAGCACGCGAGAGTCAATTTGTGCCTAGTCTTGTAGAGGATGAGCAATGTGCATCCGTGGCAAAAGCTGACATGACATACCAAACCGTAAAACTCTACCGCAAGTTGCAATCAGGTATGTACAACACCATCTGCCTGCCATTTGGTATAGATCTCAACAATTTATCTGAGGATCACCCATATAAAAATGCTACAGTGGTAGAATTTGTGGGAACAGAGATCCAGACTGTAGGTGGCGAGGATATCCTCAAACTTAAGTTCTCACAAGTAACATCCATGCAAGCAGGTGTACCATACCTGATCAAACCTCAGCAGACCATCAAAGACCCTATGCTATTCTACAATGTTGTGATGGGCAATAGTGTAGAGGCTCAAGCAGTAACGAAGGGCGACATCACCTTCCAAGGTGTAATGAATCCTACCGAATTGCCGGACCCAAACATGCTCATGCTCGTGGCGAACAACCGACTGGCTAGCAGCACGGGCGGAACTATGCAGGGCAACCGTGGATACTTCGTGATAGACAACCCACAAAACATGCCTAAGCGTGCAGAGATAGCCATCGTGAAGGGTGCACCATCCAGCGACGACTATATCCATATTGACGACTATCAACCTACCGTAACCAAAGTGCTTGAGAACGGTGTTATCCTCATCATCCGCGATGGCGTGAAATACAACCTTATGGGCGCACGCGTGCGATAATATATAGGGTATAGGTTATAGTTATCCCAGCCTTTACACTTTACACTTTACACCCTACACTCTACACTGAATACAGAACAAACAAATCAAAAATCAATAACACAATGAAAAAAACATTCTTATTCTTAGCAGCATGTGCATTATCTATGCTAGCTAGTGCACAGATACTCGAAGTAGTATCTACGCAACAACTACCTACCGAGGCAGGTAAGATGTGGAAAGTGGCAGGATTCAGCCCTGTAGGCGATTATATCCTGCTGACTGACAGTTATGACAAGGGGCTGATTCGCTATGATTTAGCGACACAAGCTCGCAAAGTAATCAGCGAAGGCGTAGGTGCTGGTTGGGCTGTGAAAATCAGCCGAGACGGCAAGGATATTGTCTATCGCGAGAAAACTATGGGTAAGGACAAAATCACCCGTAGCAACATCTACCAGCACAGCATGACCTCTAACCAACGCACCATGCAAGCCAAAGCACAAACGGGCATGACCGAATTGATTAATAAGTCGGCTCAACTCGATGTAACCATCAATACCGATCTCCATATTGTATTGGTGCGCAATGGCAAACATATCGTGCTCACTCCTAACGGCGCCAACGAGCGTTATATCGATGCAAAAATTTCGCCAGATAACCAGCACATCATCTACCGCGTATCAGGCAGGGGATGCTATATCTGCGATATCGATGGCAATAATGTTCGCTTTGTGGCATCTCGCTGCCATGCACCACAATGGTACGACAACAACACCATTGTTGCGATGGACTACGACGACAATGGCGAGCAAGTGACCGCTTCGGGTATCGTGGCCTACACCTTGGATGGCAAGAACCAAGTGCTTGTTACTAAAGACCAAATGGCTATCTTCCCACACGTAGCAAAAGGAAAAATTGCATACACCAATACCAAGGGTGAACTATTCTTGATGACCGTAAAATAATACACTACTATGAAACGCATTTTACTAGCAATCTGTGCTTTGGGTATGATATTCTTTGCTCAAGCGCAACGCGTATATATCAACCCTGGTCACGGCGACTGGGGATCCGAGAGCCGCAATATGGCTACCATAATGTATGCCGTGGGGGATACCCTCGGTTTCTGGGAATCCAATACCAACCTCTGGAAGGGCTTCGCACTCAACGAAAAACTCCTCGCTGCGGGATTCTCCACCCTCATGTCTCGTACCGAGAATGGTCCATATCCATATGTATGGGGCGACGAGTCTATCGACAAACCATTGCTTGACCTCGGATGGGAAGCGGAATATTGGGGTGCAAGCCACTTCATCTCTATCCACTCCAATGCTGGTCCTACTGGCGAGGATGGTAGTTTTGCCAACTATCCACTCTATATCTACAAGGGCTACGACGGCGAACCTAGCAACTGGGCGAGCGAGGATATGGCATACAGTTCTATCATGCGTCTTTACGAGATCTTCGACGACGAGGATGGTCCAGAGCCAACTACCTACTACTCTCCTTCTAATCCTAACATCCGTGGCTCATCCGATTTCTATGGCTACACCCTAGGCGCCTTGAACCATAGTGTCCATGGCTACCTCACCGAAGGTTACTTCCATACCTATAGCCCAGCGCGCCACCGTGCGCTCAACCCTGACTGGTGCCGCCAAGAGGGTATACGCTATTTCCGCGGTATTAAGGATTATTATGGTTATGCAGGCGAAAGCGTTGGTTATATCTTAGGTTATGTGCGTAGCTTGGAGGAGATGTTCTCACACGCATACTATGTTCCTATGCCAGGTCGATATGATGAGTTTAAACCTATCAACGGCGCCAAGGTACTCTTGCGCAATGCACAAGGTCAGCTCATCAAGTGCAACTGCTATCCTTACGTAGATCGCATGCTTAAGAACCAAGACTACTATACCACCGACAACAACTACAACGGCGTCTTTATGTTCGAGAACCTCCAACCAGGTACCTACACCATATCTGTACATGCCAAGGGTTACCAAGACTACAAAGGCACCGTCACTGTCTATGCCGACCGAACCGTCTATCCAGAGATCTTCCTCAAACCTGGTCAAGGTACCGAGCCTCCTATTGGCGGCGTAGAACCTGATATCAGATGGGAACTCAATGGCGGTATCGTTCCTGGTGGTTATGTGCCTACCAATGAGCAACTCTGGGCAGAATTCATGCCTTACTACAATAGTTTCTATGGTCTCAACCGCGCAGAGCAAGCGATTGACAAAGTTTCCACTTTTGCAAATGCGTACATGCAAAAGATTATGACCGATGCTTCATCTACCTACAAGTGGTTGGGCGATTATATCTTGTCTGTGGCTTCATCTCAAGGTGTAGCACTATCTACCGATATGGCGAATTCCAACGAAGGTGCATGGCGTTGGGCTGTACATGCCTTCTTCAATGCAGCGGAGGGGCAACACGGTGCAGCGGGTACAGACTTTACCACCGCAGGCAAACCAGAGGCATGGGGACCTGCTTACCAGATCGCTACTGGCTCTAGTGCGGAGTTGCCAACTATTGTAACATCTACCTACACGTTGCCTACACCTATCAAGGAGGGATACGACTTCGTAGGTTGGTATGATAATCCTAATGGTACTGGCAGCAAATACACCACCATCCCTGCTGGCTGGAAGGGTACGCTCTATGCTATCTGGACAGAAGCCAATGTGGATGTCAAGTGGGTACTCGGTGGTGGTACTGTAGCTGGCACCTTGCCTAAGGAGATTACTGGCTCACCATACACCCTCCCAACTCCTGTCAAAGAGGGATTTATCTTCCTAGGTTGGTATGAGAACCCTAATGGTACTGGCACTGCCCTCACCGTATTGCCTGTCGGATACAAAGGTGTTGTATATGCAGTATGGCGCGAAGCCAAAGTGACATGGGAGCTCAATGGTGGCAAAGTCATGCAAGAGGTCACCATCATCGATGTGCCTACCAACGAAGAACTTTGGGAAGACTTCATGAACTACTTCAACGAATATTACCCAGAGGCAGGTCGCTATCCTCAAAGCATGGAGTCTCTCACCTCTTTCTGGCCAACTGGGTTTGACCCAGAGGTAAAAATCTTGCTCGACCAAGAATCAGAGTATGCATGGTTAGGCCACTATATCTATGCTGTAGTCATCGGACAAGGCAAAGAGATGGGCTCTGAGGCATTGTGGCGTTGGAACTTGTGGGCATTCTTCAACTGTACACAACACACCGAATACCCTGTTACTGCTGACTTCTCCGAAGCTGGTAAACCTGAGAAATGGGGACCTAAGTACCAAGAGGCTCATGGTGGTGGTAGCTCTAGCATAGAACTCGTGGAGGTACAATTACCAAGCAAGATTGTGGGTTCTCCATATACTATCCCAACTCCAGTGAAGGACGGTGATACTTTCCTCGGTTGGTACGACAATGCCAACGCTTTAGGTTCTCCTCTCACCGTATTGCCTGTAGGATACGATGGTACGGTGTACGCTATTTGGCAATCCACTCCTACTAGTGTTGACACTATTGAGCGTCCAACCTTGGATATCTATGCTCCTATGTACGATATACTAGGTCGCCGTGTGGATATTACATACCGCGGTATCGTGATCCAAGATGGTCATAAGTACCTCTTGAAATAATCTGCTGAGAGTTCTACTACTAATTGTCTTCAATCACCGCTATAAGTTTGCTCTATAGCGGTGATTGTATTTTTATATCGCCTCTATCTCCACATACTCACGCATCGAATCCAAACCCTTTTGACAATAGTCCTCCACGCATTCCTGTGGTATCAGCAGACGCACCATATGGTCGCTATACTCCAGCTCCGAAGGGATAATGCGCTCCACACCCTTACCTAGCGTGATACACTCTAGGCAGAAGCAGTCAGCAAATGCCCGCATATCCACCTCGCGTATGCCATCGGGTAGGGTAATCACTTCTAGTCCACTAAACGAAAATGCCTCTTCTGCCATCATCTCAATGCTAGCTGGCAACTCTATCTCCGTCAGTTCATCACAGCTATGGAATACCTCTTCGCCAATATATTGCAATCCGTTACCCAACTCCACCTTCCGCAAATTGATACACCCATATAGGGAATATTTCTCCAGTCGCTTTAGGTTATTGCTCAACCTTACCGATACCAGATTATCACACTCATTGAGTACCGCTTCCCCTATGGTTTGTATTGAGTCGGGGAAGATTATCTCCGTTAGTTTCTCACACGAGTCAAATGCCCTATCGCCAACCACCTCTATGCTATCAGGCATATCAATGTGCTCTATACTAGAGTAGGCAAACGCACATCGCCCTATCTCCCTCACGCGATAGCTATTACCCGCGTACTCCACCTCCGAAGGCAACTGTATGCGACCTGTGTAATTCTGCAACTTATACCAATCTCCCGCTGCGGCTACAGGATACTTGTCCACCACTTTGGCGGTCATGGTGTCACTGTGTAAGTGGTAATATAGCCCATTAATCTCTGCCACGCATTCGGTAATCAGCTCGCTCTGATGTGGCATCATTTGCTGCGCTTGCTGCTTCATGCCGCGTGGCACTAGGATAGTCTGCATATCAATACAGGTATCAAAACTATCTTCTGCCACATACTCAGGCATCCCAAGCAGTGTGACACCTTGCAGGTTAATACAGCGCAAGAACGCTTTCTCCTCGATCCTTCTCACGGATGCGGGGATAATCACCATCTCTGGACTCTCAATCTCCTGACCCATCAGATCGTGCTCTATGATATAGTCCATATATTCATCATCAAAGCTCATCGCATCTTTGCCAATGCAGGTTACAGCATAATCCTTGCCTTCGTGGGCAACGCTGGCAGGCAATATAATGATGCCTTTGTAGATGTGTTCATACGAGCGAATCACGGTCGCCGTGCTCGTTTCGCTATCCAATGCGTAGCGAATATTCTCTATTTCTACTTCTATTCTGTTCATACCACTCTCGCCTTTACACTTTCCACCTTCAACCTTCATCATCCAATATGTCCATCCATTTGCTGTAGATGTCAGGTGCATACTGAGGGTTGTCTATATCGTAATAAGGATAATCTTCGCCTACGCCCTCTGGCACAATCAACTCGTATTCCGCTTCACTGGGTATGAAGGCGGCATTCGATACATATCTCAGACTCTTTGGTAGGAAGATGCGCAATCCATTGGGTTCGAAGTCAAATGCCTTGTCATCAATCGCCTCTATCCCTTCAGGAATGATGCATTCTTGCACCTTTTCGCCTTCATCCTGCGCGTAATAGGCATGCAAGTGATTGCCCACACAGACGGCGCCACTGGTTGTACTATCAGATAGGTTGGTGTCGCCAAAGGCCTGCTCTCCAAATTCGATATAGTTATCGGGTAGCACAATCTCTTGGAGATTCTCGCAACTAAAAAATGCCCAGCCACTAATCAGCTCCATCCTATCATGCACTACCAATCGCCTTAGTGACATGTTCTCGGCAAATGCGTAGTAGCCCACACATTTGATGTTCCTCGGTATCACCCATTCCTCTGCGGCATATACGCCTACCATCGCATAATCGCCTATCACCTCCACATCATCGGGTATCACCGTCGTGCTGCAACCTACTATCAACTTGTTTTTCCTGCTATCAATTACAGCATTGCAGTCGCCTCGGCTGTCCAAGTATGGATTATCTGCGGCCACTACTATCTCGCGTAACCGCTTGCAGTGCGCAAACGCTTCCGCACCGATATACCTCACGCTTGCAGGTATATACACTGCCTCCAGATCTTCGCAATGCTCAAAGGCATTCTCCCCGATGACTTCTAATCCTTCTGCCAGTTCCACTGTCTTCAGGTGCTTACATTCTCTAAAGGCGTTAGCCCCAATCTGTCTCACGCTGCTTGGCAGGATCAGATGCGTGAGCGTCTGGTTGCCTTCCATGGCGCCTTCGCCAATCACGCGTGTGTCGTCTTTGACCTGCAATGTACGCTCACTATAGGTGTCCCACCTATGACCATATAGTATATCACCCGCATATACAATCCCCTCTGGTTGCTGCTTCATCCATGCCGTGAGGTGTAGGGCATATTCGCCCACAAGCTCCAACGTGTCTGGCAGAACTATATCACTCAGTGCTTCGCAGCAGCAGAAGCATCGTTCGGGCAGGTAGGTCAGCCCTTTGGGTAATACTACTCGCTCCAGTTGGTTGCAGTATTCAAACGCACAGGCATCGATATGCGTCACGCTGTCGGGGATCACGATGCTACGCAGACTAGTACATCCCATAAAGGCAAATGCTGCTATGGACTGCAACCCTTCGGGCAGAACCACGGAAGTGAGATCCGCGCAGTTGCAGAACGCACGAATATCTATACCTGCCACAGGTATGACACCTCCATTGTTGTCGGGAATATGACTGGGGATAATCACGTCGCCGTGATAGTGGTTGTTCATCACATAGGCCTTTCCGCCCATCAGATAAAATTTGATTCCATTGGCAATAATTTCCATAGTGTTATAGTAGATGTGTTTTGCTAATGGATAATCAAAACGCGTGCCAATGAGTCCCATGTCAGTTCCTTCTGCCAAATTGACATATTAGTGACGCCGTCCAATAGCGAAGCGTCCAATCAACACATAATTGCATGTGGTAGTGTGATGAGGTGGAATAAAAAAAAAGCCACCTCGTCTTATGACGGAGTGGCTGTTTGGTTTACCATTGCGGATATGTATAGTGCGCTATTAATACCCCTTTGACTTAAGGTTATTATAATTTTCTATCGCACGTTTATCCCCTTGATCAGCTGCTTGTCTATACCATCTCATAGCTTGGGTATAGTCTTGAGGAACACCACGGCCATATTCATACATTAAGCCTAAATTGAATTGTGCAGTTGCATTCCCTTGCTCGGCTGCTAAACGATACCATTTGACAGCTTCGTAATAGTCTTGAGCAACGCCACGGCCTCCGTCATACATATAGCCTAAACCGCATTGTCCACCGGCATTCCCTTGCTCGGCTGATAAACGATACCATTTAAGAGCTTCGTAGTAGTCTTTAGCAACGCCACGGCCATTAGCATACATGTTGCCTAAA
>JAFVTU010000020.1 GCA_017503075.1 Paludibacteraceae bacterium | reverse complement strand
CCAGAGAAAAAAGTTTAGTACCAAACAGATTCATCCATAGGAATATTCAGACAAACAACCGCCACTATTGCCAATATCATATATACATAATACAATGGCCATATACGCAATATACGACGCATATAGAATTTAGGTATACTTACATCATTGGTCTTACTTATTTCGTTCATCAGCAGATATGTAATCAAGAATCCTGATATCACAAAGAATGTGGTCACGGGCTCCTCTGGCCAAGGAATACGAAAAGACAACGGCTCTAGTCCCCAATCACCAAACGGCGAAAACATATGCCCGAACAGTACCGTCAACGCAGCCACAGCCCGTATACCATTCAATCCTGGTAAATATAATCTATTTTCTTGTTCAACTTTCATTTTTCTTGCCCTATCGCCTAATAGCCATATCACCTACCCTAAAATTCTTCGTTTCATTTTAATTAATTTCACCTTCATTTGTGGACTTACTAAGCCTATTATCTTCGCTTTCCATCCTCCATCGCCACTCCATGAATGCAATCCCTTATGCTCACAATAAGTCCGCTCGCAGCGAAGATACTCACCTGTTGTTAATACGGGGCAAAAGCACTCTACGGGTAATATATGCACACCCATCCAGTCTTTCTCCACGCCATCAGCCACAAACCCTCGCTCTTGCATCCACCCAAGGAAATATCCAGTATTAGGTGTCATGTCCAGCGAACCATCTGGCAATACAAATCTCCTATCCTCATAAGTATGCATCATGCCTTGCACAAATGAGTGATGCGCTTTGGCAGCAATTATCCCCATCATCACTGGGTTACGCTTCGATCCCTCATACCCAGCAAAAGCATCGTATTGCTCCATCAGGTCATCAAAAGGCCTATACACCTCAAAATCCACATCCATATACAATCCCCCCTCTCGCTCTAGTGCCCACAACCGCACATAATCGCTCACAAATGCATATTTCTTCGCGGCATACGCCTCTTGCACATATTGTGGGGCCGAAGATACATCATAATTTTCTTCTGACCATAGTTTATACTCCCACTCTGGCATATGCTGATGCCACGATGCAATGCATCGCTCTACCAACTCAGGCATTTGCCCCTTACCGAACCAGCAATAATGTATTATCTTGGGTATCATTATCCTTGCCTCTAACCTTCAACATTAAACCTCTACCCTATCTCCACTTCATCAGCCAACAATATACCCTTACCCCAAGCAGATTAATAATCCATGCGCGACGAGCATACGTTTTGCCTTGGTCAGCTATCACCACGGGAAACACATTCAACTCCTGCAAACGGTGGATATACTCCTTTCGTTCATCATAAAACGACATCGCTACACGGGTCAACACTCCTACTGCCATACTGCTAATCATCCTTTGCAGCCATTGGCAATTCGGATGCTTTGTCATTTGTTTAGATAAACTCTCTATCACAAACAAAAAGTCTTTCACATTCTTGCGCAGTTTCTCTTTGTTGCCTTCTGCCTGCGTAATACTTCCCTGACGAACCAGATAATTATACACCACTATCGATGTACTATTCACTCGTTTAGCTGCCAACATCATACGTGGCAACCATTCTGTATCTTCGTAATGTATGCCAGGCGTAAACGTGCCTGTCAGTTCGCGATTTATCACGAACTGACAGGCATAACAAGCATACCCCATACGCTCATCCAAATACGTCTCCCCATCTACCACTTCGCGGCATGTATCCACTTGATGGGGATACTTATTTGGCTGAAATACTTCGTATTCTCCTGCTTCTGTTTGTCTAACGTTCTGATAATCGAACCGCAACACGTCCAAATTATCTCGCTCCACTTGTTCCATCAAAGCACCTAGTACATTCGGCTGCAAGTAGTCATCACTATCCACAAAGAGGATGTATTTGCCTTGGGCAGAAGCAATACCCGTATTGCGTGCAGCGCTCAGTCCCGCATTGGCTTGGTGAATCACACGTAGCATTGGGCGATTGGATTCATTGTCTATTGCCCATTGCCCATTGCCCATTGCCTCCTTGACAATCTCATCCGCTATCAATCCTGAATCGTCAGTACTACCATCGTCAACAAGGATTATCTCATAATCCGAGATATCCTGCGTCAGCAAACTATCCACGCATTTGCGTAGATATGGTGCTACATTGTATATGGGTACTATTATGCTTAGTTTCATTATTGTATTAAAGCTATGTTATGTTCTTGACATTAAATCTTTTTTCAAAATCATTACTTTATACCAGCGGAATAGCGTAAAAACCAGTCTATTCGCCGTCATCTTGCGTGCTTTATCCACCTTTTGCGTATGCAAATTACAGTTATCCACTAACTGCTTCGCGTTGCGAAAGTCTCCATTATGTAGGTATAGTAAATATTCGCGATAGAATAGATATTCCTGAATATACTCCTCGCTATAGTTGAATAACTGCAGAGCAAATTTATCTCGTAGGTAGCGACGTATTTCCATCAATCCTCGATGATATTGCATATATTTGGGATGATCATACGAAATAAAGGTCGCAGATTCTTTATATACACGGTACGTTACTAACGGGTCTGGCAAGCATGCAAATTTAGTATATTGCGACCATATTGCTTGCATGGGATAATCTTCTACTGGTAACTGAAGACGAATTATTTCATCCAAATCAACATATTGGAGCATTTCTCGGCGAATCATCAATCCTACAGGCGTAAAATAAACTCCTCCTTGGTATTTAGGAGAAAAATAAAACTCCTTTGCCTTACTATCTTCTGCTGTTATTGCATTATTTAAACCCAAGACAAGTTCATCTCTACGAACAAAATACCGATATCCATTCGCACCCATCACACCCACCTTTGGATGTCGTAGCAAATATTTACTTTGTTTCTCTAGGGCGTGATCATCACAATAAAAATCATCACCCGCTATGCAACTCAGAAAATCCCCACTACATTCTTTCAAGGTACGAAAATAATTAGGAACAATACCTAGATTATGTGGTCCACTCAATAATTTCACATTAGGATATCGCTCCGCATACTCCTGACAGATCGCCAAAGTATTATCCGTACTGCAATCCTCACCCACAACAACTTCCAACTCGAAATCACCCTGCTGGCACAAGATACTATCCAATGTCTGCGCAATGGTCTCCTGCTGATTATATGTAACCACAGTTACTGAAATTTTCATCACACTAAAAGTTTTTTCTTTAAACTAACAATTTGGTACACTATCCACCCTATGCAGCGCGGAGTTTTGAAAATCCATCTATATTTAGGATGAATATCTTGATATCTTAGTTTTGCCACAATTACATCCGAATCTATACGCTCTTGTTTCGTTCCGAAATAGTACCCATCTTTTAATAAGTTTGCAGCTACGTAGTTGTTCATAAAATGCGAAAATACTGGATTACAATCAAATACTGCATTGTGCTTATCAAAATAGTACTTGATATCTTTTGTCAATGGGAAACGTGTATCCGTATCATATGCCACACGATTTTCAGCATCTTGATTATAAAAAGCTAACACTTTATCATAAAACGCCACAGGATAGTGCAGAATGATGCGATACCACATATCTAAATCTTCAGATGATGCGATTCGTTCATCAAAATAGCCTACATTATTGAATACTTCTCTGCATATTACAACTGATGAAGAGCAAAACAAATCATTATGGCTAGTACCAAAATAATTTTCCACATACCCTCTATAGCCATCTCCCATGCCTTGTTCCCATTTGGTTCGGCGATTATATTTGATAAATGCAATACTCACTCCCCACATCTTCGCCTTCGGGAAATCTTGGATAAACTTCACTTGTTCTTCTAGATAATGCTCATCCCATAGGTCATCTCCATCCAATAGAGCAATGTAATCATATCTTGCCTCTTGTACACCTCGGTTGCGGGCAGAGGATACACCGCCATTGTTTTTTTTGATAAGGCGAAAGGCGAGAGGCAAAAGGCGAGAGGCAGTTGTTTCTGCTTCGCAGTTTTCCGCGCCTTTAACCTCACGGATGTACTCTTCCGCTATGCGAGCAGAGTCATCCGTAGACCCATCATCTACTACGATTATCTCATAGTTGGTATATGTCTGCGCCAAAACCGACTGTAGCGTCGCTGCAATCGCATTCTGTTTGTTGTACAATGGAATTACTATGGAAAAATAAATATCAGTCATTCTTATATTCGTTCTTAATCGCGCAAAGTTACTACTTTTTTCCGACATACACAAATATCTTTGATATTTTGTGTGAAAAAGGGTACTTTTATCGCAGATTTTGAGGAAAATCACAAAAAATCAACATATTTTTGCAAATTATTTGTGTAAATATAAAAAATGTAGTACCTTTGTGGGTGAAAGAAATTATTAACCTTAAAATCTAAACTCTAATGGCAATATTCGCAATTTACACTTACAAATTCCGGGATGTAGAAAACATTGGCATGTTTCTAGGTCAAGAAGATCAGCACGAACCACTACCCACGCTCAAAGATAAACAAGACTTCCTTCAATCTATCTTTCATGAACATCTTAATGGTGGACGCGAATTTGAATGCTTTCTAGTAGAAACTCAAAGAACTCCAGATAACAAACAAATCAAATACAAAACAAAATACGGAGTCCGAGTTGTTTGGGAAAAAGCAGGATTAATACTACTAATGGTATCAAATCCATATAAAAAACTAACACGACACATTGATTTCAAAAAAATCAGGGAACAAGATGCACCCTGGTGTCATGTACTAATTGATAATAGATTTGGACGCGAATTTATTGCCATCGAAAAGAACGCTGCTTTCCCTTCACCAGACAATGTTGCGACCATTTTAGAGACTAGTTTGCGAGATCGTTTTCACCCACATCATGTAACTATTGAAATAAAAAACCAATATACTCCTGATGCATTTTGGGATATAATCAAAAAACATAACGCTAGTGGTATTCAAGAAGTTGCATTCCATTTTGCTGCACCTAATCACCCTTGGTCTACTGAACTTATCGGAAACGTCAATCAAGCTGCCAAGTCTATGAAAGCCCGTGCGACCACCACATTCTCATCTCCCGATGGGAGTCCGCTCCTTATTGACAAAAATAATGAAGAATTAAACAACTATGTAGAGGTTTGTGCGCTAGAAGGAGAAGATATTGTAATTAAAGTGAAAGGTATTAGATCTAGATTGCATGTCGTGAAAGTAAAAGATAAATATGTATTCAAACAAATGTCAGACGATACATTCCGTGCGATGCTTAAAAATAATCCAGAGTTATTTGACAAAAACTTTGACGCATTTACATCTTTTATTGACCAAATCAAAACTCATACAAAAGCATAACTCCTATGTATCAACGACTCTCTGAAGAAAAAAAGTCCGAGTTGCGTGGACAGTATGATGCAGTGCAAGAATATACTATTTGCTACAATGCCATCGAAGCGGTAGGCGACCAGTTTGAGGACCTTTCACCAGAGGAAGTTTGGAACGAAGCACTGATACTGGTTAATGAAATTAAGAAAGCGCCCAACCGAAAATAGAAAGTTCAGACAATCTTCAATCAATTGAAACGCAAATATGACTCCTTTGATGGAGTTAATAAGCGTACCGATCAACAGAAAACACGCACAGCTACAATGATCCTATTTGATGTGCTAATCATGTTGTCACTAGCAAAGAAAGTAGATGCAGAGCATCTCAATGAACATCCGTACTATGACCATATGGTTACTATTCTTAACTTTATCGGGGGTACTACACTTTTTGAAGCCATGTTAGCTGTTGCACACCAAGACGAAGATAGTATAGAGCAAATGGTTGGAGAAGAATTACAACCACATGATTATCTAGGAACGCGTCCTCAACAACCTCATAATCAATGCTTAGAAAAACCATTTGAAAATACAGATACACGAATCAAAAAACTTAAACTAATTTATGCAGCACTCAAGAAGGTAGAAGAATTCAACGGTGGCAGTCAATGGTTCTACATTTACAAGATGATGGCCGAAAATGGTATTTACAACGAACATTCCTATACTCCCTTTATAAATGACCTCAAGGCAAATAGCATTTCAAATTCTATTCCCATAATATCTTCACCTTTAGTCAACCACTAAAGGTGTTTTTTTTATGCACTTCTGTATATCTTGTGTATATGGAAGTGTATATGATTGTGTATACATGTTGTATATAACCTGTATACCAACAAATAGTCTGTATATCAGCGATTTAATCACCGTATTTCATTTGCACAATTACTAAAATAGCAGTAATTTCGCATCGCCTTTCACGATTTGAGAAGGGCTCAAATGACAAAGGCGAACATCGTAATTTTGAGAATTTAGCTGTATAATAATTGTTTGAGTGGTCGACAGCATGATACCTCAGTCCGTTCAAACAAGAAAGGGTATCAAAATTTTCGCTAAACATTCCAAATTATGAAAAATTTTAGTTTAAAGGTTACAGGCAAAAGGCGAGAAGCGAAAGACAAGCGCTTGCAGCGCTGTTTAGAGAACACTCGCAAGGCGAGCTACAGTTTAGAGGCGGCTATGCCGCAGTGTAAAGTGTATGGTGTAAGGTGTAAAGGCGAGGAAAACAACCCTACACCACACTACACCACACTACACCACACTATACCATCCTATACCACACTACACCACACTACACAGCGCGAAGCGACAGGCGAGGTGATCCTACTCATCATCCTATGCCATGACCTAGCTATCGCCAAGCGGGCGCTACATATCATCCAGCGTGACCTAGGTAGTCAGCTGCTGCAAGTAGAACAATGCGACACCGTCGTAGGCGCCTACCTCAGCACCCTACAGGGTTTCAACCCATCCGAGTGCCTGAGTTTCTATCACTACCACCTCGACCGCAGTCTGGGCCACCAAGCCCAAGTGTGGATCACCACGAAAGGAGGTAAGCTATGATACGGCGAGTATTGCAAATAAATCGCATCAGCGAGGAGCAACTCAAGGACCTGCTCACACATGTGCAGTGGCTATGCATGAAGGAGAACCGTTACTTCATCATCACCGAGGATATCGATTGGCTGATCGTCATACATGTGCTCTTTGAGCAAGAGATCATCCACAAGGGGGTACGCCCACCATACACCGCTTTTGAGAACTGGATACTGAGTAATGTCACCCTCTACCACGCAGCGCCTAGAGCCGAACAACTCAGTGTCGTAGCACGAAGGCTAGCGGATGCACACCATCCGTGGCAAAGCAAAAAAGCACCCCAATATGCGGTGCGCAAATGGCAAGCGCTATACCATCATCTCACTCGATTAGTCACGCAAGCCATCCTCTTGCACCAGTGACAATTTGGCAGAAAGCAACACCTGTACACCACAGGTATTGCCTGTCATGCTACATTTCAACGCCTGTAGATTTGGCACAGTTTTAGATTATAACATATTGAATATAAAAAGATTATGAACAAACAAGATAAAAAAGAATTACGCCAGCAAATTGCATGTGAGTGGCTGGAACAAAATTATTTGCAGTACGATAGCCTACGCCATGATATGGTGACGGATTGCCTCCAAATCAGAAATTTGGAGAGTTTAGAGGACGCCGCAAGCGGCTACAGTTTAGAGTTTAGAGGCAACGATACTTGGCGCAACCTCACCGACAAGGACATCAATACCATGGTCTGTCAGTGCGTACAAGAAACGGGCGTGAATATCTCCGTCACCGAGATATGGACTGCCCTCAAATCGGACCTTATCACCTCCGTACACCCTATCCGCGATTGGCTAGATCAACTACCCGAATACACTCCCGACCAACCCGACTGGATTGACATTGTGGCGCAGCAAGTGCGTGTGCGCGATAGCGCACAGGATATTGGACGCGGCAATGCCGCTATGGGACGCTCGCAAAGCGAGCTATGGGACGGCACAGAGTGCCTATTGGATAATGAAACCCATAGCGAAGCGTCCTATAGCTCACAAAGTGGGCGTCCAATAGGCGGAACGCCGTCCAATAGCCCCAACGGGGCGTCCAGCGGCAGCAATGCTGACGCATTGTGGCGCGCCTGCTTCAAGAAATGGTTCGTCGCCATGGTCGCATCGTGGATGAACGACGAGGTGGTCAACCATACCGTGCTAGTCCTAGTAGGGCGGCAAGGTATCTTCAAAACCACTTGGCTTGACCACCTCATGCCACCCGAACTGCGCGCCTACAGCAGCAAACTGCCACTCAGCGGCCAGATCAGCAAGGACGACCGACTGCGCCTATGCGAGAACGCTATGCTCAATATCGACGAGCTAGATGCCATCTGCGGCAGGGAGATGAATATCGTCAAGTCGCTGCTGACCTCTACCGATGTCAATGAGCGGGCCGCCTACGGGCGCCTCAAGGAGCGCCGCATGCGTCTAGCCAGTTTCTGCGCCAGCACGAATAATCGCGAGTTCCTCACCGATATCACGGGCAACCGCCGATGGCTGCCATTCGAGGTGGAGAGCATCCAAAATCCCTTTCACACGACATTGCCATACGAGTATCTCTATGCGCAAGCTAAACACCTAGTGGAGCAAGGTTGGTTTGCCTATTGGTTTGATATGCAGGAGATTGAGGAACTAGAGAAACATAACGAGGAGTTCCGAGCACAGGACAACGAGGAGCAACTGCTACCTATCCTCTTTGACATCCCAGCCGAAGGCAAAGGCGAGTTTATGACCACCGCAGAGATATCAGAAAGGCTAGTAACCTTTGGAGGTATTAAGAAGCCGATGAATACTAGGCAGTTAGGGATGTTGATGACCAAAAAAGGATTTGAAAAAAAACAAGTCTATTTATCCGGAAGTACCGTACGAGGATGGATGGTATATAAGCGTGATACAGACGAGATCACGCTCGCCAAAAAGATTGACAACAACTATGCATCTTGTCAACCTAGCGACATTTATTAAAAATTCACGCCCGCGCCCGTGTGAGTTTTAACAAATAGATGACAAGTTGACAAGATGGGATGACCAGAATTATCTACAACAATTTATACTAAAACAAAACTATTATGAATCAATCACAAATTCGTTTTGCTATGGCAGCGCACGCTGCATGGCTAGTCCTGAAAAACCCAGTCCTCACCCGCGTATTTATGCAGCAATGGGAGTCGCTCTACCCACGACCATTATCCGTAGAAGGCGAAGAACTGACGCTGTATGGGTATGTGTTTAACATCATGTATAAGGAGGTGTAGCCCCCGCCCTTCCGCTACCCTTGCGCTACCTTTGCGCAAGGGTACGGCGTCCCCCCGCCTCTACACTTTACACCCTACACTCTACACCTTACACCAGCAGCTCCGCTGCTCCATTAAACCAACCTTCCTCCATAAAAAAGGCGGTCACCCGCCATAATCTATTTTGTTTGGGGTTGCCAGCGACGTGTCGCTCTTCCAACCCAAACAAAATATCCCCTCGAATTGTCACTAATTGACGTTTTTATTGACAATAATTGTCTTAAAATAAAAACTCCCCCGACTTTACACCCTACACCATGAACATCCTACAATCCTACCTACGCGACATCAGTCGCTATCCACAACTATCCCCCCAAGAAGAACTTACCCTAGCCACTCGTGCTCGCCAAGGCGACGCCGAGGCACGCGAACAGCTCATCCACGCCCACCTGCTGATGGTCGTCAACATCGCTAGACAGTACCTGCGCCCTCAGGTAGAATTCCTAGACCTCATCCAGGAAGGTAATATCGGCCTAATTAAAGCCGTGGATATGTTCGACCCCGCAAAAGGCAATCGCCTCTCTACGCTAGCGTTCTACTGGATCAACAAGCACATACAACGCTTCCTCAACCATGAGCCAGATGACCTCGTCAGTCTGGATATGGAGATCACCGACAGCCACGAATACCTGCTCCTGAGCGACACCATTGCGGACCGCCCCACCCTATTAGGCAGTCAAACCATCCAGCATATCGACGCTAAGATAGAGCACGAGGAGCGGCAGAGGCAGGTGTGTCAGATATTGAGCCGTCTGCCTGAGCGTGAACGGAAGGTAATCAAATTGCTATACGGGATGGATCTGCGCCGCAGTTATACTGTCAGCGAGGTGGCTAAGATGCTGCGTATTTCCAAGGTACGCGTCTGCCAATTGCGCGATCGCGCTTTGAAGAGGATGCACGACACTGGAGTGATCCTAAGCAGATAACAACAAAAAAATGCAAAAAAAATGCACCTAGGGACTTAACAAAAGTCCCTTTTTCGGTATAATAGGGGTGTGTTGTTAGACCGCGCTAAAGCGCTGTTAGACCACTGCGTTGTTAGATTTCTAGAGTCTAACTTCTAACAGTGAGCGCAAGCGGAAAAATCGTTCGAGCGAATGCGAGATAAGAACGGTCTAACTTCTAACAGCGAAGCGGTCTAACCTCTAAACACTACACCCTAAACACTAAACCTTAACCCTTTAACCCCTCCCACGGCATGGAGGTTTCCCGAACCTGAGTAAGAAACAATCATTTGTTCTGCCCACCAATGCAACGCGTTGCATTCATTTGGGCAAGAACAAAAGGTAAATCTTTAATTGACGTACGGCTGAATGAGTAAAGCGAATGAGCAGATCGTTTGAGCCGTATGGCGAGATAAGAATAATTGACAACAAAATTGACGCCAATTGTCTTTAAAACAAGTCCTTGATTTTTAAGTATTTTTGTAGCTCATTAGGGGTCCCCGCGAGCTTCGTGAGCGAGTGGGGAGAGCGGAGGCACATGTCCTCTAATGTTGACAGAGTTAACAGTCAATGCGACTATGTTGCCGAACGCGAGCACTGCGTATTTTTGTTTCAAAAAAAATAATTGTCAATAATTGTCGCTTTAATTGACGTGAATTGTCTTAAAAAGGATCCTTGATTTTTTTAGATAATTTTTGTTTAATTTTACTCTCGTTCGATTGCCGAACACGAATGAGTAAATTCAAACCCATGGAGCTTATCGACAAGATGTCGGGTAAGTTCCACAGCAAATCCAAGTACTACGCCGCAGAGAAGTACGGCACCCAGTACACCGGTCTGGTAGGTGAGATCACCGTCGAACCTACTGAGAACCAAGTCGCTAACCGCGAGAAGTTCGCTACTGCCCGCGCGAATGTGGCTACGCTCACCGAGGAGCAGATTGCCGAGTACGCAGCAGCGTTCAAGAAGAACCCAGGCAAGTACAAATCCCTGCAAGGATATATCTTCGCCATGGAACGCAAGAAGCTGGTGTAGTCGCCGTTGGCGAGGTGATGTCCCGAAGGGAGGTGATGCACGCTGCGCGTGGGTGATGGCTCGCAGAGCAGTAACTTCGGCGAAGCCGACACAACCTGCCCGAAGGGCACACCACCTCGGCGAAGCCGACAAAACACTAAACACTAAACTCTAAACACTAAACCCTTAACCCCCTCCCGGTATGGAGGGCCTCCTATTTAAATCCTAGCAGTCCCCTGACAGGCGGGAAACCGTCCCATGGCAACAGAGTGAATGTATCGAGCACTATAATGATGATGTAGTCATCAGTCAGCGTGCGAGATGTAATGAACGATGGCGCTAACTAAATCAAAATTGCCAGGCGATTTTGATTTAAGAGGAGGGATGGCGGTCGCCCAACGACGATCTTTCGTCGGTCTTGTGGCAAGCCAATACCGACGATATGGCAAAAGTAGAATATGTATTCCCTGTGGACAAGGTTCACGGACGAATCTCAAAACAACACAAAGTAGGCTTTGCACACCGCAAGGCAAGTAAACGTAACTACACCACCGTCTATGGTGAGCGCAGTACCCCACCAGGTGCCAACGAAATCTTACATCGCGAGAAGTTCGCGGCTGTATGCAAGTCCACCCGTCTGCGTATGATTGACCCTAACAAAGTGGCACAAGACCAAGCGGGCTTCGCCGCGCAGAAGAAGTACCCAACCTTCTGGGGATATGTCTTCAAACAAGAGTGGGACGCCTACGGCGAGGAGTAAGGCCGCGTAGCGGCTAGGACGCGCCGATGGCGCTACTGTTTAGGCGAGAGGCGAAAGGCGGGGGAGTGTTTTTACAACAAAAAAAACAACATAAACCAACAACTATTGCGCGCTCAAGGAGTTATTGTTTAACGACAATTTAGGTCAATTTGGTTGTCAATTAGTGTCAATTCAAGGATAAGTTTTGCTTTTGCTCTAATGAAATGCTGCTATGCCGCATTTGGAGAGCAAAACAAAATGGATAATGACAGCAAGTGTCAACTGGTATACTGCGCCATAGTCGCCATGCCTCTAACCTTTAATCTAAAACAACCCTTAACACATATGAAACCATTAACCGAGCAACAAAAACAGCGCCTTATGAAGGCGCTCAAGTACCTGGCGGTGTCGATTGTTACCGCCATCGCGATGGCCTTGGGGCTGACCTCGTGCAATGTGACACGCACGATCACTACCGAGAGTCGTTCGCTGACCCGCGGCGATACCGCCATCATCATCCAGTCGAAAACCATCGAGTCGTATAACGCTCAGAAACACTAGCGCCGCTGGCGCTGGGTAATGGACGCCCTGCTAGTACGGCTAGTGCTACTAGTTTTCCTAGCCAGGCGCCATTTTTCCTATTTCGCTGCAAAGGTACTGCAGCATACTGCTAAAACTTGTCAGTATGGCAAGGAAAATACAAAAAAAATGCAGAAAAGTGATTTTTTCTGCATTTTTTTGTTTATCTGGGGCAGCTCTGCCACAAAAAAAAGCGGTCATTCGCCTTGGATTCCCGCCTACAAAATTACTACATTTCATACATCTTTTCCAACTATTTTTGCAGAAAAAAGTTATCAATCTGCGCTTCTGGCGCCTAATCGCAAATTAATTTCCCATTATATCACATTGAAAATCTGAATATTACAACCTAAAAGCAAATTAAGCACGCTTGAGCGTGCTTAATTTTCCACATTAGAAGCCATATTGCGTACTATTGCCAAATTCTGCTAATTTGTGCGAAATTAGCAGAATTTGGCATGTCATTTTGAGATTAACTCATTAAATCTATCACCTTTTATATATCCTTTCTTAATTCTATTTAATGGGATTTCTGATAAATATCCTTTCTGTACCAGATTCATTAAATCTTGACGTGCGGTCATTGTGGCTACGGTGAATCGATCTTGCATTTCCTTTACTGTAACCATAGCATTTGGATTATCCATAAAATATTGAATAATAAGTGCTTGTCGTTCATTAATATTACCTACTTTCAAAAACACATTAGCCGCTTGCTTTTCTTTTTGTTTGCGTTCAATATAAACCTTGAGTTGTCTAAATGACAATTCTAACACACGTAGATTATACGCGACGAAATACCCTATATCATTCCCGTCTATTTCGGAATACATAAACGCATCCTCATAACTCCGCTTTGATCTAGCTATAACCCTAGAAATTGACATATATTCCGTGAGCCAATAATTTTCCTTCAACATATACCAATAGAATAGTGCACGAGCAGTTCTGCCATTTCCATCAACAAATGGATGAACATAAGCAATCATGTAGTGAATAATAATTCCACGGATAATAGGATGAACAAACATACCATCGTTTGTTCCGTTAAAGAAAGTGCATAATTCATCTATAAAATCAGGTATTTCTGCTGCTGGTGGAGGTGTATGTACTACTTCTCCTGTAATTTGATTCTCTACAACAACATCATCATTCTCGGTTCTAAAGCGTCCTGCATCTGAAGCATTTTTTAATGTTTTAGTAGTCATTAAATTATGCAACAATTGGATACTTTCTTTTGTAAGAGGTTCATGCTTATGTTCTGTAATATACTGAATCGTTTGAAAGTTATTATGAATCATTTGTTGCGATTTGTTTTGAGGAGACAATCCCTTTTTCAGCATATCTTTGGCTACCGCTCGAGTTGTTGCAGCCCCTTCCATTTGACTAGAGAATATGGCTTCTTCCATTAGAGAACTCGCAATATAATGAAGTTTCTCGTTTTCTGGAGTCGGCGTATTTGCTTCCAAAAATCCACCAAACATCATATCAAACTCATGACACATACGCTGCATTGCATTTGTCACATATAGTTTGATATTGTATTTGCTCCATATGGTTCGCGACTCTAACAATCTGATGACCCGAACATGAGACCATAGCATTTGAGGTGAATATCCTTCTGGTAGCGGTTTATACTTTACCTTATCCCAATATTCATACTTGTCATTGATTTGTCTCACCAATTCGGTAGCCTCATTGGTTACCTCACCCGACATTACCTTATATAAGACATCCTTATTGATTTTTGGAGGAATTTCCATAGCAACATATTAATAAATTACATTTTCACGCCGCAAAGGTACAACAAAAAAATCAAAAAAACAAACAAATTCTGCTAATTTATGCAAAATTAGCAGAATTTAGTAGGTTTTTATCTAGAATTCAGACAAATACTTCAAGAATAGATGTACTTTTTGCCCATGTACTTTCATGGAACGTCTATCCATCTGTATAAATATTTGATATATGAATCAGGTAATTTAGATGCGAGTACGACTATTTCCAAAATGGAAACTATCGGAAATAGTAGAAATTTCGGGATAGTAAAGACAGGCAAGGCCCTCTGCTTGCACGGGCAGATGCTATGCCCTACCAAGCAAAATGAGGAAATTTTGTGATTATTTCCTCATTTTGTCTTATTTTTCTTGCTTTTTCTTAAAAAACTTAGTTGTTACAGTATAATTGCAATTATATTTAATAGTATTTTTGCCCTATACAATATACTCTGATTCCATGTTTCTTGGGTGGTGCATTTTTTGCACCTACCAAGAATTTTACCACATTTTCTACAAATTCACTTATAATCAACTAATAATAGTGGTATGTGCAGAATTTGCACATACCACTATTATTTCGTTTTCCTCTATCTATTTTCCCGCAAAATTACCACTTTTTCCCGAACTCTCCAAATTATTCCGAGAATTATTATAACAAAAGGCGGTCACAGCCGCCTTTATTTTTTTCTCTATGCTTTACTTGCACTAGGTCTTGGTACTCCATCTATGACTAACAACTTTGGTTTAGTTATACATTCTGGAATGCTATTGTGCTCTTCTATAACACGCTCAATTAGTTTGTCATCTTTCGGCGACATTCGCACTATCATTAATATGCCATCCTGAGCTTTCTCTGTTTCCATATATATTGGCAGTTGTGTTCTCAATCCGTGTATTTGTTTCTTGTTCGAAGATAGTTTAATTTCAATTATTACCTTTTTATGTGCACCATTAGAAAACTTAAAATCTATTTCTCCACATCCTGGATCTGATTCCCTATTAATATCAATATCATTTGCCTCACAATAAGAAACAGCCAAAAAGTAAAATAATCGTTGCACAAAACTCTCGTTTTGGGCTTCCCCTTTATAGAATAGCATTGTGCTCATGCGATTATTTTCTATTAATTCTTTAAAACGTTCACATATTCTTGATACAATATCTAGAATATTATTTTCATCTGCTACAGGCAAATGCAGTTCATTAGGTAATATATACTTCTCCTTGACAAATATTGGCAGATAGACAAGCCCTCTATCAGCCGAAAAATCGTATGGTACAAATCGTGTTCCAGCTACATTTTGCAGTATACCATTCAAACGATCTACATCTGAAAGCAAGGTTGCTCTCAAATTTTTCTTACCCATCACTACGAATTCTCTTACAGAAAGACCAATAGCCTCACATATTATAGTGCGTAAGTTACGATTATACGCGCTTACCTCATCAACTTCCGATGGGTCTGATGCCATTGGCAAATTAGACAGTATTGCAGCAGGAATTAAGAATATAAATTGTTTTTTATATACAGGAAGATTTACCAATTTTGTTTTTGCCTCAGTCCAAAAGGATGCAGTCTCTAATCCCAATTCTTGCGCAACACGTACAGAATATGCGATAAAGTTCTTCTTCAAGATTGTTATTGTCATATCACTTATTCTATCAGCCCCAATACCTTCCTCAAAGATAGGTAATAAAGTAAATATAGCAGGATCCTCGATTCCTAGTCGCACGATTTCCACGGCATTTTTTGCCAATTGATAGGATAATGCTCCGCTGATACCAGTCCCATGGGTCCCATATTTTGAATACCCTAATCCTGTATTATGAATTTCCTTAAATTGAAACAGTTTAAGAATTTGTTTGAAGCATCTATCTTTTGTAGAAAACTCTTTTACTAACTTAGCTAGAATAATAATCCTATGAAAATAATTGAGAAATTCATCATAAGCATTTTTGAACTCAGGCTCTTCGCAGTTACGCAACAACAAAGGATTGATGTGCATGTTGACATCTTGACCAATCTGCCCATCAAACACTCCTGCATCTACAAATGCCGAATGCTTTACTCCATAATACATACTATAATAACTCATTCCTATCTTCAATTTTTAATAAAACATATCACTTTTCTTTTTAATTAGGTATTTACATCCCAGTTGACACCTTCTTTTGTTTAGGGTTGCTAATGCGCCCAGCGCATTCTTCCAACCCGAAACAAAGATGACCTCTGATTTTTATATATTTTTGTAGGGCTTTGAGCCCGTATTTTTGTTATAAAATAATCCCAAGAGCAAAAGTTTTCCAAAAAGAAAAAGTTATCAACAGCCAATAACCGATATACGGCATAAAATATGGTTGCATGATTCCTAGGGTCATATTCGAATATATTACTAGTTCAAATATTCTTCGTTTGTAAGTAAGTGAGATAATATATGGGGTATAGTTGTAAAATAAAGAGAAGGATAGAAAACATTTGTATTTTTGTTCTATTGATTTTATAAATTATACTCGTTTAGAATGTTACTGTTTTTTCTTTTCTTCAATTATTCGTTTATTCCGTGTTTCCTTCAATTGCTTTTTTAATGTATTTTTTTCAAAAACTTTAATTAATTTTTGTTTAACTCTCAAGTCTACAAGAAGATCAATATACTCATCCTCTGGTTCTGATCCTAAAGCTACTTTTGTATTAAAATAATATAACAATTTACAGAACAAATAATCTTGCGACGAATTATTTCTAACCTTACGAAGAAAAGACTTTAAGTGCTTCTTATTCTCTAAGCCAGTACTATCCCACATCATACCAAGTGAAAAATACTTTTCCACATCACTAGTTGTACCCTTAAGATCATTCTTAAATTTTTTCTCAAAGAAGCCAACTAGTTTTCTAGTTGCTATTATTTCAGCCAAATTAGTTTGTAAATTAAATGGCATGAATCGCAAAAATTCGCCTACATTTCTCACATTGCTATACATTGGCGGAAGATTTCCATTGTGCGAATTAGCATAATGAGCAAAATAATCCTTATTAATCACGGTAAAGATTAGCGAATTCCTCACAAGAGAATTATATACATTTTGCTTTAATTCTACATCTTCTACACCATCTAAATTACGCAATGCTCTGCTTAGCATCCATATTAGGGCATCTGGCGAGACTCGTTTCGGTTCGTAAAACGCATCTTTGATCCGCGATATTCTTTCATCTGCGATAGCTAATACTTTCTCTTCTGTTTCTTTTCCTGTTGGTTTATTTTCAATGATTTTTTTGGGCGTGACTTTTTGAATAATTGGAACATAACCATTTTGACCTTTTATGATATTAGTAAAACACTTATCCATGTCCACCTCATTATAAATAAAGTTGACTTCTGAAAAAATATTGGTAAATTCTTCGTATAAGAATGATAGTAGTTCCTTATCAGTACGTACAAGTCCACCATAGTACTCAATAACACGATCATATTTAAAATACTGATCTTTTTTTATAATGGACTGTCGAAATTTTGGAAACTTCACCATCCGCTTTGCTAAGAAAAAGTAATAAAAGCAAGCATGCGCAAATTCAATTTGACCTTCATGCTTCACAAATATTTTACGCTCAATAAAATATTCACCCAGCTTATTCGCATCAATCCCCTTATATCCAACAGTAATAATATATTCCTCTATTTTCGTTATGTAATTTCCGTATGTAAGTGTATATGCAGTATTTTTTCCAATTTCATCATGAATAGACTGCGCTAAATATGCAAGCAACCCTGTTTTGTTATCGTAATCAAATGTTTTTACATATATATTATCGATGGACATACGTTCAAGAATTATTTCAAGATATATATCTAATAATATTGCTGTGTTTACAGGTTCTCTATTTGTATTCTCAGTGCTCCATAGATAAAGAGATATTGACATTGCTGTGCATGGCAATGCAAACGAACAAAAACGATTAACTAAATCCTCTATTTTTTGATTTCGTTCTTGCATTTGAAGATCAGGCGACCACTTAGTAATCAAATCTCGTATATTTGAAGACCTAAACTGATGAATAAAGTAAGTCTCAAATGCAATTTCATTATTTTCGATAAAAAAATCAGGAATTACATCATTTATTTCATAGTTCGTTGTGGCAATAATGCGAATTATATTATTAGTTTGGAATCTATATAGACGTTTAACTTGATCTCTTTTTTCCTCCGAAGGGTTATAATTATCAACCAGTAATACTATCTTCCCATTTTTTATGAGCATTTCCACTTCCTGAGTGTTACAAGAGAGAAAATTTTTGATAATAGTCTCTATATCTTGATTCAAGAACACATTAAAATCATAATAGACAGGAACTACCCCAAATACATCTGCATGTTCAATATAATCAAGCAGAAGTTTTTTTAACATTGTTGTTTTTCCACTCTCATGTTGTCCCAAAAGGACAATATTTGACCGAGCTGTTAAAATAGAATCTAATGTATAATCCTCAACTCCATCATAATCGCCATTCTTTTTTAAAGGGGGCATTACAAAAGCCTCATTCAATGTTTTAATAGCGTTTGCTTTTTGTGGAATAATATTACTATTAATCGTGGGTACATAGTTTGACTGTAATTCGTTTAAACAACGCTCTATTAAAAGATTTATGTCTTCCGACATTCCATTTGTAATTTGGGCAATAAACTCACCATTCTCAGAATATTCATGATTCAATTCATACATTCGATTTTGATGATTATATTTCTGATATGAGAAATGTAATCGCTTATTATCTATGTTATAATCTATTAATGTAAATCCATTAGCGTATGTTTTAGAGTTTTCACGAAAATCAGCTGTAAAACTAGGTGCAAAATTTATTATGAGATTTCCCGCAGGATTCATCGTAAGTAACGTATCGTTTTCGTGTATATGACCCATTAGCAATAAATTGTAATCCTTACGTATCCATGCTTGAATAGTTTGTCTCTCATACTTCAACCAATCCAATGGATGATGCATGACGGCAATTTTGACAGCATTATCTGGAATTGCTTTCTCGCAGTTCTGATATTGCGGTTCACCAATCGCAATGCCCTCTTCACGGTCTCTGTCATCATTACAATTCCAAACCGTATTAAATGATGAAAAAGATATATCAATCCCTTTTATATTGTAATTGTAAACGGTACCAAGATATGAAGTTTTAATATTTGATAGACCTTTATACAATTCACAAATAAACTCATAATATGCAGTCACACGTTTGGCGGGTTCTCCCTTTTCTTCAAGTAACTGCCTAACATACTTATTAATTTTATCAACTCCTCCTTTTTTTATCTCTGTTCTCAGTCCAGTTATAGTATATTCTTTATCTGCTTTTCGATCAATATCATGGTTTCCTGGTGCAATAATAAAGCGTTCAATAGAAATTTGAGTTTGTTGAATGATAGGATCAATAACAATTTTCTTGAATTTTTTCAATCCCTCTTGTATTCCTCCCAAGTCGTCACCTGCTTTGTCAAGCATATCCCCTGTACATACGATAAAATTCTCTGCAGTTCTATTCTCATTAACAAACTGAATAAAACTATCTCTTTGATAGTCTTCCCAATCTTGAATAGATTTTCTTGTCAAGTGAAAATCCGAAATATGAAAAATTCTAATTGTCATATAGTTTATATCTTATATCTATGAACATGGTTATCAATCTAGAGTTATTTCTATATCAACATTTCTCGCCTTTCTCTCGCCTTTCTCTCGGTCATTTCTCGGTGTTGAGTCGGTTATTAAAGTACAACTATTGTGTTACAACTTGTCAATAGCCCTCTTTACGACCACCTATGCGGCGAAGAAAACCTCGTTCTTGTAATGTTTTAAGATTTCGTGCCACATTTCGCTCATGAATTCCAATAATATCCACTAATTTACGTGTAGTAATACGAGGATTCTCACTAATTAAATACAAAATCTTTTCTGACTCCCTACCTCAAAATCCTCTTAATTTCTTTACGCATATCTTCATTTATCGCTTGATACATCAGCGACTCATATTCTCGCAGAAGTTGCCTGCGAAATGTTTCGCAGCAACACCTAATCAGTAATTGATTACCACCAATTGTAATTTGCGGAGGAGAATGATGCTCGGAACACACCCTTTGCATCAATTGATCTTGAATACGTTGAAGATTCATATTGATTAACAACAACCCCTCCCCCGCACTACTACCTTATATAATATATAGCATGCGAGGGAGAGGAAAAAATCGATTACATTATTCTACTACAAAATCACCAGCATAAGTAGTACCTCCTACGGTCACATATGCTGTATATGCACCTGATTCTGGTATGGTTATAGAAGTCTGTCCTGTGAACACTTCTTCTGCCACGATCTCATCATCAATAGGATTTACAATCACAACACTACCTATACCACCACCGATAGCGATATGTAACTCATCCATGTCAATACCACCAACCACACGAGTAGGATCAGGACTACCACCCATATTACCATTTTGACCGTCATCACATGGCATCACGCCATATATATCCACAAATACAATTGGAGTACCAGGCATACTGACTGCGTACGCGCTGCACATGCCTATCAGGCACATAGCAATAGAAAAGATTGTCTTTTTCATGTTGTAAATGATTTAAAATAGTTGTGTTTTATCAGCTGCAAAGGTACAACTATTTTCCCATATACCAAAGATTAGTATATGGAAAAACGAAGTACATAACCCACTGATTACCAATAAATGCAATGGATTACAAGTAAAATAATTAAAAAACACGAATCACTTACACTAAGATATCAAGCAAAGATGCGCGTAATTCGGTAGAAGAAGTGTTTAGTTGCTTTGCGATTTTACTTTTGGCTTTGCTGATGGTATTCGGTTGCACAAACAAGATCTCAGCCATTTGTTTGTTCGAATACTCTAATAATACCATCAAACATATCTTCATCTCCTACTCACTAAGATGATAGGCATCTTCCAACTTATAGAACATATTATCAAAATGACTATTAGCAAATTCGCGCAACTTCTTATAATCTTGCCATACCTTATTGGACGTGAAATAGATGGAATGATCATATATTCTTCGTACTAACAAATCGCGCCTATCCTGTTTTTCTTTAGCGTGCTTCTGTAGTACACCACGATAACATTTATAAACTAACCAAATTCCGGTACTTAATACAACAAATAGCGCAGCAACTATTGATATAATAAGTTTTGTATAATTCGTTGCCTCTAAATATGTTTGTAGTTTTATGATCGCCTGCGAACACAATTCAGTATCATGTTGAAGTTTTCGATCTTCATCCTCACGAGCATGAGAATAGATAGATAAACTATTGATATCATTATGCCACTTTGCATTAGTCATTAAATAAAAGTATGCATTTGAACGATATGCTGGATTTTTCGAATTACTAATTATATATTCGGCATAAATAATAGCATTATCCAGTTGATTGAGAGACTCATAGCAATGCATTGTTTTCATATAACTATAGCACCTCGCCTCTATATTACGTGGATAGTCTTTGATACTAAGAAGCATAACCAATGCGGAGTCATATATTTGTTGATTATACAATGCAAGTGCTTTCACATCCACCATTCTCGCATGATATGCACTATCAATATCATAACTACCCGCTATTTGCAACACGCTATCCGCTTTTGCATATTCACAAAGACACACATGTTGCTCTGCTACATTCAGCAGATTATGTGCATAATACCACTCGTTTCCACTCTCTTTGAAAGCACAACTAGAGCGCAGATAAAACTCTAATGCCTCCGTAAAGCAACTATCTTGTTTACAAAGGAATCCCATGCACGAATTTATACGACCACGAAGCACAAGGTCTGTTGTTTGCAAACGATCTGCTTCAATATAATAATCAGCAGCCGCAGCAAAATCATGGCAATAATCATCCATATTCCGCCCCATCAGATAGTAAGTTTTGGCCAGTTCATCTTTAAATATCTTACGTACTATCAGGTTATCCAATATGTTGATTACCTCCGCCAACACCGCTGTATCCTGCATAATCTCTCCCTCCTCCAGCAGCCTCTCCGCCTCTGCCACCACCTCCTTCGCCTCACGCCAACGAGCACACGAAGTAACGCTCATCAGCACCATCGCGACGAGGAGAAAATGAAAGATATGTTTACAGCGTGAAGACATGGATTATTATTCAAACGAGTTGAAGAGCATGGGATTCATTTTACAACAATTCTCGATCTATCGCCCCGATCCACTTATAATTTCTGCCACCGTTGACCAATACTAAGGTCATTCCATTATTAAACAAGGTGAAATCAGAGTTTTGATTGTGTATTCCATACGTATAAGCCCATAATGGAATATATCGTGGATGAGAAGATAAGATTTCTATATTCTTTTGCAGTGAATCAACTAGTTCCTCATGAGACATTTTCTTGGCCGATTTATGCTCCCATCCATGATGACCTATCTCTATCAATGGACTAGTTAAGGCAAATAATTCGTCATATGTTAAATACTGTTCTTTAGGAGTTTCGCGGTATGATTTACCATCTAAATACTTGCCATTGATAAACAAAGTGGCGGGTATTTTTTGTTCCTCAAGCCATGGTAAAATTTCTTTCAACGATTTATATCCATCATCAAAAGTCAGTACCGCATATTTCTTTCGACGGAAGTAATCTTTTTTCAAATGCTCATAAGCAGCCGTTAGTGAGATAAACTGATACCCTTGGTTGCGCAAAGCAATTATCTTCTGCTTAAACTCATCTAATGCCATCCAATCGCACGCATACATTGTATCAGAATCAAAGTGTTGGCACACATGGTGCAAACAAAACACGCGAATGGGTTGCAAACGCAACTTCATCCATTTGCGCTGGAGTTTTTGAAATATTGTATCATTTCTTTGCATAAAAATTCGTGTAATGTACATACTTGGGTGAAAGTTTTACCCTATACATCTTTGCAAAAACTATCAATAATGAAGCAATGCGGTATAATTTAGCACGCAAACAATTTGCGATGATACTTGAACCGCGCATATGTAATATAAAATCCGTAAAAGATTTATCTATATGATTGGCATAAGATTTTAATGTACGCTCAAGCAAGCGATAAAAACGTATATAATCCTTCAATTTGTAATGGTACACATGATTATCTGAAGGCAAAAATGTTTCTGTAGGATGCAATATATAGTACTTTGCAAAATCTGTTAAACCATTTTGATGTATATAATTCATCACTTTCTGAGAATACAAGAATGATACACTATGCCAAAAATGGAGAATATATGCACTATATATTTCTTCAATCTGAGTCGGAATTATGCAATTCCATCTATCTTCTAATAAAACAACAGGGTGGTGCATATTTATGTTTGCTTTCGCAAAAGCAGGCTGATCTATACTAAGCCCAATAGATACACCATTTTTCCAAAATTCATGCCATAATTCATAGAGTTTATGTGTAACAATAGTATCCTTCACATACATTACACCACTATTGAAATAATATTTCTCTTTGACTATATCGACATCTAATATCTTACAGTTATCTATTATAGATTTTATTGCTAATGAATCTTCATTATCTAGGTCAATGTTCTCATCACGCCCCATAGCAATATCCGCATCAACATGCTCTATATGCGACAAGTCACACATTACAATCGTATCACAATCGATGAACAACAAATCACCCTTTACCAATTGTCTCACTTGCGTCTTAATCCAGCGCGAGCGATACATCATAGTGGCATTGGTATCTTCAAATGGGATAACCACCTTCTCCGTGATATACTCCAACACCTCTGCCCGTTTGCCCACAAGCAGCTCATTGGTCTTATCATCCACCAACAACACTATATGCGCATCGGGATTATGATAGCGAGCCGACCATATCGAGATCAATGCCTGCTCAATATACGTTGCCTCAGGAGCGCAAGTCAATACATATACTAGTTTTGTTTTCATTTCACCTCTAACCTTTCACCTCATCGCCTAATAACCTCTTTATCCTATATTTCCACCACTTCCAACTCAACAACTTCGTCTCTACGTACCTACGATAGTGGAACTTCCAACTCACAGAGCACACCGACAAGCTATATGCTTTCATCTTGCTATACAAGAAACTCAAATTATCCTTAAAGCCCATCTCCTCCAACCACCACCAACGGGTAAAGACCTCCTTATAATCCACCTCTTTGCGTGGGCAAGGAGCCACATGCGTGGTAATAGCATCAATGAATATCTTATTAAACTGCTCAGGCTTCAATGTCGCTGCATACATTTCCTCACCTCGTTGCTTGCGATACTCCACATCATTAATCAATCGCTTCGCCTCTGCCAAGAACGCCTTTGGCTCAGAGAACGAGATTTGCTGTCCTGGTGCATTATAACATACCGCTTGCTCCGTCTCATCATCATAGGTATCTGGCAAATAGTATTGCAGTATTGGTTTATGATTAATAGCCGCCAACTGCGAGGTCAAAGAGCCACATACAGGGCATGTACCCATAAAAATATCTGCATGCGCAAATACCTCCGATATATCCGAACGGAAACCTATATAAATAAACTGCTTCTCCAAATGGTTATCCCGCACAAATGCGTCCAAAAACTCGCCTGTCTTACCCATTCTGTTCTTTATGGCATACAGCATCACGGCTTGCGGATTATCTTGTAACACTTGCTTTACAAGATTCCAATAGGTATAATCAGGGTCAAGTGTCTTATAGAAATCTCCACCCGAGAAGATAGTCACAGCACCTTCTGGCAAGTCAGGAAAGCCCTCAAATGGATTACCATCTTTGATTGGATAAAATGGCACATACAACTGTTGCGCCTCTTTCAAACCTCGTCTATCTTGCGATACAGCCACGCCAAACGGACGAAACTCTAGGCAATAGTCTATCGCACCTTTACCCAACCAAAATACTTGATCGTCCAAGTTACTTCGATAAACTAGCATCTCCTCTGGCATTCTGTATAATGCTGGCAAGAAAGCAGACACACAACCAATATGCGCAACTATCTTGGCTGGAGCAAAATCTAGTATCTTTTCATATATCTCCCTACTCCATTTCTCTATCGTTTGCTTACCCGCTGGCAGGATGCAATATGTGAGTTTAGGATAATCTTTGATGGTTGGAATAATATTCTTATAACTGCTTGCCTCAATGTCCTTAGAAGTGATATACAATATCTCCTTACCAGCTGCCACCAATGCATCTATGTACTGCATCACCAGCACATACGAGGTGCACCAGTCATCTACCACCACCACACGATTATCATCGCCTTGGTAATTCGTTGGTACATCAGCAATAAACTGCTTAGACAATTGTTCCAGCAGTACTTCCAGTTCGTCGTCGCAATACTCCCAACTGAATTGCTGTATCACATCCACAGCCTCACGCACTACCAACCAAGAAGCTACATACTCCCCTCGTTGATAGTATTCCTGCGCTTTTTGTTTCAATGCAGCATATACACGTTGTATTTCAGATAATTTCAACTTCATATCCCTCAACTCTAAACAATAGCGAAGTGTCCACTAAACCGTCCATTCATTAATCAATCTCACCACCTCCGCTGCCTCATCCATTGTCATCGTAGGACTAATTGGCAGACTCAACTCACAATCAGCCAACATTTCTGTAATAGGCAACGAGAGTTGTGGAGTATTCCAGACCTCATGGACATAGCACTCTTGCTTATGTGGTGCAATCGGATAATGAATCACAGTTCCTACCCCATTCTCCTCCAAATACTTTTGGAGTTCGTCTCGCCTCTCGCCTCTCGCCTCTAGCCTTTCGCCTCCTACAAGAATTGGGAACAAGTGATACACATTATTCTCATGATGTAAGCGCTTAGGCAATGTAATCAGCGGATTGTCTATATGGTCATAGTAGTAATCCGCAATCGCTTGACGGGCTTTTAAATCTTTATCCAAGTGGCGCAACTTTACATCCAACACCGCGGCTTGTATCTCATCCAAACGGCTATTGCGGCCAGTGTATTTGAACACATACTTCTTCTGACTACCATAATTCGCTAACGCACGAATAGTAGCAGCTAACTCATCATCATCCGTCGTCACAGCACCACCATCACCCAATGCACCGAGGTTTTTGCCGGGATAGAAACTATGACCAGCAGCGGAGCCTAAACTTCCTGTACGTTTACCATTAAAACGGCAACCGTGGGCCTGGGCATTATCCTCCACTAATTTCAAATTATACTTATTGCACAAATCTAAAATATGATTTGTGCAAGCATTTCGACCATAGAGATGCACAATACATATTGCCTTTGTCCGCTCAGTGATTCGTTCTTCGATGAGTGAATCATCGATCTGCAATGTATCCTTGCGTGGCTCCACAAGTACTGGTACAAGGCCATTCTCCGTAATCGCAAGAATAGTAGCTATATAAGTATTGGCAGGTACGATGACTTCGTCACCGGGCTTCATCACGCCTAGTTCGATATACGCACGGAATATCCAGATGAGCGCATCTAGACCATTGGCACAACCAATGCAATGCTTTGAGCCGATATACTCGGCATAATGTTTCTCAAACTGCTCGTTCTCCTTGCCTTGCAAGTACCAACCACTATCCACCACGCGTAGCACTGTCTCATGGATTTCTTCTTTGTATTTAGCCGTTACATCATGTAACGAAAGAAAAGAGATATTCATATTATTTACCACTTTGAAATTCTTCTAATTTCTCTAATAACCGCTTATCTAATAGATTTTCTGTCAGATATTTTTTTTGACAAACAATCTCAAAAGTGGACATCTTGAGAGTGTCTAAGCAATAGAACCAAATATCTTCCTGAAATTCGATAAATTCTAATTTCTTCAACAAATGCTCATTAAGTTCAGTTTTAGGAATCATAACAACTCCAGAATCATCGCATACCATTATTGCTCCATTATACTGTTCATACAACTCATTATATAAATCAACATTAATGTCCTCTCCGTTGATATAATTCACACAACCTATTGGACTTACAGTTTCACACCAAATAGGATAGCTCTCCTTTATCAAAGTATGAGCATCACGTAACTTTCCTGTTACAACTATAGCTTTTGCACGCTTATATAACATTATATACTTTGTCACCAGGTCTCCAAAAATTGCTCTATCGCAATTCACATTATACACAAATAGTATCTTATCCGTTAGATCTAATTCTGCTATTTGTTTGTGTAACTCATAGTTAGAATTATTTATCGCATACACAAACACCACCTCACCTACTTTAAAGTGTGACCGATTAAGTGGATACACATTATCAATTTGTCCTTTTTTTCCTAGCACATCTGCAACTTCAGTAGATGAAATTCTATTGGCTTCTATTAGGTTAACAGCTTTATTAATCAAATTATTCATATTATATAACTTTACTCAATAAATTCTCAAAATTATTTACTAATATATCGTTCGCATACAAAGAATCTTTATATTTTTTGAATGCAATTTCTTGTGAGAAAAATGGTTCATCTGATCCAAATAGAATTCTTTTACTCAATTTATCCGAATTTATACAATAATCAATTGCGTTAGCCACTATATCTAATCTGCTTCGCTCTCCACACCATCCAAAATATTCTTGTGTCATTGAAAAGTCAGCATAGACATTCTTATTAAAATCAAATATTTTAAGAAACTCCAAGATATCATATCCCCCCATATGAGGCAACAAAAAGAAAATAGTTGGAAACTTATTTACTATTTTCAAATAATCTAATGGTCGCCAATTAGGATAATTCAAAGTATCAATAATACACAATTTGCAATTACGTTTCAACAAGTCATCAATAACTTCATTAGCAGAATAACCTTCCCGACGTGGATGGTATTTTAATATAGTTTCATCGGGTACCACATTAAAATCTTTTGTAATATAATACGCAGGTAGATAATTTGGATTTTCTTTAGTCAATCTTTCTACATCACAATTATTCAATGTGCCATCAAAGATAGGACTACCCTCTAAACCAATAAGAATTCCCCCTTGCTGATTTTTTATGCAATGTGCATGCGTATCGTAAAAGTCAATCATTGGTATTATAATTTATAAATTCTTGTTCAGCTTTCTCTACATGCTGGATGGTAAGTATGTCACGATTTCCAGTAAGAATCTCATATCCTATACGCTCATTATCGTTTGCGATATTAGCATATACAAAATCTTTCGTTTGAATCTTGTTACGATTAGAATATAAAGAATCTATATCATTTGATAAAAAATTCACTAAACAACTTGGTTTCTTGCAGCGTGTATTATGAGGCATATCATAGAAGAAATACATAGAAGATTGCTCACCATTAATATAATCCTCTCCCGTAATAGTTTTACCATGCAACACTGACAAATAATCTCCAAAGAAATCCTTTCCACTCGCTTTAGATACCAAAGGATTTGTAATGAATCCACTTGATCTAGCCCCTATCTCAATAGGTGAGAGAAAACCATCTTCTTTTAAAATCAGTTCCAAATGACCTAAAGAAGCATGAAAACCCAAAGTTTTGTAACAACTTTTTCCAAACTCAGCTATGCGCTCATACAAATCATCCGGATATGAGCTACTATTATAATGTAATTTTATTGCAATTTTATTTTTTTCTGTATTTTGGGTATGATACTTTACAGAAATGGCATATACTGATACATTTCCCATAGCATCACCTAACATTTCGCATGTAAATTCTTGCCCCTGAATAAATTCTTCAACAATTACATTCTTATCAAACGATTCTTCTTGAGCTTTATTATAAGCTGATTCTATATCTTCTAGAGAAGATTCTTTAGGAAGAATAGTTATTCCACGAGAACTAGATGATACATTAGGCTTAAATATTAGATTCATTCGTACATTCAACTCAACAATATCATATTCGAACGAAGCGTAAACTTTAGAAAAACGATTTAACAAATCATACTCACTCCATATTTGAGTCATTACAGATTTTCTTAATGCATGCGATAATGCCTCTTTATCCATAGCTTTTAAGCCATAATGGGCATTAATAGCATTTACGGATGGTACTGCTAAATCTATTGAAGAATAAGCACCCAAAATAGAATAAATCCCATGATTTTCTAAAGATTCAATTATAGAACGAAAATCTTTCACATCAATGCAAAAGAATAGATCACCTTTGAGCGAAGCATTCGGCGACCAATCAACAACAATTACAGAATATCCATGTTGGCGACAATAGTCAACTATTCCTGTATTTAAAACGTTGCCTCCCAATAAAACAACTGGTTTATTCATTTCTTATATTTCAAAAATTCATCATAATCTCGAATGTAATCTGCAACATCGTAGTGCTCACTTGCCAGACATAGGAGCACGGCACCAGTCGAAAAATCATCCAAATCACGCCAAATGCCAGGTACTACAAGCAAGCCATAATACGAACGGTTAAGATTAAATGACTTTTTTTCAGTGCCATCATCCAACATAACAGTAAACGATCCACTTGCCGCTACAATTAGTTGATACAACTCTTTATGTGCATGCGCACCACGACTTTCACCACCCGGCACATCATAGAGATAATATACCCGTTTGATATCAAATGGCACATCCACTCCACCTTCAATTGGTGTCAAATTTCCACGCACATCATGAATCTTACGTAGATCCACGATTCGGCAATTATTAACAGTTGTATGTTTCATATTATTTTTTGAAAATATTAAACAGTTTTTTTACCGGTGACAATATAATGCTTCCTATTGTGTACGACATTGTCTTTCGGATTTTTCTTTCTGTAAGATATCGAATTTCTTCTGTGCGTTGATCATAATCTTGCCGCAATATATCAAACATTTTTAGATTGCATAGATCAGGATGCGTCATCACAAAATACCACTTTACCATAAAGTAACGTTTTGAATACAAAGCTACTTTTTCTGCATCTGTATCATGACATGCACTATTGGGAAGAACACGATATGCCGCTAATTCTTCATTAATAAACTTGATTTGACTATTATATGCAAACCAATATGCGATAATCGTATCGTAAAAATAATTATGCTCAAAATACCAAGCACTTTCGCTAATACACTGACACATCAAATCCTTTCTATAGGCAACAGTAGGAGCAGCCACATCGCGATTAGTTGCAAGCATTGTCATTAAATTCTCTGCACACATGTCACCAAGCTCTCCATTATAAGTACCAAGTTCTTGAATATAACATTTGGCCTTAGCACATACTAATCCAACTTCCTGATTAGTTTTTAATATACCACATTGTTTCTGCAGCACATCATTTCTTAACCAATAGTCATCACCATCACATATAGAAATATACTCACCTCTCGCATTTTTAAATAAGTTTAAGAAATTTAATGAAGTTCCTACATTTTCCATTGGACGAATCACACGTACTATATTTGGATAACGAGTTTGATACTCATCCACAATAGTTCCTGTACTATCCGTACTACAATCATCGCCAATCAATATCTCAAATGCTTCATCACATTTCTGCATTAAGATACTCTCAATTGCCTGAGCAATGTACTTTTCTTGGTTATATGTACAAATTAAAACAGAAATCATATTTTCACTATTTTAACAATTTCCACATAATCCAACAACCTAGGTTTCCATACCAACCATATCGTTTTTGAATCCGTTGCCAAATCATACATATCTTGAGGCGTATTTTATCATAAACAGTTATAGAATGTCCAAAACACTCATATATCCATATGTTTAAACTATGCATTGCCTTATAGTTTTGAGATTGTAACATGTAGTTAGCCTTAGCCATTCTGAATACTTCCCGAATGGATGCGTAGCCTTCCCTAAACATATCACTACTCCATGTAGGAATCAACGAAGGCACATGTAAATACAAGCACCACATTATAGATTGGTCTCTATTCTGACCTTCCATCTGACCAGTCACAGACTGCTTGTATTGAACATACACATAATCACATGCATCTACGTATATAATCGGTCCAAATTGAAGATGGTGATACGTAATGATGGAATCTACATATTTCTTGCCATATAATTTAACAGGATCTATATTCGGATTTCTACGTTGGATAAAAGCTTGATTTAGATGAAAATAATCATGAGCGATAAAATCATGAGCAGAAACAATTTCACCATCTTGCGGCACAACCTTTGGATACACTTTTTCAGCCTGCGAAATAGGTTTTCCATCATAGATATACAAATGGTTACTCATTGCGAGTGCGCATTCTGGATGAGATTCCAACGCCTCTATTTGTCTATTATACACAACTGCATTGGGCAAAAAGTAATCATCTGCATCTACATGCGCAATGTATTTTCCAATAGCATATGGATATGCATTACAACGGTTATAGCCGCTTCTCTCTGAATTATACGCAGGATTACATTCATCGGAATTACATTGTAGTGCAAGAATACGTAAGAGGTTATTACTTTTCAATGTACCATTTTCAAGACCCATTGCATATTGTTTGGCTAATTCAAAAGAACCATCAGTAGAACGATCATCACTAATAATTATTTCATATGGAAATTCTATATGCATAGCCAGTATACTATCAAGACAACGACGCAACAATTCGCGCTGATTATGGGAGATGACTAATATAGAGAGGATAGGTGTCATAAAATAATATTTTATTAAAATACCGATGAAGTGGTTGATTGGTCATTGTTCTTCATTATTTTTTTTTCCTTTCCGCACTACTATGGCAGTGTATATAACGTTGCTTATATATATTACGTATACTTTTGCGTGCAAAAGTACAAAAAAAATTTTAAATACACAAGAAAAAAGCCAAATATTCGATAATAAAATTAGATTTCCAATCTAAACTCGAATATTTGACTATTTTCTAATGGTGGATTGATGAATGGTGACGCGAACTAAGTTCGCTTAATGATGTATTTTTTTATTCATCTTTTGGTAGAGGAAACTCCTTCCGTTTCATCGGAAGAACGTTCCGGGTTCGATATTGGAGCGGGAATGGCTCGAGATTGATTCAATGATGACAGGGAAAATTCGCATAGGTGTCAGCCACTCTCTACCACAAAGTTACAAAAACTTTGTTTTTATCAAAATATGCTAAAAATCAAAGTTATTCATCTTGCCTTCAAAATCATTGCGTTTAGCAGAGTATCCGAAACTCCGAATTGCAATATCTAGAATTTTTACAAAACGCGGTGATCGCGACATTGCTCTCTCACGATATTTTTGCAATGTTGCAATATGGTTTCGTTCTACGACGCCTCCATCAAAAGGAGAACGCGTTGAGAAACTTCTTCTATTGTGAATTACGCACCTTATCTCCGTATCAATGTTATCATCTCCATACTCCTCTACTAAATCGCATTGTAATTGACTTGGGTAATCATCATCTTCTGGAAAATATCTTCACTTTTAATCAACATGGGCACTTTTTTGACATTATGTCTCAGAACTATAATATCACTTTATTCGTTTGGCTTAATTGCACAAGTCCAATTAAACATCAGAGTTCCTATTTCGGTGTACAACGCATATTGCGTATTAGACAAATCTCCTTTTTCTACTTTGCTGAGATTTTCGCTACAACTTTTTAGCACATTCGACAAGATCTCCTTACCCAATCCTGATATATACGACTCCGTTTCCATGCACCACTTATTAATAATTTTCTCTTTTGCTTGCTGACCTAAATTCAATTCAGGAGCACTTAATAATTCCAATAATCTCTTATAACGATCACTATTAGGGAGTATCGGCATTTGTAGTTCCGAAGAGACACGCTCTATAATCTCTCGATTCGTATTCTCCAGTGATTCGTCAACCAAATGAGAAGAGCACATTCCTTTCTTAAAGTCAAAGAAATCTAAGTATTTCTCATCGTAATCACGGACACTCTTGATGATTTTTAATTTTTCATATAGTTCTTTTTTTGATCCGTCATTTTCAGAAGGAGTACAATATTTTTCAAAGATACAAAAGGGGATTAAATTTTCCACCTCCATTACTTTATCCAATATGTAAAACTTGGTATTATATTTGTATTTGCTATTATCGTAAGCCTCTTTCACCTTTTTAGCGGTCTCCTTCATTTGAGCAGAAGCAAATGGCTTATCACTATCCACTATGCATAAGACTAAAGATTGCCGTGTTTCCATCTCTTGTTTTAGCACCATCGCTGTAGTACTACCTCCACCCAATATTGGATAATAAATAGTTCTAATCTTTGATATTCCATTGTCTTTTTTGTAAAAATCTAATATATGTTGATACATTTGAATATCTTCGAGATTTTCTACAAGAACGTGACATTCATTAAACGCTTGGAAGTGTGAAATCTCGTTTCGAGAGATGACTATCGTGTATTGACCTTCTTCTTCCTTTACATATGATTCTTTATCATCCAAGGAGAACTCTACATGCCATATTAACGTATTAACGATAGCTCCTATTGTTGATAGATGTGCAAATAACTTTGACAATGAAGGAAAACGAATTGGGAACTGCTCTTTTATTAAAACAAGTGTCTCATAATCTCCTAAGAACATATGTTTCCCATGGTGGCATGCGAAATCCATGTCACGCAAAAGATTTAATGCAATTTCATCTCCTGCAATTGCAGCATCAACTATATTTTTTGTTATTTTAATATACATGCAATTACAAATCAGGTTCAAAAAATCCAAGTGGCCAATTCTGCAAATACCCTGCATTGTCGTATGTAGATATTGACGGATTCTCTTGCGATCTTTCATTGAACACCAAAACAACTGCCTTATCACGAAGTGAGTTATCTCCTGCAATACGCAAGCCTAATCGATTGATCATCACAGAGCTATGTGTTTCTATAATGAATTTCAAATCAAAATCATACTCTCTCGCACTATTGCTAATGGTTATTATTACATCCATTATCATTGCTTGTAATTTTGGGTGCAAATGTAACTCAGGTTGTTCAAAGGCAATTATTTTAGACTTACTACCTTGATTAGATGAACCTTTTTCCATGGATTTTAGTACTTGCCATAGAGATAATATAATCGGCAAGACTTGGGAGTAGCCAAAACCTTTATCGGTGATATTACAATAATCCGCAGCATCATTCTCTTTTATTAATAGAGAAACATGCCCACGCGACCTATGTACCTTAACCAAGAATTTAAAATGATGTTCAGTCCACTCATTAAAGTCTTTTAGGCCATTTCGTTGGCGAGACATATTGTCAAATATCATCGCCATATTATGGCCATCAGAGTCTAAATTCCGCACCGCTAAATTTTGAATACGATAGTACCTCTCGGCATACGCTCTAAATGGTTTGATATACACACAACTATTAAACTCGGATTGGAGGGCTTTATCAATAGCGGATAAAACATCATCCAAATAGTATGCTACCATCCCATATCTGAATGCCAACCATGATTGGCTCCGAAGTACAGAGACGCGTTGTTCATCAGATAAAGAAATATTACAAATATCTAAGATTTGATTTAGCACATCATCCGATGAGCAGAAAGGATCCTGTATCTCTGCATCGTATTCAGTGTCGCTCATCAATTCAGATAGAATTTCAACAGATGGCAAAACTTTATGCAGATAAGTATCATAATAAAATAGAGAATAGGATTCGTCATCATTTTCTTCCATTCTCCCTAAATTAGGCCTTATATTAATTATAGGCAGAATAGCTCCATAATATTGTTTGTATGCATATGAAAACAATGAATCTATCCTTACACCATCAACAAATATTTCTATTTGATTCTGAACAGAAAAGTGTAACTTTACTTTGGATTGATTTACTTTGAGGTATATATTCCTCACATATGAATTATATCCAGAAGATGCCAAATCAAAACTACAATCAATATTTAATCCGTTTTCAAAAACGTTAGGCATCCCATAATAACGTTTATCATACTGTAGATTATCCCACTTGAAGGAAAACTGCATCATATTAGCATCTTTCATCAAAGCCTCTTCATACGAGCCAAAATCAACATCGTTACCGTACCACAAGATAGGTCCCTGTTTATTTACGCCTATTCCTTGCTTAAACAAAGGGAAGGTACGTAAAAAGGTACTTTTACCGGAACTATTAGCACCAACTAACATCGTAATCGGTTTCAACTCAATATCTCCGGTATCTTTTAAACCACGTAAGTTTTTAATGCGAATTGTTTTCATTTTATAATTTCATTTACTAGATAAGCACATATTCTATTGAACTAATTAAAAGCATAGAACTCAGAAAATATCTTTCAACTGCTTCAAGAAATTAACAAAGACTTGATCTACCTCTGTTTCGCTCATGGAAGACAATGGTGTATCGGGAGTATTGATTGCTTGAAAATCGCCCAAAGGAGAATCTTCAAACAAACAAGGTGTCAATATTATCGGGATAAATAATGTTCCTTCCTCTGAACATTTCTGGAGTAACTTTGGAATTTCTTCATCCATCACAAAATCCGAAGCCAAAAAATCTTTCGACACCAACAAAAATGCCACAGAAGCTTTCTCTAAAGCAGATTCGATTTCTTTTTTCCACTTGTCTCCAGCTTTAATCTTGGTATCATCCCATACTTCAATTTGACGATTTTGTCTCTGAAATGCCTTTAGGTGTTTTTGCAGCCACTCTAAGTATTTCTTATCTTGATGAGAATAGCTTATAAAGATACTCTTCTTATCAACATATTGTATATTCGTATTTTTAGGCAACACAAACTGAATAGACTTTGTTGACTTAGGAGGATTCTTTAATTTTTCTTTTAAAACCACATAACTAGCATGAATAAAATCATACACGTGAGATAGTACATAACTATTCCCCGAAATATCTACAGATTTAAAATGCTGAAAATCAGGATCGCTTTCGCCAATAGCATTATAGAACACTTTTATTGCATACTCGTACCACTCATGGAAATGCTGTATGGCATAAAACTGCATTCCACCACTTTCGTTGTCCTTGATATGAGTATAAGCATCTTCCAACTGCTCTAATTTTTGAAGGACCTCACTTACATCTGGTTTTTCTTCATATTCTTCTCGTAGTATCTCTAATATGGCTACCATTTGAAGATGCGTATCCGGAGTTATCTTTTTTGATAACTCAACAAAATCATTAGTTAATGGATTCTCATGGAAATACTTATTAAGTAGATTTTTGGACTGATTTAGCCACAAAAAATAACGCTCTTTATCTACAATCTCATACACATCATATGTCCTAAAGACATTCTCAGGAGGCTCTACATAGACAATATCTGCATAGAGTTCTTTTCCCTCTTGTATTAACGTTTCTAATTTATTCATTATTCTTCGAAAATTATTCAAGCAGATTTTACAATTGAATGGGTTTGCCTGTTAAGAGTTTGCGGAGCAATTCGACACGTGCTAACATATAGAACATAAATCGCAAACGCTTGCCTGTATAGCACTGCTCATGCAATATCTGCTTCGCAATATAATATCGGCCTAAATAAGAAACATTCTTGCCAGATAAGATATTCTCTATACATAAATTCGTATCTTTTGTCGCCAAAAAATATCTTTTATCCACCTTTAAGAAATGTGATTCAAGAACTGCTCTTTGCTTTTTTGAGACTCCGAGATGCTTGAAGTTGTCAAAAATATCATTCACGAGTCCATCATCGCCATAGCCCCAATCTTTCTTCGTTTGCGGGACTCCAGACACGCACAAACATTTTTGTCCCCAATGAAGTACATCGTATCTCAATGCATTATAAGAGACGAAGAAAATCTGAGGGTATAGATTATTCATTCCTCTTTTTCGGAATTCCTCAATTACATTCTCGCGTCTAAAACATAAACCGGATAACTGGTGTGCACGCCAAGCATTTTGCATACAGGTTTCAAAACCTGCGTTGTAATATTGGGTTTCACAATTCTCCTCACGCAGGTGTCCATACTCACCCGTTGCCGGATAATAATCAATATAATTCGGAATAATACAGCCTAATTTAGGATGTTCATCTATTTGTTTTAAGCACTCTACGATATACCATGGTTCAAGATAATCATCATCTCCAAGGAGCATTACCCAAGGAGTTGAGGCTTTTTCTACAGCATATACTTGATTTGGACCAGCGCCAATATTATGCTCTTGTTTATAATAATGGATACATATTTTTCCTTCATCCTCATAGTGTTTTATAACGACATCAGTCTCGTCTGTTGAGCAATTATTGCTAATAACAAGACAGACCTTATCAAATAAGCCGGCTTTTTCTAAATAAGACTCTATTAGGGTAAGATTGTGATTTAAATCATTTGCCCTATTATATGTCGGGATACACATGGATAATATAGGTTGCTCTTCTCTCATTTTTTTGAAAAATATCTCATTGTCAATTCGACACCATCAATTATCGAATACTTTAAATTCCATCCTAATTTCTTCAACTTTGAATTATCTAAGAATAACCCAGGCTGTCGTTTATCAAAAGATGGCACTGTTACTGATATATGTTTCCCATACTCCTTTTCTGCTACTATCTGTATAGTTTTGGCAATATCATCCACTGCTATAAAATTTCCAAACTCTTGATTGGATGAAATATTATATGCCTCTCCTGTTATTCCTTTTTCTGCTATTGTCAATAGTCCATTAATAGCATCATCTACATAAATATTATCACGTCGAGGTAATCCTACTCCATTCAACACAATATCCTCGCCCTTTTGCGCTTTTTGAATGAAATTATAAAAAGCAGTATTTGGAATATTCATAGTTGGACCATATACTGTACTAAACCGGGCAATTACAGCATCTATTCCATATTGCTTTACGTAAGCTTTTGATAATACTTCGCACATTCGTTTGGACTCCGAATAACTCACCTTCGGTTCATCCAAAGCTTCTCCACAATCTGTATCGTTCTCAGAAACAGAAATATCTTGATCGGTGTTATTTTGGTATACTGTTATTGAAGAAAATATAAGAACCCTACAATCATGACCACATTGTTTCATACGAACCGCATATTCTAAGATAGTATGCAAGTCGATGATATTAGGAACTATCACATCTACAGGCCTATTAACCACAATTTCCGGTTCCATTGGTCCTGCTGCATGAAAGATATAGTCAAATTTCGGGAACTCGTCCAAATGCGTTATAACATTTCCATATTCATTAAGATGTAAATTGTCGGCACCCGCGAACTCATCGAAAGTCTGTTCCAATCTGGATACACTACGCCCGACCGCATATATGGACACGTTTTTCTCTTGCATCAATCTCGTAATGAGATTGTATCCGATAAGCCCAGATGCACCTGTTACTAAAATTGTTTTTCCTCTGAACATACTATTTATAGCAAATTTATCTGATTATACATATCTTCATGTAAGAGCGGAGACATATTCTGACATTCCATACCTTGAGGGATGCACGGTATTTGTTCTTGCTCATAACACAACTCCACAATAGTTGGTACGGTAAAATCAATACTTGTTAATTGACCATATGACATACCATATGCACATGCAATATCTTTCCAATTTGGACATCCATAGCCACTCTCCTTGCATGTATGAACAGGGTGGTCGTATCGCGCCTTCTCTCTATCATGTATCATGCCTGACTTCTCGTTATTCAGAACTACAATCGTTATCGGCAATTGATGCTGAGAAACATACTGTAGTTCCTGACTATTCATCTGCAATCCTTGATCTCCGACAAAGCAAAGGACAGGTTTCCGAGTGGTATAATAAACTCCTATTGCTTTTCCCAATGCGTTACCTAATGCGCCAAAAGCTTTGCTATAACAGATTCTATGTTGACTATTAGACCATACAGATGCTCGTGATACGAGAAACTCCAGATTGCCAACATCGCACGTAATGACACTATCCAATGGTGCAGAGCGCAGTATAGATGATATCTCTGGTATTGGAGTTTCACAATCAACATTATTAAGTTTTTCCTTTATATTGTGACATACCTTATTCCATTCCGCATGATTACCGTAATTGTATGCTTCATTTATCATGTTCGACATCAATTCTTTGGCATCTATCATATAAGTTTGAGAATTAGGTATATTTCTCTTAAATTCAGAAGGATCAATATCGAATCGCAACACCTCCTTATTATTCATCACTTCTTGGTAGGTTTTGGATTGGACAGGGTAATGCATCCTATTTCCTATGGCGATTATCAAATCAGCCTTTGCCAACACAAAATTTGCACTTCTCATTCCATGACTACCTATATATCCCATATAGTGTAAATCTCTTGCTAACAAGTAATGCGTTGCACGACTGGAAATAACCGGTATATCCATCTTTGATACCAATGTACTGAATTCAATTAGCGCAGATGCCTGTACAATACCATCACCAGTTAAAATAACCGGTCGCTTTGCCGCGCTTATAATACGCGCTATTTCTGCATAGTCTATATCATCCATGATTGTATTCTCTTCTTGTAGAATCTCGCTAGTCTCTATTTCCTGTCTCCACAAGAGTGTCGATATATCCAATAACACCGGTCCTTTTCTGCCATTCAAGCACATTCGTATAGCTTTTTCATAATCCTCTACAAATGTTTCAGCATTATCCAATCGCATTGCACATTTCGTAACTTTCTCTACCATTGCACACGTATCCATCTCTTGGTCTGTCATCGCACGCATACCTTCTACAATATCAGAAGAATGAGCTGTGATAAATAGCACTGGTAAAGATTCATAATAAGCTTCTGCTATTGGTGTAATAAGGTTTGTGAATCCAGGACCCTTTGTTGCATATGCGACACCCAACCTACCATTTGCTTGTGCATATCCGCAAGCAGCAAATCCGGCATCTTGCTCATGGTACATCAGATGGGGTGTTAGTTGAGGTTGAGCTGCATCAAAAGCATACAACAAATCCAGAATCACTCCCCCAGGGATTCCAAACACATCAGTTACACCATGCTTTTGTAACGAATTGACTATGTATTCTATTACAGTCATCTCTGTTTAAACTCATTTAACAATTCTTGCGTTCGGGAGTCTGTGTAACGTTGCTTATCCAATTGGGGCATCCATTTTAAGAACTCATTTATCTCTGGATAACTCATACCATAACGTTTATACAACATCGGTCCATATTTATACGCTGCGTGATGAATTGCTGGCAATAAACGTGTTATAGAATAGCCCCATTCATTGTCGTGCAAGAATCGTTTCTCATATATTTCGCATAATTCTAGCACTGCATCGTAGTTATATGCCTTGCCTATTTTCTCATTCAAATAAGGTAAAATAAGTTCTGTTTGCAAATTACCAGCCCCTTGCCCGATTCCTTGAATACAAGAATCTATAATTAGTGTTCGTTGAGTGTTCTTTTGAATAAAATGCAATACATTTGAATACGCCATATTCATATTATTATGAGCGTGAAAACCCATACAAATATCTGAGTTCAAATGTTGATCATAATAATCAAACAACCTATCAACATCATCTTGTGTCATATAACCATAGCTATCAACAAAATAGACAGCGTACGCTCCCATCTCATTGGACGACTCTAATATATAATCAAGTTCATCGTTTGTATACCGCATAGTTAACATAGGCTGAACAAATACTTTATAGCCTTTTTTAGCCAGTGCGGCACAATAATCAATCGACTTTTTCAGTTCCGAATAACGTAAAATGACACGTACACCTTCTACTAAAGATGGATTCCAGTCTGGGATATGGTCAATATCCGTATCCGGACCAACATATAGGCCTACGTACATTTGCTTCGGACTTCTATTTATAGGCAATGTCTTCGACAAATCCTCAATATTCTGGTATATAGAAAACATAGATCTATCATCGATAGATGGCCCGATAGCACCCAATTCTACAATATCAATATCGCTAGACACTAATTTTGCAACTGTATCTGATATAAGTTCACTTCCAAATCGAGAATCGTAGAATTGGTTTTTATATCCATCCTCTAATCCCTGCCCACCATCACGGAGAGTGGCATCTAAAAGCAATATTTTGGGGGTATTATCCATTTATTTATAATTTTCTTTATATTATTAGGTATAATTTAATATTTAAACAATTAACTACTCTTACGAGAGACATACGGGACAGATACGAGAGGATAAGGATTTTATCTCTAAAAATCTCCTCCAAATTTCTAGTGTTCACAATTGTATAAAATCACGCAAACCATTTTAATATGTTTCATTCATCATCATCTCATAATGTTCTTTACCTATGTTCTCGAAGAGAGATTTAAATACAGTAAAGATTACCAATGGCTCTTGATTAATTAGGCTAGTATAATACATATCATCAAAAACTGTAACAGCGTGACTTTCATCATTAACAAAAGATATGAAAGCAGATGCTACAATCTGTTCGGGTGAACCGTCTGTGTATGAATTCAATGCGGTCCATGTGGCAGTAGTCGCCTCTCCACGTTTGCATCCCGTAAACTCCATATATGTATCTATAACACGACGCATCGTATTAGCTATCATCACATTTTGACTCTTATCTAAACTAGCAGAAGCCTTGCATTTTTTGAGATTGTCCCACATCATTGTATAATCATTCTTAATAGTACAATTCTCGGAAGATGTCACATTAGTAACATTATTAATTTTCTCCAATACATGATGTTTAACACTTGTGTTTATCGGTCTACGACTAAATGACACTTCTTTATAAAAGTAATAATTATGAGTTAAAATAAATAATTGCTCTATAGTTGGATTGGCAAATTCCTGTTTCTCTGCATTGGGGTGCCCTTTCTCGTATTTATACTTAGCTAACTGATGTATCAGAGTGGTTATAACAAATAGCACTTTACTATCCAAACTCGACACCGGATCATCTATCACAATAATTTTCTTCCTAGATGCACCAATAGTTAAATCGTCCGTGCCAAGACACAATTGATGGAAATATAGAAATGATATAAATGTCTTTTCACCCTCACTTAGCGTACTATACACGTTTGAGGCGGACGTAGCCCCATTACGTTTTAGATAATAAGTAGGAACAGCCGAACTAGGAGTCGCTTTCTCCTTTATCTCAAACCCGTCAAACCCACTACGTTTAAGAATTTTTCGTATATTATCAACCGCTTCAGTTGTATTTACCGTCAACTTACGAAGCGCGCTTATGCGCTGCGTAAGGTAGTCAACTCGTGATTGAAGCGAAATTTGACGCACATTATTCGCGTCAGCCATCATTGCACACTTTTCATTGATTCTATCTTGCTTTTCGATTATACTCTTACTATTAGCTGCTATATATATTTGCGCATCTTGTATCCACTGACTTTTTAGCGAAGCAAGATCTCTATAATCTTGATTATTGTTATCTATTTGCGTCTTTATTTCCGAAAAACGATTTACAAATTGAGACAACGACCCTATCGATTTTCTTTCATTCGGTCTACTTTGTTTTTCTCGAATTGTTTCCTCAAATCGATCTTTAAACTGAGTTAAGTCAGTAATTAAAGAAGATATCGCATTTTGAGGATTAAAAATCGCGACTATCTTTTTTAAAACCTCAATCTGTTCATCTAATCCTTGCCGGTATGCCTCTGACTTTTCCCGTATTTCTTCTAATTTTACAGCATAAGTCGCATCGAAAAACAACTCAAATTTACTCTGCAATTCTGCTTTATTATCAAACTCATGTTGACAAAATGGGCATTTATTGCCTGATTGCGCCATGTATTCTCTTCCCTCATCTACCCATGAGGATATATGCAGTTGCTCTATCAATGCGGCAATATCTACATCGTTATTCCCAACTATTACCTCATTCAACTGTGCTGATATGCCAGTTTCACTATCAACGAGTTGTTGTATGGCTTGAATATCGATTGTATAGGGAATCTGTTGTATCATGTTTTCAAATACGCGATGATACTCCGCCATAAGTGTCGGTAATGGTTTTGCCGACCCAGCTTGTGGCAATAACTCACGAATCGCTTGGTAGAAATTCTTTTTACTTCCACCATATGGAAGCGACGCCTGTCTGTTTGATATGAATGTCTGCCTTTGAGCAAAGACATTCTCTTCTGCTTTCTTTTGCCATACCTCTTGCTGAGAAATAATCTTTGCACCTATACCTTTTACTCTAAGAAGACTATTCACTAATTCCCTTCTTTCCTCATTAGCAGCGTCTATCTGTTTATCAACCTCTGCATTTGTTTGATTCAAAGAAAAAATACCCTTCTGTTCGTCCTTTACAATGAAATTTTTTTGTCGAAAGTCTTCATTATACACTAATATGGTTTGCGTAGTTGAGTCATATCCTGACTGATTGCACCGATCATAATCAGGACTCTTTTCCTCTCCCGTTAACGTAAGGTTATACAAGAACCTAGCGATAGTAGATTTCCCACTACCGTTGTAGCCGAAGATGTAATTTATCTTCTTGTTCGTATCAATATCCACTCCTGTGGCATCATATGTTGCAATCCCTTGCATGTGTATTTTTTCTATCATAACCTTACCTCTACTATTAATAAATGATTTGACTTCGTATATCAATCTATTCCTTTTCCGCCCCACCCGTAAGCGAGCCTTGTTTGTCTCTCGGTATTCTTCCGCTCATCGGTCGGTAATTTTATAATTTCACCTCGCATATGGTTGTGTTATAAGCGAGAGCAAAGCATCTCCTATTACTTGATTGCGCAAACCGTTCATTTCTATATCACATTTACTAATTCCATCTTGGCAGATGCGGATACAATCCATCTTATCCTCTATATTCGCAAACGTCATTCTGCCACTTTGCACAAGATACAATACATTCAAATAAAACGAGCGACGTTGCATAATAGAGAAGGCATCCATTAGTGCCTTATTGTGAGATACCACTTCCACATATTCGCGCGTCCTGCTATCCAGCAATAAGTTTGCTTTAACTAAATATTCTATTAACTTTTCCATAATATTTTATCTTGTTTGTCTCGTCTCTATCTTGAAAACAAGTCGTGTTTGTCTCCCGGTCATCTCCCAGTCATCGGTCGGTGGTGAGTCGGTTATTTGCTTTCATCAGTCGTTTTGTTTCGCGCATTTCTTTTTGTAAGAGTTCCATGCGTTCCTTCAGTTGCTCTTGCGTCGGAAGCATGTCCTTGATGCGTACATTATTATATGTTGCCACTCCCATCGGAGTACTGATGCCACGGAACGACCATTGTACATCGGCTTTATTCATATCCGAACAAATGAGCAAGCCTATCGTCGGATTATCATCCTCTGCTTTCAACAAGTCATCTACTGCATTGACGTAAAAATTCAGTTTTCCGGCAAACTCCGGTTCAAACGCTTTGGCTTTCAGTTCGCACACTACATAGCAACGCAAACGGATATGATAGAAAAGCAAATCAATCTTGCGTGTAGTATCTCCGGCAATCAGTTCTTTCTGTCTTCCTATAAACGCAAAGCCGGTTCCGAGTTCCAACAAAAGATCCGTTACACTTTTGCTCAATGCTTCTTCTAACTCCTGCTCATCGTAAATCTCATGCTTCATGGTTGCAAAGCCAAAGTCATAATTCTCCTTGAGTACTTCTTGCGCCAATTTGCTCTGCAATGCGGGCATGTGCTCGGCGAAGTTATTGAGAATCTTTCCTTGATGCTCATATAGATTAGCTTTGATGCAGTTCACCAATGCCGCACGACTCATACCCTGCTCTATCGTCTTTCCTACATAGAAGAGCGCTTCATCAACTGATTTGCATTTGGAAATAATAGCAATATGATGTCCCCATGGAACGTATGCAAAAGAAGACGGAAATTCTCCAACGGGTTGCTGGAGTTTTTGAGAATCAATTTCTGCAACAGTTTGTTGTAGTTTTGAACTTGAAATTTCTCCAACAACTTGTTGGAGTTTTGTATCCACCTGATAATAAAACAGATACCACTGTTTCATATACCATAGATTCGTAGTCGAGAAACCTTCTGCATTCGGGAACTCACGCTGGAGATCAAGGCTCACTTGCTCCACCACACCTGCGCCCCAACGCTCTTCGGCTTTCTTTTGCACTAAATCGCGTCCCAGTTCCCAATTGAAGAGCAACTTCTCTGCATTTACACGCACAGAAGCCTTCACTTGCGCCGAACGATACCGATGTTTCAACTCGGCAATCCATTCCGCGTAATCTGTATCAATGCGTATGTCGTGAGATTTCACGATGTGCGGTTGCTCGGATATTTCGTTTTCTTCTCTCATTTTCTAATTATTTGTCTCTCGGTTGTGAGTCGGTCATCGATTGGTGGAAAAAGATTTAATCTCCTCCACACATAACTGATACACATCCTCACTCTGATATCGTTTATACCAATCAGCCGTAAGTGCGATAGCATCAGCGGTACTCAATCTTGGTTGCCAACTAAGACGGGTTTGGGCTTTGGTTATATCCAACATCAACAGGTTTGCCTCATGCGGTGCATTGAGGTCTTTTTGGTCAAGAAGTTCGCCTTTCCCCATTTCTTTGGTAAGCATCGTAGCCACATCCCAAACAGGCACTACGGCATCCATCTTTGGACCGAAGTTCCAACCCTCGCAATACTCCGTCGGCTTCTCCCACATCTTTTGGGCGAGTAACATATAGCCACTCAACGGTTCTAACACATGCTGCCATGGGCGGACTGCATGACGGTTACGGATAGCAATAGGTTGCCTAGCTTCAATAGCACGAATGCAATCCGGGATAATTCTATCCTTTGCCCAGTCGCCACCACCTATTACATTACCTGCGCGCACGGAAGCGATAGATTTGCCATACTTCGCATACTCCGCCGGATTCAAGAACGACCTGCGCCAGCTGCTGATAGCAATCTCGCAAGCACCTTTACTGCTACTATATGGATCATAACCACCCATTGGTTCGTCCTCTGCATAGGCGTGGTTCGTTTCGCGGTTCTCATAGCATTTATCGGTAGTAATCATCACCGCCACTTTTGCAGATGGGCACTGACGAAAAGCCTCCATTACATTGATAGTTCCCATCACATTCGTCTGCCATGTATCAACGGGTTCGTCATAACTAAGACGCACTAAAGGTTGTGCCGCCAGATGGAATACTATCTCCGGCTGGTACTCATTGAAGATGCGTTTCATAGACTCTCCATCGCGGATGTCTGCACGCAAGTCGGCTTTAATCTTCTTGCCGATACTAGAAAGGACATAATTGTCTTTATCGGAATAAGGTTCTAGTCCTACACCAACTACTTCTGCTCCTAACTCGTACAGCCATATAGCCAACCACGAACCTTTGAAACCCGTATGACCGGTGATCAAAACGCGTTTGCCGCTATAAAATTTCTCAAAATCCATTTTTTCAAATTTTATTTAGATGTCAGTTATCAGACATCAGAATTTTGCAGCCCAGGGAGCGTTTCCACTTGTCCATAGTTTTTCTAATTTTTCTTTATCGCGAAGTGTATCCATACACTGCCAGAAACCTTCGTGTTTATAGCAATCCAATTGCCCTTCTTGTGCTAAGCGTTCTAATGGTTCGCGTTCAAAGATGCATTCATCTCCGCTCAGATATTCAAAGATTTGAGGTTCAAGAACCATGAATCCACTATTAATCCATCCGGTATCTTCCTTGCTCTTCTCACGGAAAGATTGGATAATATCTCCTTGCAAATCCATTATACCAAAACGTCCCTCAGGAATAATACCCGTCAAAGTAGCAATGTGACCATTCTTTTTATGGAAAGCAATTAGAGCATCAATATCCACATCACTCACGCCATCTCCATATGTCATGCAGAAAGGTTCGTTTCCGACATAGTCTTTAATCCGCTTTATTCGTCCGCCTGTCATAGTATTAAGTCCAGTATCCACTACAGTCACTTTCCAAGGTTCAGCATGCTTGCTATGCACAATAATATCTCGTCCATTCGTAAAATCAAATGTAATATCTGAAGTATGAATGAAATAGTTAGCAAACCATTCCTTTATAACATCTTGTTTATATCCAGCACAGATAATAAACTCATTGATACCAAAGCGGCTATACCATTTCATGATATGCCATAAGATTGGCTTCCCGCCAATCTCTATCATTGGCTTTGGCTTAAGATGGCTTTCTTCGCTAATGCGAGTGCCGTATCCACCGGCTAAAATAACTGCTTTCATATTCTTAATCAAATTTTGCAGGAATCAAAACTTGATGTCCTCTACATTCTTTTAAGTTAACTCCTGGGGTATACACTGCATCATTCAATACTGTTAATTGTGCAGCAGGATGAATCTTATCGCAAAAATCTTTTTCATTAGTAGAGCCTACCGAAATCTGCAACCAAACATTGTAAATCTGAGGACGAAGATTAATAGTTGGAACCTCTAATGTAATTATACCATTTTCAAAATTCGCAAATGTATGCAACAACTCGTCAGAAACCCATGTTGTAATGATATTACCATATGCATCAGTTAAATTACATGCAAGAATTACATCTTGGGGATTTATCGATTTGTCTTTTATATCAAAATGTATTTCTATTTTCAAATATTGATTTACAAAAGTCTCAGAAACGACAACATCATTGATATTTTTAAAGATTACATTTGTAAAACGAATACGTCCATTGCCAATACGATCAGTTCTTTCTATAAGTGGTTTATCTATATCTTCCATGTTGAACGCCATATATTTCTCTATTGTCTCACCTGCTGTTCCCATAAAAGATACACTTCCATTCTTCAACAAGATACCGGACTTACACAATTGTTTCACACTGGTCATATTATGGCTCACAAACAAAACAGTACGCCCTTCTCCTTGACTTACGTCTTGCATCTTGCCGATGGCTTTCTTTTGGAACTCGGCGTCGCCGACGGCGAGGACTTCGTCCACCACAAGAATCTCGGGATCTAAGTGCGCAGCCACAGCGAAGCCCAAGCGCACCATCATACCTGAGCTATAGCGCTTAACAGGGGTGTCCAGATAGCGTTCGCAGCCAGAGAAATCCACGATCTCGTCTAGCTTAGCGGCGATCTCCTGTTTGGTCATACCCAAGATAGCACCGTTCATGAAGATATTCTCACGGCCCGTCATCTCTTGGTGGAAGCCCGTACCGACCTCCAAGAGGCTGGCGATACGACCGCGGGCACGGATAGTGCCCACTGTGGGACCAGTGACCTTACTGAGAAGCTTGAGGAGCGTGCTCTTGCCTGCGCCGTTCTTGCCGATGATGCCGACGACGTCGCCTTGCTCGACCTTGAAGTCAATATCGCGGAGTGCCCATACATAGTCGGAGTCCGCTTTGGTAGCACGGTCGTTGACCGAGCCAATCTTGAGGTATGGGTCCTCTTTGCGCAAGATGGCGGTTTGCCACCAGCGGTTGAGGTCATGGCTGAGGGTGCCTGTGGATACGAGGCCCAGGCGGTATTGTTTGCCTACGTGGTTGAATTCGATTGCTGTTGCCATAATTCTTATTTAGATCGGCTACGCCTGTAGATCGCTACGCTGTAGATGGTAGATCGTTCGCTACGCTCACTGTAGACTGCCGAATTGATTAATATTCATTTTTTTCTTTTAAAGACAATTAGTGACAATTATGACGTCAATTATCGTCAATTCTAGGGTTAAATTCTTTTTATTTTAAACAAAAATACGCTTCGTTACACTCGCTACAAAAATATTCAAAAATCTAGTTGCCATATTTAGTTTTTGCTCATAAGAATGCAACCTATTGCATTAGTGAGCCAAAACTAAATTATTTTCTTAAATTGATAAGATTAGTTCCATCATTATTTCTTGATTTATATTTATTTTTGTAGGGCTGATAAAGCCCGTATTTTTGTTCTAAAAACAATTCTTGAATTGACATCAATTGACAACTATAATTAACAACCATTTTCGTTAATAATAAAATCAGCGTCAACTACGCAATGTCCTATAGCCTCAAAGAGGCGTCTTGTAGGCATCCCCGATGCCGTCCTATTTCACATTATACACCTTCCAATACCCACCATTCGTTCCACCTATGCGCAGAAACCTGCATTGCATCTCATTGAATTATACCCTCAATGGATCTATATTGAGTGGTTCTTTCCACTTTAGAAACAACCATCGCCTCGTCCATTACGAATGTACCTTGACGGCCATCCTATTCGGTAATATTTTTCCACGCCGCAAAGGTACAAAAAAAAATGCACATACGCAAGCGTAATACGCATTTTGTTGAAAAATAGATAGATTTTATCTATCTCAAACGATATTTGATAGGTCTGCACGAACTACAAGAGTTGTTCGATGAGGCGGTTGAGGATATGATATCCCTCCGTAGTAGCGCAGATGCGGTCACCGCGCATGATGAGCAATCCCGACTCGATCAGCGCTTGAGCACGATGCATGTCGATATCCTGCTGGCTAACCCCACGGCTGGTGCGTAAGCCCAACATCACACGTTCAGTGTGGCGCTCCTCGTCGCTCAACACCTCGCGCTCGGGTTGCAACTGATGGGAGAGGGCTTGGCGGATATACAGATCAAGGTCGCAGATGTTCCATTGTCGGGCATGTCCATCATAGCTGTGAGCTCCCGCGCCGAGGCCAAGGTATGGGGTGTCGCACCAGTAGCTAGAATTGTGGCGAGAATGCCGTCCTGGGAGAGCAAAATTGCTCACCTCGTAGTGCTCAAATCCATGGGTAGAAAGTTGCTCAATAAGGTAGTCGTACATCCGCATTTCGGTGTCCTCATCCACGGCTTGTATCTGATTGGTTGCTAGCAGATTAGTCATAGCTGTACCTTCCTCGTAAATCAGCCCATAACACGACACATGTTGCACCCCTAATCGGAGCACCTCCGCCACATCGTGACGCCACTGCTCCATGGTCTGAGAAGGGAGGGCATACATGAGGTCAATAGAGATATTATCAAAGCCCGCGTTTTGCGCCGTGCGAATTGCTTCGCGTGCCTGAGAAGCCGTATGTCTTCGCCCTATCAATCGCAGCAAATTATCATCAAAACTTTGTACGCCAATACTGAGGCGATTGATACCTAGCTGGCGCCACGCAGCCACTCGCTCAGAAGTGATATCCCCAGGGTTGGCCTCGAGGGTGAGCTCAATATCCCCGAATTCATCGGGGGATGGTGTAGTGTGGTGTAGTGTGGTATAGGGTTGTGTAGGATGGTGATTGCTAGCAACCTGTAGCTTGCCCTGCGAGCGTCCACTAAACTGTAGGCGCTTTGCGCCGTCCACTAAACACTCCAGGATCATCCTCAGGCTCGCCACGGGCATTTGGCTGGGGGTGCCACCGCCGAGGTAGATGGTGGTGATGGGTTCGCGAAGCTCATGCTGGCGATCACGCCACTCGGCTAAAAGGGCTTGCACATACAGAGTGCGCTGCTCCAACCGGGTGGTGGAGAAGAAATCACAGTACTTGCATCGCGATTTGCAAAAGGGTATGTGTATGTAGATGCCTGCCATAATGTGCGACAAAGGTACGACAAAAAATACACATACGCAAGCAAAGCGAGCACTTTTTTGAAAAATAAAATAGATTTATCTATTGAATATGCCATTCACATTCATGACAGAAGCTTGCTTATGAGAGTGAAGAGTGATTGGCATATTCATAAGGCGAAGCCGTATTTTTCAAAAAAATGCGAGCGAACTGGAGTATGGGCTGCATCTTGCGAACGTACTTTCGGGGGAATTGGCAAAGCCAAGGCGGCGTCCGAAGGTACGACAAAAAATGCGAGCGTGCTGGAGTATGGGACGGCATCAATGATGCCTATGGGACGCGCTGGTGGCGCTATAGGATATAGGTAAGAGGTGAAAGGTGAGAGGTTAGAGGCGAGAAAAAATCAAGTTTTTGCAATTTTTCTTGCGTATATGCAAAATTTATTGTAATTTTGCAAGTTCAAACATTATATGCATAAAACCAAAACAAAATATGAAAAAATCTAACAAAGTAACACAACACAACATGTCGTTGACAACCAAGTGGATGCTATGGTTGTGGGGTATATTGGTGGCTGGCATAATAGCCATAGTAGTAATTTTCTGGATGATCACACAAGGTATGCTGGGATACCTACCCCCACTAGATGAACTGCAAAACCCTAAAAACAAGTTTGCCACAGAAATCATATCCTCTGATATGCAATTGTTAGGGCGATACTATCGCAATGAGAATCGCGTGAGTGTAGAATACTCCGATATCTCACCTTACATGATTGATGCATTGATAGCCACTGAAGATATACGATTCTATGACCACACAGGTGTGGATCTGAAGTCGCTGATGCGTGCCATTATCAAGCTTGGCAAGGCCGGAGGTGGTAGTACACTGACCCAACAATTGGCCAAGCAGTTATGGTCGCCACGCGCCAACAACATTTTTGAGCGTGCCCTGCAGAAACCCATTGAGTGGGTCATAGCTACCAAACTAGAGCGACTGTACAGCAAGGAGGAAATACTGACGATGTACCTGAACCAATTTGACTTCCTCTACAACGCTGTGGGCATCAAATCCGCAGCACAAGTATATTTCAGTACCACACCCGCCGACCTGAAGATAGAGGAAGCTGCTATGCTGGTGGGTATGTGTAAGAACCCATCGCTATACAACCCCCGTCGTCGTCTAGAAAATGCCTTGAACCGCCGCAATACTGTGCTCAGCCAAATGTGTAAATACGAATACATCACCGAGCAAGTATGCGACTCGCTACAAGCATTGCCAATTGAGCTCAAATACCAGTCGGTGGATCATAAGCAAGGTATAGCCCCCTACTTCCGTGAACATCTACGCCAAGTATTGACCGCCAAAGAACCCAAGAGAAGCAACTACTCAGAGTGGAATATGCTACAATATGAAATTGACAAACGTCAATGGAACGAAAACCCACTCTACGGCTTCTGCCAAAAGAATCACAAGCCCGATGGCACACCATACGACCTATACCAAGATGGCTTGCGCATCTACACCACCCTAGACTCACGTATGCAACAGTATGCCGAAGAAGCCGTGATGGAACATATGCAAGACCTGCAGAAGAGTTTCTTCAAGGAAAAACGCAGAAAATCATACGCACCCTTTGCACAGGAACTGACTACAGAAGAAATAGATGCCATTATGAACCGATCGATGCGTCAGACCGATCGCTATCGCGCACTAAAGAAGAGTGGGTTGTCAGAAAAAGAGATACAACAAGTGTTTGCAACATCTGTGACCATGCAAGTATTCTCATACGACGGTATGATCGATACAACGATGACGCCAATGGACTCTATCCGCTGGAACAAGCACTACTTGCGTTGCGGATTTATGTCGATGGATGCGCACACAGGTGCCGTGAAAGCCTATGTGGGCGGTCCGAACTTCGCCAACTTCCAATACGACATGGTGAGCAGCGGAAGACGTCAGGTGGGTTCGACCATCAAGCCCTACCTCTTCACCCTAGCCATGGACGAGGGTATGTGGCCATGCGACAGCACGGTGAACGACTCGATCACACTATACGACGCACAGGGCGAAGCATGGACACCACGCGATGATCACCACGCCAACCAAGGAGAGATGGTGACGCTCAACTGGGGACTAGAGAAATCTAGCAACTGGATTACCGCCTATCTCATGTCGCTCTTCACACCAGAGCAACTAGTAAAGATGATGCGTTCGTTTGGTATAGAGGGACAACTAGACCCTGTGGTAAGTTTGTGTCTAGGTCCATGCGAAGTGAGCGTGAGAGAGATGGTGGATGCATATACCACCTTCCCCAATAAAGGTATCCGCGTGGATCCCCTGATAGTGACTCGCATCGAAGATAACAACGGAAATGTGCTGGCTAGTTTTACCCCTAAGACACACGAAATCATCAGCGAAACGACATCCTACAAGATGATCTATATGCTGCGCAATGTGATGGATCACGGTACAGGTGTGCGTGCACGATTTAAGTATGGTCTTAAAGCACCTATGGGCGGCAAGACAGGTACCTCGCAGAACCACTCCGATGGATGGTTTGTGGGATTCACACCATCGCTCGTAAGCGGTGTGTGGGTTGGTGGCGAAGATCGATCTATACACTTTGATAATATGTCAGCTGGTCAAGGCGCGAACATGGCACTGCCAATATGGGCGATATACATGCAAAAAGTATATGCCGATGAAGAGTTGGGATACGACAAGGAGGAGGAGTTTGATGTGCCCGAGTGGTTTGATGCAGAAGCCGGATGTAAGTAGGGTGAGTGTTTAGTGGACGCCGCGGAGCGGCTATTGGACGCTCGCTAGCGAGCTATTGGCTATGAGACGAAGAGGCGATGAGGCAAGAGGCGATGAGGCGATAAGGCGAGAGGTGAGAGGTGAAAGGTGAGAGGTTAGAGGTTAGAGGCGAGAGATATGAAAAGAATTTGGCAGATAGTAGTAGTCAGTATTGGAGTATGGTGCCTGACCGTAGGTTCCATACAGGCACAGCTGAATACCGATCGCATCACTGCGATTGGACGCAATGCCCTGTACTTTGACGACTACGTGCTCAGCATACAATACTTTAACCAAGTCATCAAACTCAAACCCTACCTGAGCGAACCCTATCTACTACGTGCCATAGCCAAAATACAACTGGGCGACTATGTGGGCGCAGAACAAGACTGCAACGCCGCCATCGCACGCAACCCCTTCCAACCCGGAGCATATTACACCCGGGGATTCATCTATCGACAAACCAATCAAGCAGAGAAAGCCGAAAAAGACTTCAGCGAAGCACTGGTGTTTGCACCTGAAAACAAAACCTATATCGCTATGCGCGCCGATGCGCTGGCCGAAATGAAACTATTCGAACGAGCACTACAAGATATCAATCACCTGATTCACCGCGAGCCCCAATCGGCTGCACTATACTTTGAAAAAGGTAGTATCTGCCTACGGAGCAACGACACCATCTGTGCACTAAACGCCTTTGCCAAAGCGACCGAATATGACTCGCAAAACCCCGCCAACTGGTCAGCATTAGGACTGGTACAACTGATGCAAGACAGGGAGGATGAAGCTCTGCAGTCGCTGTGCAGATCAATCGACTATGGTAGCAAATGGGCAGGAGACTATATCAATAGAGCCATCATTTACTACCGCAAACATAACTATCGTGGTGCACTGGCTGATTATGACAAAGCCGTAACACTAGCACCAAAAGATGCACAATGCTACTACAACCGAGGCGTTATGCGACAAGAACTGGGCGACTACAACCGCGCACTGGAGGACCTAACTCAAGCTATCGCCCTAGCACCCGAACAAATAGAGATATACTACCAACGAGGAATGGTGCTGATGCAATTACGACAATGGGAAGAGGCTTTGGTTGATTTTCAAACCATCATCCAACGCTATCCATACTTCCTACCCGCCTACTACCTAGCGGCACAAGCTCAGACATCGTTAGGAGAAGATAAAGCCGCCTTCCAACTGCGACAACAAGCATATCAACTTGAACAGAAGAAAGATAGCATACAATCCCTCAAAACTGATATGCAAATAGCGGCATCCCAACCACAGCAACACGATAGAAGGAAAGAGTTTTCGGCACTGGCTGCACAAAATCAAGAAGCGAATGACGAAGAAACTAAATACGAGAGCGATACACGCGGAAGCATACAAAAACGCTATACCGATGTGGTAAACGAACCCAATATTATATTATCCTACTACGCCACCAATACCACATCACTCAAACAGACCAATTACTCACACGCAAGTGTCGATAAGTACAATCGTCAGCAGTACCTGCCCGCAGCGCTGCGCTTCTCCACCAAAGAGATTACTCTGACAGCCGATATGGTCAATCAACACTTTGCACAGATCACTCAACTATCCAACAAGATAGACCTACTAATACGGACTAGTACAACAGATGGATTGTCAGCCACATATATCGCTCGCGCACTAGAGTTTGCCCTAGTACAGGACTACTCATCGGCTCTAGATGATATCACACGCGCAATTGTGATGGATGGTAACCTATATTTTGCGTACTTCTGCCGAGCCAACTGGCGATACAAACTGCTGGAATACAAACGCGCTATGGGTGAAACAATGGAGAGTGCCGACTTTGAACTGATGATGCGCGACTATGACTATGTGATCCATCATCAGCCAGACTTCTCCTTTGCCTACTACAACAAAGCCAATATGCTCTGCCTACAACAAGACTTCAAGGCAGCAATTTCCTATTACACACAAGCCATAGAGGTGGATAGCGACTTTGCAGAAGCATACTTCAACCGCGGACTGACATATATCTATATCAACGAGGTAGAGAAAGGTATCGCTGACTTGAGCAAAGCAGGCGAATTGGGTATTTATCAAGCATATAACTTGATATCGAGGTTTCAATAGGATCGGCGAAGCCGCTAGTTTATAGGTTAGAGGCGAAAGGTTAGAGATATGAAAAGAATTTGGCAGATAATAGTAATCATTTTGGGTTCGTGGTTTCTGGTTCCATGTTCCACGAAAGCGCAGGTACTGTATCGCATATCAAGCAATGCGACGGCAGCACCGTCGTATATACTAGCCACCAATCGACTGGTGGACATGACCTTTCTGGACACTATACCCAATGTATTCAAATGCTACAACCAATGCAACAAGGTGATTACCGAGTTTGCCATGCAAGACTACGAAGCACTGGCTGCTTTGCGACAAGCCGCATTGCTACCCGATTCGGTGAGATTGCGCAATTTTTATAGCGATGAGCAGTATCAGGAGATTGACGAAGCACTTCGCATCAATCTGGGCATGGGATTAGATAAATTAGGACGAATGAAACCATCGTACCTCACCGAGATGTACCGCAATGAACTGATGAAACGATGGCTGCATTACGACGAGAATCGGACGATGGAAACATTCTTTGAGAAAGTGGCACAACAAACGGATATACCTGTGTACGGACTGGATGACGTGGGCGAAACGATGTATATGCTGTTTGACCGAGAGCCATTTCATTGGCAATGCGAAGAACTGATGAAAGTGGTGGAATATCCAGAAAACGAAGTGAAGTTTGAGAAACGTATCAAGGAGATGTATCTATACGGTCGCCTGAGTGATATGGCCTACTATGTGAAAGCACCCGATAACCAGACCTCGCTATCGTTCTCGGATTACAAGGTCTATAGCCAGCGCAACCAGCAATGGGTGAAACGATTACGCCCGTACCTGAAGGAGGGCAAAGCATTTATCACCCTCAATGCCATCTATTTAGGCGGAGATGAAGGATTGCTAGAACAATTGCGCAAAGCAGGATATCGGGTAAAGGCGGTGAATAGATAATAGCGGTAGCAGAGCTACAAATAATGGCTCGCACGCCGTGCTCACGAATAGTGGTGCCAAAGGCACGAACAATGGTAGCAAAGCTACGAATAGTGGCTCGCCTACGGCTCACGTGAGTGCAACGAGCCAACATTCGTGAACAAAGTGAACCATCATTCGTGAGCGAAGCGAGCCAATTACCTAAAGCGACAGCGAAACAATATGATAAAATCATTTTTGGACAGAAACGCATTGGCATTAGCCATGCTGGTGGGAGTAGTGGGATTTCCGCTATTCCGACATTTGACATGGATGTTGCCACCGCTGATCTTCCTGATGCTGTTCTTCACATTTTGCAAGATCAACCCTATGGACCTCCGCTTGCGCACATGGCATGTGGTGGTGCTAGTGGTGCAGCTGGCGCTGGGCGTAGGACTATACTACGGGATAATGACTATTGGCGATTGGATATTGGCTATGGGCTATGGGCAATGGGCAATAGGTGAAAACGACTGGCAAATCATCGCACAAGGATTAATGCTGTGTATCTTGATGCCAACCGCTACTGCTGCACCAATCATTGCAGGAAAGCTAGGAGGTAGTATTCAGAATTTGACTTCTTTTACATTGCTGAGTAATGTGGCTACAGCAGTAATCGTGCCGCTATTCTTCCCTATGGTTAACCCAAGCGCAGGAATAGAGTTTGTACCCGCGTTTTGGATGATTCTCCGCAAGATAAGTCCACTGCTGCTGGGTCCATTTATCGCGGCTTGGCTGCTGCGCATACTATACAATGTGCATCAACGCAAGAAGGGCACTGGCAAGACTTTTACCCTGTCCAAGAGATGGGCCGTGATGCCGTTTTATGTGTGGGTGGTGACACTGGTGATACTGATGGCTGATTTAACTTACACCCTTATCCATCAAGAGTATAGCTATTGGACCATCGGTGTTTTATGCATTGGTTCTCTGATCACCTGCCTGCTGCAATTTGGACTGGGTAAATGGATTGGTCAATGCTTCCCCGCCAACACAAGAGGCGAGGATTATCACGATGTGCTCATCAATCCTGATGCCGCCCACTACACGATGGCACAAGTAAGCCGTATCACCGCAGGACAAGCATTTGGTCAGAAGAACACTACCCTAGCCATCTGGATGGCACAAGCCTATCTAGTGCCGATTGCTTCCCTAGCCCCCGCAGCATATATCATCTGGCAGAACCTGTTCAATTCGATACAACTGTCGAGAGCAGGCAGGCGCGGAGCGCCAGTTTAGAGGACGCCCTTCGGGCTATAGGACGCTCGCAAGCGAGCTATGGGATATAGGCTATGGGCTATTGGCGAGAGAATGCCATCGGGCTATCGGGGAATAGATACAATACGAAAAAAGAGTTGCTAGATGCAACTCTTTTTTGTATCATAGTCTTTCGCCTCTAAGCTGTAGCGAAGCGTCCTGTAGGCACTGCGTGCCGTTCATTAAACCAACTTGGCCAATGCCTCTTTCATGCGGCGCATGGCCTCGATGATGAGGTCTTCGCTAGTAGCATAGGAGAAGCGGATGCAGTTGTCTTCACCAAAAGCACTACCTGATACGCATGCCACATGCGCCTCTTGAAGGAGGTAGGTCACAAGTTCGTCGGCATTGTGGATCGTTTGGCCATTGTATTGCTTGCCAAAGAAGGCAGACACATCAGGGAAGAGATAGAACGCTCCTTGTGGCTCTAGCACCTTCATGCCTGGTATATCCTTAGCTAGTCCCACGATCAAATCGCGACGGCGATGGAAAGCTTGGCGCATCTCTTCTACACACTCCTGAGGGCCAGTATAGGCAGCCTCAGCGGCTTTTTGCGCGATAGTAGTAGCGCAGCTAATCGTCTGACCTTGAAGGCGTTTGACAGCAGTAATGAGCTCCTTGTCGTGGCAAGCCAACCAACCAATACGATAGCCCGTCATAGCGTACGCCTTGCTCACACCATTGATGATGATAAGGCGGTCTTCGAGTTCGGGGAACTGCGCCAAGGTCTCATGTTTGCCGGTATAAAGGATATGCTGGTAGATTTCGTCAGCAAGGACATTCACCTGTGGATGCTTCTTGAGTACCTCAACCAAAGCTTTGAGATTATCAAGCGTATAGACAGAGCCCGTAGGGTTATTTGGTGAGCAGAGCATGAGCAGTTTGGTTTGAGGGGTGATAGCAGCCTCAAGTTGCTCAGCAGTGAGGCAGAAATTGTTGTCCATCGTAGTCTTGACAATCACGCTCTTGCCTTGCGCAATCTTCACCATCTCCACATAACTCACCCAGCATGGTGTAGGCATGATCACCTCGTCGCCAGGACCGATCAGCGCCTCAATGGCGTTGCAGAGTGCTTGCTTAGCACCTACAGAGACCACGATCTCGTTGGCATTGTATGGGCGTACAGGATAAGCCTGAATATCGCGGTTGAGGGTATCGGCAATAGCTTGACGGAGGGCAGGAAAACCTGGCGTAGGACCATAGTGAGAGATATCGTTGTTGATAGCATCAATGGCCGCTTGCTTGACATGTGCGGGCGCAGGAAAATCAGGTTCACCTAGTGAAAGACCTATCACATCTACTCCCTCGGCACGGAGTTGTTGGCAAAGCGCTGCCACTTGCAAGGTAGCTGACTCTTCGAGTGCAGCAATACGGTTGGAAATAATCATAGATTATAGATTAATATAGTTGGTATAACAAATCGGGCACAAAGGTACTACTTTTTTGCGATTTGTACAAATACTACTATAAAAAATCGCACCCGAAAGTGCGATTTTTTTGTAGATCGGCGCAAGCGCCTGTAGATGGTAGATCGCCCTAATGGGCTGTAGATCGGGCTGACGCCCTGTAGACTCTACAGCGAGCAACGCGAGCGAACTACAGCGAAGCGATCTAATTACATCATCCCTCCCATGCCGCCAGCTGGCATTGCTGGAGCAGGATGCTCTTCTTTGATATCGGTAATCACGCACTCGGTGGTGAGGAACATACCTGCGATACTAGCAGCATTCTCCAATGCTACGCGGGTTACCTTGGCTGGGTCCACCACGCCTGCGGCTTTCAGGTTCTCATACACATCCTTGCGTGCGTTGTAGCCGAAGTCTGCTTCGCCTTGGCGTACTTTATCCACTACCACAGCACCCTCTTTGCCTGCGTTGGCTACGATTTGGCGCAATGGCTCTTCTACTGCGCGACGGATAATCTCAATACCCGTTTGCTCATCCTCGTTCTCGCCTTTGAGACCTTCCAAAGCAGCTTGCGCACGGATATATGCCACACCACCACCGGCTACGATACCTTCTTCAATCGCTGCACGGGTTGCGCTGAGCGCGTCGTCCACGCGGTCTTTCTTCTCCTTCATCTCTACCTCGGAAGCAGCACCTACGTTCAGTTGGGCTACGCCGCCTGCGAGTTTAGCAAGACGCTCTTGGAGTTTCTCTTTGTCGTAGGTGGACTTAGTGGCTACTATTTGTGCCTTGATTTGTCCCACGCGAGCTGCGATAGCTTCTTTGTCGCCTGCGCCGTTCACGATAGTGGTGTTATCTTTGTTCACAGTAATCGTTTCTGCTGTACCCAGCATGTCGATGGTAGCACTCTCCAGTTTGATACCCTTCTCTTCGCTGATGACGGTACCACCTGTGAGGATAGCGATATCCTCCAACATCTCTTTGCGGCGATCGCCAAAGCCAGGAGCTTTCACGGCGCAAATCTTCAATTGTGCGCGCAAACGATTGACTACCAAGGTAGTAAGTGCCTCGCTATCTACGTCCTCTGCGATTACCAATAGTGGACGACCGCTTTGTACGGCTGGCTCCAAGACAGGCAGAAGCTCCTTGAGGTTGCTAATCTTCTTGTCATAGAGCAGGATATATGGGCGGTCCATCTCCACCTCCATGGTCTCGGTGTTGGTCACGAAGTAGGGGCTGATATAGCCGCGATCGAACTGCATACCTTGTACTACATCGATAGTAGTGTCCATACCTTTGGCTTCGCCAATGGTGATCACACCATCCTTGCTCACCTTGCGCATCGCATCGGCAATGAGTTTACCAATCTCAGCATCGTTGTTAGCAGACACGGTAGCCACTTGCTCGATCTTATCGAAGTCGTTGCCTACTTCCTCGCTTTGTGCTTTGATATGGGCTACAATAGCGCTCACGGCTTTGTCCATACCGCGCTTGAGGTCCATAGGGTTAGCACCTGCGGTTACGTTCTTCAGTCCCACGCTCACGATGGCTTGTGTGAGCACAGTAGCGGTAGTGGTACCGTCACCTGCTTGGTCGCCAGTCTTGCTAGCCACCTCTTTCACGAGTTGTGCGCCGAGGTTCTCAGCTGCATCTTGCAACTCTATCTCTTTGGCTACACTCACACCATCTTTGGTGATATGTGGAGCACCAAACTTCTTGTCGATGATTACGTTACGACCTTTAGGGCCGAGGGTTACTTTCACGGCGTTTGCCAATTGATCTACGCCACGTTTCAAGGCATCACGCGCCTCTACATTATAGGAAATATTCTTTGCCATATCGTCGGGCATGGGCTTGTCGCATGACCGACGCCAGTTGACGTCGTTGGGCGACCGCCATCCCTCCTCTTAATTCGGACTCACGAAGTCCTCGTTAGTTTTTTTCGAGAGTTGAGTGAGGAGAGCCCTCCATGCCTAAGAGGGGATAATAGTTGATTTAATTTACTTATTTCAAAATTGCCAACACATCGCTTTGGCGCATGATGAGGTACTTCTCGCCCTCGTATTCGAGTTCGGTGCCAGCGTATTTGCCGTAGAGTACGGTATCGCCCTCTTGGAGGAGCATTTTCTCATCTTTGGTTCCCTCGCCTACAGCGATTACTTCGCCACGGAGTGGTTTCTCTTTTGCGCTATCAGGGATAATGATACCGCCGATAGTCTTCTCTTCTGCCGCCATTGGTTTTACCAACACGCGGTCTGCTAATGGTTGAATTTTACTCATGATATGATATTTTTGTTCGTTTTACTCACGAAAGTGGTTCGCTGGCGCTTACGAAATGGGGTTCACTTTGTTTCACGTTGTTGGCTCGCTTCGCTTACGAAAATGGTTTCACGTAGTTGATTTCCGTAGCCATTGTTCGTGCCGCAGGCATCATTTTCACTTTAGTCATTTTCGCACCACAGGTGCCATTTTTCGCAGCTCTGCTGCTTTACCCACAAACTCCGTGCCAAAGTTACCTATTGCCACAAGACTGCCATTTTGGCAGAAGAATATCAACTCTCTGACCAAGACTATGTGATTACTATGTGATTTGTATGTGATAACTATGTTATTCTGCCCACTTCCATATCAACAATCCGCATAATCGATTCTTTTTCATTCGATTATGCGGATTCACCTTATCGCCTCATCGCCCTATTACCCTCATCCCACGGACTTCCTTCGGACACATTTTTAGGCCTCCTCAAAAGTCCGCAGAAATTCATTCTGACATCTTTTCTCTCTGAAAATCAATGTTCCATTCTTAATTACGCAGTATGGCGGAAGTGACATTTGTGGCGGAATGGCGGAGAATTTTCCGCCACTTCCGCCATTCCGCCACATGCTGGATTTACTAATTTTCACACTGCAAGTGACCATTACGGAAATGTCATCACTCACACTCTAGATAACGATACACTCCTTAAAAAAACTCCTCCCCTAAGCTAGGGGAGGTGCCCCCTTGTGGGGCGGAGGGGTCTGCATAAGAAGACATAAGCCGGAGGGGGCTGTTTCGGAAGATTGTTACAATTCCTTAAGTTCAGTTATTGTATTTCTAATCTCATTCAACACTCCTTCAGAATACTTAAAAACATCCTTATTCTCAAATCGCAGTACTCGTATTCATTGCAAGTCTTGCCTGATTTTTAGGGTTCCCAAAAACTGAGTGAGTTTTTGGGAAGAGCGGAGGCACAAGTCGCCCAATGATGCAACGCATCATTCTTTGCGACCTTGTTGCCGGCATGATTATCAATTATTTTAACTCGCCCTTTCTTCTGCGTGCCGTTTGGTGCGTCCCGCACTTACTTGCACGCATTTAGAAAGGGCTCGTAAATTCTTAGAGCTCAGAGCAGATTGGGATTGCTAATTTTGAGATGAACTATAGGGCAAGGCGCAAGCCGAGGCCGCTGTTGAAGTTCGTAGGCGTGTTGTTGAAGCGAAACGACACACGGCAGAACCTCGCGCTGTAGGTCCAGCTACCACCACGGTTCACGCGGCTAGAGCCACTAACAGGACCTGTTGGGTTGGTCTGTGCGCTACTGCTGTAACCGCCAAACCAATCCTGACACCACTCGTAAACATTGCCACTCATATCATACAAGCCCAGTTCGTTCGCTTGTTTTTGTTGTACTGGGTGTGTCTTGCTGCTGCTATTATCTCCATACCAAGCCACATCGCTCAACGTGTTGCTACCTGCATACTTATACCCCTTACTCTTATTGCCACCGCGAGCAGCATACTCCCACTCCGCTTCGGTAGGCAAACGGAAGTTCTTGCCTGTCAATTGATTAAGTTTTGTGATAAAAGTCTGGCAATCATTCCAACTAACTTCTTCAACAGGTAAATTTGTGCCAGAGAAAGAACTTGGATTACTTCCCATCACCGCTTGCCACAACTCTTGTGTTACCTCTGTTTCGCCGATTGCGAAGTCAGATAAAGTGACAGAGTGAGTTGGATATTCATCATCCCATGGATCACTCGTTCCTTGCTCTGAGGTAGCACCCATAATAAATGTGCCACCTTCCACACCGACCATTGTAAATGAAACACCATTGACCGTAAAGGTTTGAGTACCACCTGTAATATCATCGCCGCCGCCAGAGCCATCGCTCCAAACGAATTTGATACTATCAATCAAACTCACAGCACGAGAATACACTACTTGACCGTCATAAATCAAGTTCATCTTGCGCACATTACTTTGTGCAAACATTGTCATAGACATTACCAATGACAAAAGAGAAAGGAAAAGTTTTTTCATAAGTTATGAAGTTTTAAGAGTTTTAAAGGTTTTAAAAGTTTTAAGGGTATTAGTTATTCACAATTTTGTGTGCCACATAGCCTTGGGTGGTTTCTAAAAACAAGACAAATACACTCGATTGAGGAAGCATGACAGTAGTTTCATTTGTCATACTACATTGTTGATTGACAAGCACTTTGCCTGTCATATCCACCAAATAGAGGCGATTGATTGCAGATTCGCACTCCACCGTGAGTTGGTTGCCATTTTTGAAAAGGCGTGTAGCAGTTGACTCGATATTCTCTACTGCGGTACTTACGGAACCATCTTCACCGAAAGCGATGTATTCTACATCGTTCAAAGGAAGACGGAATGTTCCTTCCGACGTGGTCAACACCAACACATCTACTTCAAACGTAATGTGCTGAATACTAACTAATGACACCGATTGTGTCGTGCCACTCGTCTTGTGCACTTGCAGCGATTCGGGCTGCTGTGCAGACACTCCTGCTGATACCCATAGGAGCAACAGGGCGAAGTAAATAGTAATCTTTTGCATAAGCATTTTGTATTTAAGTTATCTTATCGTATGCTCACATATAGACATACAAAAACGTGAGCCAACTGCTATTGGTTCCTTCGGGTCTCGACTCCCACTTCATCCAATATATGCAGAAAGCCCACGTATAAACGTGAGCGTTTCGCATTATTCTCGGAATGAAGTTTCAAATTGTCGAGAGATGAAAGGAATCCTCAAATAAAGCAAACGCTTTTTATAACAATATGTCTGCAAACTTTTGGTTTGCGCTGCAAAGGTAGTGAAAAATTTGCAATCGTGCAAATTTTTTAGTTGAAAGTTTAGAGTTTAAGGTTTAAAGGCGCGACTATGTCGCAGTTTAGAGAACGGCGCAAGGCGCCTATTGTTTAGGGTTTAGTGAACGCTGCGCTACAGTTTAAGGTTTAGGGATGTGAGATTTTGGGCGGGGGTACAACGAGATGGCAGCAGAACTGTAGTGGTTAATCTTCTTGCTCGTAATAATACGAGTAGTCAATTCCTTTCATAAAGATCTCGCGATCATTGATTTGGTCGGTCATTGCACTGCGGAGCAATTCGCGGATAGCCGAACTATCAGTCGTACTCTGGCGCATGGCTTGCAAATAAGCCTTCTTATCTATTTGGCTCCAGTCCACACATTGTTTGATAGACGACTTGAAAATCAAATCCAACCACAAACGAGTGCTTCTGCCATTACCTTCCATAAAAGGGTGAGCAATATTCATCTCTACATACTTATCCACTATCTCATCGAAAGTGGTTTGAGGCATCTGCTCAATCTGCTCTAGATTATAGCGCAAGTACTCGGCACGGCAAAAGAGAGTGCCATCTTTCCAAATGGTTTTGGTGCGTATCTGCCCAGCGAAATCATATAATCCGCCAAAAAGATAAGCGTGTATCTGTCGCAACGATTGGATAGTGCCCGCTTGCATATCATCCAGTATGCCGCTCTCGAACAATGTATATGCCTTCTTGCGGCTCTGTCCGTCGATAGAGTTGTCGGAGAAAGTGAACCAGTCAAGAAAAGCGGTGGCACGCATGTTCGGGAGGTTTTTTGCCACCATCTCAACACCTTCAAAATCCAGCACGTCCGACTTGCGCATCTTGCCATCAGGAGCTTGGAATTTGAAGTCGTGAGTGGCACTCACGGGTTGAATGCCCAGAGATGCCAGCTTCTTTTTCAACCAACGCCAATAGTTACCCGCCTTCACATAATCCTGCTCGTCGTTGATAGCACCAATAATATCTGTAGCGGAGAAATACCACTTGTTTTCTTCCTCGCTCCAGATTGCGCGTACCTTATGGTCGTTGTAGAATCGTATGGATTTTTTGTTAATCATTGTTTTTTAAGCGAGTGCAAAGGTAGTGAATTATTTTGAATTGAGCAAATTTTTTAGTTGAAAGTTTAGAGTTTCATCGGGCGATCTGCCCTAGTTCTCTCGGTGATCTTACGGTAAAGATACGGCGAAGTTCCGATGAGGTTCCGATGAAGTTCCTATGAAGTCCCTATGAAGTCCATATGCATATAGGTGGCAGGTAAGGGGGATATAAAGGGAAAATCGCCGTCTATGTCGAGCATAACGGCGATTTTTTATTTAGTGAACGCGGCAAAGCCGCTACTGTTTAGTGTGTAGGGTTGAAACCTTAACTCCTTAAACCTTAATTCCTTAAACGATTACTTTACAGGATTATCTTGCAACCCCCATCCTGTAATCGTAGCCACATAGGGAATATAGGCATACGAGAACTTCTGATGACCCAGGTAGTTGGGGTGCATAGCTGCACCAAGATCCTCATCCGTACCCAAGTGCAAAGCAGGACAACACGCCATGAAATGTACATTCGACATAGGGCACGTATTCACCATCTCGCGCATATAATCAAGCAAGGTACTATGTGCCTTACTAGATACGCAGAGCACAGGATGATCCTCGCCGTAATTATCTTTGATTGAGCGAATTAGGCGATAATAGCCATCGCGGAACTTCTCGTAGGATGGTTGCATCGAGACAGAGAAATCATTACCTCCCAAGTAGATACATGTCAATGCAGGACGGATATCCGACTCCGCAGCATTCCAGCGAGTAGCTTGAGTAGAGTCCATATCGAAAGTCTGGAGATAGCGGTCAGGCATATGATAGCCATCGAACTTGGAGTTATAGTTGCGCGCAGCCCCCATACCCGAGTGCGCTACTACCACATAATCCGCATCGAAATAGCGCGAGATAATCGCACAAAAGGAGCGCGAAGCGTTCTCGGTCTCTGGGGTGAACTTAGCCAAGCGGCTGATGTCATCCACGCCATAACCACAGTCATAGCTGGCACCGATAAACTCCAATTGGCGTTTACGAATAGGTTCAGCTTGGTAGAAAGCGCCTTTGGCATCCGTGGCAAACTCATGGACAGTCATCTTGCCTTGCTCGCCCTCAGTACGTTTTTGTACGATGACAGTATGCTGTTTGAGTTTGGATGCCTTGAGATAATCAAGGTCGATCAGTTCGATAACGGTGTCCGCACTAGCCACTTCGATGATGCGATGAGGTTCGGCACTCATAGGAGCATCAATCCAGACATTGTAGTAATTATGACGCTTGGCCATCCATTCGGGACTTTCCGCCCACTTGGTATCAGAGGCACGCATAGTCAATGACTTGCCCGAGAAAGAAAGGCGGAAATAGACGCCCGTCCAGTCGAAAGACACGTCAGTGCCTTCAACAAGAGTACGACCTACGTAGGTCACACGCGCATCACTAGCAGGCATGGTCTCTGCCATAAGGCAAAGAGGCGATAAGGTGATGAGGCTAAGGAGAAAGAAAAATGACTTTTTCATATTAGATGAGAGGTTAAAGGTTAGAGGTTAAAGGCTAGGGACCCCCGCCTTTAAACCTTAAACCATAAACTTTAAACTTTTATTCTACAATAGCATCCTGCAATCCCCAACCAGTCATGGTAGCGATGTATGGTATGATAGAGAAAGCTAGTTTCTTTTGACCATTGTAGTTAGGATGCCAACCCGCACCCAGGTCCTCGTCGGTATCGTGATGTTGAGCAGGGAAATAGCCCAAATACTCTACATTCTTCAACCCACAAGTCTTAACCACTTGTTTTACGTAGGTAAACAAATAGTCATGCGCCTTGGTAGAAACGCACAAGATAGGATGATTCTCACCATAATTGGCCTTGACATAGCCCAATAGGCGGAGATAATCCTTCTCAAACTTGTTATACGCTGGTGCCATAGACGATGAGAAGTCATTGGCTCCCAAGTAGATAACCGTCATGGCAGGGCGAAAATCAGAATTTGCTACATTCCAACGTGAGAGTGAGTCGCGATCAAGGGTATATTGATAGATATCAGTCATGACCTCCCAAGGAACACCCGAACCTGCGTTGCGAGTGATACCGCGACCAGAGTGAGCAATGGTGAAATAGTCTGCATTGAAATAGCGCGCAACGATACTAGCATAGGTACGTGAAGCATTCTCAGTTTCGTCTTTGAAAGGATCTCGACGAGATGGGGCATCTACGCCATAGCCACAAGTATAGCTATCGCCTATGAACTCGATTTGACGAGTTTTTAATGGTTCCGCTTGAAGGAACTTACCATCGGTAATGAATTCCTTAACAGTTGTTGTACCGCAGTTAGCTTCCGTACGACGTTGTATAACTACCTGATGCTCTTTGATTTTCGACTTCTTAGTATCTGCCAAAGTTATCAAATTAATAATAGTATCATTACCCTTTACTTCAATCACATGAGTAGGCTCAGCAGAAGTAGGAGTATCTAGCCAAACAGCGTAGAAATTGCGTTTGGTATCAGTCACACGCATGGAGAGTTTCTTGCCTGTAAACGCTACGCGAAAGTAGGTGGATGGAAAATCAAAACGATAGGAATCGTTCTCAACGACAGAGCGACCGACGAAAGTGATGCGAGAGTCGGTAGCAGGGACGGTCTCCGCCCAAGCGGCTGTGGATAACAGCATGGAAACTGCAATAAAAAACAACTTTTTCATATATGTTTTTTTTAAGACAATTGGCGTCAATTTTATACACGTCAATTATTGTCAATTTCTTTCTTTAAAACAAAAATGCGCTACGCTTAAAAAATATTCAAAAATCAAGGATATTTATTTTGTTTTGCTTATAAGAATGCAGTGCACTGCATTGGTAAGCAAAACAAAAATAAATTCTTTTCTTCAAGGTACTTTGCACTGATCTACAGTGTAGCGACAGCGAAACGATCTACAGCACAGCGATCTAATTACTCTACAATAGCGTCTTGCAATCCCCAGCCGGTGATGGTGGCGATATAAGGAATGATAGAATATGCTTTCTTCTTTTGACCATTGTAGTTAGGGTGAACGTCAGCACCCAAATCCTCATTGGTATGGTTGTGTTGCGCTGGGCAATACACGAGATAGTTGACATTCTTCATGCCACTATTCTTAGCCAACTCACGCACGTACTCTCCGAGATACTCATGAGACTTCGCTGCGACACATAACACTGGGTGATCTTCGCCATAATTAGCTTTGATAGAGCGGATTAGGCGATAGTAGTTGTCACGATAACTTTCGTATTTAGGTTGCAACGATACAGAAAAATCGTTAGGTCCCAAATAAATCACCGTCATTGCTGGTTTGAAAGCATGCTCTGCTGCATTCCAACGAGTAGCTTGCGTAGAGTCCATGTCGAAAGTTTGCAAATAGCGATCAGGCATATGCCATTTAGGGAACTTAGAGTTGTAGTTGCGTGCAATACCCATACCTGAGTGCGCCACAGCAATATAGTCTGCATCGAAATAACGAGAAACGATGGCAGCATAACTACGAGAAGCGTTCTCAGTTTCAGGTGAAAACTTCTCCTCTTTAGTAGGAGCATCGATACCATAACCACAGGTGTAACTATCGCCGATAAACTCCAATTGGCGCTCCTTGAGCGGAGTAGCAGGGAAGAATTTTCCCTTGATGGCAGTAAACTCATGAATGGTAGTTTTGCCTTGTTCGCCCTCGGTACGCTTTTGTACAACAACCTCGTGCACAGAGCGGCGCGACTTCTTGAGGTACATAGGATCAACAAGTTCGATTACTTGCTGACCAGGCTTAACTTCGATGATACGATGTGGCTCAGCACTAGTAGGAGAGTCAATCCATACAGCATAGTAGTTGTGGAGTTTGGCAGCAGCCTCTTCGGTGTCAACGCCAAGTTTTACATCTGACGCCTTCATAGTCAGTCCCTCTCCAGAGAATGCGATACGGAAGTAAGTAGCAGTCCAGTCAAAAGAAACACTGGTGCCTTCAACAGCTGTACGTCCAACAAAAGTGACACGAGTGTCAACAGCAGGAACGGTCTCAGCAAAGAGTCCAATTGTGAGCAGCGACATGGCTGCGAGGAAAAAGATTTTTTTCATAGAATTAAAATTAAGGACATTAAGGACTTTTAAGGTCATTAAGTCGTTAAACAAAATTATTTCAAAAAAGCAAAGGCGTAAGGCAATTCGCCTCGCGCCTCTGTAACCAATTTATTCAAATGCTCCCATTTGCAACATAGAAACCTCCTTAGCCGTCAAGAATCGGTACTTACCACGCGCCACATTCTTCTTAGTAAGTCCAGCGAAAGAAACGCGATCGAGTTTGGTAACGCGATAGCCCACTTTCTCGAACATACGGCGCACAACACGATTTTGTCCAGAGTGAATCTCGAGACCAATATGCTTGCGGTCCTCTTGTGGGAATTCCATCGCGTCAGGTACAATCTTCTCATCATCCAATGTGATACCCGCACGTAAAACAACCTCATCAGCATCCTCAAGTTCACGATCAAGCGTAACGGCATATATCTTCTTCTTGCCAAATTTAGGATGTGTGAGTTTAGCAGCAAGGTCACCATCATTAGTGAGCAGGAGTACGCCTGTGGTATTGCGGTCGAGACGACCTACCGGATAGATACGCTCCGCGCACGCGTTGCGCACGATATCTAATACGGTATGACGCTCTTGTGGATCATCGGTGGTCGTTACAGTATTCTTCGGTTTATTGAGCAAGATATATACTTTGCGTTCGCGGCGAACAGGTTGATCATGAAACATAACCTTGTCGGTAGGCAACACCTTAGCTCCAAGATTATCTACAACAATACCATTGACGGTAATGATACCAGCTTGGATAAAATCATCAGCTTCGCGGCGTGAACAAATACCTGCATTGGCAAGGTATTTATTAAGGCGAATTGGCTTGGTAGGATCTTCGTATTTCTTAATATATTCTTGTCGTTTCTTATTAGAGTACACATCTGCATTATGCTTTGGACGTGGACGGAAACCGTGGTCTGCAGTGCTATTAGCATTTGATGTAGCAGCATTTCGGAAAGAAGGACGAGCCTCAACCTTCTCTACGCGTGTAGCACCCGCAGTGCGTGTGATGCGTTGTCGGCGGCGAACACCTCCTTCTTGAGGTGTAGCATTAGGATTAAAACGAGGACGGAAAGTAGCTCCATCAGCAGACATAGTCGCGCCGCTTCGCTCACGCGGATTCTCATCCTGACGGTAGCCACCACGGCGTGGGGTGCGATTGTTTGGATCAAACATGTTAGTTTTGTTTAGTGTTGAGTGTTTAGTGTTTAGCGAATGTTTCAAGAAAGGTCTTGGTCGATTTTCAACATATAGGCTCTAAGTTTACACTCAGAGCCTATACGCGTTGTTCAAGATTAGGAGCAGCGTCCTCTCGACGCCTCCTATCAACCGCCTACCGTTAGGCCTCTGCTGCTTGCTCTACAGCCAATTTACCACGATAGTATCCACAAGTAGGGCAGATAGTGTGGTAAATGTAGTGTGCGCCACAGTTAGGACAGAGAGCCAATGCTGGCATTTTAGCCTTGTCGTGAGTACGACGTTTCGCTTGTCTGGTGTGCGATTGTCTTCTTTTTGGATGTGCCATAATTCTTTATTTTTTTATATGTTATTTTTAAACTTTATCCAGCCATCAATGTTATGTTTGACCACGCAGAACTGCCAAATCACAACCATATCAAGCCTTCATATATCATTCTTCATCTTCAACTTTAGCACAAAGGTGGTTTTGGAGAAGTGCATCCATTTCAGGATTACAACCACCATCTTGGTGACTGTGCACCAAAGGAAGATTAACTATGATCAACTCGTATGCTAGCCAACTGAGGTCTAATTGCTTAGGTTGCTCATCCCACTCCCACTCGCACTCTTCAGCATCAACGACGATATCCATCTCATCAAGACATCGATCACAAGTGACTTGCACCAATCCTTTGACCGCTATGTGCAAATCAAAGTCATACTCACGCAGATTGAGCGTCACATTGACCTGAACATCTCCACCTAGCAACTCAGAGCCCTCTATTTCGGAAAAGTAAGCATCATCTAACTGAAAATCAAACACATGACTACCTAACCCCAGCAAATCCAAAGTCACAATATGCGATTTTTTATCCATCATACTACACTTTTATCCAAATTGGCTTGCAAAGGTACTGCTTTTTTTTGAATTGACCAAATATTTTTGAAAAAAGTGTAAAAAAAATATTACATCAAATAAGAATTATCCGTAACATACATGGTTATGATCTCGCAAAATATCAGAGTGGTATCGTAGTGGTATCGGGAAAGCCCGTTGAGAGAGCGGCAGAAATTTGCAAAAATATATGCATAAATTTGCATATATGCAAAAAAAATTGTACTTTTGCAGACTAATCGTGTACAATAGGTAATAGATTAATGAGACGAGCTATCATTTTAATATTCGGAATATGCATTCACATCTCTGTATGGGCAGTTACTCAGGTAAGCATCTCTGATCCTGAGACATGGCGCTATACAGATTTGAAGAAATATGTGGGTCAGACGGTACAATTCGATGTACCCTTCTATGTCTGCAATAATTACAATTCATTGCTAATATCTCCTCGTCGTACCTATTCGGCTACGAACCAAGCGTTACCATTGTCAGCAGAATATAGCTCTATTCTATCCTTGAATTCTCAGGGTAGCATAAGCTTGACAGGTGTGAGTGGTTATCATCGTTTAGGAGAGCGCTTGCACAACCTGACTGTGAAGGTCAATAGCCAGAGCAGTGTGAGTTTGGTATCCTGCGATTGGAGGGGTAATACGCGCGCGGAAATGGAAAAAGGTATAGATCTAGAATCTATTGACATGCGTGGCGAGCACACGTTGCTTGTTTGCTGTATGAATTTGGAATATTATCTAGTAGAGAATTGGGGAACTGGTTATGGTCCTGATAATCAATCCGAACATACTAAGCAACGCGCCAAAGTAAGCAAGGCCTTGGCGAAGATCAATGCGGACTTGTATGGTTTTGTAGAGATAGAGCAAGGTCAAAGCGCATTGGCAGAATTGGCGGCGGATTTGAGCAAAAACACAGGACGCAGATTTACCTATATAGATGATGGTGGTTCTGCTAGTGGTTCGTACACCAAAGCAGGATATGTATATTGCTCGGATGTATTGGAGCCTCATGGTAGTCTGCGCTATAATAATGAGGGAGTGAATAACCGCAAAAAGACGCAGGCATTTAGAGAGAAGGCCACGGGCGAGATCTTCTTATATTCTGTGAATCACTTCAAAGCCAAAGTAAGTAGTGGAGCTTACGGTGATAATGTTGACAAGGGCGATGGACAGGGCGCCTTTAACGGGGACCGCGTACGAGAGGCAAAATCTGTGCTAAGTCATTATGGGAGTGATAGTTACTACTATGGAGATGAAGATATCTTGATTATGGGCGACTTGAACGCATATGCCATGGAAGATCCAATAACGGTGTTGCGTGAAGGTGGTATGATTGACTTGCATCGAGCATTTCATGCGGATAGTAGTTATAGTTATGTATATCGTGGGCAGGCGGGCTATCTGGATCATGCGTTGTGCAACGCGACCCTTTATCCGCATGTGACCGGTATGGTGGCCTATCATATCAACTCGGATGAGAGTGACAGCTATACCTATGACAAGTCTAGTGACCAAACTATGTTCCGCTGTAGCGACCACGATCCTGTGATTGTAGGACTACGATTGGATAGCACGACTATGAATAATGGTCATATCACTACCAATAGTTATGATGTACTTTACCACAATGCAACCCCATGCATTCGCAATGCAGAAGGTGGATATTATGTGGTATATCGCCCTGATGGCAATATGGTAATGAGCAAACATATAACTATGCAAGAAGAAAGAATAGAGGGATTATCACAAGGACTATATATACTGAATATATATGGTAATGGCAAGTGCTGGCAAACTAAATTACTAGTACCATAATGGATTTATTTTCACAAATAGAAGACCCCGAACGTGACGAGATTTTTGCATTGCGCAAAGAACTAGAGCAGGCGAACTATCAATACTATGTATTGAACACTCCCACCATGTCGGACTATGACTTCGACCAAAAACTCCGCCGTCTGCAAGATTTGGAGGCACTCCACCCCGACATGTTCGATGCGAATTCTCCTACACAGCATGTCGGCTCCGACCTTATCAACGAAGACAACGTTGCGGAGCAACATACAACCCAACAACGCGAAGCAGATAACGTGCAAAGCACAAACAACGCGAAGCACATAACGCGTAGCCCAAAGGGCTTCGCCCAAGTAGCACATAAATATCCTATGTTGTCGCTGTCGAACACGTACTCGCAAGAGGAAGTGGAAGAATGGTTAGAGAAATTACCAGAGGGCGTGGAGATTGTATGCGAACTAAAATTCGATGGACTAAGTATCTCGCTATGGTATGAGAATGGCATACTCACCAAAGCCCTCACCCGAGGCGATGGCACCAAAGGTGACAACGTGATAGAGAACATACGCACAATCTCATCTATTCCACAAAGCATTCCTATAGCCAATAGCCAATATCCAATAGCCAAAAATTTCCTCGAACTCCGCGGCGAAGTGTTGCTTTCATGGGAAGCGTTTGAACGACTCAACAAAGAGCGCGAGGCTGCTGAGGAACCGCTCTTTGCCAACCCACGCAACGCTGCATCAGGTACGCTCAAACTGCAAGACCCCAACGAAGTAGCACGTCGTGGATTAGACTGCTATCTCTACTACATGTTGGGCGAGAATCTGCCAGCCAACACGCATTACGACCGCTTGCAGATAGCCAAACAGTGGGGATTCCCAATCAGCGATGCTGTCAAAGTGTGCCACTCGCTGGAAGAAGTGATGGACTATATCCATTATTGGGATACCGAGCGCAAGAACTTGCCTGTTGCTACAGACGGTATCGTACTAAAAGTAAACGACTTAGCCACCCAAGAAGAGTTGGGCTATACTGCCAAATCGCCACGTTGGGCAATCGCGTATAAGTTCCCTGCGGAGAAACAACTCACGCGACTGAATGCTATCACGTATCAAGTCGGGCGTACTGGTGTAGTGACTCCTGTCGCAAATCTGGAGCCCGTACAACTCTCAGGTACAACCGTACAACGTGCCACCCTGCACAACGAAGATTTTATTCGCCAACTGGACATCCGCGAGGGTGATATGGTTTGGGTAGAGAAAGGCGGAGAGATTATCCCTAAAGTGATCGGGCGAGAGGCACCGCTTAGTGGTAGTTTAGAGGACGGCGCAAGCGCCTACAGTTTAGAGGTTAAAGGCGAGGAATATACATTCCCAACGAATTGCCCTGAGTGTGGGGCGAACTTGGTGCGTATAGAAGGCGAAGCGGCATGGCGTTGCCCGAATGAGAGTGGATGTCCACCACAGATTAAGGGTAAGATGGAGCACTTTGTTTCGCGCAAAGCGATGAATATCGACGGCTTGGGCAGCGAGACCATTGACTTGCTTTATTCGCAAGGACTACTCAAGAACATCGCTGATATATACGCACTTACGCAAGAAGATATTGCCAAGCAAGAGCGTTTGGGCGAGAAGTCGGCACAAAACATGTTGGCAGGTATAGAAGCCAGCAAACAAGTGCCATGGGCACGCGTATTGTTTGCATTGGGCATTCGCATGGTAGGAGAAACAACCGCCAAAAAGATTACCCGTCGTTTCCCAAGTATTGACCAATTGCAATGGGCAACTGTCGAACAACTGACTGCTATCGAAGATGTGGGCGAACAAATTGCCAAGAACATCATTGCCTATTTCAACGATCTGGGCAATCTTGAGATTATCAACCGCTTACGCGAAGCAGGAGTGCAAATGCAGAGCATAGAAGAAGAGCAGACACCCCAATCCGATATACTACAGGGCAAGAGCATTGTGGTTTCGGGTGTATTCTCGCTCCATTCTCGCGATGAATATAAAGCAATTATTGAAGCGAATGGAGGCAAGAATGTAGGTTCAGTGAGCAAGAAGACTAGTTTTATCCTTGCTGGCGAAAATATGGGACCAGAAAAAAGAAAGAAAGCGGAGAGCCTGGGAGTGGAAATAATCACGGAAGAAGCATTTCTAGCAATACTGAAAGGTGAAAAATGAAAATAAAAAGCTTATGATAGATACAATTAGAGAAGGGATTTTTGCTTGGACACTAAAGCATCAAGCAACAAGAACCGTGGTAATGCCTACATGGGATGAAGTACGCAGTGTGGCGGTATTGTATCCAACGGATGATATTCAGCATCTTATCCAAAAGATTGAACAATCACAGAAGGATGTGGTACTATTTACCATGCCAGATAAGAAGAAGATTTGTCGGCTAACTCAGCGTCCTAAATCTGATGTAAAAGAACAGATTAGTGCAAGACAATTTGATATACTGATAGATTTGACACAAGAACCATCACGCACCATGCAGTATATGGCAATGTATATATGCGCGGATTTCAAGGTAGGAAGACATACTCGTGAAGGCATCTATGATATGACAATTAATACGCCTGCTCAAGAGAAACCAGACTTTTTGTTTGAACAGATTATCAAATACATCAATATGTTTAGCCAAAATAGTTAAATGATATGAAGGGATTAGGTACAGCATTGGTAACACCCTTTACAAAAGAAGGGAAAGTAGATTATGAATCACTAGGTCAACTTATAGAGCACCAAGTGGCAGGCGGTACAGATTATCTTGTGATATTGGGAACTACGAGCGAGATCCCTACTCTCACCCACAAGGAGCAAGATATAATCATAGAATATGTTGTTCAAAAAGTAGCAGGTAGAATTCCACTCGTATTGGGTATTGGTGGCAATAGCACGGCAGCCGTAGTGGAACGCATTGAAGAATTGAAAGAACAATTGGTAGCACATTTTGCGGCGATATTGTCGGTCACGCCCTATTACAACAGGCCACAACAAGAAGGATTGTATCAGCATTTCTGCGCTGTGGCAGAGGCTAGTCCTGTGCCAGTAATCTTGTACAATGTACCCAAACGCACAGGAGTGAACTTGTTGCCAGAGACTACGCGACGCATCTATAACGCTCATCCTGATAAGATTATGGGTATCAAAGAAGCATGCAATAGTGTAGAGCAATTTACTGAAACCGTAAATATCGCCAATGGCGATTTTGCCGTAATCAGTGGCGATGATGATCTAGCATATGAGATGATGAAAGCAGGTGGAGATGGATTGATTAGTGTAGCAAGCAACGCATGGCCCAAAGAGATGAAGCAGATTGTCTTAGAGAAAGACGCCATGATGCAAAGCAAAATGGGACATAGGATTCACCTCTTGTTTGTAGAAGGTAATCCTAGCGGCATAAAGACGGTATTGACAGAGATGGGAATGATAAAGAACGTGCTGCGCTTGCCAATGGTACCTTGTACCGAGAATACACAGATGGTCATCCGCCGAGCGCTAGCGCAAGGGTAGCGCAAAGATTGCTAAGGTGTAAGGTGTAGGGTGTAAAGGCTTGAAAATAAAATAAGGTTGCGAGATTCGCAACCTTATTTCTTTGTAATCTAGATAGACTAGATGAACTAGAGTATCTAGAGTTGGATTTAGTTACTCTTGTGGTTCAGCAACAAGGATATTTTGGAACTCCCATGTAGCAGCATTACTTTCATCACTTGTGTATTGGAAACCAATATATACTTCTTTACCTACATATGCAGAAAGATCCAACTCACCTGTGGAGATGAAATTCCAGTTAGAACCATCTGGTACAATATACTCGTCATTTTCATCTTTGTTAAAAGGAATGGTGTCCCAAGTACATGTAGTTACATCTCCTGCATAATCAGTAGATGCCATTACAAAACATTGCGCGAGGAAGTCTCCATATTTTCTTGCTTGATCAAAACTCAATTGTGGATTAGTTGCACGTGCGAGATTGATGCCAGGTGTAACAACCCAAGACTCAGTTGCATATGCTTTACCTAGAAAGCCACTGGCTTTCATACCATATCTATCATCGTATTTCCAAATGTAAGATAGAGCAGGATCTATGACTACATCTTGAATCACTAATTTACCTTGACCTTCACCGATAATAGCTTGCTTGTAGTATATAGAAGATCCCCATATATCAGTCAGCGAATATGTAGCTTTGGCTGGCTGGTCCTCACCTAAATTATTGTAGGTAAGATTCACAATAGAACCAGGAGACAATTGTGGGAACTTTTCATTCAAAAAAGCTGGTACATATGTTTCTGCTGGTGCCAAACTATTAAATGCTAAAGTATCAGCGATTTGCAATAGCGCATGGTAATAAGTAGAATCAATAATTGAATCTGTTATAATTGAATCAAAAGTACACAGCTCCAAAGCAATTTCCACATTCTTTGCATTTGCAGCAATCGCGACATAATCGGCCTCAGTAAGGGTATAGTCAATAGTTCTTACATCCGTTGGATGATAATCACTTCCTCCTAGATGCTTATCCATATACCAATTCTCGCATGATGCAAACACTAGCATGGTTGCGAGGAATAATAAAATCTTTTTCATTGTTATTAAATAATTTAAAAGTTTCAAAGTCTCAAAGTTTCAAACTTCTAGATTAGAAGTTAACTTTCAAACGAACGTTGTATTGAATTCCTTTTGCAAAATAGAAGTAAACCTCATCTGCTGTAACGACCTTATCTGCTGATGTACTAACGGCAGCTGGGTTCCAAGCTTTCTCTATATAGTATTGATTGAGCAAGTTAGTTACATTACCAGAAAGTGTTGCTCTTACACCACCAATCTCAAAACTATAAGAAGCACGCATATCCAATTGACCACCCGTAGGCACACGCCATGGTTTAACTACATTCATTGTCTTACCTAAATTAAGATCCTTTCCTGAGAATGAATAATATGCGTAGTTGCGATCATAGAGCGTATATTCAGCACCTATGCGGAATCCTTTGAATGGTTTGAAAGTAACACCGAGGTTAGCAGTAGTTTGAGCAGAACCACCGACATTGATACCCTTCATATTGATAATCGCATGTGCATGATCAGGGGCACCTGGTGTAGTGATTTCGTTGGAATTAGTAAGTGCCTGACCTTTTTCATCGTAGATATAACCTACGACAGAATCACTATCCCATTTCCAATCACCTAGCGATAACATAGCTGAAAGCTCTACCCACTTAGCAGGACGCGCTTTTACCTCAAACTCAAGACCCATGTGACGTGCATTTACGCCTGTCATATTCATAGCATACTCTTGTTCTGTACCTTGGATATCTTGTCCTTTATCATCTTTCTTACTAACGGTACCTCTCTTGGTCATAGTCTTGTCCATCCACTCGGTGAAATAGCCGTTAACAGCCACATTTACATATTCATTGTGGAATCCATAGCCAATCTCTGCACTAGCAACCTGTTCGTTCTTTGCCTCAATATTAACTACATTGCTTGTACTAGCTTGCATAAAAGCACCGTTATCAAAGTTTGGCGCACGAGAAATATAACCTACGTTAACAAAAGCATTGTGGTGCTTGTTGAACTCATAGTTAGCACCAGCTTTGATAGTTCCTCCCAAGAAGCCAAGGACATCAGATTTGCCTTGCGCAGCATCGTAGTAGAAATAATCTACCTTCCAATAGTGGTTGTAGTTGATAGATCCGTTGATGAATGCAGACCAATTATTTTGGTTGTACTCTAATTGTGCAAAAGCACCTTCTTGTACCACAAAACCGTCGTAGTTACGGTATGCGATATCACCGATAGTGAGTTTTTCATTTACCCATGCGTGGTCCAATGCTGCACTATTCTTAGTAGGATCTACATCTGCACGAGTTTTATCAATGAAATAATCACCGCCTAGTAGATTAGAAATGGTTGCATTGTGCTTACCTTGATAGTAACGGACATCAATACCTGCATAGAAATCAAACATGTCCGCAAACTTATTGGTATAAGTAGACGTCAATCCGTACCAGTTGTGGTCATTACGGTTCTCGCAAATAACCAATTGAGAACCTGTATAATAACGTTCAAACTCACTAGACTCTGGATTGTAGATTGGATTAGCAGGATTGTTAAGTTCCATTACCGCTCCGTAATCAAATGTACCATCTTCACGACGGAATTTGTAGGACAAAGTACCGTAATTGGCTCCATAGGTCAAATCTGAATAACTGCCATCGTAACCTAAACCAGGCTCAGCAGTACGACCATAACCGCGGCCGATTGATACATAGGCAGTTGTAGAAAGAGATGATTTGTGGTCGATTTGCCATACATGGTTAAGAGAGATTTGTGGTTTATGATATACATTGTAGTTAGCAGAGTTTTCATGGCCGTAGTTATCATAGCCATAGGTAGGATTGAAACGAGAGAAGTGTACACCATCCTTCATATATTTGCGTACATTATTCCACTCAGACATTGTCAACGCGCCACCACTTCCACTACGTTGGTAGTGCTCTTGTGGTGCACCAAAAGCGGTCAAAGACAATTGGTGGTTTTCGTTGATACGCTTAGAGATGTTTGCAAAATAGTTGTAGCCCTCGAAGCTTGTACCTTGGATATAACCATCACCCCAAGTACGACCACCCATCAAAGTGATAGCCCAACCGTTAGACATTAGACCTGTAGAAACAGAGAATGTCACTTTGTTGTAGCCATTATCACCCAGAGAGTAAGAGAATGTACCACCACGTTTCGCATCTAGACCTTTGGTAACGATATTGATAGTACCACCTACAGAAGGCGCACTCATCTTAGAGGCACCAAGACCACGTTGCGTTTGCATAACAGAGGTCACATCAGCAAGACCTTGCCAGTTAGACCAATACACTTTACCGTTCTCCATACCGTTCATAGGTACACCGTTAATCATCATAGCGATATTGGTGTTGTCAAAACCACGCATCCAAATCTCGCTATCACCCCAGCTACCACCATTGGAGTTAGCATGTACACCAGGAGTATTCTTGAGCACCTCCACGAACTCGCCACCACCAATACGCTCTTCGATATCAAGAGCTGTCACTTGGCTTACAGCGATAGGAGTCTTCCGCTGTATAGCTATTTGACCAGTCACTGTAACGTCTTGCAAGCCAACAGCTTCTGGTGTCATTTCAATGACTCCGAGGTTGGACTTTTTGCCAACAGCGATTTCCTTGGTCTCATAACCTACATAAGAGAGTTGTAACTTAGCACCGTCATTAACGGATAGCTCAAAATTGCCATCGATGTCAGTCACAATACCGTTAGCAGTACCGACTTCAAGGATAGAAACACCTATCAGAGGTTCATTGTTATCAGCATCGATAACAGTACCACTGACGGTCTGCGCTGAGATGGCAACTGAAGCCATTGCGCAAAAAAGAAATAAAAGTACTTTCTTCATAATGATTAATATTATAGATTGATGTTAATTGCCTTTGAATAAATACACGAGTCGCTCCCACCATGTTTTTGGGCGCACGATATTGTAAGATGGAGTGAGGTCATAATCCACATCGGTATCATCCAATGCCTCTTTAATCTTGACCTCAAGCAAGTCTGCATATGCACGGAAACCATAATCCGTCAAATGCACGCCATCCACCGTGCCTTCCATCTCAGGACCTACTTGTCCTTCGTAAGTCATGTAATACAAGCCTTTAGGATTCTCCGCCAAGTGTTGCTCATAGCCGCGACGGAATGCTGCATTCTTCTTGGGCAAGTACTCTGCAAAGTAGCTATCATGACGAGTGTATGGATACATAATGCCCTCTACCATGATGATAGGTACTTCAGGGCGCAAGGTACGAAGTATGTTGATAAAATCATAAGTGGCTGTATCACAACGGTCTTCGGTACAGTTTGGCACAGGGTCTATCACATAGCAGATGGCATCTTCGATGCTTGCCAATGCTTCTGCAATGTAGAAATCCATACGTGCATTGCCTGAAGTAGCCAAGTTTACACACTCCAAATTGTATTCGCGTTGAATCATTGCGCTTGGCACCATACCCACGCGACTAGCACAACCGCCTTGTTGGATACTTGTACCATAAATCACTATCTTGCCCATCTTACGAGGATTCTCTACACGTGGCATGCAGAGCTCTGCAGTAGAGTCCACTCCGATTTGCAACCAATTGATACCATCATACAATGGCAAGTAAATCATATATTCATGCATCTCACCATCCAAATTCTCCACATAGAGTTTTGACTGAATAGAGTCTGCAATTAGATTCTTTTCTTGTGGGCGAGCGGTATTGACATGCTCCCATACATTACGCTGTTCGTTGAGGTAATAGAGGTCGGTGCCTTTGATACCCGTCATCGCCATATGTTGCATATGGAAATTGTTCTTCAAGTTATATTGTGCAGCAATACGCTTGCTATTGGTAGCGAAACGAACAGCAATGCCTGCCGAATGGTTGTACAACCATGCTTGCTCCTCGCGGCAACTATCCATAAATGCCTGAGGCAGACGGGTATAAGGTTCGGTGGTATTGTCCCAACCTTTGTTGATAATTTGGAACTTCGTTGCATCTTCATAGCGGAAGCCTGGCAATTCGGCTGCCGACATAGAAATGGTGGAAAGTATAGCCACCAACAGAATCATGGTCTTTTTCATATTTTTATAGATTTATTTTTGGATTATTCACCTCAATACACGCGCACGCGTGTGCGTATATAAAAAAAGGAATAAGGTGCCTTGCCATTTAGCAGGAACACCTTATTTCGCTTTTTCTTCACATTAGAGAGAATGCTTCGCTTGTTCAACGATAGCTTTGAACGCTTGTGGCTGGTTCATCGCCAAGTCTGCGAGGACTTTACGATTGATTTCGATACCAGCTTTCTTCAATGCACCCATCAATTGGCTGTAGCTCAAGCCCTCCAAACGAGCGGCTGCATTGATACGTTGAATCCACAACGCACGGAAAGTGCGTTTTTTGTTCTTACGATCGCGATAAGCGTACTGGAGACCTTTCTCCCATGTGTTTTTGGCAACTGTCCAAACGTTTGCACGGCCACCAAAATTGCCTCGTGTGAGGCTCAAAATCTTCTTACGACGGTTGCGCGAAGCAACGTGATTGACTGATCTTGGCATAGTTTTACTAGTTTAATAATTTGGTGGTTAATAATTAACGGAGAACCAACATTTCGCGAACAGAGCGCAAGTTTGTTGAATCTACCAATGCAACGTGAGTCAAGTTGCGTTTTTGTTTTTTAGTCTTCTTTGTCAGAATGTGACTCTTGTAAGCGTGTTTACGCTTGATTTTGCCCGTTCCGGTAAGAGCGAATCTTTTTTTAGCACCGGAATTAGTCTTTACCTTTGGCATTTTGTTAATAATTTAAATTGTTAATATTGATTTTAAGTCTCAGGCAGCCATTGGTGGCCCTACGACTGTAGTATGGTGTAGCGTGGTGTAGAATGGTATAGCATTGTCACCTCGCCATATATCCTCATTTATTTTTTAGGTGCGATATTCACAATCATGCGTTTGCCTTCGAGTTTTGGCATAGCTTCCACTTTGCCATACTCTTCTAGGTCATTTGCAAAACGCGCGAGCAGCAACTCTCCTTGGTCTTTGAACAAAATACTACGACCACGGAAGAATACATATGCCTTCACCTTGTTGCCGTCTTTCAAGAACTCTTGCGCGTGCTTCAACTTAAAGTTGTAATCGTGCTCATCAGTCTGAGGTCCAAAACGAATCTCCTTTATCACAACCTTGGCAGAGTTCGCTTTGATTTCTTTTTCCTTGCGTTTCTTTTGATAGAGGAATTTCTGATAATCCAAAATACGGCACACAGGTGGTACTGCATTGGCTGAAATTTCTACTAAGTCCAAGTTCATATCATCCGCCATACGCATCGCTGCTTCATACGAATAGATACCTTGCTCTACATTGTCGCCTACTAGGCGCACTTCTTTCACACCGCGAATCGCATCGTTGATGCGATTGGGCATTTCTTTTTCTACGCGGCCACGACGTTGTTGTGGGCCTTTTTGTGGATTTGCTATAGTTTTATCCTCCTAATTAATTAATAAAAACGCGTTTTGACTGCGACATAAACCTACATTCGCAATTCAGCATGCAAAATTACTGCTTTTTTCTGATTCCACAAAATATTTTTAATAAAAAATAAGATTTTCATTCATTTTTGCGAACAGAATGCTTAAAAAAATATTTTTTACACCTTTTTTTTGCGTATATAATAAAGTTTTCGTAACTTTGCAGTTGATTTTACTTTGCGTAAAAAGGCGAAACACATATATTATTCACTTTATAAAAATCAAAAACAATGAAACTGAACAATTTTTTTGCAGCATCTATGCTGATTATGGCAGTTGCTTTTGCAGCCTGCGAGCCAAACAACCCTCCTGTAGGTCCAAACGGTCCTGGCAGTGGAAATAACGGTGGAGACACAACTAGTACAGTAGTAGGCCAAGCTCCTGACACTGCTAGTTGGAATATTCCTGCTGGTGCTTTGACCGTTGCTCAAGCACGCGAGATTTGCGCAGGATTAACAACTGGCGACTCAACATCCACAGAAGAATACTATGTAATGGGCTGGGTTAAGAAAGTTAAAGAAGTTAGCACCCAATACGGAAACGCTACTTTCTACATTGAAGATGTAAAAGGTGCTAATTCACAAGATGACTTTGAAGCTTATCGTGTAAAAGGACCTAATAATGAAAAGCTTGCTAGTGACGGTGCCGTAGCAGTAGGAGACTTCGTTGTTTTGTATGGAAAGATCAAAAACTTCAAAGGTACTTTTGAAACTGCGAGCGGAGCATACATTTGGAAATCTACCAATGCTAATCTTAGCAGCACAGACCCTGGTACCAATCCAGGCACAAACCCTGGTGAGGTGATTGGTGAAGGTACATTAGAAAGTCCTTACACAACATCGGACGTAATTGCGTTAGGTAATAAAACCAAAGATGTATCAGGTGGTGTTTTCTATGTAAAAGGCTATATTGTTGGTCAAGTAAATGGTATGAATATGAACAATCTTGAATTGAATGAGCCTTGGGGTACTCAAGATGGAAAAACATACCAAACTAATATCGTTATTGCTGATTCTCAAACAGAGACAGATGCTACTAAAATGGTTCCTGTACAGTTGCCTTCAGGTGCTCTTCGCACTGGATTAAACTTGCCAGAAAATCCAAGTATGTATGGCAAAGAAATTATTATCTATGGTTCATTGGAAGGATATTTTAGCGCGGCTGGTATCAAGAATCCAACATACGCTGTGGTTGAGGGAAAAGAGTTTGGTACAAAACCAGCTGAAGTTACGGGTGAAGAATTACTCAATGAAACATTGCTCGCACAAGCAAGCTTTGATAAGTTTACAACCGTAAACGTATCGGGTGACCAAGTATGGACTTTCGATGCTAAATATGGCGCGAAGATGTCTGGTTTTGCTGACAATGCTACTCATCCAAACGAAGACTGGTTCATCACTCCTGCTTTGGATTTGTCTGGCAAGAGTGCTGCTACCCTTACCTTCAACCATGCATTTGGTCCTGCTGCTCAAGTACCTAACACAGAGGCAACTAAAGCTCAATATACCATCTGGGTTTCTAACGACTTTGACAAAGACGTGAAAGCTGCTACTTGGACCGAGCTCAAGGGTATGGTATATGGTACCACCGGTTGGGGCTATGTTTCTTCTGGCGAGATCGCAATCCCTGCTGAGAATCTCAAAGCAAACTGCCGCATCGCATGGAAGTATGTTTGCAACGACGTTTCTGCTACTTGGGAAATCAAAGAGGTTATCGTGAAATAATTCACATCCCTATTCTATACAATAAGAGCGTGCCCACGGGACACGCTCTTATTTTTTATCAACGTACAAACCTTTCAGTTTTTACCTTTCTAGTTTTCCGTTTTCACCTTACACAATCCCTTGCTCCAACATCGCTTGAGCCACTTTCATAAAGCCAGCGATGTTAGCACCCTTCACGTAGTCAATTGTGCCGTCGGCTTGTGTACCGAACTTCACGCATTGTTCGTGGATAGATTGCATGATTTGGTGTAGACGAGTATCCACCTCTTGCGCTGTCCAACTGAGGTGCTCGCAGTTTTGTGTCATCTCAAGACCAGAAGTAGCTACACCACCGGCATTAACCGCCTTGCCAGGAGCAAAGAGTACGCCATTGTGTTGGAAGTAATGAATTGCGCCAGGTTGGCACCCCATGTTACTTACCTCGCAGCAGCACCAGCAGCCATTAGCCTTCAATTCCTTAGCATCATCCTCGCTAAGCTCGTTTTGGAACGCACATGGGAGAGCGATATCGCAAGGTACTGACCATGCTTTTTTGCCAGCAGTAAAGTGTGCTTGACCTGGGAACTTGTCCGCCATATCTTGTACCTTATTGCGGTTGCTTGCACGCATAACAAGCATGTAGTCAATCATCTCTGCGGTAATACCATTAGGAATTGCACATACGCCGTCAGGACCAGAGATAGCCACTACTTTCGCACCCAACTCGGTTGCTTTTTGAGCTGCACCCCAAGCCACGTTACCAAATCCAGAGATTGCTACAGTCTTACCCTCGATACTCTTGCCTGCTTGATGGAGGAGGTGCTCCGTGAAATAGAGTGCACCATAACCAGTTGCCTCTGGACGAAGGATAGAGCCACCCCATGTCATGCCTTTGCCGGTCAACACACCTGTATGATATTCGCGCGCGAGCTTTTGATACATACCATTGAGGAAACCGATTTCACGACCACCAACACCCACATCACCAGCAGGCACATCGGTGTCTACGCCAATATTGCGCCAAAGTTCGAGCATGAAGGCTTGGCAGAAACGCATGATCTCAGCATCGGATTTCCCGACAGGATCGAAATCAGAACCACCCTTAGCACCTCCCATTGGTAATGTAGTCAACGCGTTCTTGAAGGTTTGCTCAAATCCCAAGAACTTGAGCATGGATGGGTTAACAGCTTTATGGAAACGCAGTCCGCCTTTGTAAGGGCCGATAGCGGAGTTGAATTGCACACGATAACCCAAGTTGGTTTGTACTTCTCCCTGATCGTCAATCCAAGTTACACGGAAAGTAAAGATGCGATCAGGCTCAACCATACGCTCTACGATTTTGGCCTTTTCGTACTCTGGGTGTTGATTATACACCTCTTCAATTGACTCAAGAACTTCTTGCACGGCTTGCAAATACTCTGCTTCGCCTGGATGCTTCGCAGCTAGATGCTGCATAATGTCCATTACTTTCATTGTATTATAATTTTAAGTTTGGTATTGATTTCTAAAAATCGTTTGCAAAGGTACATTTTTTTTTGCAATTCTACAATAGTTTTGCTTAATTATTTCTCAAACCTTTCGGTAGGTTTATCAGAATCACTAACTAATCACTAACTAATCACTAACTAAATTGTAGTGTAGCATAGTGGTGGTTATGATGTTGATTTTCTGAGGTAGATAAAGAAGGTAGTCCCCGCTTCAGATGTATGGAAGGAAATTTTACCGCCGCTCCCCTCAACAATGTTCTTCGAGATTGGTAATCCTAATCCAGCACCAGTATTCTTAGTTGTAAAATTCGGAACAAATATTTTTTTGCGTGCCTCTGGTTCTATGCCAGGTCCATTATCCGAAATGGATATCTCTATCCAACCATTCACAGATGAATGTAAGAGTTCTGTCAAAGTTTGCGTCTGCTTGATATGCGTTTTAAGAATAATTATAATATCACTATTTGGTCGCCCTTGCATAGCTTGAAGCGCATTCTTGACAATATTGGTAAATACTTGTGTAATCTGATCAGCATCTGCAATGGCATTAACTCCCTTATCTGGACCGATATACCGAATAGGAATTGAAGAAGGATTATTGCGCATAAACATAATGAAATCATATAATTTAGCAGCAACATCTACCGTGGTAGGATTAACCTCCGGCATCTTGGCAAAATCTGAGAAAGATTTTGCGATATGACTAAGATTATCAATCTGATCAATAAGCAATTGGATTGATCGGTCAAAAGTTGTGTCAAACCGTTCGGTACCTTTGGTTCGTTGTAATTGTTGCAACGTGAGTTTCATAGGTGTAAGAGGATTGTTGATTTCATGCGCCACCTGTCTAGCCATTGTTCTCCAAGCCATTTCTCGTTCGGACCGTGCAAGTCTTTCAGTGGATTCTGCAAGTGCATCCATCATTTGATTATAGTGCATAACTAGTTCCCCTACCTCATCAGAAAAAGAGTAATCAATATGTTTACCACGTTCTCCAAGATGATTTTCCTTGAGTTGTTCACTAACCATGCCTAATGAAGATGTTACTCGTCTTGAGACTGCCCACACTACAATAATAGCAATCAAGAGCAAGACAATATAAAGTGGAAAAGTTTGGAGCATATATGAGTGCAGGTGCTCAGAAAGTTCCTGTTGCGAGATGAAACTAGGTAAAGCAATATAACCAATCTGCGTATAGTTACCATTGATAAATTCAGTGTAAGCAGAAAGGTACTTAACATCTCCAATGTGCTCATATTGGACAGTAGGGCAATCTTGTAGGAATAGAGGTTGAGGGGCAATGTGGGTAGGAAGTAATCCATGTTGAAAGAGTTGTGGTGCCGAAGTACCAATCAATGTTCCGTTAAGGTCATAGACATGGATATCCGTTTCAAAAGCAAAACTCATATCACGCAGATCCACATTGAGAGATTGAGTATGGGCAGGAGTAAGCGCAATATCCCAAAAATACATATTTTGTAGAGTAATCTTGGCATATTGTGCCTTCTTGCTCAAACGCAACTGTTGGGTTTCAATAAAAACACGGCGAGATTGTTCAAGTGAAGCAAAGAATATTGACAATAATATCACTAGCACCATAGGGGTTAAAACAATTTGGAATTTTCCACCTAATCTCATTCGTTTGAATCCCTTATAACGCACTAAACTATAGATAGCAATCCCTAAAAGCACTATAATAAGCGAAAAAATCAGAGCATAATATGTCCGCAACTTATCGGAAGTATCATTAGATTCGTTAGAAGAAAAAATGGAGCGATAGGAAAAATTATCCATCACATCATTTACCCCCACCAACGAACTAGATAACTGAGCAGTTTTTTGCTTATCAATCGAAAATAAGTAAGTATTATCGTATGAGTAAATTGGGTAAGCAGAATCACTCCTATTGTAGTTTAATGTCCATTTTTCGTCAGCATGGAAAGGGGAGATGAAAGAATTATGCAATTGGCTACTAGTGACAGAATAATTATACTTTATAGGAATGGCAACAACGAGTTGAAATTCATTGATCTTGGTTCGATAACAAACTCCTTGTGCATTATCCCATTGTGTAAAATACCATTGATCATAAAGTGGTCTTACAACCCGCGCAGTAGAAGTGAGCCACGCATTGGACCAATAGACCATTTTATCGTATCGATAAATATAGAAAACGATGTTTTCATCCACATGTGAGTAGAGCCATAGCGAGTCAAAGTTGTTGGTTTTAATTGCATTGGCAAGTTGCAGCGTGAGTATCTCAGCTTGGCGTTGTTGCTCATGCAAAGTACGCTGTAGCTGCCTACCATCTCTTGCCATTTGGTCACACGAAGCAAACAAAAGCAAGACGCTAGATAACACAAATAGTATCTTATATATCGTTTTCATGCTGCAAAAATACAACTTTTTTTGGATATATCCAAATTTTTTAGTACCTTTGCAGATATTTTTATAAAATCATATATCATTCATCAAATGGTGCATATCTTAACATCACTATTATTAGGTTTTCTGATGATACTAGACCCCTGCACACTCTTTACGAGTATTGCAGCTATTGGCTATATAGATAAAGAAATTGCCAATCGCAAAAGGGTGCTCATAAGTGGATTGATGTTTGTGCTTGGGAAATTGGCTACTTATACCTTACTGGCAATCCCCTTTATTATGGGTGCTAAGAGCGATGGGATAAAGCAGTTCCTACATGAATGGGGTGAACCATTGTTAGCAGGATTTATGCTTATTTGTGGCATGTTGCTCCTATTTACAGGGCATCATCACCATGAACATGATCACGGCGTAAAAAAGTGGATACAAAACATTGACAGTCAAAGTAGTGGGCTTTGGTCATTTATGTTGGGTATATTCTTTGCTATTGCCTTTTGTCCGCATAGATTGGTATATTTTTTCACAATGGTAGATATTACTATAAGTCTACCAACAACTTGGAATTGGATGCTACCAATCGTATTTGGTTTAGGAACTGGTTTACCCATTATGATTATAGCATGGTTGATTTCGTATAGTGCGGTATCTATTGCTACACTAACTAAACGCATGCACACCATTGAAAAATGGATACGGTATATCTCTGCCGTATTATTTATTAGCTACGGAATCTACCTAAGCGTACATATATTCGCTCATGAAGAGGGTTGTAGTTGTAGCCATCATCATTCTACATGCGTCACATCGCATGATTGATTGTTATGGGATCGCCCTATTTTCGTTTTAAACGGTTTACCGTATGGCACGATAGATGTGCAATGAAAGTGGGCACAGATGGTGTACTGCTAGGTGCTTGGTGCGAATTACCCCGAGTGAATAACAAATGTGTGCGCGTGCTGGATATCGGCACAGGTAGTGGACTTATTGCACTAATGTTGGCACAACGTTTAGAACAAGATAGACAACAATTTAAGATTTATGCTATAGATATTGAACAAAATGCAGTAGAGCAAAGTAATATCAATTTTGAACAATCACCATGGGCATTATATTTAAGTGCACAGGAAAGTTCAGTACAAAAGTTGGTTGACAATGAAGGGTTTGATTTGATCGTAAGTAACCCACCCTATTTCCAAAATAGTTTGAAGAATCCAGATAGAAGTCGCGCAACAGCACGCCATACGGATACATTGACCTATACAGAGTTACTAGCGCATAGTAAACGCTTGCTGAAGAGTGATGGAACATTATCGTTGATCCTCCCTCTAGAAGCAGAAACTGAAATTTTAGAATTGGCAAAAACAAACAAATTAACACCCATACATATTACTTATGTACACGCCAAAGAGGGGAAACCTGCCAAACGCATATTGATATCTATGAAATCCACATCGTTAGAGTATCGTGAATTAATAATCAGTCACTTCTATATAGAATCAGCCACCTCTCCTCGCAGCGAAGAATACAAGGAACTAACTAAAGATTTTTATCTATAATATGCAGCAATTATTTGCATTTATACAATATTTTTTGTAATTTTGCAGAAAATTTACATTAACACAATCAAAATTAGTAACATTATGAAAAAAATCGTTCTTGCATGTGCCGTATTATTGGCAGGCGTATTGAGCAGTTGTGGCGATACTAACTATTGCTACGAAATCACACAAAAGTACAATGTTCTTGGTGTAGAAACTTCTTCTACCAGTTATGTGTGGGGAACTTCCAATGAATTGGATGCCGCTATTGATGAAATCGAAGCAACGTTTGAGGCTATGGGCTTGAGCAAAGATGCTTACACTATCGCTTACAAGAAAGCAAGCAAAAGCCAAGAAGAGTGCTATTAATTGGTGCTGTTAAAGATTTGTAAAAAAGGGGATTGTGTAATTTGCACAATCCCTTTTTTTATGATTACTCTTGCTGCATATCTACGAGTTTACGGTAGTAACCGTCAATTGCATACAGTTCATCATGCGTGCCTCGCTCTACGATTTGTCCCTCATGAAGCACACAAATAAGGTCAGCATTGCGGATAGTACTCAAGCGGTGAGCCACCACTAAGGTAGTACGATCTTTCATAAGGTTTTCAAGTGCCTCTTGTACTAGTTTCTCGGATTCGGTATCCAAAGCTGAGGTAGCTTCATCCAAGATGAGGATAGGTGGATTCTTGAGAATAGCGCGAGCAATGGATATACGTTGACGTTGTCCTCCACTGAGGCGCGAGCCACGGTCGCCAATAGTGGTTTGATATTGGTCAGGCGTTGCCATGATAAAGTCATCTGCATTGGCAATACGCGCTGCTTGGCGCACTTCCTCCATAGTAGCAGATTCAACACCGAAAGTAATATTATTATAAAAGGTGTCATTGAAAAGAATGGCCTCTTGATTCACATTACCCATAAGCGCACGTAGGTCAAAAGTCTTTACCTCACGAATATCTACTCCGTCAATGGTAATACGTCCTGCAGTGGTATCATAGAAACGAGGTAGCAGGTCTGCCATCGTAGTCTTTCCACTGCCCGATTGCCCCACTAAAGCAATAGTTTGTCCTTTATGAATATCTAAATTAATGTGCTGTAGTACAGGTCGGTCTGCCTGATAGGAAAACGACACATCTTCATATCGTATAACCGACTGAAAATCTGTAATCTGTTTTGGATTATCCGATATGCGAATATTGGATTCTGTATCAAGTATCTTATCTATTCGCTCTAACGAGGCCATTCCTCTTCGTATTCCGTAGGTAGCTTTACTCAAATCTTTAGCAGGATTTATGATTGAGTAAAATATAACCAGATAATAGATAAATGTAGCTGCATCTATTGATGAATGATCACCCAAAATAAGTGTTCCACCAAACCATAAAAGTATGGCAATGAGTGCCGTACCAAAGAACTCCGATACGGGGTGTGCCAGATAGTAGCGACGATTGATTCGGTTGAACGTAGCGCGAGTGGCATTGATGAGCTGGATAAAACGAATAGTGAGTTTGCTTTCTGCATTAAAAGCCTTCACCACACGCAAGCCGCCCAAGGTTTCATCTATTTGGGTAAGAATCTCTGCATTCTGCTCCTGTCCCTTGGTGGATGCTCGTTTGAGTGAACGACCAATACGACCAATCAATAATCCTGCAATAGGCAACAGTACTAATACAAACAGTGTGAGTTGCCATGAGATGGTAAATAGTGTAATGAGATAAACAAGGATCATTATAGGATCTTTGAACAGCATATCCAATGTGGACATAATACTGGCCTCTACCTCATTGACATCGTTGGTCATACGCGACATGACATCGCCCTTGCGTTCTTCTGTGAAAAAACCAATAGGCAAACTGACAACTTTTTGGTAGAGTTGGGCACGCAAATCACGCAATACTCCCGTTCGTATAGGTACCATAAAGTAGTTGGCTAACCATGCTGTAAGGCACTTACAACCCGTTAGCAAAACTAAACAACCTCCCAAAAGCAGCAGTACATACTGGCCTCCATGTGCGTCAATCTGTGTTTGTAGAAAATAATAAAGATTATTTTTGAGAATATCAAGCATTTCCTGCATCGAGTTTGCAGATTCCCATGGCACATATGTAGCTATGGCCTCAGATAATCCAAATAGAATTTGCAACACGGGAATAATCGTAGCAAATGAGAATAGCGACAATATCGTAGAGAGGATATTGAAAAACAGGTTTGCTGCCACTTGCCAACGATATGGCGGTACAAATCGACGAAGAAGAGAAAAAATGGTCATATCTGTGGTTTATAATTTAGTTCTATTAGTTTTTTTTCACTGACATAGCGCAGTATTTCTTGGTCAAATGCTTCTTTATCACTCCCAAAATCTGTTTGAATTGCGATGACATGCAACTTCTCAGCCAACAATTCTACTAAAGGTGTTTGCTGCATGCGCATATAATCTTTTTCAGTTGTGACCACACAGTCATATTGCTTAGCAGCATTTATAATTTGTGTAATATCTTTTTGAGTAAAAGTATGATGATCTGGATATTGTAGCAATTGGGTGGATGGATATTGTTGCTTCACATACTCTAATAATGGCATTGGATTGGCTATTCCCGTAACTAACAAAGGTACACTCGATAAATTCAAAGGCAAATAGTTAATTGAGGAATAATACAAGTGTTGATAAGATGCCAATTGCAAATTGTCGCTTACTACTTGTCGATCAATAAGTTGCATAATGGGTGGACATTTTGTTACGACAATGGTATTAGCTCGAATGCTTTGTGAAGGCAAATCGCGCAATCTTCCCCATGGCAACATACGATCATTTACATACAAGCGAGAATACGGCGTTAATAGTATATAATACCCACAACGCAATCTACGATGTTGGTATGCATCATCTAATATTATACATTGCAGGTCTGGATACAATTGTTGCAATTGTGTCACACCTTTTATTCGATCCGCACATACGGCCATCGGAACGTTTGGAAACTTACAATGAATCTGCATTGGTTCATCTCCAATAGTTGCTGCAGTATCATTTTTATCCGCTAAACGAAAACCTCGTGTCGTTCTGCCATATCCACGCGAAAGTACCGCGATTTGATATGTAGACGAGAGCAATCGAATCAGGTATTCAGTCATAGGCGTCTTTCCCGTCCCTCCTACCGCTAAGTTACCAACAGCAATCGTAGCAATATTTACCTCCGTTGAAGAAAGAATATGTTTATCATATAGCATATTACGCACCCATATCACAAATCCATAGATCCATGATATGGGTATATATAATATGTTTAGAATCTTTTTTATGACGCTATGTTACTGAATTGTTACTTCTGGCATGAGTGCCATGATACGTGGTTTGGCTGCAAACTCACGCACTTGCATGATAAGACGCTCCTCTGGCGTTGTGGTGTCAAACATCTTGAGCATCTCCTCGATTGGGTCTTTCTTTTCGGGATAACTAACCAACTGATAATCACCCAACTCAGCCAATTCCACTGCTTTTGCAATAGCATCGTTAATATTACCCAAACTATCCACTAAACCTATCTCTATGGCATCTTTGCCGAGCCATACTCTACCCTCGCCAATCTGCTTAATATCATCTTGCGACATTCCGCGACCATCGGCACAACGACGGGTAAAGAGGTCATAACCACGCTCTACCATGTTTTGCATAAGAGCTGTCTCTTGAGGATTCATGCCCCTATAGATAGCATTGACATTCAATGCGGAATGCTTGTTGGTAGATACACCATCAATATCTAAGCCCACTTTCTCGCGGAGTTTGTTGATATTAGGCACTGTACCAAAAATACCAATCGAACCAGTCAATGTAGTAGGCTCTGCGTAAATATAATCCGCGTTGCAAGAGATATAATAGCCACCCGATGCTGCATAATCGCCCATAGAAACAACTACTGGAACACCTTTGTCTTGCAACATCTTCATCGCGTGCCAAATCTGCTCACTCGCATCTGCACTACCACCAGGACTATTGACACGGAAAACTACTGCTTTTACATCGTCATCCTTATAAATCTTCTTGATAGTTTTCAATATCTTACCCTCTACAATACCTTCGGCACCTTCATCCGATATAGCACCTTCGGCATAGAGAACAGCTACTTTGTCCTTCGCCTCTATCTTAGTACGCTCTACATTGGTCATCTTGCTAGTAGAGAGTTGCTTATAATCTTTGGTACCCGCATAGGTGCGCAAGATAGAATCCATCTCTTGGATATACACCAATGAGTCCACAAAGTTGTAGGTGAGGTATTTCTCTTGGGGTTGCAATGACATACACTCATCGGCATAGGTGTTCAATTGCTCCGTAGCGATTTGGCGACTTTTTCCGACTGCCGACTTCATCTCACTCCAGATACCACCCAGATATTGCTCGGTTTGTTTGCGGTCAGCATCTGACATTGAGGTGCGGAAGTATGGTTCGACCGCTGATTTGAATGTGCCGACCTTGAGTATCTGCATCTCAATACCAATCTTCTCGAAAAGGCGAGTATAGTACTCTTTTTGTGCGGTCAAGCCGTCCCATGCCAACGAACCCACTGGATTGAAGAACATCTTATCTGCCACCGAAGCAATATAGTAGTTAGTCTGCGAATACGAATCTGCATACGCAATCACAAACTTACCCGACTGCTTGAAATCAAGGAGTGCATCACGAAGTGCCTTAGCCGAAGCAGGACCAGCAGAAAGCATACCACCTTTTAGATAAATACCCAAAATCTTATCGTTGTCTTTCGCTAGAGCGATATTGCTGAGCAAATCACTTAATCCCACTGTCGTTGTGGATTGACCATACATCTCTGCAAAGAGTGCATCAAAAGGATTCTCCTCGCCTGCTTGCTCCACCAACGTTCCTTTCAAATCAATACGATAGATGGTATTTTCCTCCAATTTAGTAGTTGGCGTGGACATCATGTCACCCATCATCCACCCCATAATTCCGCAGAATAAGAAATACACTCCAATACCGATAATGGTTTTACCTAAACACCCCATTTGTTTGCGAGGTTGTTCGCTGTTTTTTACAAAAATTGCCATGTGTTATAAAGTTTTAAAAGTTTCACGCGCCATTGGCGCTTGTTTCTAAGTTTCAAAAGTTATAAATGTTTATTTGAGCAGTTTAAACGTCTTGCGATGATAGGGCGTAATACCATACTTCCGGATAGCCTCGTAGTGCGCTTTGGTGGGATACCCCATATTGGTATCCCAATGATACTGAGGATATTGCTCGTGCAATCGCATCATATATTCATCGCGATAAGTCTTTGCGAGTACGCTTGCTGCTGCTATCGATAAATATTTTCCATCTCCCTTTACAATCGTACGAGCAGGAATCTCCATAACTTCTCCTTTAGGTATATAGGGTTTCCACTTATTGCCATCTACAATTATATGCTGAGGCGTTATCGGCAATTTGTCCAAAGCTCGCTGCATACCAATAATAGAAGCGTTTAATATGTTTATCCTATCTATTTCCTCTGCTGTCACCTCTACAACTGCCCAAGCTGTGGCATATCGCTCTATGTTTGGACGCAAGAAAATGCGTTCGTTTTCGGTTAGTTGTTTGGAGTCATTGAGCATCTCTAGCCAGTGAGTATGCAGTTGGTTAGTAATTATATCAGAATCTAACACTACAGCCGCCGCAAATACACTGCCAGCTAACGGTCCACGACCTGCTTCATCACAGCCAGCCTCAATAACCCCCTTTATGTACGATGCTTCTAACATATTAACAACCGATATTAGAACGGATAGCCGATGGCAAAGTGGAACGCCATGTCATCCTTCCAATTCAAGCCATTCGACACGGTACGCCATTGTTTACCGGAGCCATTGTAAAGCAAACTAGGATCATATAGTTTAACACCAAAATCCACGCGGAATATAAAGAACGAGAAATCTAAACGCAATCCCACACCATATGCCATGGCTATCTGCTTATAGAATTGATTCCATTTGAACACACCATTTGGCTGTGCCTCATAATCAAACACTGTCCATATATTTCCTGCATCAAAAAACGCAGCGAGCTCTATAATAGACCATACTTTAGCACGGTATTCCACGTTCAAATTCAACTTAACATCTCCTGATTGGTTGTTAAAATCTATTAACTTGCCATTTCCTCTATACCCTCCAGGTCCAAGTGTACGTGCGGACCATCCACGTACACTATTAGCGCCACCAGCAAAATAGCGTTTTTCGAAAGGAATTGTTTGCGAATTTCCATAGGGAACCGCCAGACCTAAATCCGCATGAAAAACAAGGCGATGATTTGGGTGCAACATTTGGTTATAAGTTGCTGAAAAATCTGCTTTTGCAAACTGTGCAAACTGTGTATTGAAAAGAATATAGTTGCCAGACTCCTGGTCTGTAGATAGTTTCAGAGGCTTTGCCAATGCACGCAGCAAGTTACCCGCTGTTTCAATATTATAATATAAATTCCAATATGATCGATGCGGATTGCGAGCACGGAATGAGGTATAATGTCCCGAATAACCTAACCCTACAATAAAGTGGTTTTCGTAAGAATATTTGAGGATATTAGTTGGTTGTAAGAATTGATCACGGAACACATCACTAATCCACGGCAAATAAACATAACTAATATCAATAAAACGAAATTGATGATTCAAACCCAGGTGTGATTGGTTGATAGTATAGTTTAATCCCGCTCCAAAGATTGAACGAGTATATTCGTCTGGCCTATTTTGAAAATTATAACTAATGTTAACTGCAACATCAGATGGGAATTTCAACTCAGCTGCCGCTTTAGCCTCAATAGCTCGTCCTCCGTTTTGACGCCACTCATAACTAGCACGCGCATTGACAGACATTTCCTCTGCTCCTTTAAAGAGATTGCGATTCATATATCCAGCTCCTAATGCGACTCCCCAATCACCTGCAGAATAAGTACCTTCTATTTCTGCAGAAACAGAATTGAGTTTATTACGCGACAACACCACATGGCAATTTAATAATGTATCTGCATTAGATGAACCATTATATACAGGTTCGAAATTGATATCCACATATTTTATAGGTGCTAACTGATTGAGTCGTACATACGCTCTCTCTAGCAAATATTCGCTATACAAATCGCCAGGGCGAATAGGACAATTGCGTATCAATACTTTGTCACGTAAGAGTTTCTTACCTCCCCAAGTAAAAACATAATTCCCCACACTATTTGAATACATTTCTTCAGATTGCGATATACGAGTAGTATCATAATCTATATGAAAAAACACCTTTGCTATTCTATATTTACGAAAAATTTTATCGTATCCTTCAACAATGTTAAGGCTATCTATCAATTTCATCTCCAAATCTACTTTCCCCTCATGCTTCGCGCTATCTGCTTGATAGTAAAGCAACTCTTCATCAAAATAATAGTATCCTCTTCTTCTCATTACACTCGCCACCCTTTTTCGCTCTTGATTGAGTAAATCTGTATCAAATTGCATACCCTCTTGAACGAGACTAGTTTTCTCATTCGTAGCGATATCAGCTAATTCTTGATTATCCACGCAGATCCTGTATTCACCAATACTATAAGCTTGATTAGCCGTCACCTCATATATCAGATTGACTTTTCTCTTATTTCTAGTAACTATAGTATCAACCTGAGTCAAAAAGTAGCCTTTATTCTTCATTGCCTGAGTAAGCTGCCAGCAACTAGACTCCGTTAAGTCTGGTGAATAAATCACGGGAGCCTCACCTATCCTACGCGCATTTCTACTAAGCCATGAAGCAGTATCCTCTGGTGCTGTATTATAGATATCAAGTTGCAATTTCCAAAATCCAAGTATTTCAGTATTTTGCTTCTGCTGTACATACTTCATCAAATCACTAGATGGTACCTGCTTAGTATCCTGTACTTTAACTTTAACATCATTGAGCAGAAACTCGCCTTGAGGTACGAACTTCGTTACATTACATGCCGTAAAGCAGACACAACAAACCAGCAAGGACAATCCTGCGATTGACCTCTTAAGCAAAACAACAATATTTATCACGCGCTCGCGCATAGTAACCAGTTTGCAAAGGTAGTAAAAGTTTTGCAAACATACAAATTTAAAGAATAAAATATGCAAAAAACTTCAACAATAACTTTCTTACACAAGAAATGCACCAGCATAAAACAGCAGAAAACATTTAATATATATTAACAAAATCACAACAAAAATAGCATCAATTAAAAAAACAATGATTTCAAAAAATGCACAATCTAACACATATGTAAAGTAGTTATTTTCAATAAGAATTGTCAGATAACAAGTAGCAGAATATCGCCAACTCAGCCATTCCTACATTTGTTAAAAAACATTATAAAAACATCACAAATACACTGACACAAGGCAGTCATAAAATATTCGATTAAAGTTTAAATTAATAGAAGAACGAACAGATTTATTTGCAGGATTCAAAAAAAAGTCGTACCTTTGTACGTTTTTTTGCATAACGCGCGCATGCGTGTAAAGAGAATAAAGTAAAGATACTTAACGGAAGTTGAATAATAAACTACTCATATTATTGCTGGGAATGCTGCAATTAGCAGCACCAATATTGGCACAAGATGTGGTACGAGATAGTGTATCCATATCTAGTGATAGTATCGGAAACAACAGCTTGAAAACACAACCAAAGACTAATCCTATTGACGCAAAAATTGAATACACTTCCTCCGATTCCATGGTAATTATGGGCAATGGCATCGCGCATATGTATGGTAGCGGTGATCTCAAATACAAGAGCATGGAGTTAACCGCCGAGTATATACGAGTGCATATGGATAGTAGTACACTTTATGCGAAAGGAGTGTTTGATACAATAGAAAACGAATGGATAGGTAAGCCCATCTTCTCCGAAGGCAACGACGAGTATGAAACAGACGAAATCACATACAATCTACGAACACAAAAGGGACTAATTCTCAATGCCGTCACAGAGCAAGGAGAAGGATATATACTTGCTGGCAAGACAAAAAAAGTTGGGGATGATGTATTGATGATGGCGGCAGGTAAGTACACCACTTGCGATCAACACGACCATCCACACTTCTATCTGCACATGACCAAAGCCAAAGTAAAACCAGGCGACTACATAGCTACAGGTCCTGCATATCTAGTAGTGGGTGATGTACCATTGCCTCTAGCTATTCCATTTGGTTTTTTCCCATTTACCAGTAAATACTCTAGCGGACTCATCATGCCAAACTTTGGCGATGACTACACTCGCGGATTATACCTATCAGGACTGGGTTATTACTTTGCCATCAATGATTATATGGACTTGCAAATTACGGGAGATATTTACACGCGCGGCACATGGGCTATCAACGCGCGAAGCAGATACATAAAACGATATAAATTCAGTGGTAGTTTCAGCGTCAATTATCGTTGGGATGTTATTGGAGAGAAAGATATGCCTGACTATAGTGTGAACAAGAACTTAAGCATACAGTGGACACATTCACAAGATGCAAAAGCTAACCCATACAACAACTTCTCTGCAAGTGTAAATTTTAAGACTGCGGGATACAATCGAAGCAACATCAATAGTTACTATAATGTACAAGCAAACTCCGAAAATACCACTAGTAGTAGTATCAGTTATACGCAACGTTTCCCCGATAGTCCATGGAATATCGGACTGAGTATGAACTTAACTCAACGTAACAAAGACTCTACATTAAATGTTAATTTACCCAGTTTAACTGTGAGTATGAGTCGAATATACCCGTTCAAGCGCAAACAGCGTGTAGGTAAAGAGAAGTGGTATGAGAAGATTAGTTTGCAATATAATGGTAGTTTTACCAACTCTATTACGTGCAAAGAAGATTATTTCTTTAAATCGAATTTTGTAAAAGATTGGGATAATCGCTTAAAGCATACTCTTAGTAGTTCGGCATCGTTCACTGCATTTAAATATTTGAGTATCACTCCAAGTATTACATTTACAGATCGGATGTTTTTCTCACGTGTGGATCAGAGTTGGAACGAAGAACTCAACCAAGTGCAGAAAGATACCGTCATGGGCTTCTACAACGTGTACGACTTCAATGCCAGCATCAGTATGTCTACCAAACTATATGGTTTCTATATCCCCTTTCGCAAATGGTTTGGCGACAAAGTGGACCGTTTCCGCCATGTGATGACACCGTCTATCAGCTTTAACTATCGTCCCGATTTTGGAAAAGATTACTGGGCTAAGCGTTATGGCGGTTTCTATGGCAGTTATGATCAACCAGTTACGACACGCGATGCTGCAGGTAACATTGTTCCAAAGTTAGATGAAAATGGATTGCCAATATACGAAGTGATTCACTACTCTCGTTTCAAAGAAGCTCCTGGTAGAGGTGCCGCAGCCACCCTTAATTTCTCACTCGGTAATAACCTCGAAATGAAATTACGCAATGATAAGGACACTACGGGGAAAGAACCATACAAAGTATATAGCATCATTGACAACTTAAGCATTAGTGGCGGATATAACTTCATCGCTGATTCCATGAATTGGCAGAATTTTTCAGTTAACCTGCGTATAAAAATTCCTAAAGTTAATTACACGATTAACTTAAGTGGACAGTTTGACCCATACATGTACACAACTACTCCAACAGGTCGCCGTGTCCGTTGTAATGAATTATATTGGAATCATGGCAGATTCCCACATTTCTTAGGTACGAGTACTAGTTTTAGTTATACATTCAACAATGATGTAGTGAAACGCTGGTTTGACAAGGATTCTGGAGGAAATAATCAAGAACAAGAGAAAGATGATGTTGCAACTGAGCCTACGATTGACCCTTTGACTGGAGAACTTATTGAGCCAGAAGTACCTTCTAAGAAAAAAGCTAAAGACAGAGATAAAGACAACGTCACTGACGATGGTTATCTATTTGCAAAGATTCCTTGGAGTTTGAGCGTATCATATAGTTTGCGATATGGTGCGATGGGCTCGGAATGGGATGAGAAACGCAATTACCCCAAGATGGGATTTATGCACAACTTGAGTTTCTCCGCATCAATCGGCTTAGGTAGCGGTTGGAAGGCAAGCACTTCACTCAGTTACGACGTGAGTGCAAAGAAACTATCATATACTAGCATAAATGTCAGCCGCGACTTACACTGTTGGAGTATGAATGCCAGTTTTGTGCCATTCGGTCCATATAAAAGTTATACATTCCATATCGGTGTTAATGCCGGCATGTTAGCCGATTTGAAATATGATAAGAGTAGCAGTGATGCCACAGGTAAGCGGATTGATTGGTGGTAGTTTTGTGTTTAGTGAACGCGGCTGAGCCGCTACCGTTTAGAGTTTAGAGTTAAAAAGTTAAGAAAATATGAAAATTGAAGCAAAGAAAGTAGTAACGCTGGAGTACGATTTGTACGTAGATGGCGAAAATGGACAAGAAGAATTGATGGAGAAAGCTACCGCTGAAGCTCCATTGGTATATTGCCACGGCGAAGGCATGATGTTGCCTGCCTTTGAGCAACAAATGGAAGGTTTGGCAGAGGGCGAAGCATTTGATTTCCGCATCGCCTGCCAAGACGCATATGGCGAGTATGACGATGAAGGCGTACTGACCTTGGATAAGAAGATGTTTTACAATGGCGATGGCGAGTTCGATAGTGAACGCGTATATGTAGGTGCTATCGTACCTATGAACACAGCAGATGGACAAGTCATCAATGCACAGATAGCAGAGATCACCGCAGATAACGTGACCATTGACCTCAACCACCCATTGGCAGGCGAGAACTTGCACTTTGTGGGCAAGGTATTGAATCTTCGCGACGTGACCGAAGGTGAGTTGAAAGCACTGCACCATCGCGGTTGTGGCGGCTGTGGCGGTCATTGCAATGGCGGAGACTGTGGCGGTGATTGCCAAGAAGGAGGCTGCGGAAACTGCAATTGTTAGTCCGTAGATGGCACGAAGAAGTCACGGTAAAGGCTCGGTGAGGTTCCGATGAAGTCCCTATGAAGTTCCTATGAGGTCTCTATGAAGGCAGGTGGCAAATAGGTGGCAAACAATAGGCATATAATAGGCAACTAAGAATTATAAAAAAACAAAAATACTATGGCAAATATTTTAGCGATAGTGGGTCGTCCTAATGTCGGGAAATCGACCCTATTCAACCGCTTGACCAAAACACGTCGAGCAATAGTAAATGATACAGCAGGCACTACTCGTGACCGCCAATACGGCAAAAGCGAATGGTGTGGCAAAGAATTTTCCGTCATTGATACTGGCGGATGGGTAGTTAACTCCGATGATACGTTTGAGAGCGAGATCAACCGTCAGGTGAACCTCGCCATCAAGGAAGCGGATGTGATTCTCTTGGTGGTGGATGTGAACGCGGGTGTAACGCAATTTGATATGGAGGTAGCTCACCTACTTCGTCAAGCCAAGAAAGAGACCGTGTTGGCAGTAAACAAAGTGGATCAATTTGATCAACAATATGGTGCGCCAGAGTTCTATAAGCTTGGTTTGGGCGAGCCATATATCTTGTCGGCAGAGAATGGATTAGGTACAGGCGATTTGCTGGATGAGATTTGCAGCCGTTTCAAAGACACCGTAGCTGGCGAAGATTTGGAAGAATTGCCACGTTTTGCTATTGTAGGTCGTCCAAATGCAGGAAAAAGTAGCATATTGAATGCGTTTATCGGCGAAGAACGCACTATTGTAACCGACATACCTGGCACCACACGTGATAGTATCTACACTCGTTACAACAAGTTTGGTAAAGATTTTTATCTCGTTGATACTGCGGGTATTCGCAAAAAAGCCAAAGTGAATGAAGATTTGGAGTATTATTCAGTAGTACGTAGTATTCGTGCGATAGAGAACTCGGATGTGTGTATATTGATGATTGATGCTACACGTGGTATTGAAGCGCAAGACTTGAATATATATTCTTTGGTGCAAAAGAATAAAAAGGGATTGGTAGTCTGCGTTAACAAATGGGATTTGATTGAGAGTAAGACCAATGCGGACATCAAAGGTTATGAACGTGCTATCCGCGAGCGTATTGCACCATTCAAGGACTTTCCTATTATCTTTACTTCTGCTCTGACGAAACAACGCATTTTCAAGGTGATGGAGACCGCTTTGCACGTGTATGAGAACAAGCAACGCAAAGTGCCTACCGCGCAACTCAACGAACGCTTCTTGCCATTGATTGAGAACTATCCCCCACCAGCAACGAAGGGCAAGTATATCAAAATCAAGTATTGTACGCAATTGCCTAATACACAAATTCCTACGTTTGTGTTCTTCGCCAATCTGCCACAATATGTGAAAGAGCCTTATCGCCGTTTTTTGGAGAACAAACTACGTGAATGGTGGGATTTTAATGGCACACCTGTACAAATATTTATTCGTGCAAAGTAAAAAAGGAGGCTATTTTTTTAAGAATGATATGTATTTTGTTGTGAAACGCTTGCGTGCGTACAATATTTTTCGTACCTTTGTCGGCTAAATGAAGATTATAGGATTTAGTAATATTGGCGGAGAAGTGAAGATGGTACTGAAAGGGGATTCGTCCCTACTAGTCAACCACAAACCTTTCTTTATCCCAGATTGGAGTAATGATATACAGATGACTCCTTGTGTGGTCTTACGCATTAGTCGATTAGGTAAGAATATCACTGCAGCTTTTGCTCATCGCTACTATGATGTTGTAGCTCTTGGATTGAATATTTATGCAGCTGATTATGTAGCACAAGGAGATTGGACACGCGGTTGGGCATTTGACTATTCATTACCACTAGGTAAATGGATATCCATAGACGAAAATCCCTGGCAAGAACTAATTATTACTATGGAAGAAGCCATAGAGCAAGCGAGCAAAGTGATGACCATACGACAAGGAGACATGATTGCAATTGACTGCAACATACCTTCGCGACAATTAAACAAAGAAGAAGTGATACAAATCAAAAACAATGGGGAAGAGCTCCTCTATTGCAAAATAAAATGAAACGATTAACTTGGCTAATATGTGGTTTAATACTGGTGCACTCTGCGTGGGCAGGTCTGCATACCTATACCACTGAATCGGTATTGAAAAGCGGCAATATCATCAAGATTCGTGTGAATGAAACGGGAATTTATATGATTCCATATGACTCTATTGCTGCATGGGGACTACAACCGAACAATGTCTGCTTATTGGGATATGGAGGAGCTATGTTATCCGAGAATTTCATGCTTGAGCGTTACGACGATCTGCCACCTGTATCATTTTATATGCACACAGGTGCCGATAAGCAATTCAATAGCGGAGATTATATTTTGTTCTATGCACAAGGTCCTATCAAATGGACACTAGATAAAAACAACTATTGGAGACACACACAGAATCCATATAGTCACTATGGTTACTATTTTGTTACAGACAAACAGCATCTTCAACGCAAAATCACATTGTCGGAAACCCAATATAATCCTAATAATGTAGAAGATGTAGATTGGTATATAGCACACTATGTGTATGAGAAAGATTTAATCAATCTTATTGATGTGACAGGTACGAATGGTGGTGGTAGAGAATTTTATGGCGAAACCATGAACCTTAAAAACAAAAGTTTAACCATCTCATATCCCACTCAGCATGTCCGTAGCGACATAAATGCACGTTGCAACATTCATATGGCGGCATATTCTGGATCATCACCAACACCTATCCAGATTAGTTATGCAGGTAGCAGGCAGACAAAAAAAATAGCTCCAATAAGCCGCCCGCATATGCGAGCTGTTACAGACTCTATCACTATAGACACGAAGCCTACATCTACGAACACGCAAGAGATAACTCTCCATTTCAACGCAACAGAATCCAGTGCAGCTGTATATCTAAACTATATTGAATTGAATATTCCTTGCGATTTGGTTATGGTAGGAAATGAAATGCCTATTACAAACACTCAACTTATCGGTCACAAACCTGCAATACGCTATCATCTACAAGGAGCAACACTGGAAACACAAATTTGGCGAGTTACCGATGGTGTATTCGTAGAGCAGATGCCTACAGATTTTAATAATGGAATCCTCACATGGATAGGTGATAATACTACCGCAGAAAAATATGTAGCATTAAACCCTACCGCGACAACATGGAAGATGCCAACTACAATAGGTAAAGTTCCTAATCAAAATTTACATGCTTTAGATAATATTGACTATGTGATTATATGTCCAAAAGAATTTTTGGTGCCTGCACAGCGCTTGGCAAAAAAGCACGAAGAGGTGGATAATCTAACCTATGCAGTAGTCACAGATGAGCAAGTATATAACGAATTCTCATCAGGAACTCCAGACGCATCTGCTTATAGATGGCTAATGAAGATGCTATATGATCGTGCCAATGGAGATCGTGTTAAAAGCCCTAAAAACCTCCTATTAATGGGCAAAGGTACTTATGATAATAGAAGAATTTATAAACCTATAGAATCAGGAGCAAATCTACTATTAACATTCCAAGCACGTAATTCCACAGAAGAGACCCACGCATATGGAACAGATGACTACTTTGGTTTTCTAACTGACCACGCAGGTATTAGTTCGGGCGTTTTCCAGGAAGAGAATGCGCTGATGAATATTGGTGTCGGACGTTTGCCTGTAAAAACGATAGAAGAGGCTAACCAAGTGGTAGATAAAATTTGTACATACATTGATGATCAAGTATTGGGAAAATGGAAATCTCAAATTCTTTTTCTTGCCGACGATGGTGATCATGGTACACACCTACTCACGGCAGAAGGTGGAGCAGAACGCTTTTGCAAGAAAAATGCAGATTTTGTCGTCAACAAAATCTACTTGGATGCACATACTCAAGAAGTAAGCGCTGCAGGCGAAAGTTATCCCTTGGCGAAGAATCAATTTGACAACCTTATGAGTAGTGGTGTACTCTTTATGAACTATTCTGGACACGGAGGATACAATAATATCACTAACGAGTTATTTATGCGTATCAATGATATTCAACGCATGAATAATGTCAATCAGGCATTTTGGTTCTTAGCAACATGTAGTTTCTCACATTTCGATGGTGGCAAGATATCTGCGGGTGAGGAAGCGGTATTAAATCCTAACGGAGGTGCAATTGGCGTATTATCCGCATGCCGCACGGTGTACGCAACAGAAAATACCATTCTCAATCAAAACCTTTGTGATACAATCTTTGGGCATAGAACAGCATTTGATTACCCAATGACAATAGGAGAGGCTACACGCATCGCTAAAAATCAAACAGGTAACAAAATCAATAAACTACCATATATCTTGCTCGGTGATCCTGCTCTTCGACTTAACTACCCTACGGATTACCAAATCCAAACAACATCCAAACTTGACACGCTACATGCGCTCAGCATTCAAACCATCTGCGGATATATTGAAACACCTGACCACGATTCTGCATATTGGTTTAATGGTAAATTGGATATAACAATTTTTGATAAAATGCAAGAGATTGTTACCCGAGATAATGATGAGATAATAGAATCTGAAAAAGTAAAATATAAGTACAAAGACTATCCCAACACGCTTTTCGTGGGACAAACGGATGTGATTGATGGCAAATTCGAAGTTACTTTCATGGTGCCAAAGGATATCCGCTATAACTATGGGAATGGTCGTATTGTGTACTACGCTCACGACCTAGAGAGCCGCGAGGAAGCTATTGGACATTATGAAGATTTTATAATAGGAGGTAGTAGTTCCATTATTGCTCAAGACACTGTTGGACCAGAACTAAATATTTATCTCAACAATATCAATTTCTCTAGTGGGGACGAGACACATGAGTTTCCACAATTCTACGCAGAGATATATGACGAGAATGGTATCAATACGGCAGGTACGGGTATCGGACACGACTTACTAATGGTGATAGACAACGATGCCAAGCAAACATACGTACTCAACTCCTATTTTCAAGCAAAAAATAATAGCTACCAAGAAGGTTTGGTAAGTTATAAGATGGCAGAACAGAAAGAAGGCACACACACCTTAACTTTCCGAGCATGGGATTTACACAACAATAGTAGCACGGCTTCGCTCAATTTCCAAGTAATTAAAGGACTTGACCCCCAAATATATAGTATATCAACCTATCCCAATCCAACCACTAGCACTGGTGTACTGAACATACTCATTGAGCATGACAGACCCAACGAAATTATTGAATCTACTGTTTACCTATACAATCTAAGTGGACAAATAGTACATACTCATACGCAAAAAGGTAATGATCTCATTCAATGGAACCTAAGCGATATGAACACACCTGCAGGAATATATGTATATCAAGTAAAAATAAAAACTACTACTTCAAACTTTACTTCGAAAGCAGGTAAAGTCATTATCACTCAATAATTGCCTATGAAACAACTTTAGAAATCATTAACTAGTAATATAAACCAATTCGTAATTAATAACAACTAAAAACATAAACAACAATGAAGAAAATTCTTTTTTCAATCTTTTCGCTTTTTGCTGTATCGGCAATGGCGCTCAACCCTGTTAATCCAGCAATGCCTTCTCTCACTATCGCGCCTGACGGACGTGCAGCAGGTATGGGTGATGTGGGTGTAGCCACCAATGCAGACCTCAACTCACAACATTGGAATCCAGCTAAGTATGCTTTCATGGATAGTAAAGGCGGTATCACTGCCAACTATACTCCATGGCTGACCAAATTGGTAGATGATATCAACTTGGCTTATATAGCTGGTTATTACAATATGGGTGATATGGCAGGAACACTCTCTGCTAGTTTCACATACTTCTCAATGGGTGAAGTAAAATTGGTAGATATTGGAGGTGTTGACTTTGCAGACGCTACTCCTAACGAGTGGGCCCTCGACTTAGCATATTCTCGCAAATTACATGAATATGTAAGTATGGCAGTAGCGCTACGCTTTTTGTACAGTGACCTAACGAATGGTGCAAACCTCAGTGGTACTAGTGCACAAGAGATGTACCCTGGTTGGACAATGGCAGCAGATGTGGCTTTGTACTACAAACAACCTATCTCATTACCTATGGGTGAAAGCTACTTTGGTCTGGGTCTTAATATTAGCAACCTAGGTGGTAAAATCACACACGATGAGGGTGTTACTCAAAATTTCATACCAACTAATATGCGTTTAGGTGTAAGCTATGAGATTCCATTCGACAACTACAACCGATTGATGGCTACAGTAGAGTGCAACAAGATGTTAGTTCCAACTTACTACTCTAAATTTGCAACAAATCAAACCGATAATAAATATACACAAGATGAATATTCTGCTATTTCCTCTCCTAAAGGATGGTGGCAATCATTCTACGATGCACCTGGCTACACTACAGATGATGGTAAAGTAGTATCACCACTTGCAGAAGAATTCCAAGAAGTACAATGGGGTGTAGGTCTTGAGTATAGTTATAACCGCCAATTCTTTGGTCGCGTCGGATATAGCCACGAGAATTATTGGAAAGGCAACCGCCGCTATGTAACTGTAGGTGCAGGATTCCACCTAAGCATTTTCTCACTTGATTTTGCATACTGTATAGCCACTGCCCCATCTAACCCATTGGATCAAACCATGCGCTTCACACTGGGCTTCGACCTCGCTGGTATCAAAGATCTTGTGAACAACCGAAAATAATGCGCATCGGTTTTGGATATGATGTACACGCTTTTGCCCCCAACCGCGAACTGTGGTTGGGAGGCATTCGTGTACCTGCTGAACAAGGATTATTAGGGCACTCAGACGCGGATGTATTAATCCATGCTTTATGCGATGCACTGCTTGGTGCTGCCGCTATGCGCGATATTGGCTATCATTTTCCGCCTATCAAAGGCAATGAATACGAGAATATAGACTCTAAGATCCTACTCCGCAAAGTGATGCAAATGCTTCGCGAGGCCGGATACGAATTAGGCAACTGCGATTGTACTATTTGCGCAGAAGCGCCTAAACTCAATCCACATATTCCTTCAATGACCACTTGTCTGGCTGAAGTGATGGGAGTACACGAAACACAAATCAGCATCAAAGCAACTACTACCGAACAACTAGGATTTGTCGGACGAAAAGAAGGTATAGCAGCACACGCCGTGGTGCTGATAACTAAGAATTAGAAATTTTGAATTATAAGCAGTTCATATCAATCCTATTGTATGCTTGTATAGCAAGCATATATTCGTTTGCACAACACACCACTACTGCTGATCAGCCTGCCACGCAAGAATTGAACAAGCAGAGCGCTGAACTTGTCAGCGTGCGTGATACGCTGCTAACAAACGATAGCATCATTGTAATCCATACAGTTTGCGCACCCATTTGTTCCTCGCACGCGCGCATATATAATAAGGAGTGGAAGGAAATAGGTGTTTTGAAACCGCCTTTTAAATCTCCTTTTCCTGAAGCGTATATAGAAGACGGCAGAGTACTATGGCGTGACAACGACAATTTTGACTATTCGCCTCTTCCCTAGTCTTCTATAGTCACAACCGATACCACTCCGTTATCACTCGGAAGAAAACCGTACAAATACATTAAAACTTTGAAACCTATAGAACATATTCAACTACCGATTTACCTTATCGGCTATATGGCAGCTGGAAAGACCACCGTTGGACGCTTACTAGCTGACCTATTGGGATGGCATTTTGTGGATCTAGATGAAGCCTTTGTAGAGATTCATGGCATGACACCTGCCGAATGCATTCGTGAATATGGTATAGAAGACTTTCGCAAGAAAGAAAAGTATGTAGTAGAGGATCTTGCTGAATTACCTCTTGAAAAAGTGATTTATGCTACGGGCGGTGGATATCCATGTTGGGAAGACAATATGGAATGCCTTAAGGAGTTAGGTACAAGCATCTACATCAAGTGGCAACCTAAACACCTAGCAGAGCGATTAATGCTAACGGATTTGACTCAGAGACCTATACTACAAGGTAAAACTGAAGGAGAACTACTCGCCTTCATTACTCCCCAATTAGAAGCTCGCGAGCCGTTTTATATGAAAGCAGATTACATCATCCAAGCTCCCGTGAAAGAAATCGCAGCTGAGGATGACCAATACATAGCTGAGATGCTATACAAACTGATAACAACAAAATAGATTATGAATATCAACGCTATACAAGACGAAATCATTGAAGAGTTCAACAGTTTTGATGACTGGATGGATCGATATAGTTTGCTCATTGATTATGGCAATGGATTAGAACCATTTCCCGAATTAGCTAAGACCGAACAAAATTTGATTGATGGGTGTCAGTCAAAGGTGTGGTTTACTGCAGAGATGCAAGATGGCAAGGTTATTTACAAGGGCGATTCTGATGCTATTTTGGTAAAGGGTATTGTAGCGTTGCTGATTCGTGTGTTGAGTGGACATACTCCAAAAGAGATTGTTGATACAAACTTGTACTTCATTGATGAAATCAATCTCCGTGAACACCTCTCCCCTACCCGCAGCAACGGACTAAATGCCATGCTCAAACAAATGCGACTCTTTGCACTCACTTTCAATCAACTTTAAAGTCCATGAAACACTTGCGCCCCATTATTATTGCATGCCTATTGCTATTTTCTTCTGTTCTTTTTGCACAGGAGATTGCCTCGCAAGATTCTACAAGCGAACAATTTGCCAAAGTGCATATGATTGCATCGTTTGTCAAATCATTCGACCATGGCTTAAAACTCACATTGGAAGAAGAAATGCGTGTCGCATTAGAATCGAAGCAACCATTCAAACGCCTACACACAACTGTTTCTTTGGCATATACGCCCATTGAGTATCTTTCGTTTAGTGCTGGCTACGTGCTCAAACTCTATGGCGACAAAGGTTGGAATGACCCAAATAAGTTTTTGCGACATCGTGTGAATGTGGATGCTACAGGACAAGTGGCAATCGGTCAATGGAAACTGTCGTGGCGTGAACGACTGATGTTGGATGCACGCACAGATGAGGTCAATCCATTAGAGACGAATAAAGTGGACTATACCCTTCGCTCACGCTTACAAGCGGTATATGCGATTCCAAATCAACCATTGAGTATCGTGGCAAAGATGGAGGTGTTCAACACCTTGAATGCCAAATACTATGGCCAGTATATCAGCGAGTTACGACCTGAAATTGGCTTGCAATGGAAAGTCAATAAGAAGAATACCCTCAATCTCGCATATAGGTATAACTACAAGTATGATAGAAAAATCACAATGCTGGATGATGCTTATGCCTCACTTACGCACGCTTATGTCCACAAACACGTGATGCTGCTCACCTACAAGTTTGATTGGTAATGTACAATCATAAACGAAAATGGACACTCATTGGAGTGTCCATTTTCGTTGGTATAATCGTTGTTTACAACTCTGAAATTTTACCATCTACAAATTGTAGCATGCGTCCAGGAAATTGTTCAGGCCAATTGGGGTTATGAGTGGACATAATCACCGTCATGCCTGCTTGGCTGATACTATAAAGCAGTTCCATGATACCTCTTCCCGTTTCTGGATCTAAGTTTCCAGTAGGTTCATCTGCAAGAATCAAGTCGGGCGAATTGAGCAAAGCACGAGCAATCACCACACGCTGCTGCTCTCCGCCAGACAATTGGTATGGCATCTTGTATGTTTTATCCTCCATACCAACCTGTTTCAGTACATCGTAGATGTTATTCTTCATTGCGTGTTTGTCTGTCCAACCCGTAGCTTTCAGTACAAACATCAGGTTTTCTTCTACACTGCGATCAACTAGCAATTGAAAGTCTTGGAACACAACTCCCACCTTTCTGCGTAAATATGGTATCTCTCGACGACGCAATTTCAGCAGGTCATAATCCAAAGCCATTGCCTCAGTTCCTACCACTGGCAATTCACCATAGATAGTCTTCATAAAACTAGACTTTCCTGAACCTACCTTGCCTAAGAGATATACCATCTCACCCGAAGAAATGGTCAAGTCCACATCTTTCAATACGATTTGTTCATCTTGACAAATTTCAACATCCTTATATACAATTAGGTCTTTCATTCCTCTAAATTCTAAACTGCAGCGTAGCGTATACTAAACACTACTCTGCGTCCATTTGATTGATTTTATTTTCTAGATCAGTGAGTTGTGCTTTCAATGTGTCAATCTTCTTTTGCATATCGTCAACTAGTTTGTTGGCAGATTTGCTCTTTCCTGTAAAGAACAGAATATTGTTTTCAGCGGTTTTAATCTCTTGTTGCAAGTTCTCATACATACGAATGAGCTTTTGACGGTCAGTCATCTGATCTACTTTTTTGTTCCAACGTTCTTTAGCCTCTGCACGCTTTTGTGCATATTGCTCACGCAATTCTTTAGTAGCCTCACGTTTTGCTTCAAAGAAACTATCGCAAGCAGCAGTAAACTTCTTCCAAAGGTCGTCGGAGTATTTGCGTGCTACTGGACCAACTTTCTTCCACTCAGCTTGTAGTTCGATTAGTCGATTGGTAGTTTCAGTCCATTCAATACTATCTTTGAGTGCCTCTGCTGCCTCAACGAGTGCGCGTTTCTTTTTCAAATTCTCATTAAACTCATCACGCATACCTTTATAATATGCGGTCTTTGCCTTGAAGAATGCCTCACATAACGCACGATATTCGTTATATATCGCTTGGTTTTGTTTCTTTGGAGCGAAGCCAATGGTACGCCATTCTTGTTGAATAGATTGCACTTTCTCTGTAGCTTCATCCCATTGCTTATTAGATTTTAACTTATTGACATCCAATGTTTTGAGTTGATCAACCAATGCTTGTTTCTTCTCCAAATTTTCATTTTCCTTGGCATGCAACTCATCAAAATATGCTTGATGTTTTTTGTTAATTACGCTACTCGCCTGTTTGAAGCGGTTCCACAAGTCTTCGCGCAACTCACGAGCCACAGGACCAATCTCAGCCCACTCATCGTGCAACTGTTGCAAAGCACGATTTGCTTCTACAATATTAGGATTATTTTGAAGTTTCTCTGCAGCTTCGCATAGCAGAGTCTTCATCTCAAGGTTTTTCTTGAAGTCCAAGTCACGCAATTCAATATTAATTTTCACAAGATCATAGAAGCGCTCTTGGTATTGTTGATAGTTTTTCCAAATCTCTTGTGCCTTAGGAGCAGGTACGGCGCCGATAGTTTTCCATTCTGCTTGCAGCTCTCGCATTTTCTTTAAATTATCCATCACATCTGCAGTTTCAGCATCTGCCATCTCCTTCATTTGTGCTAGGATATTTTCCTTGCGCAAAAGGTTCCGTTGTAATTCTTCCTCCACTTGTTTCTGCAATTCTGCACGGCGTTGCTTATATTGATTCAACAATTCGCGAAACTCTTGCTCCAGTTCATCCATTGAGGGTAACCAATTCTCTAGCACTTCACCCGCAGCCTCAGCAGCCTCCAAAGCAGCTTTCTTTTGTGCTTCTAATTCAAGATGATACTGACGGTAGAATTGTGTTTTCACTGCTTCTACTTGCTCTTTCACTTCCGCTACATTCTTTTGTAGTAGTTCCTTTAGTTCGTCCACGAACTGTTGTTTTTCATTTGCCATAATTCTAAAATAGTTACGCCCATAGGGCGGGGTTCATAAAATTCGGTGCAAAGATACAAATAAATTTGCACATTTGCAAAAAATTCTGTACCTTTGTGCCCAATTTAATAAAATTATGGCAGAAATAGAGCAAGGATGGACGACCGAGATTCGTCCGAAAGATAAACTACTATCTGTAGATTTCAAGGAGATTTGGCAGTATCGCGACTTGATGATGCTATTCGTCAAGCGTAATATTATCACCCAATACAAGCAAACTATCCTTGGACCATTATGGTATGTCATTCAGCCACTTATGACCACAGTGATGTATATGGTTGTATTTGGTGGCATAGCAAAAATCTCTACTGATGGACTCCCCCAACCACTATTTTACCTAGCAGGTATCAGTTTTTGGCAATATTTCGCTGACTGTCTAACCAAGACCTCCAATACCTTTGTAAACAACGCGGGTATTTTCGGCAAGGTGTATTTCCCTCGTTTAGTCACGCCACTCAGCGATGTAATTAGCAACCTTGTGCGCTTCGGTATCCAATTCGCGCTGTTCTTAATTGTATATTTGTACTATTTCATCTTCACAGATGCGAATATCCAACCTAATTTATATGCCCTATTGCTGCCAGTATTGGTGATTATGTTGGCAGGATTAGCATTGGGATTTGGAATTCTGTTTTCTAGTATGACTACCAAGTACCGCGACCTGCAACTCTTATTGAGTTTCTTTGTCAGCCTATGGATGTACGCCACCCCTGTCATTTATCCGCTTTCTACAATCACCAACGAGAAACTGCGCCTCGTCATGCAGCTCAACCCTTTGACGGGTATCGTAGAGTTCTTCAAGTATGGCATGTTGGGCGTAGGTAACCACGAGTGGTGGATGCTGGGCTACAGCTTTGGCTTTATGGTGGTACTCCTCGCATTAGGTATCGTGGTCTTCAATAAAGTACAAAAATCCTTTATGGATACGGTGTGATGTTTAGGGGAGGCTGCGCTACTGTTTAGTGTTTAGATACAATGGTATTATATCCTAATTGCAAGATTAATATCGGTTTGCGTGTAGTGCGCAAACGTGAGGATGGTTATCATGATTTAGAGACTATCTTCTATCCTGTGATGGGCTTGCATGATGAGTTGGAGGTGGAGAAAGCAGAGAAGTTTGCTTTTCTGCAGGATGGTTTAGTCGTCGATTGCTTACCTACGGATAACCTTATTGTTAAAGTGTACAAGCGTATGCAGGCGCATTTTCCGCAGATAGGCAATGTCAAAATCACTTTCAAGAAGAATATTCCTTTTGGTGCAGGTTTGGGTGGTGGCAGCAGCGATGCAGCACACATGGCTATTGCGCTCAATGAGATTTTCCACCTTGGACTGACCAAAGAGCAATTGGCTGAGGAAGTGCGCCCACTGGGTGCCGACTGTCCATTCTTTATTTATAACACTCCATGCTATGCGGAAGGTATTGGCGATAAACTAATGCCTATATCATTGGATTTGAGTGGTTTGCGCCTTGTGATGATTAAGCCCCATTGCGGCGTTTCCACTCGCGAAGCATATAGCGGAATAATACGTCACCCTGAGGTGGAAGGGCAAATCAAACAGGCATTGCAGGATGGGCAGTCGTTTGCAGATATGCGTCCGTTGTTGGTCAATGACTTTGAGCAAACCATTTTCCCTCTTCATCATGAGATAGCTGAAATTAAAAAGCGCCTACAAGAAGCAGGTGCTGTGTACGTAGCCATGTCAGGTTCTGGTTCAACAGTCTTTGGTTTGTTCCAACACAATGCGGAAGGTAGTACCGACGCCCAATTGCGACTGTTTCACGAAGAGTTTGCCTCGATGGTAATCTTCGATGATACGCTTGCCTAAACTCAATCCCAATCCCCATCCGCGTTTCTTACTGGTGTAACCGGGTTGGAAGATTCGCTTAAAGTTCCTACGGTCAATACCCTTACCCGTATCAGTTATATCAATATATAGATTTTCCGCTTTCCCCTTTCCGTTTTCCGTTTTCACCTCAATAGTGATTGATCCTTTTCCTTCCATCGAGTCGATAGCATTTTTGCACAGGTTTTCAATTACCCATTCAAATAGCGGTGCGCATAACATAGCTTTAACCTTCAACCTTTCATCTTTCGCCTTAAACCTTAAACCATCAACATTCAGTCTATACTCAATTTTACTAGATGTTCGCGCGCGCATATAATCTATTGCGGATTGTACGATAGGTAGCACTTCGCATGGCTCCAATGTAGGTTGTGAGCCAATCTTAGAAAAACGCTCTGCTATCATCTGCAAGCGGCGAATATCCTCGTCCATTTGTGGAAGTAGTGGGTCATTGGGGTATGTGGCTTTTAGCAGTTCGTTCCACGCGTTGAGCGAGGATATGGGGGTGCCGAGTTGGTGGGCTGTTTCTTTAGAGAGTCCCACCCACAGACTATTCTTTTCACTGCGTTGTACCATAAGCAGGGCTATTGCAGCCAATCCTGCCAATGCGAGCATAACAACCAGCTGAATATAAGGGAAATAGGATAGCCATTGCAACGTGGAAGACTGCTCGTAGTAGATGTACTGCATCACGCTATCGGAGATGCGTACTTCTATGGGTTCTTGTGTAGCACGTAGTTCGTTGATTTTCTTGATATAGAAGCGTTCCACGTTGCGCTTGGGTTCTGGCACGTTACGCGAGAGGAGTAGGTTGTAGTTGGTATCCACCATATATACGGGGATAGTGGTGTTGCCTTCCATTACTTGGAGAAGGAGATCAATGTTCTCATTCTCGCCTGCCAATATGAATTGTCGTGTAGCTTCTGCCCACAGTTCGATTTTCTTTTGTTCTTCCTGTTCAAACTGCTCTACGATGTGACTGGTAACCAGCGAACTTACTACTACTACGATTGCCAGTAGTAGGGTGATTCCAATGCTCAGTATGTTAGAATTTAGTCGTTTCATGTGAAAATGATTATTGATTTTGGCGCAAAGGTAGTGTTTTTTTTTGATATTCGCAAATTGATAGAATAAATCCGTGGTTTTGGCATAGATTTTGCTTTGATTTATACAAGGAGCAAGTGCTCCGAAACTTTTTAACCAAACCAACTATGACAAACGTAACCAAAATGCTATTGGCTCTTCTGGGAGGAGCAGTAGTGGGAGCTACAGCAGCATTGCTATTTGCTCCAAAGAGTGGCGCAGAATTGCGCTCCGAAATCGCAGCAATCGCTCGCGAGAAGTACAAAAACCTCAATCTCGATGAAATCAACAAACTCGTGGACAAAGTGATGAGCCGCATCCGCAATGGTATGTGCAACTGCCACTGCAAAGCCGACATCGAAGCCGCAGTAGAAGATGCTGCAAAATAACCCCTGCCTCTAACCTCTCGCCTTTAACCTCTAACCTAAAAAACTATGAACACCAGTCTTTACAATCAGCTACTTGCTGATATTCAAGCATATATTAAGTCGCAATTTCAACTATTGAAAGTGCAGAGCGTAGAACAAACAAGTCAGTTGTTAGGGCTCATTATTGCGCTGTTCGCTATTACGGCAATCGTGGTTGTTGGACTCATTTTCTTGGCTATAGCTTTGGCTGCTTGGCTCGAACAGTGGCTGCCAATGTGGGCTTCGTATCTGGTGATTGCTGGAGGCATGGGATTGATTGCGTTAGGGGTGTATTGGGGCAGACGATTGTGGTTTGTGCGCCCAATAGAAAAGCACCTTAGCGAAGTCATAATGGATAGTCCTGCTCCACTGAAGCAACAGAAGCAAGCCATTGAAAACCAATCTGCTATGCAGCGCGAACTATTGGAGCGCGACATCGCAACTGTGCAACGCGACTGGGCACAGGTACAGCAACTCTTCGCACTCTTGCGAGAAATCATTTCTCCTAAAAAGGAGGTATAGTTCTTCGCGATTGATGGCTATCATTCAACAGCACCGCTCGAAATGGGCGATGCTGTTTTTGTAGGTGGCACAGATTACTCACTCCAAAGCGCTCCAAGAACAAAAATTTGCATATATGAAAAATTTTCTGTACCTTTGTCCCTGAATAAAAAGAAGGCAGATATGATTTTCTATTTTTCTGGAGTAGGCAACTCGGCGTGGGTGACGCAAGTGTTAGCAGAACAGTTGGGCGAACGGCTCGTTAAGATGGCTGATTATGCGGATGAGCAGTTGGATATTCAGCCCGACGAGAAGGTGGGCTTTGTGTTTCCTGTATATTCGTGGGCTCCGCCCAAATTGGTGATGGATTTTATTGGACGTGTGAAGATGAGTGCGCCCAATTATCTGTATTTTGTGTGTACTTGCGGAGCAGAGGCAGGCAAGACGGCGGATATCTTCTGTGAGGCGGTGACTGCACGCGGATGGCAATGCCATGCGGGCTATTCGGTAGTGATGCCTAACACCTATGTGTCGTTCCCTGGTTTTGGCATTGATGTCGATGAGGTGGCTGCTCGCAAGATTGCTGCTGCCAAAGAGCGATTGCCACAGATTGTGGAGCAACTGAAGTCGCAGCAACATGTTTTTGACTGCCACGAAGGACCATTGGCACGATTCAAGAGTTATGTGATAGGTAGTAGTTTCAATAAGTACCAACTCACCGCCGAGCCATTCTTCACAACAGACGCTTGCACCTCCTGTGGGCGTTGCGCACAGACATGTCCAGTACATAATATTTCGCTGGCAGATGGTCGTCCAGAGTGGAGCGACCACTGTACGCAGTGCTTGGCCTGTTTCCATATCTGCCCTGTGAATGCCATTCAGTATGGTAAGTTCACGAAAGGGAAGAAACAATATCGGATAAGTAGCTACGTTAGCGCGACTCTCACAAGTTCCCTGCAAGTTAGGGGACCACGATAGGAGATCTGTGGGACTTCTATGGGCTTTCTGTGGCTTTCTTTAAACGTGTCTCTATAATAATGCTGCAAAAATCTTCGGCGCGGAAGGGGTTTTGTGCCGAAGGTTGGAGAATGTGGAGGGTAAAATGGTATATACAACACGCAGAAGCATCTGTATTACAAATACTTCCCGCGTGAGTGTATTTTTTTGAAAAAAGTTTTCGTGTGCCGAAGATTATGCCGAAAGTTCCTACTAAAATCATATCTGTTCAAATGTTAAAAATGTATAAAAATGCTGCTATATAGTTATAGGTTTTGCATAGAATTTGTACGAGAATATAAAGATTTATTAAATATAACTACATGATTTATTAAACATAATTGTATGAAGAAACAATTCATTCTATTTAGTGTATTGGTCTGTAACGCAATATCGTTGTTCGCCTCAAATAACACGGCAGACACATTTGATTGGCGTGGCGCTTCGGTATATTTTGTCATTACTGATCGGTTTTGCAATGGAGATACCACCAATGATATCAACTATGGGCGCATAGTTGATTATGGTACTGAACAATTGAATGCTGCCACCTTTCATGGCGGAGATTTCAAAGGTTTGTTGCAAAAAGCCAAAGAGGGGTACTTCACCGATTTAGGAGTGGATGTTGTATGGATGACTGATGTCTATGAACAAATCCATGGTTGGATGTCAGGCAGTGGCTCAATCAACGATTTTCCGCACTATGGCTATCATGGTTATTATCCACTGGATTACACCCAAATAGATAAGAACTATGGAACAGTAGAGGAGTTTCGTGCATTGGTAGATACACTGCATGCACAAGGAATACGCGTGATGCTCGGAGCTAACTTGAATAATCCAGGTTATCCGACTCTATTAGATGCCATACAGTATGGTTTTGCAGAAGTGGGATTGACCCCGCAACAAGCAGCAGAACACATACGTGAGTGGAGTTTTGATGATTTCTTTGCGCAGCGATTGACATGGTCTGGTTGGTATGACCGTCCATGGATTCGTATGCCAGATGAGCATTGGGACGAGAATAATCCGTTAGAGGCAACGGTGTTTGGTATGCCTGACTTCAAAGAGGAAAGTACGGAGATGGTTCGTATCCCTGCGTTTCTCAAACGTAAATGGAAAGCAGAGGGCAAAGCGAATGATGCGTGGGTGAATCCTTCTGCACGAGTGCTACGCAAAGACCGAAAAGCCACTGTACAAAAATATTTAGTAGATTGGATTGCCTCGTGGGTTCGCGAATTTGGTATTGATGGTTTCCGTTGTGATATTGTTGAGAATGTTCATATAGATAGTTGGAAAGCTCTGCATATCGCCTGCAACGAGGCATTGCGAGAGTGGCGTTTGGCTCATCCCAAAGATGCCGCAGCCCAATGGACAGAGGATTTTTATATGACGGGCGACTTCGATTGCGCATCAATAGATTATAAACCCGAATATGCAAGTGCGGGATTTGGTAGTATGGTCAATTTCTATTTCCCTAAGCACGGCGATTTGGATGGGATAGTATATACTTGGCAAGCGTATGCTGATAGCCTAAATATGTACACGAATTGGCACCCATTTAGCTATCTCAACAACTCGTATCATCGCGATGCAGACATGTCTAATATGATTGATTGCGCTACCACGCTATTGTTGGCTCCAGGTGCCGTGCAAGTGTTTTATGGAGATGAGACTGGTAGAAAATTGAGTGATGCGCGCTTCAACGTAGATAGTGATCAAGCCTTTCGTTCAGATATGGATTGGAGCGATATTAATGAAAATCAGTTGCAACATTTTCAGCGTTTAGGGCAGATACGCAAAACCTATCCCGTGATTGGCACAGGCAAGCAACATACGATAGATGTGCATACTTGTGCACGATACAACGATAATGATACAGTGGTTATTCGTGTACTACCGATAGCAGGACAAGCGATTTGCCTTGACAACACTTTTGCGGAAGGCGCAGAGGTCGTAGAACTCTACACTGGACAAAAGACGAAGGTGCACAATGGCAAAGTTGTTTTCCCTTATTTTGCAAACAATATTGCGATTATCAAATTAGTTTGCTCAAGACTTTAGCGAGAGTCCCATAAGTTCCCCACAGGTTTCGGGACCTGAAGGAGTGCGACGGAACGCACTCCGAGTATTGCTCCCGAACTATCCCCATAGTGAGGAAGTAGAGCAATACATAGAATAGATAACAAGGAGATCTGTGGGACTTCGGTGGGCTTTCTGTGGCTTGCTTTATACGTGTCTCTATAATAATGTTGCAAAAATCTTCGGCGCGGAAGGGGGGGGTGCGCCGAAGATTGGAGAATTTGTAGGGTAAAGTGGTATATATAACACGCGGGAAGTGTAGTATTTACTAAGCTTCCCGCGTGAGTGTATTTTTTTAGAAAAAAAGTTTTCGCGTGCCGAAGAATCGCTTGCGATTAATCGTTCGAGCCCATTGGGCGAGATAAGACGATTGTGCCGAAAGTTACCAATTATCGCTAAAAAAATCACATTTTTCGCTCATACTCTTGCGTATGTCAAATAAATATAGTACCTTTGCGGACAAATTAGGAGTTGTGTTCCTAATTTGTCCATAAAGACAATAATTGTATGTATAGCAGAGAGTTACAAAACAAACTTTTAGAGTTAAGTGAGCATTGGTCTGTCATTTCTGTGACAGGACCACGTCAATCAGGTAAGACTACACTATGCAAAATGGCATTTCCTGATTGCGAATATGTGAATTTGGAGCGTGCTACAACCCGAGCTTTAGTTGAACATGACATTGAGGGCTTCTTGCTACAATATCCCAATGGATTGATTATAGACGAAGCACAGAACTTGCCCGAGTTGTTTTCTGTTCTACAAGTGGTAGTTGATGAAAACAAATCATTGCGCTATGTGCTAAGTGGTAGCAGTGACTTCTTGTTGATGCAAAATATATCTCAATCCTTAGCTGGTCGTGTGGCGGTTATGCGCCTACTTCCATTGAGTTTGTCGGAGTTAGGCGATGATGCGAATATAGATGTCAATGAACTGATGTGGCGAGGATTCTATCCTGCTGTATGGGGGGATAAGAAAGACCCGCACACAGTATATGATAGTTATGTGGCTACTTATATTCAAAAGGATGTCCGCCAGATAGTGAATATCAAAGATTTGAGTCTTTTCCGTCGCTTTCTAACTATTCTTGCTTCTCGAGTGGGTACGGAGTTTGTAGCATCATCTATCAGTGCGGAATTAGCTGTAGATTACAAGACTATTCAATCATGGATGAGTATATTGGAGACCTCATATACAGCATTTTTGCTACATCCATTTTATCGCAACATAGGTAAACGACTGACTAAAACACCTAAGGTGTATTTCTACGATATAGGTTTGGTATGTTATCTCTTGGGTATAGAGACGGCTCAGCAGTTGGCTAATCATCCTTTGCGCGGTGCGATATTTGAGAATATGGTAGTTTGTGATATATTGAAAGCGCGTTATAATCAGGGATTAGAAAAGAATATTTTGTTCTATCGGGACAAATCACGAGAAGTAGATATCTTGCAAGAAGAGGCAGGCAAAATACATGCATACGAAATCAAGTCAGCCGAGCGTTTTCATCCAGACTTTATGAATTCACTGGATTATCTCAAAGGGCTGCTCAAAGATGATTTGTTGAGCATGAACATCATCTATACTGGCTCAGAAAAGTCCGTAGGTGATACACATTTGATAAATTTCAGGCACGTGACAAGAAAATAGATTTAATTCGTAGTATGACTAATAACTCACGCGGGAAGTGTAGTGTTTACTAAGCTTTCCGCGTGGGTGTATTTTTTTTGAAAAAAGTTTTCGAGTGCAGGAGATTGTGCTAACTGCCTGCTAAAATGCGACCTATCTGCGTATTTAGTTCTCCTTCGCCGCGTCCGTAGAGATTTGAAAAAGGATTGCGAATCACAAAACGCCTTGATAGTATTGTAGGATACGCAAACGGAATAGATAGTTATACTGCGCCTGCAGACGAGTGGACTCAGCTTGCAGATGGTTGTTACGTGCCTCTTGATATTCATAGGAGGTTGCCCTACCTGCTTCGTATTTCTGTGTGATATAGCGCAAAGCTTCAGCAGTAGATTGTTCTGCTTTCTCGGAAGCTATTTGCTCGGCATAGGCATTGCGAGCGTTGTAGTATGCTTGGTCTATCTCCTTGCGCAGGTCTTTCTTCTGTTGCTCTAAATCCAGACGTGCATTCTCCAATGCCAGTTTCTGTTGCTTCACGCGAGTGGAGGTTTGCATCTTGTCGTAGATTGGCACATGCAGGTTTAAGCCCACCGATGCGCTGAAGTTGTCCCTCATTTGGGTGCCGAAAGTATTATTATCCGCCCCTTGCATATCGTAGTAGCCCGTTCCGACATTAGCCCCCGCAGAGAGCGTAGGCGAATAGGCGGACTTGGTGCCTTTGAGTGCGCTCTCGTTGGCTTGAATCGTGTATTCTAATGCCTTAATCTCTGGGCGAGACTGCAAGGCGATTTGATACACTTCTTCGTTGTTGGGCAGTAAGCCCCCTGCCAGTTCTTCGTGGCTTGGAGTAGCAATATCGAAATGGGTAATGTCTTGCAGTTCGATGGCTTGTGCTAAGTCCAAGAGCGATAGTTGCAGGTTGTTTTGGCGCTGCGTGACTTCCAACTCCTCGCGTGCTATTTGGGCTTGCAGGGTATAGAGTTCGCCTGCTGGCAAACGATTAACAGCCACCAACGCCGAATCGCGTTGCAACTTCAAGCGTGTATCTGCTAACTGATTGTCAGCGACAAGGAGCAATTCCTTGCAGAGCAAGACTTGTAGATACATGGTAGATACGTTCATCTTGATTTGCATCTGCAATGCCTGCATATTGGCTTCGGTTGCTTGCATGTTGGCACGTGCTTGGTCGATATTGTACTTCATTTGCAGACCGTCAAAAAGCACGATATTCGCTGAAAGGTTGAATGTCGTTTGTGAGGAGTTCTGCGCATGATAAATGTTGTCTGCTCCGATAGAACGACCGAATATCCAACTCTGTCCTGCCGAACCGCTTATAGAGGGCGATATGTCTGCCTTAGACTGGGTGTATTGCAAGCGTTGAGAGGCGTATTGATTGCCCTGTTTCTGTATGGTCAGACTATTGAGTAATGCCGAGTCGATACATTGTTGCAAAGTAAGAACTTCGGCGTTGATACTCAATGAAAGGAGGCATAGAGAAATGATAAGTAATTGTTTCATAGTTTATTGAGTAATTTGGTTACCACGAATCATATCGCCCGCTTTTAGACCTTCTGTCACTTCAATGGTCAGTCCATCGGAAAGACCCGTTTGGATTTCGGTGCGGGTTACCGCTTGGGTGGTGGTGTCGGTAATGAGTTGCACGAATGACTTGTCGTCCTCCATCTCTACATTGGCTTCTGGAATAGTGAGTACATTCACACGCTCATTGAGTACAATCTCGGCATTGGCACTATATCCTGCACGAATAATCACGGTGTCAGGGATAGTGGCTGCACCTTTGATTTCGAACATCATGGCACCATTTTGTTCGGTACCTTTGGGGGCAATATACTCCAATGTGGCTGTGAAGCGTTGGTCATTCAATGCGCCAATGACCAAATCCATGCGCATGCCTTCGCGCAGTTTGCCCACTTCCGTCTCATCGATACTACCCACAAAAAGGAGATCCTGCATATCCGCCACCGTGGCAATGGTCGTACCATCGTTGAAAGTGTTGGTCAAAACGACTGAGTTGCCCACTTTGACAGGCACATCCAGCACCGTACCTGTGATAGTGGATTTCACAATGGTGTTGGTAAAGTCAGTTTCTGCCTTCTTTGTAACACCATCACGGGTAATACTCAAGTGATCCTCTGCCGCTTGCAGTTCTTCAAGATCGGATATATATTGCAGGCGCGATTTCTCGTAGGTCTCGTGTGCAATGACCTCCTGCGCGAGCAATATAGAGTCGCGCTCAAAGACCTGGCGAGCGTTCTCTAAGTTGTATTTTGCCAAACGCACACGCGATTCTGCGCTATTGAGTTGCGCCATATCGGGAATGACTTTGATCTTGGCAATAGCATCTCCCACACGCACTTTGTCGCCTGCTTGCTTGTAGAGTTCGGTAATGATACCCGATATTTGTGGTTTGATTTCCACTTCATCGCGTGGCTCGATCTTACCCGTGACAATCGTTGTTTTTTGGATAGTACCTACTGTCACAACCTTGGTTTCATACTTCACTTCTTTGGGGCGTGACTGTTGCCATAGATACACGAATACTCCTACTACCACTGCGGCGATAACTGCCAACAGAATCCATTTCTTTGCTTTTTTCATATGTTTGTTATTTTTATTATTCTTCATTAAGTGCCTCGATAGGCTTGATGGCTAATGCTCGGCGAGCCGGCAATAGTCCTGCTAATAGTCCGATCAGCAATAAGATGGCTAATCCGCCAATGGCTACGCCAAAGCTGATTTGCATGTCTTGGCTAAACATCTCATTGCCCTGCAAGAGCTGTTGTGCCAATTGCAGTACGCCAACGCCTGCCACGATACCTAACAGTCCTGCTAACAGCGTGAGCAAGGTACTTTCCGCTAATATCTGCTTGGTAATCACCCACGGGCTGGCACCAATGGCACGGCGGATACCTATCTCTTTGGTGCGTTCGCGCACGGTGACAAGCATGATATTGCTGACACCTACCGCACCCGAAATCAGTGTGCCTAAACCGATGAGCCATATCAGTGCGCTTAATCCGACAACCAGATATTGGAATGCTTTGAGCGTTTCCTCCATGTTCATGGTGTACATGGCGCGGTTGTCATCGGGAGCGATTGTATAGAGGTCTTTTAGCACAGTCTTCAGTTCTTCTTCCACGATACTGACGGGTGTGTTCGATTGGGCAATAGCCATGATGAGATGGATATTTTCGCCCAGTTGGCGAGCTTGCTGCAGCGTGGAGATTGGCCAGAAGACTTGTTGGTCGGGATGCCCCCCTAGATAGACTTGCGCTTTGGTCTTTTTCTTCACGCCCACTATGCGGAACTGCATGTTGCCAATATGCAGGAGTTTGCCTACGGGGTTGCCTCCTTCGGGGAATAGTTTGTTGTACACTTCGTTGCCTATGACACATACTTTTCGCTTCTCCTGTACATCAATCTCGTTGATCTCGCGTCCGTAGAGCAATGGGATATATAATATTTGGGGATAGTCGGGAGTGATACCCACCATATTATACTCATCGTGCCTTGTACCAAAGCGCACGGTGCTTTCTCCGCCAAAGCACATGGGTGCTATGACATCAGCGTGGGTGGCTGCATGGCGAATAGTGGGCATGTCTTGGTTGTGGATAGACCAAGTCCGTCCCTTTTGCAAGCCCTTGTAGGGTTTGCTGGTGCGGTCGGGAATCACAAAGCACGAATTGATAGCAAAGCCCTCGACGTTAGCCATGATACCTTGGGTGAGCGATTGCCCCAAGCCCACCAATACCAATAGCATCATCATGCCCCAAAAGACACCAAAGCCCGTCAAGATACTGCGTGAACGGTTCTTGGTAATCGTAGCCCATATTTCTTCAAAAAAGTCCATTCCTCTAAACACTAAACTCTAAACACTAAACTACTTATCCGCATTCATTGCCTCAATCGGTTTGATACGCATAGCGCGATAGGCAGGGATAGCACCTGCAATCACGCCAATAATAATCAATATTAGGGTAGCCACCATTACTGCCCAGCCATCCACAGATGGATTGACCAGTACTTGCTCTTGTGCGTTGGCGGTCAGCATGCCAATCAGCGACACTACGCCGCTACCCAACAGCACACCTATCAAGCCAAAGATACTGGTAATCGCCAGCGACTCGCCCACTACGGACAGCATCACCGTGATAGGCGGTGCGCCTAATGCCTTGCGGATACCCAACTCCTTGGTGCGTTCGCGCACCGATACCAACATGATATTGCTCACGCCTACTGCACCGGACACCAATGTACAAAGACCTAATATCAAGATAAATAGTCGGATATCCCCCATCACACGTGCTTGCTCCTCTACCGACTCCTCTTGTGTCCATACGCCCACAGCACCCGGATCGTCTTTGTCGAATTGCATTGGTCCTGCCAAGAGGGTCTTGACGCGCTTTTCAATATTGCGTGTGCCACTGGTCATGGTCATTGACATCTTTTGGAACTTGCGGCTGGTGCTGAAAATGTTTTGGTGTGTGGAGAAAGGAATAAACATACTGGCACCTTGCCACCGTTCGCCTTTCTCACATACTCCCACCACGCGGAAGCGCACGCTATTTACCTTGATAAACTCCCCTAATATCTGCTCTGCGCTGATGCCCAACATCTCTATGGCACGTTCATCAAGGACGCATATTTTCTCTCGCTGGGCAATATCGCGTGCGTTCACGAAGCGTCCGCATAGTAGGTTCTTATTGAAGATATGCTGATAATCGCCTTCGATGCCCGTCACTTCTAAGGTGATGCTCTCTTTGCCATAGACCGTTTCCACGCCATATTTGGATGCGACGCGCGAAAATAGTTCCACCTCGGGCAGGTTGCGAATCAGTTGTGCATCGTTGTCGGTGAAGAATAGGTAGCGCGAGGAAGGCAGACCTTTGTATGGTAGGGTGGTCCATGATGTCCAGATATCTACCGAATTGCTGAGGCGCGAACCGTAGTTGGCTTGCATGCCATTTTCCAATCCCTTGCTCACGCCTAAGAGTACTACGAGAATAAAGATTCCCCACACCACAGCAAAGCCAGTCATGGCGGTGCGGAACTTATTCTGCCGCAGCGATTCCCATATTTCGTGCAATAAATCTCTCATCTCCCTTGCCTTTACACTCTACACTTTACACCCTACACCTAAATAACCCCGTCTTTAATCCGAATAATACGTTGCGTAGCGTCCGCAATGCTCTGTTCGTGGGTGACAATCACGGTGGTGATACCTTCGGAATTGAGTTGCTTGAAGACGTCCATCATCTCCACCGAAGTCTTGGAATCCAATGCACCCGTTGGCTCATCCGCCAGTAGCACGCTTGGATTGCCTACAATCGCGCGAGCGATGGCTACGCGTTGGCGCTGACCACCCGACATCTCGTGAGGCAGGTGCGTAGCCCAGTCTTTGAGCCCCATACGCTCCAGTTGCTCCATGGCACGCATGTAGCGTTCTTTGCGTGGTACACCTTTATAATATAGGGGCAATGCCACATTCTCGACTGCGTTCTTGAAGTTCAGCAGGTTGAAGCTCTGGAATACAAACCCAATCAATTCGTTGCGCAGGCGTGCACCTTGTGTCTCGTTGAGGTCTTTGATTAGGTGTCCGTTGAGGTGATACGTGCCCTCGTCGTAGTTGTCCAAGATGCCCAAGATGTTGAGCAGCGTGGACTTGCCCGAACCCGAAGAACCCATGATAGACACCAGTTCGCCCTTGTTGATATGCAGGTCGATTCCTTTCAGCACATGCAACGCGTTGGGAGTGCCCAAGTTGTAGGTCTTGTGTATGTTTTCTAAATGTATCATACTATATATTGTTTACTATCCATTAGACAAATCAAGGTGACTGAATATTACATTTTATTGCTTTTTTACGAAAAAAGCGTGAACTTTCGTTCGCTTCAATTTGACATTTTGAGGAATCTGGACTACCTTTATTCTTCAAATCTACGCACAGAAAACTCACGCTGGAAACGCGAGCGTGCATAAACCGTAACTTGAAGAATAATTGATCATTTGAAAGTGTCCAGTTTTCAAGATGTCAAGTGTGGCTTATAACGCTATACTAAATATGTCGAGCAACGGATCGTTGCGGGCAAGTTATGTTTAAATCGTTCGAGCCATATAGGCGAGATAAGAACTATAAGTGATGAGTAATAAGTAATTTTATAGGGTTAATATTATTTTTTCTATCAATGTTTTCAGTTTTTTTTACTAAAAGTCACCAGACCAGCCATGCCCTAAGTCCCAATGCTCATCATAGACAAACTCAAAAAATGGCAATGCAAAGTGCTTATTGATCAACTCTGTCAACTCGTCTTGTATATCTTCCGCCCACTTGCCAACAAAAACAATGAACTTATCAATATTCCATGCAACACGACCTCGAGGTATCATCGTATAATCTCCCGTGAAACGAGTGGGTTTATGCGATGCCAAAGCACGGAAATATTGCTCTTTCCATACTTGACGATGCAATTTAGGATAATTGATAAAAGGTAATCCCTTATTAGCAGCCTCCTCAATCATCTTTGGTGTCAGTTCTTTCTTATACACACCAAAGAACTCGTGTTCTTGAGGGTCATACCAAAAGATACCCACTGAAGGCATCTCCTCATCAAAGGATTTCATGCTCGCCATTTGAGCCTCTTTCTGTTCTGGTGTTAAAGTTGTCATATTGTATTCATTAGAACATCGCGCGGATTCTAGCTGCTATTTTTATGCAAAAAGTCAAAGTATTTTGACCTTTGCGGTGCAAAGGTAGTGCTTTTTTTTGAGATGTGCAAATAAATGGCGACTTTTTCGCCATTTATTGGTTTAGTATACGGCACTGAGTGCCTACTGTTTGGAACTTAGAAAGAAGGTAATCTTAATAAAAGTACTTTTTGTGGGCAGGGAGTTGAGTCGGAGTTCTGTCGGAGTTCTCTCGGTCGTCGGTCGGTAGAATAGGGGAAGGTATAAGAGAGGGAAAAGAGACGGCAATCTTAATAAAAGTATGTCTTATACTGAAATAGGTTTACTCATAAAATGAACAAAAAGTATCAATTATTAAGATTCAAGTTTTATGAAGCGAACAGTAAATTATTACTCTCAGTCATTCAAACAACAAGTTGTTGAA
>JAFVTU010000019.1 GCA_017503075.1 Paludibacteraceae bacterium | reverse complement strand
TCTAAAAATGGCTGTACGTAAATTAAAACCCTCTACACCGGGGCAAAGACACAAAGTTATTGGCGCATTTGATACAATTACCGCAAGTGCACCAGAGAAATCTCTTGTGTTCGGTAAAACCAAGACAGGTGGTCGTAACCATCAAGGTAAGATGACCATGCGTTATATTGGTGGTGGACACAAGCAGAAATATCGCGTAATTGACTTCAAACGTAACAAAGATGGTGTACCAGCAGTAGTAAAAACTATTGAGTACGATCCAAACCGTAGTGCTCGTATCGCACTCTTGTTCTATGCTGATGGCGAAAAACGTTACATTCTTGCACCTAATGGCTTGCAAGTAGGTCAAACAGTAATCTCAGGTCCAGATGTGGCTCCTGAAGTAGGAAATGCTCTCCCAATGGCTAACATGCCTCTTGGTACGCTCATTCACAACATTGAGCTCCGTCCAGGTCAAGGTGCATGCATGGTTCGTTCGGCTGGTGTGTTTGCACAATTGTCTTCTCGCGAGGATAAGTATGCAATCATCAAGTTGCCTTCAGGCGAATTGCGCAAGGTGCTTGCAGCATGTAAAGCAACTGTTGGTGTGGTTGGCAATAGCGATCACGCATTGGAGAAGAGTGGTAAGGCAGGTCGTAGCCGTTGGTTAGGCCGTCGTCCACGCAACCGTGGTGTGGCAATGAACCCAGTAGATCACCCAATGGGTGGTGGTGAAGGCCGCGCATCTGGTGGACACCCACGTTCACGCAAGGGCTTGTTAGCTAAGGGCTACAAGACACGTGCTCCAAAGAACTTGAGCAATCAATACATTATTGAAAGAAGAAAAAAATAACCTATTAAATTAAGAGAAATTATGAGTCGTTCATTGAAAAAAGGACCATTTATCAACGTTAAGTTGGAGAAGAAGGTGTTGGCTATGAATGAGTCTGGCAAGAAAGATGTTGTCAAGACTTGGAGCCGTGCATCTATGATTTCTCCTGATTTCGTAGGTCATACTATTGCAGTTCATAATGGAAACAAGTTCATCCCTGTGTATGTAACCGAGAATATGGTGGGTCACAAGTTGGGCGAGTTCGCTCCAACCCGCACATTCCGTGGTCACTCGGGTAACCGTTAATCCAAGAATCAAATCAAACAACAATTAAATTTTAGAATTCAAAATGGGTGCTAGAAAACATAATGCAGCTGAAGCAATGAAGGAAGCTCGCAAGAGCCAATACTTTGCAAAGCTTAATAACGTTCCTACATCTCCACGCAAAATGCGCCTTGTTGCCGATATGATTCGTGGAATGGAAGTGAACCGTGCACTGGGTGCGTTGCATTTCTCTACCAAAGAGGCATCGCGTGCCCTCGAGAAACTTTTGAAATCTGCTATCGCTAACTGGGAAGTTAAGACCGGTAAGAAAGCAGACCAAGAGACTCTGTATGTAAGTAATATCATGGTAGATGGCGGTATGATGCTCAAGCGTCTGTTGACCGCTCCTCAAGGTCGCGGTTATCGTATCCGCAAACGCTCTAACCATGTTACTATTTTTGTAGATACTAAGAATACTAACGAAGCTAAGTAATTAACAAAATGGGACAGAAAATTAATCCAATTAGTAACCGCCTAGGTATTGTACGTGGTTGGGATTCCAACTGGTTTGGCGGCAAGAACTACGGAGATACAATTCTTGAGGATACTAAAATCCGCAAGTACCTGAATGCCCGTTTGGCTGAGGCTAGTATTTCTCGTATCGTAATCGAGCGTACTCTGAAACTTGTAACTGTAACTGTGTGCACCGCTCGCCCTGGTTTTATTATCGGTAAAGGTGGACAAGAGGTTGACAAATTGAAAGAGGAGTTGAAGAAAATCACCAAGCAAGATGTGCAAATCAACATCTTCGAGGTTAAGCGTCCTGAACTTGATGCTACTATCGTGGCTAACAAGATCGCTCGCCAACTCGAGGGTAAGATCGCATACCGCCGTGCTGTGAAGATGGCTATCGCTTCTACCATGCGTATGGGCGCTGAGGGTATCAAAATCCAACTCAGTGGTCGTCTTAACGGTGCTGAAATGGCACGTAGCGAGATGTACAAAGAGGGTCGTACCCCATTGCACACTCTCCGTGCTGACATCGACTATTGCCACGCAGGTGCTCTCACCAAGGTGGGTATGATCGGTGTAAAGGTTTGGATCTGCCGTGGTGAGGTTTATGGCAAGAAAGACCTTGCTCCTAACTTCACACAAAAGCAAGAGAATGGTCGTGGTGGCGATCGCCGTCGTGATGACCGTCGTGGTGGTTTCCGCAGAAACAAAAAACAATAATGTTTAACCGATTTGTAGATTAAAACAGTTATGTTACAACCAAAGAAAACTAAATTCCGCCGCTGCCAAAAAGGCCGCATCAAAGGCAATGCACAGCGTGGTACTGAGCTCGCATTTGGCTCATTCGGTATCAAGTCACTTGGTACCATCTGGTTGACAGGTCGTCAAATCGAGGCAGCCCGTATCGCAGTAACTCGCTATATGCAACGTCAAGGACAAGTATGGATCCGCGTTTTCCCTGATAAACCAATTACCAAAAAACCATTGGATGTTCGTATGGGTAAAGGTAAAGGTGCTCCAGAAGGATTCGTAGTTCCATTGGCTCCAGGACGCATCATCTTCGAGATTGACGGCGTATCATACGAGGTAGCTAAAGAGGCACTCCGCCTGGCAGCTCAAAAACTTCCTATTACAACCAAATTTGTCGTAAGACGTGATTACGACCCAACCCAAAATGTATAATTAGGATTATGAAAACAGCTGAAATTAAAGAATTAACAACTGCTGAGATCCAAGAGCGTTTGGCTGCTGAGAAAGAGGCACTCGTTCGTATGAAATTGAATCACAGCATTTCTCCGCTTGACAATCCGTTGCAGATTAAGGTGGCTCGTAAGACTATTGCTCGCCTTGCAACCGAACTTCGTCAAAGAGAATTAACAAAGTAAAAAACGAATTGACATGGAAACAAGAAATCTAAGAAAAGAGCGTCAGGGTATTGTCGTTTCCAACAAGATGGACAAGACTATCGTAGTTGCTGTTCACTGGAAAGAGAAACACCCTATTTATGGCAAGTTTGTCAATAAAACTCGCAAGTTCCATGCTCACGACGAGAACAATGAGTGCGGTATCGGTGATACAGTACGCATCATGGAGACTCGTCCATTGAGCAAGACTGTTCGTTGGCGTTTAACTCAAATTGTAGAAAGGGCTAAGTAATATGGTACAACAAGAATCAAGACTGGTAGTTGCGGACAACTCAGGTGCTAAAGAGGCATTGTGCATCCGCGTTCTTGGCGGAACCAAAAAGCGTTACGCCAGTTTGGGTGACACCATCGTAGTAGCAGTAAAAGGTGTAATTCCTTCTTCTGATATCAAGGACGGTACTGTAACACGTGCTATCGTAGTACGCGTTAAGAAAGAGGTTCGCCGCCCAGATGGTAGCTACATCCGCTTTGATGACAACGCATGCGTACTCGTAAACAACGCAGGTGAGATCCGTGGTTCACGTATCTTTGGCCCTGTGGCTCGCGAGTTGCGTCAAACGAACATGAAAATTATTTCTCTAGCACCTGAAGTGCTCTAATCATCTAAATTCTACAAATATGGCAAAATTACATATTAAGAAAGGTGATACCGTATACGTGAACGCAGGTGCTTCTAAGGGCAAAACCGGCCGTGTGTTGGAGGTGCTCGTAGAGAAACAACGTGCTATCGTAGAAGGTGTTAATATGGTATCTAAGAGTACCAAACCTAATGCAAAAAATCCTCAAGGAGGTATTGTTAAACAGGAGGCTCCTATCCATATCTCTAACCTCAACCCAGTTGAGGACGGAAAACCAGTACGCGTAGGTCGCGTATTGAAGGATGGTAAGCTTGTCCGCGTAAGTAAAAAATCTGGTAAGGAGATCTAACAATGAATACAGCAAGTTTAAAACAAGATTATCTAGAGCGCATTGTGCCAGCTCTGATGAAGGAGTTTAACTACACTACAGTAATGCAGTGCCCTAAACTCGAGAAGATCGTTCTCAACCAAGGTCTTGGAGATGCTGTGGCTGACAAGAAGCTCATCGATGTAGCTCAACAAGAGATGACACTCATCACTGGTCAGAAAGCCGTTGCTACTCTCTCCAAAAAGGATATCGCAGGTTTCAAGGTTCGTAAGAAAATGCCTATCGGCGTGCGCGTAACTCTCCGTGGTGAGCGTATGTACGAGTTCTTGGAGCGCCTCGTTCGCGTGGCTTTGCCTCGTATCCGTGACTTCAAGGGTATCCACAACAAGATGGATGGCCATGGAAACTATACACTTGGTATCCAAGAGCAAATCATCTTCCCTGAAATCAACATTGATAACATTACCAAACTACTCGGTATGAACATCACTTTCGTAACCACCGCAAACACCGATGAGGAAGGTTTCGCATTGTTGCGTGAGTTTGGATTACCATTCAAAAAGTAATTAGACTATGGCAAAAGAATCAATGAAAGCCCGCGAGGTAAAACGCGCAAAACTCGTAGCTAAATACGCAGCAAAACGCGCTCAACTCCTCAAGGATGGTGACTACGAAGGTCTCCAAGCATTGCCTAAGAACGCTAGCCCAGTTCGTTTGCACAACCGCTGCAAAATCACTGGTCGTCCAAAAGGTTATATGCGTGCATTCGGCTTGAGTCGTATTCAATTCCGTGAGATGGCCTCTGCAGGACTCATCCCAGGAGTGAAGAAAGCAAGCTGGTAAAAAAACTGAAATTCGCCCAGAGGACATAAGTGCCTCTGGGGAATAAATAAAATTAATTTATTAAATATTGTCCCGAAAGGCGGGATTAATTTAACAAAACATTATGACAGATCCAATCGCAGATTATCTGACTCGACTCAGAAATGCAATCAAAGCTGGTCACCGCGTAGTAGAGGTACCTGCTTCGAATCTGAAGAAAGAGATCACACGCATCTTGTTCGAGAAGGGCTATATCCTTTCTTACAAGTTCGTGGAGGATGGCCCTCAAGGCACTATCAAGATTGCCTTGAAGTATGATCCAGTTAACAAGGTTAACGCCATCAAGAGTTTGAAACGTGTATCAACCCCAGGTCTTCGTCAGTACGTTGGCTATCGCGAGATGCCACGCGTGCTCAATGGTCTCGGTATCGCAATCCTTTCTACATCTAAGGGTGTGATGACCAACAAAGAGGCTCTTGGTATGAAGCTCGGTGGTGAGGTTATTTGTTACATCTATTAATTAAGGAGGAACTGCTATGTCAAGAATTGGTAAATTGCCTATCGCTATTCCTGCAGGTGTAACTGTAACAGTTAGCCCTGAGAACCTCGTGACCGTTAAGGGTCCTAAAGGTGAACTTCAACAACAAGTTAACCCTAACATCACTGTAACCGTGGAGGATGGTGTACTCACCGTAACTCGTCCAAACGATGAGAAGCAAAACCGCGCTATGCACGGTCTTTATCGCGCGCTCATCAACAATATGGTTGTAGGTGTAAGCGAGGGTTATAAGAAAGTGCTCGAACTCGTCGGTGTAGGTTACCGTGTTGAGATGGCTGCAGCTATGCAAAATACTCTCAACTTTGCACTCGGTTATACCCACCCAATCTATCTCCAACTCCCTAAGGAGGTTAAGGTAGAGACCAAGTCAGAGCGTAACCAAAACCCTCTCGTTATCCTTGAGTCTGCTGACAAGCAACTTATCGGCCAAGTATGCGCTAAGATTCGCTCTTTCCGCAAACCAGAGCCATATAAGGGTAAAGGTATTAAGTTCCAAGGTGAAGTTATTCGTCGTAAAGCTGGTAAATCGGCTGGTAAATAATTAGAAAGGAATAAGTTATGAATCAGAAAATTGCAAGAAGACTTAAAATTAAAGCATCTATCCGTACACGTGTTTCGGGTACAGCTGAGCGTCCTCGTCTGACAGTATTCCGTAGCAACAGCCAAATCTACGCGCAAGTTATCGACGATTTGCAAGGTAAAACACTTGCAGCTGCATCTTCGCTCGCTATTAAAGATAAAATGACCAAAACTGAGAAGGCTGCTCAAGTAGGCAAGCTCATCGCTGAAGCTGCTAAAGCTGCTGGCGTAGAGGCTGTAGTATTTGATCGCAATGGCTACCTCTATCACGGTCGAGTTAAATCATTGGCAGACGCTGCCCGCGAGGCAGGTCTCAAATTCTAAAACAAAGAGACTGTTATGAATCGAGTAAAATCAACACAAGACTTGGAGCTCAAGGAGCGCCTTGTTGCTGTCAACCGCGTAACTAAAGTTACGAAAGGTGGACGTACTTTCACATTTGCAGCCATCGTTGTTGTAGGAAATGAGGCTGGTATCGTAGGTTGGGGTCTTGGTAAGGCTGGCGAAGTTACCGCAGCTATTTCTAAGGCTACAGAATCTGCAAAGAAGAATCTTATCCAAGTACCAGTACTCAAGGGTACTGTACCTCACGAGCAATACGCTAAGTTCGGTGGCGCTCGCGTTTATCTCCAACCTGCATCTCACGGTACCGGAGTAAAAGCCGGTGGTGCTATGCGTGCCGTATTGGAGTCTGCTGGTGTAACTGACATCTTGGCTAAATCTAAAGGTTCTTCTAACCCTCACAACCTCGTTAAGGCTACTATCGCAGCTCTCGGCGAAATGCGCGATGCTCGTACTGTAGCTCAAAACCGTGGCGTGAGCTTATCAACAGTGTTTAACGGTTAATAATTTGTGAAAATCATGGCAACAATCAAAGTTCAAAAAGTACGCAGCACAATCGGCTGCCCACAAGTGCAAAAAGATACTATGTTGGCGCTTGGTCTTCGCAAGATGAATGCCGTAGTTGAGCATGAGGCAACTCCTGCTATCCTCGGTATGGTTAACAAAGTAAAACACTTGGTAAAAGTAATTGATTAATTGTAAAAATCGTAGCATTATGGAATTAAATAATTTAACGCCAGCTGCTGGTTCAGTAAAGACCGCTAAGCGTATCGGTCGTGGTCCTGGTTCAGGACTCGGTGGTACCTCTACTCGTGGTCACAAGGGTGCTAAGTCACGTTCTGGTTACTCTAAGAAAATCGGTTTCGAGGGTGGTCAGATGCCTATGCAACGCCGCTTGCCTAAGTTTGGTTTCCAAAACATCAATCGCGTAGAGTACAAAGCTATCAACCTTTCTACTCTCCAAGCGCTTGCTGAAGCTAAGAACCTCGAGAAGATCGGTTTGATCGAACTCCACGAGGCTGGCTTCATCAACAAAACTCAATTGGTGAAGATTCTTGGAAACGGTACCCTTACTGCAAAATTGACAGTAGAAGCTAACGCTTTCAGTAAATCTGCTGAAGCTGCTATCACAGCTGCTGGTGGTACTATCAACAAAATCTAATTAGTATGCGTAAGTTTATTCAAACAATCCAAAATATCTGGAAGATCGAAGATCTCCGTAGCCGATTGGGAGTAACACTTCTATTTGTACTCATCTATCGCTTCGGTTCTTTCGTAGTACTTCCTGGTATAGACCCAACAGCCCTCACCGCTTTGCAAGCGCAAACAGCGGGAGGTCTGATGGCACTCTTGGATATGTTCTCAGGTGGCGCCTTCTCCAATGCTTCTATTTTTGCATTGGGTATCATGCCTTACATCTCTGCATCTATCGTAATCCAACTGCTCACTATCGCAGTGCCTTACTTCCAAAAGATGCAAAAAGAGGGTGAGTCTGGTCGCCAAAAGATGAACCAAATCACTCGTTACCTCACAGTGGCTATCCTCCTTTTCCAAGGTCCTAGCTACTTGGTTAACCTCTCTGTGCAAATGGCACAAGCGGGTCAAGCCATCTCTGTAGGTTTCAACTGGTTCACCATCTCATCTACTATCCTCCTCTGCGCGGGCTCTATGTTCGTGATGTGGTTGGGTGAGCGTATTACCGACCGTGGTATTGGTAATGGTATTTCCTTTATCATTCTCATCGGTATCATCGCTCGTTTCCCTGCCGCTATCATCCAAGAGTTCTCTTCACGCTTGAACGAAGGTGGTGGTTTGATGGTCTTCATCCTTGAGATCATTCTCCTCTTGTTCGTGTTTGCTTTCGCTATCCTCCTCGTACAAGGTACACGCCGTATCCCTGTACAATATGCTAAACGCATGGTGGGTAACAAGCAATATGGTGGCGTGCGCCAGTATATCCCTCTTAAGGTGAATGCTGCGAATGTGATGCCTATTATCTTCGCACAAGCTATCATGTTTATTCCTATCGCACTTGCTGGATTCTCTACTTCAGAGAGCGCTAGCGCTTTCACTCGTGCTTTCATGGATAACGATGGCTTCTGGTACAATGCTGTATTTGCAATCTTGATCATCGTTTTCACCTATTTCTACACCGCGATTATCATCAACCCTGTACAAATGGCTGAAAACCTTAAGCTCAACAACGGCTTCATCCCTGGCGTTAAACCAGGTAAGAAGACTGCTGAGTATATCGACTCTATCATGACACGCTTGACATTGCCTGGCTCGTGCCTCTTGGCTATCATCGCTATTTTGCCTGCTTTTGCTCGCCTTGCTGGTGTGAGCATGGGCTTCGCGCAATTCTTCGGTGGTACATCATTGCTCATCATGGTAGGTGTTGTCTTGGATACGCTACAACAAATCGAGAGCAAACTCCTCGAGCGTCACTACGATGGCTTCTATGAGTCAGGTATGCGCATCAAGGGTCGCTCCGCTATGGCTTATTAAGAAGAATGATATACCTAAAGACTGATGAAGAAGTCGAGCTGATGCGTCGCAGTAATGACCTGCTCGGAAGGACTTTGGCTGAAGTAGCCAAAGTCATCCGACCAGGGGTTACTACTGCGGAACTGGACAAAGTGGCTTATGAGTTTATCTGCGATAACGGAGGTGTTCCTTCTTGCCTCGGATACGAGGGCTATCCTGCCACCTTGTGCACATCGGTCAACGAGCAAGTTGTTCATGGTATTCCTTCCGATAAGGTGATACTCAAGGACGGCGATATCGTGTCGGTGGATACAGTGGTTCAACTCAATGGCTTTTGCGCTGACTCAGCATACACTTTCCCTGTGGGCGAAGTGGCTCCAGAGGTGTTGCAATTGATGCGCACAACCAAACAGGCGCTTTATCTCGGCATCGAACAAGCAGTCACAGGACGCCGTCTTGGCGATATTGGTGCTGCCATACAAAATCATTGCGAGAAAGCAGGTTATTCTGTGGTTCGCGAATTTGTTGGACATGGCATCGGGCGTGATATGCACGAGGAACCTGAGGTATGCAACTATGGACGTCGTGGCAATGGTATTGTACTCAAATCGGGTATGACACTGGCCATCGAACCAATGATTTGTCTTGGACGACGCAATGTCATCATCGAAACTGATGGATGGACAGCGCGTACTGCCGACCGCAAACCTGCGGCTCATTACGAACACAGCGTATGCGTGCGCAACGGCAAGGCAGACATATTGTCCACATTCGACTATATTCAACAAGTATTAGGAGATCGTTTTATTTAATATCAACCAAAGTATTATGGCAAAACAAGATGCAATTGAAGTAGATGGAACCGTAACCGAGGCGTTGTCCAACGCGATGTTCCGTGTACAATTAGAAAGTGGTCATGTCATCATCGCTCACATCTCTGGTAAGATGCGTCAGCATTACATCAAGATTCTTCCTGGTGACCGTGTGAAAGTGGAGATGAGTCCATATGACCTCACTAAAGGACGTATTTCGTTCCGTTATAAATAACAAAACTCTAAAACTCTATTAAAATGAAAGTTAGAGCATCTGTAAAAAAGCGCAATGCGGATTGCAAAATCGTACGCCGCAAAGGTCGCTTGTATGTAATTAACAAAAAAGAACCAAAAATGAAAATGCGTCAAGGATAAGCATTTCATAGAGGTAAACATTTAAAAACAATATCCTTAAGTAATTAATTATGGCTATAAGAATTGTCGGTGTAGATTTACCACAAAACAAGTGTGGCGAAGTCGGTTTGACTTACATCTACGGAATAGGTCGTTCAAGCGCAAAGAAGATCTTGGCAGAGGCAGGCGTTGACCCAAGCATCAAGGTACAAGATTGGACGGATGACCAAGCAGCTAAAATTCGTGAGATTATCGGTGCTAAATACAAAGTAGAAGGTGATCTCCGTTCAGAAACACAACTTAACATCAAGCGATTGATGGATATTGGTTGCTACCGTGGTGTGCGTCACCGTATTGGTCTTCCATTGCGTGGTCAATCTACCAAAAACAACGCTCGTACGCGTAAAGGTAAAAAGAAAACTGTTGCTAACAAGAAGAAGGCAACTAAGTAATCAACCCTGTAATATCTATCAATTATGGCAAAGAAAACTGTTGCAGCTAAGAAGCGCGTTGTAAAGATTGACGGTGTTGGTCAACTTCACGTAATGTCTTCTTTCAACAATGTGATTGTTACAATCGCTAACGGCGAAGGTCAAGTTATCTCTTGGTCATCTGCTGGTAAAATGGGCTTCCGTGGCTCTAAAAAGAATACTCCATATGCAGCTCAAACTGCTGCTGAGGATTGCGCAAAGGTCGCTTTCGACCTCGGTTTGCGCAAAGTAAAAGCGTATGTTAAAGGTCCTGGACAAGGCCGTGAGAGCGCTATCCGTGCGTGCGCTAACGCTGGTATCGCAGTAACCGAAATCGTTGACGTTACTCCTATGCCTCACAATGGTTGCCGTCCTCCTAAACGTCGTCGTGTATAATTGTTTAACTATTAAAAACGTAAGAAAATGGCAAGATATATTGGACCAAAATCACGTATCGCACGTCGTTTCGGAGAGGCTATCTTCGGCCCAGACAAAGTGCTTGACAAACGTAACTACGCTCCAGGACAACACGGTGTAAACCGTCGCAAAAAAATGTCTGAGTATGGTACTCAGCTCGCTGAAAAGCAAAAAGCTAAATACACCTATGGTGTACTTGAGCGTCAATTCCGTCTCCTTTTTGCTAAGGCTTCACGTATCAAAGGTATTACTGGTGAGATCCTTCTCCAACTCTTGGAGTCTCGTTTGGATAACATCGTTTACCGTCTTGGTATCGCTCCTACACGTGCTGCTGCTCGTCAATTGGTTAGCCACCGCCACATCACTGTAGATGGCAAAGTGGTAAACATCCCTTCATACGAAGTAAAACCAGGTCAAGTCGTAGCTGTTCGTGAGAAAGCTAAATCGCTTGAGGTAATCGCTGCTTCTTTGGATGGTTTCAACCACAGCAAATATAGCTGGCTCGAGTGGAACGAAGCTGAGAAAGCAGGTAAATACCTCAATATCCCACAACGTGAGGATATCCCTGAGAACATCAAGGAGCAATTAATCGTCGAGTTGTACTCTAAATAATAATTAAATTCATGGCAATATTAGATTTTATTAAACCTGAAAAGGTGATCATGTTGGATTCAAGCAAAGATCACGGAGTTTTTGAGTTCCGTCCGCTTGAACCGGGTTATGGTATCACAGTTGGTAATGCGATTCGTCGTGTCCTTATCGGTTCACTCGAAGGCTTTGCTATCTGCTCTATTAAGATCAATGGTATTGATCATGAATTTGCTACTATCCCTGGTGTTATTACCGACGTAACCAACCTTATTCTCAATCTCAAACAAGTACGTTTCATCCGCAAGGATGGTGTTGACGCTACTGAGGAAACTATCCGTATGCATGTAAAGGGTAACAACGTCCTTCTAGCAGGAGAACTCAATAGCTACCTCCAATCATTCGATGTGCTCAACCCAGAGTTGTTGCTCGCAGAAATGGATGAGTCTGCTGATTTCGAGATTGAAATTAATATCAATAAAGGCCGCGGTTACGTGTCTGCTGACGAAAATCGTCAACCTAATGATGCAATAGGTGTACTTGCTATCGATAGCATCTATACTCCTATTCGCAATGTCAAATATAGTATTGACCCTTATCGTGTAGAGCAACGTACCGACTATGAGAAACTCACACTTGAGATCTCTACTGACGGTTCGATCACTCCACAAAATGCACTTACAGAAGCTGCAAAACTATTGATCTACCATTTCATGCTCTTCTCTGAAGAACGCATTGAGATTGAAGATCACAGCAAGCCAGTTAACAATACCATCAATGAGGAGCATCTCAAAATGCGTCAGTTGCTCAACCAACGACTCGTGGATATGGATCTCTCTGTTCGTGCACTCAACTGCTTGAAAGCTGCTGAGGTTGATACACTTGGCGAACTTGTGAAATATCATCGTTCTGATTTGCTTAAGTTCCGTAACTTTGGTAAGAAATCCCTTACCGAACTCGACGAACTGCTCGAGAAAAACGGCTTAGCATTCGGTATGGATATTAGCAGATACAAACTTAATGATTAATTAAAAAAGTAAAACAAAAATGAGACACAATAAGAAATTTAATCATCTTGGTCGTAAAGCTGCGCACCGTCATGCAATGCTTTCAAATATGGCTTGCTCGCTCATTATGCACAAGCGTATTAAGACCACATTGGCTAAGGCAAAAGCGCTCCGTATGTATGTAGAGCCACTCCTTACCCATGCTAAAGAAGACTCTACGGCTAACCGTCGTCTCGTCTTCGCTAAACTCAAACAAAAAGAGGTAGTTACTGAGCTCTTCCAAAATGTAGCTGAGAAGATTGCTAACCGTCCAGGTGGTTACACACGTATCCTCCGCACTGGTTTCCGTCTTGGTGATGCTGCTGAGATGTGTATCATCGAGCTCGTTGATTACAACGAGAACATGCTCAAGACTCCTAAGGCTGCGGCTAAGAAGACCACACGTCGTGCTGGTAAAAAGGCTGCTCCTAAGGCTGAGGCTCCTGTAGAAGCTCCAGTAGAGGCTCCTGCTGCTGAGACTGCTGAGTAATCATAGCGAAGCATAAATTTGAAAAATCGCATCCCTATGGGTGCGATTTTTTGTGTAATATGGGCTAATTGTTGTATATTTCAAAAAAAATCACTATCTTTGCATCGAAAACATATTTATGATGAAAAGAGCAACATATATTTGCATGCTACTTGTCCTGATGGCAAGTTGTCATCGCCCTATGAAAGTCGTTGAGAAAACGAGTACAGTAGTTGTGATTGATAGTACCTTGGATCTTATTCAAGATACAGCTTATCTCTCTGCTTTATCTCCTATTAAGGCAGATCTGGAAGCCAAGTTAGAAGTTCCTATTGGCTATGCCCCTGTAGCACTCGAAGTGCACCAACCTGAATGCACTATGCTCAACTGGGCGAGCGATGCGCTATTGGCTATGGCACGACAATTGTCTCCAGAGCCAGTGGATGTGGCTGTGGTGAATATAGGAGGTATGCGATGCGAATGGCCAGCAGGAGATATCACTTTCCGACACGTATTCGAACTCATGCCTTTCGACAATATGTTGGTGGTGCTCACCCTAAAAGGTAGCGATCTGCAACAACTCTGCGAGATCTTTGCCTACAGTGGCGGACAAGGCATAGCAGGTATGCAAATCAAAGCTATTGGCGACAGAGTAATGCAACAAGAAGCCCTAGTCACCATCAGTGGCAAACCCCTGGAAGTAGATAAGACATACACTGTTGCCACTAGCGATTATCTCAGTCAAGGCAACGATGGTATGCTGCCACTGAAAAACTACATCAAATATTGGAACTCAGAGCAGAAAATCCGCGACTTATACATAGAGTATATCAAGCAAGTAAAAACCGTACAAGCAAAGGTAGATGGGAGGATGGGAATTTAGTGTTTAGTGGACGCGACAAAGTCGCTACTGTTTAGAGTTTAAAGGCAAGAATATATGAAAAAGATTTATTTGATACTCGCACTCTGTAGTGCATGGGTGGCAGGTCTGGCCTGCACCAATTTCTTAGTAGGCAAAGATGCCTCTGTGGACGGCAGTACGATGATTTCGTATGCTGCCGATAGTTATGCCCTCTATGGTTTTCTGCACTTTGTTCCCGCAGCCGACCACCCCGAAGGGGCTGTGCGCGAAGTGAAAGACTGGGATACAGGTAAACCCCTTTGCACCATCCCACAAGTGCCACATACCTACAACGTGGTAGGCAATATGAACGAGCACCAGCTCGCTATTGGCGAGACCACTTGGGGTGGACGTCAAGAATTGGAGAGTGGCGAAGGTATTGACTATGGTTCACTGATTTACATCGCTCTTGAGCGTTGCAAGACGGCTCGCGAAGCAATTAAATGTATGACTGATTTGGTGGCAGAGTATGGCTATGCCAGCAGCGGTGAGACTTTCTCTATCGCCGACCCTAACGAGGTATGGCTGATGGAACTCATCGGCAAAGGCAAAGAAGAAAAAGGTGCCGTATGGGTAGCCACCCGTATTCCTGATGATTGTATCGCTGCGCATGCCAACCAAGCACGTGTTACCACCATCAACTTCAAGGACAAAGACAATTGGATGTGGAGCGAAGATGTCGTATCTTTTGCACGCAAACAGGGCTACTTCGAGGGCAAGGACAAGGACTTCAATTTCCAAGAAGCATATGCCCCATACGATTTCTCTGGCCTGTTCGTTTGTGAGGCGCGCGTATGGTCATTCTTCCGTAAGTTCTCCGATGATATGGATAAGTATTTTGACTTTGCATCGGGCAAGACTTTCGTGGAAACTGGCGGTAAGTACGCTGGTGAGCGTATGCCATTGTATATCAAACCTAATCACAAGGTAAGTGCACAAGAGTTGAAGAACAGCATGCGTGATCAATACGAGGGTACGCCATTGGATATTACCCAAGGTCCAGATGCAGGTCCATGGCATAGCAAACTGCGCTATGGTTCATTGGGCTTCCAATACGACTCCGTACAATATTGGTTTGAGCGTCCTATCGCTACCCAACAAACGGCATGGTCCTTTGTAGCACAGATGCGTGGCTACGAAGGAGCTAACGCAGGTGGTATTTTCTGGTTTGGTGTGGACGATGCGGCTACATCGCTCTACGTGCCTATGTATAGCTCCATCACCGCTGTGCCAGAGTGCTTCCAAGAGGGCAATGGCGACCTCTATACCTACTCACCTACCTCGGCATGGTGGACCTACAATATCGTAGCTAACTGGGCATATAGTAAATATTCAGCGATGCTCCCTGACATCCAGAAAGTGCAATCGGCATGGGAAGACAAGTTCAATGCGCAAGTAGAAGTGATAGATAAGGCAGTGGCTGAACTGAACCCTGCGGACAAAGCAGCATGGCTAACCAAATATTCCTGTACGCAAGCGCAAGAGTCCACCGATGCATGGAAAGAGTTGGGTATATACTTGTTTGTCAAGTATCTTGACGGTCAACAACGCAAAGAAAAAGACGGTCAGTTCCTGCGTAATCCTTACGGCGAACCAGAAGGTCCTAACCGCGTACCATACCCTGCAGAGTACTTGCAAACCATCCACGAGTATGTGGCTCATGAATAATTAATCAGAATCAAGAATAAGGGACAAGGAATAAAGACTTATTACTATCGTCTAGTCAGTCGTTACTGATATATCTTGGCTCCTGGTTCCTGGCTCTTTACTCAATCTAAAACAAATGATCAACGAATTACAACCAAAAGAAGTTTTCTCTATCTTCCACGAGATTACCCAAGTGCCTCGCCCATCGAAGCGCGAAGGCAAGATTATCGAATGGCTCAATGCCTTTGCCGTAAAGCATAACCTAGAACACACTGTGGATGAAGCAGGCAACATCATCATGCGCAAGCCTGCTACTGCTGGCTACGAAGACAAACCGGGCGTTATCCTCCAAGCGCATATGGATATGGTATGCGAGAAGAACAACGACACCGTACACGATTTCGACAATGACCCTATCCACACCTATATTGATGGCGATTTTATCAAAGCTCAGGGCACTACCCTTGGCGCTGACAACGGCATCGGTATGGCGCTCATGTTGGCGGCTATCACCTCTGACACATTGAAGCACCCTGTATTGGAGTGCCTCTTCACTGTGGACGAGGAGACAGGTCTCACGGGCGCTTTCCGTCTGCAAGACGGTTGCCTCAATGGCAAACAACTCATCAACCTCGACTCTGAGGACGACGGACAAGTCTTCATCGGCTGTGCAGGCGGTATTGACACCCTCGCCAAAATGCACTACTCGCCTATCGCCTTATCGCCTAATAGCCACCTCGCCATCCACCTCAAAGTCGGTGGACTCATGGGCGGTCACTCGGGCGATGACATCAACAAAGGTCGTGGCAATGCCAATAAGATTCTCGTGCGCTTCCTCTATCAAGTGATGCAAGCAACTGATATGCAACTCGCTACTATCAACGGCGGTAACTTGCGTAATGCCATCGCTCGCGAAGCAGAGGCGGTGATTGCTATCCCTATGTCGTATAAAGAGGATATCCGCGTGATGCTAAATCACTATATCGCTACTATTGAATCGGAGATCGGCGATATAGAGAAGGACTTCTTTATGACGCTTGAGACCACCGATATGCCAGCCTTGTTTATTCCTGCGGACAAAGCCAAGGTACTTATCCAAGCGCTCTACGCTTGCCCTCATGGTATGACGGCTATGTCGAAGACCATGCCTGGATTGGTAGAGACCAGCACCAACCTCGCCAGCGTGAAGATGCGCGAGGATGATAAGGGCGCATATATCGAAGTGAATACCAGCCAACGTTCTTCTATTGAGAGCAAGAAGCACGACCTGAAGCAGATGGTAGAATGTGCTTTGGCATTGGCTTGCGATGAGGTGACGCATGGCGACGGCTATCCAGGTTGGGCTCCAAACCCACAATCGCCATTATTGGAAGTGACGAAGAAAGCATACCAAGACTTGTTTGCTGCAGAGCCAAAGGTATTGGCTATCCATGCGGGCTTAGAGTGCGGTTTGTTCTTGGAGAAGTATCCATATTTGGATATGGTGTCTATCGGACCCCAAATGTTTGGTGTTCACTCACCACAAGAGCGCCTGAGCATCAGTTCCACGGGCAAATGTTGGCAATGGCTCCAACGAGTCCTCGAAACGCTGTAAACTCTAAACAGTAGCGCAGCATTCACTAAAATAAACGCCTTTTTGCTCGAATGCAAAAAGGCGTTTTCTTAAGATTCCTTTCCCCTCTACCTTCGCTGTCTTTATGCTGTAAAAGATCAAGGTGAAGAAGTGCCTTGAATGGCACTTCGAGTATTGCACCCGAGCTATCCCCATAGTGAGGAAATAGCGCAATACATAGAATGGCGCGACCCTTGCGGTCACGCAGCCGTACGGCTATAGGATTGTGCCGTACAGGGTAGGCACAATCGCCAAATGTATGAATATTTGCAAAAGTACCTTTTGTTAAGATTTCCTGTCCTAATACCGTCCTTGGTACTCCCGTGCTAATAACCAAGGACAAACCAAAGACGTAATAATCGTTCGAACGAATGTGAGATAAGAACCAAAGAAGAACCAAGGAACGACCTAAAAACTCCAAATCACAAAAAGTGCTATTTATTAATATTTACTTTCCTGATAGAGCAACCTACTTTCCTAAAAAGGTTGACTTCTTATTGTGCACTTCGTGCTCAGAGCACGCTATGCTTTATTTATGTTTATTCTTCCGAATGTTATTCGGGTATCCAGTACGGCTAGTACTCCTAGTGCAACTATCTACCCGCCACTTGTCTAGTGCTCGCAGATTACCCCGCGAGTAAATCCCCGCCTTTACACTCTACACCCTACACTAGAAAATCGCTGCCATTAGCAAATTTATTTGCACATCTCGAAAAAAAAGTGTACCTTTGCACCCGAAAGTCCAACGTCGGGGTTTAGAGGGTGGGATATGTCCCCTCTCGGAAAGCCAAATTATTTGACCAAACACCCCAGTCGCGGCTTTCAAGACATATTTAAAAGGCGTTTATTGACGCTCTGTTCTGACCCTTAGAAATGTCGCAGTTTCAACCATGTTCAGGACTTAGCAACGGTAGATGTCCTACGGGATATAGATTATCCTTCTTGTGCCTGTTGGTGTTGGTACATCTTTTGCGTATATACGTATGCGCACAAGCGTACCTTAACTATGTGGCACGGAGAATATTTATATTCGGCGTGGGCTTCGCGTTGTCGGTCTAACATGGTGGGCAATGCGACAGCCTCTAAGGGTGGAACGACAACAGTCGGACTCCACGCTTTTTTTGTATGTCTATTTACCTAAATAACAATCTGCATAGCAGGGAGTTCCTATGCAAACAAAAACTTAAGTTTTATGTCAAACAAAAAACAAAACGAAGAACTTCAATCGCGTAGAGAGTTCTTCAAAAAAGCCGCAAAAGCTGCATTGCCTGTGGTTGGTGCGATGGTGATGAGCTCTATCCCATTTGTAAAAGCAGGTGCTGCTTATTGTTCAGGTTGCCAAAATGATTGTACAAATGGATGTCGTGGAGGGTGTCATAGAAGTTGTGGCTCTAGTTGCGCTTTAAATTGCAAAGGAAGTTCTAGTATGAACTATAGTGGTTCTTGTGATGGATGTAAATACGCTTGCGGTGGGTGCACAGGATATTGCTCTGGCAGTTGTTCTGGTAGTTGCTCTGGAACATCTTATACCGTTTAAAACCCAAATCTACAAGAGGGAGTGTTGACTTAACACTTTCCTCTTGCTTTGCATTTTAGTTACTATGCTACAAATTAAGAATCAAAACAAATCATGGCAAGAAGGACGGGCTAAGTTCATAACTTTTATTGTTACCAAAGATTGTCAACTTGCATGCAAGTATTGTTACTTGGTAGGCAAGAACGAAAAGGAACGTATGTCCTTTGAAATAGCAAAGAAGGCGATAGATTACATTCTGGATCAAAAAGATAATCCTAATTTCTCACATCAATCGGTTGCATGGGATTTTATAGGCGGAGAACCATTCCTTGAAATCGATTTGATAGACAAGATATGTGACTATATCAAACAAGAACTTTTCCGTCGCAATCACCATTGGTTCAATTCTTATCGATTTGCCTTTTCAACTAATGGAATAAATTATGATAGTGAAAAAGTGCAAAATTTTATAAGAAAAAATCACGAACATCTTAGTATTGGTATTACTATTGACGGTACCCGTCGTAAGCATGACCTAAATCGTATTTGGAAAGGCGATGGTCCTGAACGCGGTTCCTATGATGATGTTGTACGCAATATCCCATTATGGCAAAAACAGTTCCCTGGAGATGGTACAAAAGTAACTATTTCCTCGGCTGATATTCCCTATATTTGTGAGTCGGTATTACACTTATACGATTTGGGGATTCATGTAGTCAATATCAACTGTGTTTTTGAAGATGTATGGACAGAAGGCGACGATATTCGTTTCGAAGAACAACTAATGCAACTTGCAGATGCAATTATTGATAAAGAACTCTACAAGGACTATGCTTGCTCATTCTTTACAGAGAACATGGGTAAACCTATGGATTGCAAGTATCAAAATCAAAACTGGTGTGGTGCAGGCAAGATGCTATCTATTGATGCAGCAGGAAATTTCTATCCTTGCACCCGTTTCGCGCAATACTCACTGCGCGATAAAGAGGCATGGATTATCGGAAATATCCACGATGGCATTGATAACAACAAACTCCGCCCATTCCTTACACTTGATCGTTGTACCCAATCATTACCTGAGTGCGTAGATTGTGAAGTAGCAGAGGGATGTGCTTGGTGCCAAGGCGAGAACTATGATGCAGCAAAAACGCATACCGTCTTTGAGCGTGCAACCGCTATTTGCAAAATGCACAAAGCGCGTGTGCGTGCCAACAACTATTATTGGAACAAGCTTTACCGCAAACTTGAATTAGAAGGCAAACGCGAGGAGTTTGAACAAAACAAAAAACAGTCTAACGACATTATCTGCTAAGCCATGAAACCATATATGCAATATTTGGTTATCCTATTGGATGACACCAGCGTGGCTTACTGCCATGCCAATAATCCGCTTACGGAATGCAACTTAATGCCATTGGAAACCTTGCGTAAAGCAATCCTCTTTGGTATGCAGCAAAACTTGATGATTCAGTTTGTATATCCTAACTACGAACTCCCAGCGGAATACAACGAACTCATTGAGACAATTGACCATGTGAAAATTGGACGCGAGGTTCAAGTGCTTGATTACGTGCCAACCACAGCAGATACTGACAATCTCGTATTGCGCCTGACTATTGCCGAATTTATCACGAAGCAATACGATATTGCAGCACTCTTGCCACAGACGATTCGCCTTAATATCTGCTTGACGGATATTGAGTCATTTACTGAAGGACAGATTGAGAATTACAAAAAAGCGTTAGCAACACTCAATGCCGTTTTACTCAATCTATACAAGCAGGCAAAGAACCCACAACTCAACATCTTGACAGACCGTTTGCAATTGACCGAGATGCACAATTGTGAAGCAGGTATTGGCAATATTACGCTTGCACCTAATGGAAAGTTCTACCTCTGCCCCGCATTCTATTATGATGAGCAGATGGGCATTAGCAATCGCATGAATCACAAAACTAAAGATGCTTCGCGTAGTGTAGGAGATTTAGAGAGAGGGCTTGACATTCCAAACAAACAACTCTTGCAACTTGACCATGCGCCACTTTGTCGCATTTGTGATGCATACCATTGCAATCGCTGTATTTGGCTCAATCAAAAACTCACATGGGACAACAACACCCCATCACGCCAACAATGTATCATTTCACATCTTGAGCGCAATGCTGCACGCGATTTGCAATTACAATTAAAAGAGGCGGGGTATCAAGTCACTAACGAGATAAAAGAAATCACATATTTAGATCCATTTGAAGTAAAGGAGGAATTCTGAGATGAAAAAACTTGTAGGACAGGTAACTGTTGAAGAAAAGAACACCATTCAAACGCTATTTGAGCGTCGTAACGGTTTGACCGAACTGGCAAAAATTCTTACTGCTGATAACGCAGAATTGTATGAAAAGCTAGTCAAAGACATGGGCGAAACAGGCAGCAAGTTCCAACAATGGTGGGACGATATGGCAGCTAAATACAATTGGGAATCTTGCGAAGGCGGAAATTGGGAAATCAATTTTGACACTTGTGAGATTTATCTAAACTGCAACAACGAATGTAATTGCAATAAGTAAACAACTATGACACTACTCATGATTGGAGCACCTGAGATTATTTTTATTGTTCTCATTGTGCTATTGCTATTTGGAGGCAAGAAGATACCTGAGCTAATGAAAGGTTTGGGCAAAGGCGTTAAATCCTTCAAACAAGGAATGAACGAGATGGAAGAGGAAGTAAAACGCCCTTCTGAAGACCAACCATCGCAACAACCTACCGAACAGCAACCAAGCCAAGATGGAAAATAATAACGAAGAGAAAATGACCTTTTGGGAACATGTGGAAGTGTTCCGAAAGGTTGTTTTCCGTTGCTTGGCTGTGTGGTTAGTATGCGCTATTGCTGCGTTCTGCTTTAAGGACGCACTCTTCAGCATACTCTTTGCTCCATCCAAATCCGACTTTATTCTCTATCGCGGATTGTGTTGGGTAGCAGAGCGATTGTCTATGCCTGCACTATGCCCAGAAGATTTCGCTATTGAGTTTATCAATATCGAATTAGCATCGCAATTCACTACGCACTTGCAAGTGGCAGTCATTATGGGTGTGTTAGTAGCATTCCCATATCTCATCATCCAACTTTATGGCTTTATTGCACCTGCGCTATACACACAAGAAAAACGCTATTCAATACTGTTGATATTCTTTGGAGTATTATTGTTCGCATTGGGTGTATTGCTAAATTACTTTGTAATATTCCCTTTCGCATTCCGTTTCTTGAGTACCTATCAAGTACAAGAGATGGTTATTAATCAAATTGCACTAAAGTCGTATATATCAACACTATTGGTGTTATCATTGCTTATGGGTATATTATTTGAGATACCTATCATTGCTTATTTCTTGGCAAAATTGGGATTGATAGACAAACCGCTATTGGTACAATACCGCAAACATGCAATAGTAGTATTAGCCATCTTGTCAGCAGTCATTACGCCAACAGCGGATATTTTCACATTGTTGCTGGTAACAGTACCGTTATACCTGCTCTACGAACTGAGTATTCATATTGTGGCGCATACGAAAGGAAATAGTCTATATTCTCTATAGCAATAAATAACTTATTATCATGTGTTAAAAAGAAGTTTAATCTATAATAAAAAATATGATGAATGATTTTGCACAAGGTGGAAAAACGCCTTACAATTCCAACGAAAAAAAAGATAGATTTTTTGAAATTTGTCAGAACTATGACAGATATGTGGCAACAAAAAATTTTCATGATGCCTATATGTTAGTTCTTAAATCACTCAAAACCGAGAAAAAACACACAGCAAAACTCAAAACCATGGCATTTAATCTTATAAATGCAGATGTAGAAAAAATTTGGGCGTATTCAATGTTGAAATATCATCATCTACGGATAGATCTCGCAATCAAGATAGATGAGAATTGGTTGTTAGATAGAGCAATAGAAGCGGGGTATGATAGCATAAAAAAAATGTGGATAGGTACGGGGGTCGTGATAGGACCATATCCTAGTTATCGCTTTCATAGTTATGAATTAAAGCGAGATGGATATTGTTATATATGCAACAATAGAGGACCTCTGGTGTATATTCATAAGAGCTATATACCGATGCTGAAAGCTATTACAACTCAACTTGTTGAAGAATATGCAAATCAAAGTTGATTGTGCAAATAATGTATAACCCAATTAATATTTTATTGTATGAAAACATTTTTTTCTATTTTATTGTTCTTGCTATTTATCTATCCTAATAGACAGGAACCTAAACCATTGTACGGAGGTATCTTCACCGAAACAGGATATGGTGTGACGGATCAAAATCGACCACTTAATAGTGGTATGACTCGTAGTTATTATGTCAAAATTTATGAGAACAAGCTTGTTGTTACAACGCAACAATATGGTTCTGTTAATACCATTGACATTAGTTATAAGTTTAACGGAGTAGATCAGTATGGAAACCGTATATACACTAATGGAGGTTCAGATTCATATTATGTGGATAAACATTATGATTTGAGATTAGTATATGCCAGTCCTTCAATGTATTATGGCTATAATGTAATGGAATATAGTTTTTGGGAAATTGTCAAAGGAGATCAACGCCAAAAATACGAACAAATGCATAGGAGAGATGGATCGTCCGTACAAATGCAAGTCGAACTGCAGCAATTAACAGGAGAATATTATTAAGTGAGCAATAATGATAGTAAAAAAACATGAACACAAAAAACGATTCTTATTGGTCAGCATTGGCTGACGATATACGCTTTTTTCGAAAAGGTGTAATCTCTTTAGAAGAGATGAAAAACAAATATCCAGAATTAGATATTAGAAAAGGATATATTGGTTGACATAATTACGAAGAGGTTATGTGTATTGTAATTCCCAGAGAATGTCCATTCCACAAAGCGTTAGAATTAGCATTTAGTACGGATCATGAACCGAAAGACCAAAATTTTGCAGACATTGGCGGGTGGATATTCCCCTACCAAAAAGAGTGGGAACAACTACCACAAATAGGATCATTAGAAAAAATCTGTGCCGAACAAAGAGATGTAAATTTCCGCTGTTCCGTCTATGAGGATGAGATCGTACTTAGATATTGTATTAAGCAAGGAGACTGTGGCGATAGCGACGGATATGGTATGGAAGATGATACTTGGCTTCTTGCCAGAATTAATAAAAAAGGAGAGTGGGTACGCCCCTTCCAGATAGAAAAGTAAATCCTAATACAGAAAATGAAATACTTATGAAACCAGTATTTTATATTTTGATAGTAATCACCATCGTTTTTACTGCTTGCACCCGCAAACCTTTCTCCCGTTTAGAACCAACCGAGATTGAGCGCTACAGCATCGCATATAGTATTGGCAAATGCGGTCTGTACGACAACAATGCAGATAGTCTCATTACCGCCATCAAATACGATGCGCTACGCTACAACCGCACTACCATAGAAGACGGATTAGAGATTAGCATATGGCGATGCGAATTGGATAGCTGCATCGGTATGCTGGCTATCGAACATTCTACCAACGAAACAATGGAAATCATATTTCCCCAAAAATAATGTGTTAACCACCAAAAACAATCAAACTATGCAAACGAAAAATGACTCTTATTGGCTAGCAGCTGCCAATGATATTCGCCTATTTTGCAAAGGCGAGATGTCTATTGAAAAATTAAGAGAGATATATGTAGAATTGGATATTAGAAGGGGGTGGGCATCTTTTGCATATGAAGAAGCAATAGCATTCGTTATCCCTAAAGATTGTCCTTTTGAAATGGCTCTTCAAATTGTATTAAGTACATGGGAAGAAGGGGATAAAAATGAAGTCCGCGGATTAGAATGGCATTTCCCATACCAAAAAGAATGGGAACAATTACCACAAATAGGATCTCTCGAAAAAATCTGTACAGAGCAAGAAGATGTGATTTTTCATTGCTCCGTTCGTACAAATGATGTAGAATTAATGTACTGTATCAAACGAGGTGATTGTGGAGATTGCGATGGATATGGTATGGAAGATGATATCTGGCTTAGATCACTCATCCACCGCAACGGGGAATGGAAACAACCATTTCATATTCATTCGTAAATTCAAGGAACCCTAATCAGTATGAAACACCTTTGCTTTTTTATCACATTAACGACTATCGCCCTATTTGCCGCCTCCTGCACCAATAAGGCCCTTCGACCGCATAGAGCCAACCGAAGATGAACAATATAGTATCGTCTATAAAGATGGATTATGTGGTATATACGACAACCACGCTGACTCGCTTGTTACCAAAATTCGCTTTGACGATGTGTCTTACAATCATCTATCCTTGATTAACAAAGATACATGCATAGATGTATATACTACAGGAGATTGCGATATAGCCAATGCTAGAGGATATGTTTCTATAAAAGTATCTAACAACTACGCAACTGTTCATCTTTACTCATTACACGAACACTTTTTCCCTGAAAGATACCCATCAAAAAAAAAATAACTAAATAAACACTAATCATAAAAAAATAGCGTATTTTTGAGATAAATTACTCTGATTTTTTGATGTGCAAATAGAACACAGTTGTAGCAACTTTCGGCACAATCTTCGTGCGAAGAAACTTTTTCAAAAAATCACAAACGAGAAATTAAACGAAAATGCCACTCTGCGTAATTAAGAAGGGAGCATTGATTTTTAGGGAGAAAGGGTTAAACTAACTATGAACTATAAGTGATGAGTGATAAGTTTCTGCGGACTTTTGAGGAGGGCTGAGAAAGCGTTTGTAGAAAGTCCGTAGGATGGAGGTGATAAGGTTATTAGGTGATAAGATAAATCAGCATAATCGAATGAAAAAGAATCGGTTATATGGATTTGTTATTTGTGTGGAGAAGAAAAAACAAAGACAGTATTTAGGTTTTTTTAGGGTATATAGGGTAAATGAGAAATGTCCCTAAATACCCTATTTTACCCCAAATACCCACGCTATATTTTCGGAGAAAGATCGGTGAACATTCTAAGTGGTATCGGAGTGGTAACGGTATTGCTATAGGATAAGCAAGGGGTGGGAATCACATAATTATCATATACTAATCTTATAGTAATCTCATAGTATATGTAGTGAAGGTATAGTATGAACCCGTCATGAACCCGTAATAGGTTAGATGGTGTAGAGTGTAGGGTGTAAAGGCGAGGGGAAGAAGGGAGCACAGATTAGTGCTCCCTTTTCTATATATTTGCCATACTTTACTGACGAGCGGCGGCTTTCTTAAGGGCGATAGCGTAGGCTGGGCGGTAATATGGGAAGAAGTGTTGCCACTCGGCTTGCAATGCCAACTCTACTGCTGCCTTGCGGGCAGCGGCTACCTTGCGTGGAGTGAGCGAGAGGTAATACTCAATCGTATGGACAATATGTTGAATCACATCATCGGTATTGCTATCGTTGCGATAAATGACTGCTACACCCTTGTCAATGGTGGTGCAACCCTGCTCCTCGCACCATACACCATATCCACTCAAACTGGTGGTGATAGTAGGCACATGGAAAGCCATACTTTCGAGTGGGGTATAACCCCATGGCTCGTAGTAGCTAGGGAAGACGGTCAAGTCTAGCCCGATGAGCAAGTCGTAGTAGGGTAAGTTGAGTACGCCATCGTTGCCGTTGAGGTAAGTGGGCACAAAGACTACATGCACATTACCGACGGTAAAGTCTTGGCGATCGAGGTAGGGGATCATCACGAAAGCGATGACTTGCTTTTGTGATGGTGTAGGGTGTAAGGTGTAATGTGTAGAGGCAGGGGCTTCGCCTAATTTTCTCATCGCCTCCAAAAAGACATCGATGCCTTTGTTCTTCCATTCGAAGCGACCAGCTGTACCAATCAGCATATCGGTGCCTTGTGCATCTATGCCTTTTGCGCGTGCGAGGGATATTAAGGTATTGCGTGCACGTTTACGTGCTGCCTCAAAGTCCTTGCCTTGTGGCACAAACCCCTGCTCAAAGCCATTAGGAGTAACAATATCCACTGGCTTATCAAGCAGTTGTTTGCACTCGCGAGCAGTGATGTTGCTCACAGTAGTGAAGCAGTCGGCATAGTGCGCTGCTTTCTTCTCGGCAGAGTGCTTGCTGACCATATTCAGCTCCTGAGCAATCTGATCGCCATGGAAGCCATCAAAGCAATCGTATAGCGGCTTGCCATTGCCTGCGATACTGCGACCAATGCTGGTAGCATGGGTCGTGAAGAGCGTACCGATAGCAGGGCAATGCTCGCGCAAGTAAAGGATAGTGAATGCCGTTTGCCATTCGTTGCAATGCATCACGGTAGTAGGCATATCCAAATGGAGATACAAACTTTCTGCTACTTGTCCGACAGCATAAGCAAAGAGGCAACTCTCATCATAATCGCCGTAGGCAGCATGGCTCTGCACGCCATACTTCTCCCACATATGACCGAAGATTTGGTCTTTCTCCGCCCACAGTTCATCCCACTTGAGGAGCACTGCAATAGGGTTGCCTGGCACTTGCCAACGACCTACGCGTACACCTTTAGGGCGCCAACCTTTGAGGACGGTCTTGCTCTCCTTGAAAGTGAGATTGGAATGGTCGCCGAAGTCGGGACCAAAGAAGATGACTTTGTCTTTATGTTCTTTTTGCATGGAAGCAGCGCGTGTAGAAAGTACGGCATAGATGCCGCCTACACGATTGCATACCTCCCAACTAGTTTCGAAAATGTACTGAGGTTGCATGTGTGATTATTGTAATTTTTCGTTGACTACGATTCGGTCAACATTAGTAAGATCGTTGTATTGTAGGGGAGTGGTAGTGAAGCGATTGTTTTTACTCTTAACCAAAGGCATGCCATATACCCCCTTGTTGCTAGCCCAATAGATACGATTGCGGTATGTATCCACGAAGATGGCTCCTGTAGCATCAGGGTCAATACTTTCTAGATAACTGCCGTCCATATTAGCTACAAATAGTCCATTAGGTGTGGTGATATACCATTTTTGTGCCATGGCATCAATCTGTATATGGTTGATAGTTAAGCCAACAAACCCAGTAACGGTGTTTGCCATTAGGCTGGCGTAGAAAGTTTGACCATTGAAGGTGACAGCGGTGTCGTTGGTGAGTTCGATGATTCGTACATCTTCAGCAGTGGCCGAACTAGGATACTCAAATCGATCGTTGATCATACGCTGACGCAAGACGGTATGTTCGGTTGTACGCATGACGATGGAAGGAGCCAATGTGAGATGGACATCAAACACCTTTTCGATAGCATATGGAGTGTCCTTTTGTGTAAGATTCAGTTTGACACTCTTCTTACCTACTGTGGTGAAATATACAGCAACACTTCTGCTAGTGCGTGAACCAGCTACTATCTTGCAATCGTCGGGTAAAACCCAATCGTAGATTAACTCATGATTGAAGGGGTTGTACACATTGGCAGTGAAAGTGACATCCTGATAATGCAAGATAGAATCGGATGAAGAAACAAATGTAGGCACAGTGTCATACACTATAATCACCTTGCTGTGTGTGAGATACTTAGCGCTATCCACCATCAAAGTCACTACATATTCGCCTGGTTTCTTGTAAACTTTATTAGGACTCTTGAGCAGGCTGGTAGCGTTGTCACCAAAGGTCCATAACCAGCTTTCTCCCGCGCTACTACGGTTAGTGAATGAGACGGTCTGTCCTGCACGAGGTTCGGCAGGTGAGTAATCGAACTTGACATCCACCTTTTTGCATCCTACGATCATCGCAAGTGCAAATGCTATGATAATAATCTTTTTCATTCTCTTGTTATTTTGGATCACGTCGCCACCAAGTCATTTGTCGTTTGGCGTAGTGTCGGCTATTTTGTTGTATGAGCTCTATGGCCCTATCTAGGCTGTATTCTCCTCTAAAGTAAGGAAGCAACTCTTTGTAACCTACAGTATTGATGCTATTAGGAAGTAACTCTTTTGTATTCAGATCTCGTGATGTGAGTGGTATCTGCAAAAGTTGGAATGCGCGCTTGGCCTCGTCGAGCAATCCTGCTTGCACCATCTGATGTACGCGTAGGTTGATGCGTTGGTACAATTCTTCCCGTGGTCGTTCTACCATTCGGTACTCCACCTCAAAACCTCGCTCGGCCGCAGTAAGTGTGCTATTTTTACGGAAGGAGGAGTAGGGTTTTCCGCTCACGCGAGTCACTTCTACGCAGTGCATTAGTCGTTGGGGGTTCTGCTGATCCACTTCCGCCCAATATACGGGATCAATCTGCTGCACTTCTTGTTGCAGCCATGTTAATCCATGCTCTGCATATTGACACTGCAGCTCTCGTCGAATGGTTTCGGGTACATCGGGAATATCGTCTAAGCCCTTGCAGACCGCATCAATATACATCATACTTCCTCCTACCATGATGACCCGCTCGTGTTGCAGAAACAAGTCATTTAGCAGCCGCTTGCAATCGCGAGCATATTGTCCAGCATTGTAGGTTTCGGTGAGTGCTTTGCAACCGATAAAGTAGTGTTTGACTCTAGCTAACTCTTCGGCAGTGGGCGCTGCGGTGCCAATAGGTAAGTCGCGGTATATTTGGCGTGAATCAGCGCTGACAATAGGGCATCCATACTCTTCTGCCAAACGGAGGCTGAGTTCGGTTTTGCCCACTCCAGTAGGTCCCAATATGACAACTAATGTTGGCATTAGAACATTGAGCCGTCGTCAAAGCTCAAATCTTGGAATCCTTCAGCATCAAGGTCATCGATGTCGAATTGGCTATCGCCAAAAAGGTCATCGTCTAGTCCCCAATCTTTGGCATCTTTTGCTCGAGCCGCTTCGGCAGCATCCTCGGTTTGCAACTGTTTAGGAGCTGCTCCGCGAGACTCTACGCATGTGATGCCGTCGCAATAACCAGGCATAATATCGGTCAAACTGCCAAAGAAATAGCGTTCGTACATAGGGTCGAAGATATAGATCAATCGTTGGCCACGTTCCTCCATCAAGTCGCTGAGTCGAGTAGATTCCATGACCATGTTGTCGTACTCAAAGCTACTGCCCATTTCCATTAGTGTTACTTCTTGCTCTTTTTCCCAATGGCTGTTACACATGAAGAACGATGTCATTTGATCATCAGGATAGCCTGCGCTCTTCAGGATGGCTTGGTGTAATTCTAGAAAAGTAGCTTCGCTATCGGCTTCAAAAACGCGACGAAAATCATCTGCATCGTCGCAAGAAAATGTTATTTTGTATATCATAATAGTAATAATGATTTTCAGCCTGCAAAAGTAGTAAAAAAAATGCATATATGCAAGAATATTCGTATAAAATGCTAAAATCGTGCAAAAACTTGCAAGACTGAGAAAAAAGTAGTACCTTTGCGCTTTATAAGAGAATATGGTATGAATAATCACTTTATAGTAATAGCTGAGGCGGGCGATTTTATAGGCGAGCAGAAGTTGATTGCACAGCATTTGTGCGGTGAGATGCGTGATAACCAGTGGTATATGGCCGATGGCACCGTATGGGACATCATCGTGACGGGTGTAGGTGCAATCAATGTGATGCATAGTTTGCGTGATGTGCCACGAGATGCGAAACTGATTAATATAGGTTATGCAGGAAGTGCCAATTATGGGATCGGCAGTGCAGTTTGCGTGACGGAGGTTCGCCTGAATCACCCATGCGTGAGTTATCCAGAACCAGAGTTGCTTTTGCAAGTGTTGCCTGCAGAATGTATGCAGAAGGCGGAAGAAGTAATAGAGTCAGTGTGCTATAGCAATACGGATTTTGTGTTGCAATCTAATTATAGAGATTGTGTATTTGATATGGAGTTGGCTTATATAGCAGCCATGGGGTTTGAGAATCTCTGTTCGATAAAAATAGTGAGCGATAATCTGAGCTTGCACACGTATCGTGAGGTGGCTGCTGGTGTGGATCAGGCGTAGGGAGAAGTTTTTGTGTTTTATAGCAGAAGTGTTGCATATGTCAAAAAAAAATACTACTTTTGCAGCCGAAAATAGAAAGATATTGTAAAACATTAAATATAAATTTAGAAATTATGTCAAAAGTAACCGTTGTAGGCGCAGGTAACGTAGGTGCTACATGCGCGAATGTGTTGGCAGTAAAGAAAGTAGCCAGCGAAGTCGTATTGATCGACATTAAAGAGGGCGTTGCAGAAGGCAAAGCTATGGACATTATGCAAACTGCTCAATTATTGGGCTTTGACACCGTAGTGAAAGGTGTAACCAATGATTATAGCGCAACTGCTGGTTCAGACGTAGTAGTTATTACTTCTGGTCTCCCACGTAAACCAGGTATGACTCGTGAGGAGTTGATTGGTGTAAACGCAGGTATCGTGAAGAGTGTTGCTAACCAAATCCTTACTTATTCACCAAATGCTATCTTGGTAGTGGTTTCTAACCCAATGGATACTATGGCATACTTGACCTACAAGGCACTTGGTTTGCCACGCAACCGCGTGATTGGTATGGGTGGTGCTTTGGATAGCAGCCGTTTCAAATATTTCTTGAGCCAAAAGTTGGGATGCAATGCTAACGAGGTAGAGGGGTTCGTAATTGGTGGTCACGGTGATACCACTATGATCCCTATGACTCGCTATGCAACCTACAAAGGTATGCCAGTCAGCGACATGATGAGCGCAGAGGAGTTGGACGAAGTAGCTAAAGCAACCATGGTAGGTGGTGCAACCTTGACTGGTTTGCTAGGTACTAGCGCATGGATGGCTCCAGGTGCAGCGGCTGCAGCAGTAGCTGATAGCGTAATCAACGACCAAAAGAAGATGATCCCTTGCTCAGCTTACCTTGAGGGTGAGTATGGCTACAACGATATCACCATTGGTGTGCCATGTATCATCGGTAAGAACGGTATTGAGAAGATCGTTGAAATCGAACTTAACGAAGCAGAGAAAGCATTGTTCGCAGCAAGCGAAGAGGCTGTAGCTAAGACTACTGCTATCTTGAAAGAGATTAACGTGCTCTAAACAACGATTTAAGATATAGTAAAGAATGAGCGCCCTAGTAGGCGCTCATTTCTATTAATCTAATTGCTTGTAGCAGTATTTGACTTTGCTTGAACAATTGGCTTTGATTGTTCTCTAAACGAAGAATGATTGGGGTCAATTCTTTTTTTCTGTCATCATCGGCAGTTGCATATTCCTCTCGTAAGAGATGCAGTTGGTGTTGCTCGGTTTGATATTGTTGCTCTATTAGTTTCCAGTCGTTGTATTTTTCTCGTGCTGTAGTTTCCTGGAAGTCCTCTAGAGAATTATATACGATGGAATCGTTGATAATAAAGCAGAAATCGTCGATTTTATCGGTGTTTTTCTCTGTGATAGGGGTAATTGTGCTGTCAGCATCAAATTGGTCAAATTTGCTCAATTGTGCATACTCCACCAATGATTCTTGAGGTATGTTTCGCCAATATTGCTTCTGCTCTGGAATAGCCAATGAAAATACATGTACTCGTCCTTTTTGGGTAAATCGATCTGTGGCAAGGTAAGCGATTTGTCGCGTTTCATCTACCACGAACATATATTCATTGGCCGGCGAGTTGTATGGAAAACCGATATTTTCGGGTGTAGTATAACTCTCTGTAGCAGTATTGTAGCGTGACACATATATATCTAACCCTCCAATACCATCCTGGTCTTGGGCTGCAAAATAGAGTGTTACGCCGTCACTGAGTAGATAAGGCGAACAATGATCTTTTGCGAAATTGATGTTATGAGGTAGTGTGTCGTATGGGCTCCAACTATCAAGTAATCGATGGCTAGATACTAAGATTCTCTTTGATTTGCTCTTTATTGCTAGAAACTTGCGATCGTTGCGCTGGTTGGTGTAGATGATGCTTTGTGTGGCACTTAAAGTAAGTTGTCCTGCCTCTGCTGATAATTGGACTACCTGAAGCATGCTGTCCAATGATACTTCCACGGAATCGATTACCTGTAGGCGCTCAACACGGTGCAAATAGCGCTGCAGAAGTTCGGCGCGAGCGATTTGCTTCTGAACATATGTTTGTCGTTCACCGGGTTCTTTCTGCTGATATGTTCGATAGGAATCTAATGCATTGTCGGCATCCCATAGGCGCAAGTAGCTATCACCAATGTAGAGATGCTTGAGGTGGTATCTATCGCCCGACTTGTCAAAGTATTTGATCGCAGTGATGTCATCTCCTAGTTCCTGTGCGCAGCGCGCGTATCTATAAAGGAATAATGCATTGCTAGGATAGTTCTTGATTAGTGCTTTGTATGCCTGTTGTGCTTCGGTATATTTGCCCGCTTTGAATAACTTGTCTGCACTACTAGGTGTTTGGCCCAGTAGAGTGGTCGTGTAGACTAAACATAGTATAAAAAATAGAATCTTACGCATAATTCGGTGCAAAGGTAGTAAATTTTTTTGACATATGAAAAAAAAATAGTAATTTTGCAGCATGAAGCACATTCGAATTCTTTCACCCTCTGGAGTAATAGATCCAGAATATGTCGCATTGGCTCAGCGGAGACTCCAAACATGGGGTTTTCATGTATCAGTGGGAGCGCATGCGTTGGATGCCTACGGTCGCTTTGCAGGAACTCCAGCTGATCGTTTGGCGGATCTTAATGAAGCCTTTGCAGACTGCTCTGTGGATATTATTTTATGTTCGCGGGGAGGCTATGGTTTGCAGCAAATCATAGATCAGATAGTGCTCCCAGATCGTCCTATATCGCAGTGGCCATTGGTGGTGGGATTTTCGGATATCACTGCCCTGCACGCATTGTTGAGTTTTCATGGTGTACCCTCCCTACATGCACCAATGTGCAAAGCTTTAGCTACATTGCCCGATGATGCGCCCACACTCATTCTTCTGCGAGAAGCGCTTGAAGGGAAAGCATGTGAAAGTGTCTTCTGCGAAAGGAAGATAATAGGTGGCAATTTGAGTGTATTATATGGCTTGCAAGGGACTCCATATTCGCTCAATGCTATTATTGATAACTGTGTAGAACCACCAGTGCTATTGATTGAGGATATATGTGAGAGGCATTATCATATCGATCGGATGATGAATAATCTTCGTCTAAGTGGAGTGTTGTCCCGTTTATCTGGTGTCATCGTGGGACAGTTTACAGATTGTGATGACGATCCTAAAATGGGATGTACGCTTCGTGAAACATTGCAATATTATCTAGATCAATATGATTATCCTGTAGTATGGGGTGCTCCATATGGTCATGAGGATGATAATCGACCTATTATGTTTTCACTCAATGTTTGAAGTGTAAAATGGAAAAAGTAGATTTTTGCTAAATATTTGCGTATATGCAAATATTTTTGTACCTTTGTGCCCATGTTTAAATTATTGCTGATTCTATCAATACTTACTGTACATCCAGACACTAAGGATGCCAATATGGGTGTGCTAATTTGTGATTACCACACTGGTGATACGATAGATGCATATCGTGCGAATTCCGTTATACCACCTGCATCTACGATGAAATTGCTGACTACAGCAACAGCTCTGGAGTTGTGGGGTGGGGACTATTGTATAGAAACTCCCATTACCTATGATGGCTATGTGAGTGAGGGTATACTACATGGAAATCTTTATATTGAAGGTCGTGGAGATCCGACCTTTGGTTCTAGATATGTAGGCAGTCATTCATTTCTCTATAAATGGGCTAGAGAACTGAGACAGGCAGGCATCAAGAAGATAACGGGTGATGTGGTAGGAGATGCTAGTTATTTTGATGGCGATGCCCTTAATCCCGCTTGGTTATGGGAGGATGCGGGTAACTATTATGCACCAGGCATATTTGCGTTGTCATATCTTGACAATACTATGAATATTGTACTTAAGAGTGGTGCTGTAGGTAGTATAGCTACGGTGCTACATACTACTCCTGAAGTTCCTGAAATTGAGTTTGAGAACCATATTCGTTGTACTCATATATCTTATGATGGTGCATTTGTGCATGGTGTCCCTTATAGCAACCGTCGATATTTGGTAGGTAGTGTTCCATCCAATCGTCAGACATTCGGTGTCAAAGGCGATCTACCAAATCCACCACTAATCTTGGCACGCGATTTTCTGAAGGTCTTACAATCTAGTGGTATACAGGTAGATGGTGAGGCAACATATTTGTCAGAAACCCCGCGGAATAAAACACCGAGAACTGTATTGTTTTCGCATAAGAGTGAACCGATGGCAGAGTTGATTCGACACACTAATCATGAGTCTGATAATCTCTATGCTGAGATGCTATTCCGTATCTTTGGATCAAAATATACATTACCATGTACTATCCATAATGCTTCTGACTTTGTACGAGATTATTGGCGCAACCGCGGAGTCAGTTTTCGAAGCGGTAAGCTATTGGATGGCTGTGGATTAGCACCACAAGATGCTATCTCACCCGCTATGTTTGTGCAACTTCTGCGCTATATGTATGGTTCGAAGAACAAGGATGTATTTCTTGCATCATTGCCATGCAGTGGCGAGAGTGGTACGCTTAGTTCTTTCTTACGTGATACCCCCCTGCATGGTAAAGTATGTGCCAAGAGCGGTACAATAGGTGGTACTAAGAACTATGCTGGTTATCTCTTTTTACCTGATGGAAGGGTATGGGTATTTGCCGTGATGGTGAATAGTGCCAACTGCAAAACGCGTAAGATTCAACGAGTGATTGAGCAATATCTTTTGGATGTATATCAAGCAAACATATAGTACCTCCACTTTGCTACGCGAGCAATATAGTGATGCGTTGCCCCATTTCTACACCATCCGAACGGACTATCAGACAGCAGGAAGAGGACAAGCAGGCAATAGTTGGGAAAGCGAAGCAGGAAAAAACTTACTATTTTCTGCCCTGCTAAAATACGAGGGAATATATGCTGCTCAGCAATGGCGATTATCTATGCTAGTAGCGGTGGCACTATGGGATGCATTGGCAAAGTATCTGCCAGAAGATAGACTGACTATCAAATGGCCCAATGATATTTATTTTGGAGATAAAAAGCTTGCGGGTATTTTGATAGAGAATAGTTTATCGGGGACATATGTAGGGTATAGTATCGTAGGGATAGGTGTGAATGTGAATCAAACGAAGTGGTTGAGCAATGCTCCAAATCCTATATCAATGAAGGAGATTGCGGGCGAAGAGTACAATGTAGATATGCTGATGAATGGGTGGGTAGATTCGATGAAATCATGGGAATTGCTAGCTACAGAGGAAATAAAGGCGGCTTATCTGCGACATCTATATCGTCGCGATGGTTGGCATAAATATGTAGAGAGAGAAGTAAGTTTAGAGCCAACGCAAATAGCTCAACGAGACATAAAAGGTGCATTCTTGGCCCAATTAATCGGGATTACGGAGCAGGGAGAATTGATGCTACGAAAGGAAAATAACGAAGAAAAAATATATCATTTCAAACAAATACGATTTGTACTATGAAATCAATTATCATCACAGGTGGCGCAGGATTCATCGGCAGCCATGTAGTACGACTTTTTGTCAATAAGTACCCAAATTATCGCATTATTAATGTGGATAAACTCACCTATGCGGGCAATTTGGCTAACCTCAAAGACATTGAGAATAAGCCTAACTATCGCTTTTTAAAAGCCGACATCTGCGATTTTGATACCATGTATGCCCTCATGCAAGAGGAGCAAGTGACGGGGATTATCCATCTGGCAGCAGAAAGCCACGTAGATCGCTCAATCAAAGATCCATTTACCTTTGCACGCACCAACGTGATGGGCACCTTGTCGCTCTTGCAAGCAGCTAAACTCTACTGGGAAGCACAACCTGAGAAGTACGAGGGCAAACGTTTCTACCACATCTCTACCGATGAGGTATATGGTGCATTAGAGATGACCCATCCAGAAGGCATTGAGCCGCCATTCTCCACACAAGCTTCGTCAGAGCACCACGAGGCATATGGTGAAGATTTCTTTGTAGAGACTACCAAGTACAACCCTCATAGTCCCTACTCTGCTTCTAAGGCTAGTAGCGATCACTTTGTCCGTGCTTTTCATGATACCTATGGCATGCCAACCATCGTGACTAACTGCTCAAACAACTATGGTCCATACCAGTTCCCTGAGAAACTTATCCCATTGTTTATCAATAATATCCGCCATCGCAAACCATTGCCTGTCTATGGTAAGGGTGAGAATGTGCGCGACTGGCTCTATGTAGAGGACCACGCACGCGCAATTGACCTCATTTTCCACAAAGGCACAGTGGCTGAAACCTATAACATCGGCGGCTTCAACGAGTGGAAGAATATCGATATTATCAAGGTGGTAATCAATACTGTAGATCGACTTTTGGGTCGCGAGGATGGCGAAGATATGAACCTCATCACCTATGTCACCGACCGCGCAGGACACGATATGCGCTATGCTATAGACTCACGCAAACTGCAAGCCGAACTCGGTTGGGAACCATCTTTGCAGTTCGAAGAGGGTATTGAGAAGACCGTTCGTTGGTACCTTGATCACCAAAATTGGATGGATAACATCACATCAGGCGAGTACGAGAAGTACTACGAGGATATGTATAAAGGAAGATAATTCCTGTTCAATATTTGCTATGCAGAAAGGAGTGATACACGTATCACTCCTTTTATAATTGTCCCGCTTCAACAAGGTTGATCACTCGCTCCACGATGCGATCCTTATCTTCTGCATCATACCCTTCTTTTAGATCATTTTTAAAGAGTTTAGCAATAAATTGCCAAAAATTAGCACTGGCTTTGCCTCGATAGTGCTTGATGATCTCATAACTAGTACGGTCACTTTCGCGATCCATGAGCTTCATGAGCATTTGCCCTTGTGAGGCAGTCATCTTGCGGAAGTCTTTTTCGTATTTCTTGAATAGATATTTTTCGTACTTCTTCCACCACTGTTTGCGTTTTTTCTGATCGGCTATCTTAGCCAACTGTTGATCAGCAAATACCATCTCCTTCGTCAGTAACTTAGCAAATGGTAAAGTCTTTTTTACATCACGAACCGTCTTCCAATAGAACCGCTCTTGCTGTTTGTTGCTGAATGTAAGTTTAGGGTACACATATATATTGTGCATATGCGCGAGATAGAATGTATCATTATCTTTTACCTGTAGTTCTACCTGCTCTATGAACTGCATATCTTGCGATGGAATCGTGGATTTTTGATGATTATTGCTCCATGCATAGATGGTTATCAGAGATAATATGAGTATGCAGATAGCTCTGCGCATAGCCAAAAGATTTATAGGTAGCGTTTGATTTGTACCAAGTGGTGGGTTAGTTCGCCATCATGCAGGTGAATACCCTGCTCATCGATGGCGTCGATATGCACGCAACCTGAGCAGTGGATGATTGTTTTGTTGTCGAGTAGCAATCCTACATGCGAGATATTGGTCGCCTTAGGATCACGGTCTGCATGGTCGAAGAATGCCAAGTCACCTGGTTGTGCTTCTGCTAAAGATGGAACGAGTTTGCCTTGTGTCATTTGTTCTCGAGCATTGCGAAGAAGGTTGATACCTTGAGTCGCATACACGACTTGCGTAAAGCCTGAGCAGTCCATACCCATTGCATTTTTGCCGCCCCAGAGGTAGGGGGCATTCAATAATGTTTGCGCAATGGCGCATATCTCCTCGCCTCTCGCCTGTAGCGCCAATGGCGCGTCCTGTAGCTCGTCCTGCGAGCGTCCTGTAGCCCGTAGGGCGTCCTCTAAACCAGAAACGCAGTTTGGGTCTATCAGATATTGTTTGCCGAGGACTTCGAAAGTGCCGTGAGCATAGTTGGGTAAGCGTGTACCGAGGGTGAGCATTAGCTCATCGCCCGTCTCCATATCTGTCGCAATTGCCATTGGGACAGACACTACAGTGGTTGGTAGGCTATCGGTTATAGGCGATAGGCTATAGGCAGGAGAGAGCATCTTAAAATCCACCCAGCCTTCTTGTCCGTCTAGTGTACTACGGATCTTGGTCCAGCGGGGGAGACGATCTAGGACTTCGCATACTTCGCCAAAGAGCAATTGGGTCAATTGCTCGCTACCTTCGGATGGCTCTTGGCGCACAGGAGTGACTGTGCAATGATTGATGGCAAACATATATTATATTTGTTTTTATTATCTATTTTGTTTTGTACTGCAAAGGTAATATTTTTTTGCACTTATCCAATGTTTAGGGAAATTTAGTAGTCTATTTTACAATAAACGAATAGGATAATTAGGTACTCGGATGTCATGAAACTTATGAGCTATTGACCACTCACTAAAACGTTTTATTTTTTCATGTTGCTCAATTCTCCCATCTCCCCTATAACATATGTAATCATCCATATTGTCAGAAGATTTATACAGGAGGTTTTTACGGAATCCACTATATATTTTATACTCTCCCGAATAGTGGGTAATTCTTACTCCTCCGTCCTTAAAGTTTTTGAGATTATAAATATAATTTGAAATATTTCCCCACACTGCGAACAAGGTAACTAGACTTGCAACTAAGCTAATTATAGCCATTATAATTGACAGATATTCCATACTATTATTTATTTTTATTCTCTTTAGTAGTTTTATCTTTTGGAAAGAAATTATCTAACCACCCTTTTTTACGAATTGACTCATATAAACTTCTATCATTAATTAATAGATCGTTAAGTGATTGATATTTCGACACCATTCTTTTGCAAGTGTCGTAATCAAAATATCTGCGTAATGGTATGGGATAAAAATCATCTAACCAGCCATTCTTTCTTGAGCTGGTATAAGCTCCATAGGCATATTTTCCAAACGTATTGCGGTTAGGATATTTTGATGCCTCTTCTTTGCAACTATTATAATCCCATTCTGAATGTAGTTTATTGTAAGTAAGCCAAGTATAGTTTTGCAGCCATCCCATTTCTTTTGCTTTGTCGTATCCTCCCTTACAATATTTACGGAAATCCTTTCGTGAATTATATTTAAGAGCCTCCTTCCTACAAACCTCTTCAGTCCATTTTGTTTGTTTCTCCACCCTTATTTCTTTACCTCTAAACCAATCAAATTTTTCCAACCATCCTTTTGCTTTTGCTATTTTATAAAGATATCCATATTCCTCACACAAATCATTAACTGTCTGAAAAGCTTTTGCTATTTTGTATGCTTTCTCAAAAGTCCACTTCCCTCTAGCTAATGCTCCAATAGAACTACTTCTGCCGCCAGTAGCTGCTTTGTTGAGAATTGTGCGTCCTTCTGTCTCAAATTGTTTTCTCCAATAATCCTCTCGCTCTCTACCTTGTTGTATTGTTAAATATTCTTCAATAATACGCATTTGTGGTATAGTACAGTTATTTAGGTGTGCAAACTTATACACCGTATCTGTTTCGTAATTATTGTGTTCTACATCTCTAATATGTTGACGATACATTAATGTCCTTCCGACATATACTGCGTTCTGTTCTTTGAAATAATAACAATAAACGCTATCAACTTTGGCATCTGATGATGAGAAATCAGGAAACCATGTGTAATCCGACAACCAACCATTTCTTCTTGCAACATCATATGCTCCACTTGCTCCTTTCCCAAAAGCTCCTTTCGTTGCATATTTTTTTGCTTCTTCGTAGCAAGTATCGTAATTCCATTTCTTATTATGTGGTTCTGCATATTCTTTGATTAACCATGTAAATTCTCTTAACCAACCTCGTTTTCTAGCAACCATATAATATGGATGCGAATTTGCACGGAAATCATTGTAATATAAGTATTTCTGAGCTTCGACAAAACATTCGTCATGATCATAAAGTTCATCATAGTTTTTAAGCCACTTATATTCTATAAGCCAACCATGATTTCTAGCTACGCAGTAAGCTGTAGTTGCATTCTTCCGAAATTCTATTTTAGAAGTGAATTTTAATGCTTCTTCGTAACAAGTATTATAATCCCATTTTTTAGCATTTCTTGGTTTTTTAAACCAAATGCACTCTTTAATCCAACCTCTACGACGAGCAGCATTATAAGCTTGACGGTTTCCTTCCATAAAATCGTGCGAACTACTATATTTTCTAGCTTCGCTCATCACGAGTTCTTTTGTTAAATATCCGTTGGGAAGTTTTTTTCGATTTAACCAAGTGTAGTCTATAATCCATCCATTTCGATGAGCAATTACATACGCCACCTGACATTCTTTAGAGAAAGTACCTAAATCAGTATATTTAAGTGCAGCCTCATAGCATTTTTCTTTTGTCCAGATTTTTTGTTTAGAACTACTCTTAATTATACCACATTGAGGACAGCCAATTCCCCTTAAATGATTGTTAGCTCTTTGAAAAAATTCACCGTGCTCTGGACATATAATACATATTTTTTCTTTATTTCCTTTATATACTGTCTTAGAATAATCATACTTATTTTGATGCACTAAATTTGCTCTATTTACAAAATCAATAGTCCTCATTTTCTTTCTACCTGAACATATAGAACATCCGTAGCCAGATAAATGATTTTTTGCTTTCTGCCAGAATGCACCGTGCTCTGGACATATTATACAAATATCATCTTTATAGCCTATATATTCTGCTTTAGAGTAGTCATACCTATCCCCATGCACTTGTTTTGCTTTTAGTATGAATTCATCTGTAGTCATTAGATTATTTATTTTAATCCGCAAAGGTACAATTTTTTGGTGAGATTTGCAAATAGAATAGTTTTTCTATTTAGTAGAGTGAATAAGGGAGCCGATAATGAAGCCGCGGAGGGTGGTGTATGGTTTTGGATATGAGTTAGGGTATCGGTCGGCTTTCTTGCGGTAGGCAGCGAATTTCTCTTCCCATTCGGTACGAAGTTCGGGAGTATTCAAGATGACTGTGGTTTGGTTGACGGCATCTGCAAAGGCTGTGATAGTGCGTTGGCGTTCGGGAGCAACGGGACCTTTATACGGGTGCTTGATAGCATAAGCGTGAGTACGGCCATTGCGAGTGCGCATGACAATCTTGTCTGTGGAAGCGAGTTTGCCAGACATGGAGTCGAAAGGATGTGAGAGAGTAGTGCGTGCCATGGTAATTTTGAATTAAGATGGTGCAAAGGTACGAAAAATATATGATATCAACAAATATTTAGAGGTGTATTTGTATAATTTTGTATAATTTTGTAAAATTAGTGTAAATATATGATAAATACGATGTTCCTACGGTGTGCATATACTAATATACCGTTTATCTACCGTGTATGTACCGTATATCAACCGTATATATACCGTAGTTGATAGCGGAGGAGTAGCGGATAAATAAGTGATAAACTATGAACTATGAGTGATAAGTGATGAAGTATGAGTGATAAACTATTTATTGCCTATATATAGGACAGCTGTGCCTATTAGGCTATGGGCGATAGGCTATAGACGAGGGTAACCAAAAAGAGCACTTCGGGTGAAGTGCTCTGTGTATATGTAAAGTGTAGGGTGTAAAGTGTAAAGGCGGGAGCTTTACCACACTTCGTTGGTGTTGGTGTCGGGGCCTTTGGGATAGTCGATGGTGTAGTGCAAGCCGCGAGATTCTTTGCGCTCCAATGCTTGGCGGGTAATCAGATAACCCACATTGATCATATTACGCAGTTCGCAGATGTCCTTGGTGGCCTTCACGCGTTTGAAGAGGTCTTCGGTCTCCTCATAGAGCAAGTCGAGGCGCTCCCAAGCACGGCGCAAGCGCAAATCGCTGCGGACAATACCTACATACGTGGACATGACTTGACCCACTTCGCGCATGTCTTGCGAGATAAGCACATGCTCCTCGTTGGTCATGGTTCCTTCGTCGTTCCATTCGGGGATATTCTCGTTGAAATCGTAAGTTTCAATCACACTGAGCGAGTGTTTGGCTGCTGCATCGGCATAGACAACTGCCTCGATAAGTGAGTTACTAGCCAAGCGATTGCCACCATGCAAGCCCGTGCAACTGCACTCACCCACCGCATACAAGCGGCGGATAGTGGACTGCGCATCTAAGTCCACCTTGATACCGCCACACATATAGTGCGCACAAGGGGCTACTGGGATATACTCCTTCGTGATATCAATGCCTATGCTGAGGCACTTGGCGTAGATATTGGGAAAGTGGTGTTTGGTCTCTTCGGGGTCTTTGTGAGTAACATCAAGGCAGACATGGTCAAGACCATGAATCTTCATCTCGTTGTCGATAGCGCGTGCCACAATATCGCGTGGCGCAAGCGAGAGGCGTGCATCGTATTTCTGCATAAACTCCTCGCCATTAGGCAGGCGGAGAATACCTCCGTAACCACGCATTGCCTCAGTAATGAGGTAGGCAGGGTGCGTCTCTGTGGGGTTATAGAGGGCAGTTGGGTGGAATTGCACAAACTCCATGTCTTTGACGAGACCTTTGGCACGATAGACCATTGCGATGCCGTCGCCTGTCGCCACATTAGGGTTGGTGGTAGTAGCATACACTGCTCCCGTACCACCAGTAGCCATCAGCGTGATACGACTAAGGTAGGTGTCAATCTTGCCCGTCTCGGGGTTGAGGATATACGCGCCATAGCACTCAATATCGGGTGTGCGGCGAGTGACACGTACACCCAAATGGTGTTGGGTGATAATCTCTACGGCAAAGTGATTCTCCAATACATCAATATATGGGTTGGCACGTACCGCAGCCATGAGTCCGCGTTGAATCTCCGCGCCTGTGTCATCGGCGTGGTGGAGGATACGAAACTCGGAGTGTCCGCCCTCGCGGTGAAGGTCAAACGTGCCGTCGGCTTGCTTATCGAAGTTCACACCCCAATTGACCAGTTCCTCTATCTGCTTAGGTGCTTGGCGCACCACTTGCTCCACCGCAGCAGGGTCGCTGAGCCAGTCGCCTGCTACCATGGTGTCGTGGATGTGCTTTTCGAAGTCATCTACGAGCATGTTGGTTACACTGGCGATACCGCCTTGCGCACGGCTGGTGTTGGTTTCTTCGAGGGTCGTCTTGCAGCAGAGTGCAATGCGATACTTCTGTGTGCGAGCCACTTTGAGCGCAAAACTCATGCCCGCTACACCGCCACCGATGATGAGAAAATCATACTTTTTCATAACTACTCTTGGTTAGCTATCTTCATTAAATATGCTTTGGCAGCCTCGTACTCGTTGGGGATAATGCCGTCGAGTATGGCATCTTTGATTGCGTTTTTGAGTTCGCCCACACGGGCACAAGGTTCGAGATTTAGCAGTTGCATGATCTCTTCGCCACGCACAGGCGGTTGGAAATTGCGGATACGGTCTTTCTCCTCGAGTTCAATCATTTTCTGCCGTACCAGTTCGTAGTTCTTGTGGAAGCGACGCACTTTCTCTTCGTTGCGCGAAGTGATATCTGCATCGCAAAGGAGCATGAGGTCATCGATATCGTTACCTGCCTCAAAGAGAAGGCGGCGAACAGCGGAATCGGTGACTGTATCTTCGATGAGATTGATTGGGCGCATATGCAGGTCCACCATCTTGATGACATACTGCATCTTCTCATTCTGCGGCATCTTCATGGTCTTGAAGATACGCGGAATCATCTTTGCGCCGAGATAGTTATGGTTGCGGAAGGTCCAGCCCGCATGGTCGTCCCATGCTTTGGATTTAGGTTTGCCTATATCGTGTAGTAATGCAGCCCAACGAAGCCACAAATTGTCCGATTTCATCGCAAGATTATCCAACACTTGCAGGGTATGGAAGAACACATCTTTGTGTCCTTTGCCGTCTTTGGTCTCTACACCTTTAAGTGCGCTGAGTTCGGGGAAAATCAGCGGCAGGAGCCCTGTCTTGTCGAGCAATATCCACCCCACAGATGGCTTGCGCGATAGCATGATCTTATTGAGTTCTTCTACGATACGCTCTTTAGTGATGATCTTGATTCGTTCGCGGTTTCTCTCGATGGAATCGAAAGTTTCTCTATCCAGATAGAACCCGAGTTGGGTAGCAAAACGGATGGCACGCATCATACGCAGCGGGTCATCGCTATAGGTGATATCTGGGTCAAGAGGGGTGCGGATGGTGCACTCGTTCATGTCGGCAATGCCGCCGAAGGGATCAAGCAGTTCGCCGTAGCGGTCTTTATTAAGACACACAGCCATCGCATTGATAGTAAAATCACGACGGTTCTGGTCATCCTCCAATGTACCGTCTTCTACAATAGGGTTGCGGGAGTCGTGTTGGTAACTCTCGCGGCGTGCCCCGACAAACTCCAATTCCATTTTACCACGCTTCACTTGGGCAGTACCATAGGTCTTAAAGACGCTGAGGTGTGCCCCTTTGCCGAGGCGTTTGGCTACGGCTTGTGCGAGGTCAATACCACTACCTACGACCACCACGTCGATGTCGGTACTGTCGCGATGAAGGAAGATATCACGTACATAACCGCCAATGACATAGCACTCCAAGCCGAGACGATCAGCTTCCTCACCTACGAGGTGGAGGATAGGAAGGTCTATTTTGGGGTGGGAGGCAAGCATTCTTTTCGGATATTGGATATGGGACGCCCCGTCGGGGCTATGGGTTATTGGTTAGAGGCGAAAAAAGTTTCAAGGGCTTCAGTACTAAATGCTTGAAACCTTTGAAACTTTTTGCATTGTGTAGTATTGTTTAGAATGGTGTAGTGTGGTGTAGTATTGTTGTCCACATTAGACCAAAACTAATACGATTAGCGAACGCGCTCGCAGTAGCTACCATCGCGGGTATCTACGCGGATAGTCTCACCTTCGTTGCAGAAGAGAGGTACGCGGATCTCAGCACCTGTCTCGAGAGTAGCAGGTTTGAGGGTGTTGGTAGCGGTATCGCCTTTGAGACCTGGCTCGGTGTAAGAGATCACCAACTCTACTTTGGTTGGCAACTCAGCAAAGAGGATAGTGTCGGTAGAAGCGTCAGATACAACGTCGCAAACAAAGCCCTCTTTGAGGAAATCTACACCAGTGATAAGGTCGTGACCGATAGGCACTTGCTCAAAAGTCTCTTGGTTCATGAAGATATAGTCCTCACCTTCTTTGTAGAGGTATTGATATGGACGACGCTCTACGCGAACATCCTCCAATTTCTCGCCGATATTGAAGCGACGCTCCAATACGCGACCATCAACTACATCTTTGAATTTCACACGCATAATGGTGTTACCTTTTCCTGGCTTAACGTGCAGGAAGTCAATTACAAAATACAAACGGCCGTCCATGCGGATACATACGCCGTTCTTTACGTCTTGAGAGTTAATCATAATTATAAACTAGTTTATTATAAATGTTTCAAAGTGCGCACAAAACGCCAATTTCAAAATCGAGTGCAAAGGTACAACAAAAAAAGCAAATAACCAAGAAAATACTCCGAATTTTTGCAAAAATGCGCCAAACATAGCGTGTGGCGCATAATGTGATCATATATATACGAAGTATCCTGCGAGTCCTGCTAGAATAATCAATAGAATAGGATGCGAAATAGTGTGAAGCATTTTTTTTATAAAAGTGGTGCATTTTTTTTCGTTAGAATTGGAGTGTTTGATAAACATTGGCAGGATGGTGAATAGGCATACTAAGCCAAAAATGAGCCAACTGCGCCAATCTATGAAACTAACCGATGGTTGGTTGATAGGTTTCATCAATAGTAATGCTGCTGCTCCGATCATTCCTAAAACGGATAGTCGCAACATATGCATGGTGCGATTGAAGTAAATGTTGTGTTGAAATCGAGTACTTATGACAAAATACACCTTGCAAATACTGAGCATGATAATTAGACTAGGGATTATAATGGCTATTGTCGCCAATAAACTACCCCAAATATTTCCTGTGGCGGTATATCCGACATACGTTGCACAATTGATGCCAATTGGCCCAGGGGTTACTTGACTTATCGCTAAAATGTCCACAAACTCCTCTTGCGTCATCCAACCATGCACTTCAATCTCGTGCTGAATAAGCGAGAAAATCGCCAATCCACCGCCAAAGCCGAAGAGTCCAATTTTTAGGAAACTGAGAAATAATTGCAGGTATATCATATTTGTTTAGTGTTTAGTGGACGCTTCGCTACTGTTTAGTGGTTTTTCTCTCTTTGAGGTAAGTGTATAACAGAGTTGTTACTACAGTTACAAGAATTATCCATACGGGGGACAGACCGCCGAGCCAAATCAGTAGGGCACCTGCAATAGGAATGATGGCGGTAGCCCATGTTATTTTGGCACTATATGCCATACGGATGAGCGGAGCGGCAATCAGTGCTACAACCGCAGGGCGAATGCCCTTGAATACGGCCTCTACTGCGGGTAGGTCTTTGTAATTTTGAAAGACCATGGCTATCGCTAAAATAATGAGGAAAGAGGGCAGTACTGCTCCTAACACGGTGGCAATCACACCTCGCCAACCGCCAATGCGCCAACCGATGAAAATCGCCGAATTCACCGCAATAAGTCCTGGTGCTGCTTGTGCTAGAGCAATCATATTCATGAACTCTTCACGGTCTATCCAACCTTTGCGATCCACAATTTCACGCTCAATCATGGATAGCATTACATACCCTCCACCTATTGTGAAAGTACCAATCTTGAGATATGTCCAGAAGAGTTGGAGATAGAGCATGGTTATTTAGTGGACGCTTCGCTATTGGACGGCGTTCCGCCTATTAGACGCCCGTTGGGCTATTGGATATTGGACGCCCTGCGGGCTACTGGTTATTGGTTATGGGCTTTTTCTTTGAGCTCTTGTTTGATAAACTTCACGAGCATATTAATGGCGGCGTTGTTGTGTCCACCTTGTGGAATAATCACATCCGCATAGCGTTTGCAAGTCTCGATAAACTGCTCGTGCATAGGTTTCAATACACGTTGGTAGCGTTCCATCACCGCTTCGATTGTACGCCCGCGTTCCACTATATCGCGCTTCGCTACGCGTATGAGACGGTCATCGGCATCAGCATCAACGAAAATCTTAAGGTCCATTTGTTGGCGGAGATGATAGTCGCGGAGCGCCATAATGCCCTCAACGATAATGATTTCCTTAGGCTCAACGTGTACCGTTTCTTGCAAACGTGAAGAGGTAATATAGTCGTAGATGGGTTGCTCTACGGCTTGCCCATTCTTGAGCTGCTCAATGTGTTTGGCAAGTAGAGGCCATTCAAAAGCATCAGGGTGGTCAAAATTAATGTTTTGACGCTCTTCAACAGGCACGTGGCTGCTGTCTTTGTAATAAGAGTCTTGTGGGATGACTACGACTTCGCCCTTTGGAAGGCGCTCTATGAGTTTGCGTACCACGGTTGTTTTTCCTGAGCCGGTACCGCCCGCAATGCCGATGATAAACATATTTATTGGTTGGTTATTGGACGCCCATTGGGCTATTGGTTATTGGATATTGGTTATTGGACGCCCTGCGGGCTATAGGACGGCGTTCCACCTATTGGACGCTTCGCTATGGGAATCCATTGTTTAATATCGGGTGCAAAGTTACAATAATTTTTGCAAATACGCAAATTTTAGCGTATCTTTGCAAAATATTTGAAAAAAAGTAAAGAATATTGTAGTAAATCATGTATGTGCTACGTCTAAAGGGCAAAAGCATAAAACAGATAGGATATGAAACAAGAAGAAAAAGAATTTGCAGCCCTCGTCAAGGAGCACAAAAGCACGATATACAGTATCTGCTATATGTTCTCCAAAGACAAAGATGAGATAGATGATCTCTTCCAAGAGACATTGATTCATCTGTGGCAGGGCTTTAAGAAATTTCGCAACGAGAGTAAGATTGAGACATGGATTTATCGTGTAACAATGAACACCTGCATCTCCATGGACAGAAAAGAGAAAAGGCGCGGAGAGCATATCGAGCTGGATGTGAATATTGATTTGTTCGATGAAACCGACAAAGATATGCACCAAATACAGATGCTCTACAAGCGAATCCATCGGTTGGGCGTGTTTGACAGGGCGATTATTATGCTGTGGTTGGAGAACCTGAGTTACGATGAAATCGGGGAAATTGTAGGTATCAGTGCCAAAAATGTGTCGGTGCGCTTGGTTCGTATCCGCGAAGAATTGAAGAAACAGTAACCATTAACCTTTAACGAATTATATATTATGGATGAATTGCAAGAAATGCGCGAGCAACTGGCTGCGCTGAAAGAGAAGTTGAATAAGCAAGAAGTGGTAAACGACCGTCTGATTCGGGATGTTTTGAGCCAAAAGATGAAAGTAGTGAATAAAAATGGTTGGATTTCTGGATTATGTGGATTGTTTGTCATTACTTTTGGTAATTTTGTTTTCTACCAAATGGGGCTGAGTACTTGGTTTTTGATTGGAACTACCGCTATGATGATGTTCTGCATTGCAGCCACTTGGGTCTCTCATAGTTGGGTGAATTCGAACGAAATTGCCAATGGCGACCTGCTGCGAGTAGCCAAACAAGCTCATCGTTTGCAGAAAGTGTACAAGAATTGGAAATACATCGCCCTGCCTATGATACTTGTTTGGATGACTTGGCTTGGCTTGGAGTATGCCGCAGAAGTGAAAGATACAGCAATGGTGATTGGCATGATGTCTGGTGGGGTTATTGGTGGCTTGGTAGGCGGAATAATCGGCTTCCGACAAAACAAGAAGGTAATCAACGAATTGGATGAGATGATTCGTCATATTGAAGAAATGTCCGAATTAGACGAGGAAAATAAAGCGGAGAAAGGGGAATTGTAGATGCCTGCATAAAATGAACGGAGAAACGTACTTTGAAAGAGGTGCGTTTTTTTGTGGGTGGAGGGTTGGCGAAAGGTGCTGGAAATCAGGGTTGTCTATCGGTGAAAACAGGGCGAAGTTCCTATGAACTTCCTATGAAGTCCCTATGAAGTTCCTATGTAGATAGGTGGCAGATAAGAGGCATATAAGAGGGAAATAAGGAGGAACATTCACCCGAAGCTACTGCAAAAAATGTAGCCTATAGCAATAAAAAAGCTTTTTTCTTGCACATATACATTTTTTTTTGTACCTTTGCAGACCAAACGTGTGGCATAAAATTTTGAGACATAAGAAATACATATTGTCTGTTTGTTTGTTTCTGTTTTCATCGTTATCAATGGCAGAAGTGGTGGTGCTACAATCTGGTCAAAGTGTAAAAGGTGACATTGTGTTGCAAAACGAAGATGTTGTGATTATACGCGCTACTAATGGCATGCGGTATCAATATCCGATGAGTGAGGTGCTTGATGTTAAACAAGATGAACATGTGAGTGAGCCAGCACAGGAGAAGAGAGATGCGGAGGATCAGTTCAAGCATGTAGCTGTGTGTGCCCAAACAGTAGGAGGAGGGGTGTATGTGCCATATATGGGTTGGGGTGGTAATGTAGGTGCAAGTTTGAAGATTGGTGCCAATCTTTTGGAGGAGAAACAGATGTTCGTAGGTGGTGAGGTCGGATATAAGGCAATGATATTTACTGACCAAACATATTCCTTTATACCACTACAGTTTTTTTTCTCAACAATCTTGAATAGTGAGAAACATGCTCCAATTGTGGGAGTAAATGTAGGATATAGTTTTTCAGCCAATCGCAAGACGCAAGGTGGAATATGTGCGGGAGCAAATGTGGGATGGCATTATAAGATAGATCATGATACAAGTATTGCATTAGGCATAAGCACAGATTGGCAACAGGCGAAAACAGAAGTAGTACAGATGATTGTAAATCCTGACACTAATGAGCAAAAAGATTATACCAACTATATGGGAGTGAACTTCATTACCTTAGCAGTGAGGTTAGCAATTCACTTTTGATAGAGGAAAAACGCGATGAAATCAGTTAAGAAATATCATGGCAAATCAGCACCTCGCAAGAATAGAGTGTCTATCCTTCTGAATGACAGTGAGATGCGTGCATTGGAGCGTTATTGCGAACAATATACAGTGAGCAATCGCTCACGGTTGATTCGTGAGACCTTAATGAGGAATATCTTAAAGCGTTTTGATAACGACTCGCCGACTTTGTTCGATTAACCGACCGAACCTTCTAGACTAACCTGCAAGAGTTTTTGCGCCTCTACGGCAAACTCCATAGGCAACTTATCCATAACCTCTTTGGCATATCCATTAACGATCAACCCGACAGCGTCTTCCACACCAATACCGCGTTGCTGACAGTAGAAGAGTTGGTCTTCGCTGATTTTGCTAGTAGTAGCTTCGTGCTCAATGATAGCCGTTGGATTTTGTATGCGCATGGTAGGGAAAGTATGCGCACCACATTTATCGCCAAGTAATAGACTGTCGCATTGGCTATAGTTACGTACATTCTCTGCATTAGGCATCACACGCACTAATCCACGGTAGGCGTTTTGACTTTGTCCAGCAGATATACCTTTGCTGATTATTCGTGAGCGTGTATTCTTGCCGATATGAATCATCTTTGTTCCTGTATCGGCTTGTTGATAATTGTTGGTCACCGCCACGGAATAGAACTCCGCGCTGGAATTATCCCCCTTGAGAATACAACTTGGGTATTTCCACGTGATAGCAGAACCCGTTTCTACTTGTGTCCAGCTTAGGCGAGCATTCTCGTGGGTAATACCACGTTTAGTAACGAAATTGTAAATACCACCTTTTCCTTCTTTATCGCCAGGATACCAGTTCTGTACGGTGGAGTATTTGACCTCAGCATCTTTGTGTACTACAATCTCCACGATAGCCGCGTGTAATTGATTCTCATCGCGCATAGGGGCGGTGCAACCCTCTAGGTAACTGAGGTAGGCGCCTTCATCAGCCACAAGGAGCGTGCGCTCGAATTGGCCGGTATTACCAGCGTTGATGCGGAAATAAGTACTGAGTTCCATAGGGCATCGAACACCTTTAGGAATATAAACGAACGAGCCATCAGAGAAAACAGCCGAATTGAGTGCTGCATAGAAATTATCGTTGGCTGGAACAACAGAACCGAGGTATTGCTTGACTAACTCAGGATACTCTTGTACTGCTTCTGAGATGGAGCAGAATATGATACCTTTTTCTGCAAGTGTTTCGCGAAAAGTAGTTTTGACCGATACAGAGTCCATGACTGCATCCACCGCCATGTTGCCCGCCAAAGCAGCGCGCTCTTCAAGAGGAATACCCAACTTGTCAAAAGTCTTCATGAGTTCGGGATCGATCTCTTTCTTTTCTTCCCCAGTATGGGTCTTAGGTGCGGCGTAGTAAGAAATAGCTTGAAAATCAATCTCAGGTATATTCAGGTGTGCCCAATTTGGGTGTGGCATGGTTAGCCACTTGCGATAGGCTTTAAGGCGGAACTCAAGCAGCCAATCTGGCTCATTCTTTTTGGCAGAGATGAGGCGAATGACATCTTCATTCAATCCCACGGGAATAATGTCGGTTTCAACGTCGGTGGTGAAACCATATTTGTACTCCTGACTTGTTATTTCTTCTATTTCTTTCATTGCGTAAAAATCTGGGTAACCCGGTCTTTCCGGAAAATCCGGATAGTTATTAAACAAAGAAGCCGCTTTGTTAGCGGCTTCTTGGAGGTACCTGGCGGATTCGAACCGCCGTCCCCGGTTTTGCAGACCGATCCCTAACCGCTCGGGCAAGGTACCAAACTTGCACTCATAAAATCGAAATGCGGCGCAAAGGTACTGCTTTTTTTTGAACTGACCAAATATTTTTCAAAAAAAATACAACAATCCCTTATTCATCCCCACTTTTCTACAATTTCATCCATAATTTGGAATACTTCTGCCTTTGTTTCTGCCCTAAGAAGTGCGATGCGCGTTTGTCGGAAGTCATACAAACATTTGAAAGCAGGCGAAGCGGCAAAATGACGACGACTGTGTACGATACCTTTACGCTCATCTCCAATCCATTCGATGCTACGGAGTACATGTTCCTTGAGTATGTCCACGCACCATCGCATGGAGCGTGGCGGAAGTAATTCTCCAGTGGAGAGATAATGTTGCATGTCTTCGAAAATCCAAGGACAGCCAAAGGTAGCACGTCCTACCATAATAGCATCTACCCCGAATTCATCGAAGGCATGTTTGGCCTGCTCAGGTGTGGTGATATCTCCATTACCGATGATTGGGATATGTATTCGAGGGTTGTTTTTAACCTCTCGGATGAGTGACCAATCTGCATCGCCTCGGTACATTTGTGAGCGTGTACGGCCATGGATGGCTAGTTCGGTGATACCGCAGTCTTGTAGCGGTTCAGCAATGTCGGTAATGATGCGATTGTTATCGTCCCAACCAAGTCGTGTTTTGACAGTGACGGGGGTATGTACTGCATTTACTACGGCACGCGTAATGTCAAGCATCTTGGGAATATCTTTTAGGAGTCCAGCTCCTGCACCTTTGCCAGCTACTTTTTTGACGGGGCAACCGAAATTAATATCGATGAAGTCGGGTTTCGCTTGCTCCACAATACGCGCTGCGTCTGCCATGCTTTCGGGTTCGCGTCCGTAAATTTGGATAGCAACAGGTCGTTCTTCGTCACTGATTTGTAGTTTGCGAGTGGTAGATGCCACATCACGCACGAGGGCATCCGCGTTGACAAATTCGGTGTATACACGCGAAGCTCCGAATCGCTTGCAAAGCAGGCGAAAGGCAGGATCGGTGACATCCTCCATTGGGGCGAGATATAGCTTGGCATTGTGTGGCATGATGTAATGTATGGTAGTAATTGTATTAGGTTATTGACTGATTGTTGGGTATGAGATGCGGTGATGGTTAATTTCGATGAGTTTTTGCTTGAAGACATCACGAATATCCTCTAAATCTTTGAATGATAGTACGGTTTCTGAAAATTGTCCATCAGCGACTTGTGTATCAATCATTTGGTCAACCATGTCAGAGATTGATTGCTCTGTGAGGTCGTTAAGCGTGCGCGATCGTGCTTCTATGGCATCCGCCATCATTAAGATAGCTGCTTCTTTGGTAGAAGGTTTCGGTCCAGGATATGTATAATCTTCTTTGTGTACATCTGCTATGGTTTTTCCGTTTGCAATGGCTTCATTCACTGCAGTGTTATAGAAGTATCGTGTGACGGAAGTGCCATGGTGTGAACGAATAAAGTGCACGATGACTTCGGGAAGATGATGCTTTCGTGCGATGTGCTCTCCCTCTTCTACGTGGCTAATAATCTGTTTTGCAGCTTCGGATGTAGTCATTGATTGTAACGGGTTGACATCTGTTTGATTTTCGATGAAATGATTCGGATGGCTCATTTTTCCTATATCGTGGTACAATGCGCCAGTTCGTACAAGTAGTACTTTGGCTCCGATTCGTTTGGCTGCTTCGGTAGCAAGGTTGCTAACCTGAAGTGAATGTTGGAAGGTTCCAGGTGCTTTCTCTGCAAAGGCAAGCATGAGGTTGGAATTAACATTAGTTAGCTCTACTAGGGTAATATTGCTGATTAGACCGAAGCAACGTTCGAAGAGGAATATTAATCCATAAGAGCAAATAACAAGTATAGCATTGATGACAAAATAAATATAATATCTGTAGTCGATGTCGCTAATATCGCCAGCCATTAGCATTGTAATTGCTGTATAAAGGACACTATAAGAAATGAGGATAAAAGCAGCAGTTTGTGCTAGTTGTGCTCGTTGTGTCATATCGCGCAAACTAATGACGGCAATAACGCCCACAATAAATTGAATAAGTATAAAGAGATATGGAGCAGGTACGGCAAGTGATACAATGAAAGTGGTAATCAGATGCACGAAAATGGCGGTCCTAGAGTCATAGAAAACACGTGCAATAATGGGACACCACGTAAATGGAACAATGTATATAAATCCAGTGGGAGCATAACGCAGTACGAACGCAGCAACAGCGATGATGATACCCATCAATATGGTGAAGAAAAATACGTGTCGGAGTTTATCTAGGAGTTTGCGTCGGTATGTTTTGAGATAGAGGAAGAAAACCGTTAATAGCAAAACGATGCAAAGACTACTACCAATCATTGAGTAGTGTGTTTGGCGTTTGGAAATGCTCTTATCTCCCATAGCACGGCGGAGTGATATGAGTTGTTGGTACTTATCCTCGGTTACGATTTCGCCTGTGTCAATGATTTTTTCGCCAGTTTGTACTACTCCGTGAGTAAGTGAAATATTGGATAGAATATTATTTTTAATATTTAACGAAGTGATAGAATCGTAGGATAGGTTTGGTACTAACTCTTTCTTTGTGAGTTGGTATGCTGTTTTTGGGGTATAAATTTCATCAATAGCGATGAGGGTGGATATACGGTTACTGATGATAGAGATGTGCGTACAATTTGTTTGTTGTATGCGTTCCATCTCTTGAATAGGAACGATGTATAAGTCGGATTGCATTGCTTGTGTGTCAAGGGTATAGCAAGGTGTATAATCCAACATGGCTTGTGCGTATTCCTTTTCCAATTGTGCTTCTGGCTTGTAAATAGGAAAATCGTATTCTGCTGTGACCAAACTATATCCCCAAGGTTGTCCAATCTCAAAATGGTATTTAAACGGATTGGTGTAACGAGGGAATAGGTATATGCACAATGCGGCTAATGTGGCAAGTGAAGAGATTTGAATAATCGTTCGGATGGAAGCTTTCATGATTTATGCAAATTGAATTAGGAATTATGATTTATCTTTTATTGACAAAAAATGACTGTATTAATTCGCGACATTCTGTTTCTAAAATGCCCGATAAAATCGTGCATTTTGGGTGCAATGCTTTAGGCGCGTAAATGGTAAATCCTCGTTTTTCATCGTTTGCGCCAAAGACGACTTTCTTGATTTGTGCCCAGCCTATTGCTCCAGCGCACATTATGCATGGTTCAACAGTGACATATAAAGTACATTGTGAGAGGTACTTACCTCCTAGTGTATTGGCTGCTGCAGTGATAGCTTGCATTTCAGCATGTGCGGTGACATCATCGAGTGTTTCGGTGAGGTTGTGTCCTCGTCCAACGATTTGTCCATTTGCTACTATCACACAACCTATAGGCACTTCGCCTTGTGCGAGTGCTAATTTGGCTTCTGCTAGGGCCATACGCATATAGCGTTCATCATCTTGCACGGTTGTGTTCATAATGAGATAGTGTATGGATGAATAGAGGTAATTGTTGAGGATATTGTTCGAAATGATTGCCAATAACTACGATATCTGCTCCTGCATCGAATGCTTGTATCATTGCTTGAGGTGTGCGTATGCCGCCACCTACGATGAGCGGTACATGCAATTGTTGGTGTACGGCATGTATGATGTCGGTGGATACTGGCTTTTGGGCTCCGCTTCCCGCCTCGAGGTAGATGAGTTGTTTGCCAAGTAGTTGTCCAGCAAGTGCAGTGGAGATGATTTTTTCGATGTTGTGTTGAGGTATGGGCGTGCAATTTGACACGATTTCAACGGAACTTTTGTGTTCCCCATCTATAAGTATATATCCCATTGGGATGGATTCGATGCCAGACTGAATAACTTGTTGTGCTATTTGGATGTGCGGAGTGATGAGCATATCAGCGGTATGTGCATTGAGTAGGGATAGAAAAAGTAAAGCATCTGCGTTAGGTGAGAATTGTGCGATGTTTCCGGGAAAAAGAACGATAGGTGCTTGGGTGTATTGTCGTATAGACGCGATGCATGGTTCGATGGATTGGCCAGTGCTGCCTCCTACAAAAATTAGATTTACCTCGTGAAGAAATGGTAATATAGAAGTGTATGCATCTTGCTTGTTAGGGTCGATAAGAACGGCTAGCAAGGGAGAGCCTTGTTGTTTGTGTGTTATTATGTGTGATAGAATATTCATGTTACTGCCATGTCATAGATTCCATAATCACGCGTACATCTTTGCTGAGGTAATTGTAAATTGGAGCAAGCGAGTCTTGGTTAGGGATGCAGTTGCAATATACGGATCCGCGGAAGAAATGTTTGGTGGAATCAGTTAGAACGAACTGCATAGGTGTGGCAGTGTTTCCATGCAATTGAACAAAGAGTCCCCACACATGTTTGTCGGGGTTAGCGAACTCTTGTATTGGAATAGCGGATGCAACCGTCGTATGCTTGTAGAGAAACTCATGCGCATCGTTTGCAAGTGTACGAAAGTTGTTTTGGATTGGTTTGTAGCTGCAGTGGATGGTGGCATTGAGCGTAGGGTATTGGATGTCAATCCAAAATTTCTCTCCGTCAACGAGTGTGTCCTTAATGTATGCATTGTTGGACAAACGAAAAGAGTATGGGTATTTGGTGAGTTGTGTCATGGAGTATGCTGTGTCAGGAATGGCAATGCGGAAGTAACCGATTGGTTTTGGCACGGCTCTGCGTTGGCATGACATAAATAGAACTGATGTCATGAGTAGTATGATGGCTGTTTTTTTCATATCAAATATTTCGGCACGCAAAGGTACGATTTTTTTGTGAATTATGCAAGAGAAAATTTGAAAAGTGGGATATGATTGCTGAAAACTTGCTTAAAGATATATTAATAACTAACTAATAACTAACTAATAACTAACTAATGACTAACTAATCACTAATTATTATATAGGATTGTGGAGAGTTGTATAGGATGGTGTAGTGTTGTATAGGTTGGTATAGGATGGTGTGTGGAAAAAGGGAGTAGTGATAGGCGAATAAAATGTTTTACAACATGTTGAGGAAAATAAACGGCAAAAGAGTTGGTGGATTGAAAAAAAAGTTGTATCTTTGCAGGCTGTTGAATGTAAAAAAATGAATAAATAGTATATCATGAAAGAAAACAATTATTGTGTGATTATGGCTGGTGGCGTAGGTAGTCGTTTTTGGCCTTTTAGTCGCAATGAAAAACCCAAGCAGTTTTTGGATTTCTTCGGTACGGGGCGTAGTTTGTTGCAGATGACTATTGATAGGTTCCGTCCGATAGTACCGATTGAAAACATCTTGATAGTTACTAATGTTGTTTATCGCGATCAAGTACTAGAGCAAATCCCTGATTTACGAGCGAGTCAAGTGTTGTGTGAGCCGGCTCGCAGAAATACAGCTCCGTGCATAGCATATGCAATGGCAAGAATAAAGGCGATGGCTAAAGGTCGGCATGCGAATATAGTGGTGGCAGCGAGCGATCATTTGATATTGCAAGAGGATAAATTCAGAGATGTTATTGTGAGATGCTTTAATTTTATAGAGAAGAATGATGCGTTGGTGACGCTGGGAATGATGCCAACTCGTCCAGAAACTGGATATGGGTATATACAGATGAGTGTGGAGGATAGTGGTAGTGCAACGGATTCATTGTGTAAGGTGAAAGCATTTACAGAGAAGCCAAGTTTGGATGTGGCAAGAAAGTTTGTTGAAAGCGGCGATTTTCTGTGGAATTCGGGTATTTTTATATGGAATATGCGCGCGATAATTTCTGCCCTGCATGAGCATATGCCAGAATTGGCTCAGAAGTTTGCTTTAGGTGAAGATATGATGGGTACGGATAAGGAAGACGCGTTTATTCAAGATATGTTCCCGACTTGTCCAAGCATTTCAATAGACTATGGTTTGATGGAAAAAGCACAGAATGTGTATGTGATGCCAAGTGATTTTGGATGGAGTGATTTGGGAACTTGGGGATCGTTGTATGAACTGAGTGAGAAGGATGAATCGGCGAATGTGGTGCTACATTCGGATGCAATCTTCTATGATAGTCGCGGAAATATCGTGACTTTGCCTAGTGGGCACTTGGCTGTGATACAGGGTTTGGAGGATTGTGTAGTAGCAGAGGCGAATGGTGTATTGCTGATATGCAAGCGTGGAGATGAACAACAAATTCGTCAGTTTTATGCTGATGCTGAAATGAAATTTGGTGGGAAGTACAACTAAGTGACAAATGAAAGGTGTAAATTAAAAGTTTAAAGGCAAGGATATATGAGTTACTTGAATTTTGACAAGACATTATTAATCAATTTGGAGCGTAGTTTGAGTAAGGAGATGATTCGCACCAACCGTGCGGGAGCTTATAACTCAACTACACTGGTAGACTGCAATACGCGCAAGTACCATGGTCAGTTGGTGTTGCCTTTGGGTGCGCCTCTTCCAGCAGGGAACTATGTGCTATTAGGCAGTTTGGACGAGACAGTAATCCAACACGGAGCGGAGTTTAACTTAGGTATTCATCAATATGGTGAGAATATCTATATGCCGAATGGGCATAAGTACATTCGTGAGTTTGATTGTGAGATTATTAGCAAGACGACTTATCGTGTAGGCGGCGTAATCCTGACCAAGGAACGTATGTTGGTAAGTTTTGAGCCGCGCGTATTGATTCGCTATACGCTTGTAGAAGCACATTCGCCCACAACACTGCGACTCAAGCCATTCTTAGCATACCGCAATACGAATGAATTGACTCACGAGAATAACATTGCCAATTCAGACATGCGTGAAGTGGCAAATGGTCGTGCAGCAAGAATGTATGAGTCGTTCCCTGAGTTGTACATGCAATGTTCGAAGAAAGTAGATTATACACATGCGCCTTCATGGTACAAGGGGATTGAGTATATGAAAGAGTTGGAGCGGGGCTTTTCTTATAAGGAGGATCAGTTAGTGCCAGGATGGTTTGAGATGCCAATGAAGAAAGGTGAAAGCGTGATTTTTGCAGCAGGTATTAGTGAAGTAAATCCTAAGACATTGAAAGCATTGTGGGATAAGGAGTTGAAGCGTCGCAGTGCTCGTGATACAATGTTTGGTAGTCTGAAGAATGCTGCTTCGCAGTTCTACAAGCGAGAGGGCGACAAGTGCTACCTGCTGGCTGGCTACCCTTGGTTCAGCGCTTCGGCTCGTGAGGAGTTCTTGGCTATGCCCGGATGTACAATGGGAATCGGTCGTCCAGAATATTGGGATGCAATTGTGAATAAGACAGCGGTAGAAGAGGTTCGTAACTTTATGGAAGGCAAAGCGTGTAAGTTGGTGGGAATGGATGAACCAGATGTATTGCTATGGTTTATCCATGCGTTACAAGAATATGCCGCTTATACTTCGCTTGAGGAGGTGACCCGATTGTATGGTCAGCTTATTATTGATATCATGTTATTTATTCGCAGGCAGCAACATCCTCGCTTATTCTTGCACAACAACGGTCTCTTGTGGGTAAACGGTAAGGAGTGTCCTGCCACATGGATGAATGCGGTGGAGGATGGTCGTCCAATTACCCCTCGCACTGGGTATGTGGTGGAGATTAATGCACTATGGTATAATGCAAGGCTCTTTACGGCTGGCATTCAACGTCAACTTGGCAAGGAACAGATTGCGGATTTGATGGAATATCAAGCGGAGATTACGAAGGACAGTTTTATCAAGACTTTCTGGAATGGGATGTATCTAGATGACTATGTTGATGGCGACTATCACAACAACGAGGTGCGTCCTAATCAGATTATCGCCGCATCGTTGCCATATTCGCCATTAGACCGACGCCAATGCAAAGCAGTGGTAGATATCTGTACGAAGGAATTATACACGCCTAAGGGTTTGCGTACTATCTCGCCAAAGAGCGGGAGTTATCGTCCAGAGTATATTGGCGGTCAGTTGGAGCGTGACAGAAACTTTCACAATGGTCCTGTATGGCCATGGACAATAGCAGCCTATGCAATAGCATATTTGAAAGTATATCAACATTCGGGAGAGAGTTTTATTCGTCGTCTTTTAACTGGTTATGAGGCGGAAATGAGTGAATTGTGTATTGGTACACTAAATGAATTGTACGACGGTAACCCACCATTCAAGGGACATGGTGGTATGAGTTATGCTCCTAGCGTGGCATCTGTAATTGAAGTATGTAACACCTTAAAACAATACGAAGCGAAATGAAAGCATTGATGTTCGGTTGGGAATTCCCACCTCATATTCTTGGTGGATTGGGAACAGCGAGTTATGGATTGACTCGCGGAATGGCGCAACAAGAGGATATGGAAATCACTTTTGTAATTCCCAAACCATGGGGCGATGAAGATCAATCATTCTTGCGTATCATTGGCGCAAACAGTGTACCTATCGTGTGGAAAGAAAATGGCTACGATTATGTACGTCAACGCATGGAAGGCAAAATGTCGCCTGAAGAATTTTATCACTTGCGTAATAATATTCACTATGATTATTCACGCATCGGAACAGATGATCTTGGTTGTGTAGGCTTTTCTGGTCGTTATCCTGACAATCTGCTCGAAGAAATAGGCAACTACGAAGCGGTAGCTAGTGTGCTGGCTTCCGCATTGCAGTTTGATATAATCCACAGTCATGACTGGCTTACCTACCCTGCTGGTGTGTTTGCTAAGCAAATATCAGGCAAGCCTCTTGTAATTCACGTACACGCTACTGACTTTGATCGTAGTCGAGGTAATGTCAACCCTACGGTATATGCCATTGAGCGCAGGGGTATGGACGAGGCAGATCATATCATGTGCGTAAGCGAACTTACTCGTCGCACGGTGATTGAGAAATATGGTCAAAATCCAGACAAAGTGAGCACTGTACATAATGCAGTAGAGCCACTAGCTAACCCCGATGAATTCGTGAAACATGACCGCAAAGACAAGTTAGTGACTTTTCTAGGTCGTATCACGATGCAGAAAGGTCCCGAGTATTTTGTGGAGGCAGCAGCTCGAGTATTGGCGAAGACAGACGGAGTCCGCTTCGTTATGGCAGGTAGCGGTGATATGATGAATAAGATGATTGACCTAGTAGCACAGCGCGGCATCTCGGATAAGTTCCACTTCCCTGGATTCATGCGCGGTCGTCAAGTACAAGAGGTGCTGGCAGACTCCGATGTATATATCATGCCTAGTGTAAGTGAGCCATTTGGTATTTCGCCATTGGAAGCGATGCAAGTAGGTTGTCCATCCATCATTTCCCACCAATCTGGTTGCGCAGAGATTCTGTCACATGCAATCAAAACCGATTATTGGGATATCGACGCCATGGCAGATGCCATCTATGCGATTGTGAAGTATCCTGCTATGTATAAGTCGCTGCGCGAGTTAGGTCGCGACGAGGTAAACAACATCAAGTGGTATGACGCTGGACTGAAAGTGCGTCGCATCTACAATATGGTGTTAGGTTGGGGATAAAGAAATAAGAATTATAAATTTGAAAATACTATAAGTCATGAAAAATATTTGTTTTTGCTTTCAGATGCACGCTCCTTACAGAATGAAGCGTTATCGTTTTTTTGAGATTGGTCAAGATCATTATTACTATGATGACATGCAAAGCGAAGAGCATGTTAATTGGCTTGTCAACACTTCTTACATGCCACTATGTCAGACGATAAAAGAGATGATTCGTCTGTCGAAGAAGAATTTCCGTTGCGCACTGAGTGTGAGTGGTGTGATGCTGGAGATGTTCCAGCAGTTTGCTCCAGAGATGATAGACTTGCTCAAGGAGTTAGCTGATACTGGTTGTGTGGAGTTTGTGGCTACTCCTTATAGCCAATCATTGGCGACTGTCTATAGCGAAACCGAGGCAGCCGAACAATTGCAACTGCAACAAGCAATGGTGAAGGAACTCTTTGGACAGGTATCCACTACCATCTGCAACACAGAGCTCATTTATAGCGATGAAATCGCGATTTCTTTGTACCAACAAGGCTACAAGACCGTGATGACCGAAGGTGCCAAGCATGTGCTGAGCTGGAAGAGTCCAAACTATGTGTATAGTAGTGCTTCTGCACCAAAGATGAAGATGTTGCTCCGCAATGGTAACTTAAGCGATGAGTTGGCCTTCCATTTTGCTGACCCTAATTGGCATAACTATCCTATGGACGCAGAGAAATATACCCAACAACTAGCTGCTTTGCCTGAAGATGAGCAAGTGGTAAACATTTGGGTGGGAGCTGACACTTTCGGTATTCGCCAACATGCGATGACTGGTATCTTTGATTTCCTCAAGGCATTGCCCTACTTTGCATTGGAATATGGAATTGGCTTCATGACTCCATCGGAGGCGGCAAAGAAGTTAGCCGCTAAAGATGTAATAGTTGCTCCATATCCTATCACATGGGCTGGTGAGGCTAAAGACTTGAGTGTCTATACCGGTAACGACCTGCAAAATGAAGCCACGCAAAAATTATTTGCTGTGGCTGAGCGTGTGCACTTGTGCAAAGACAAACAATTGAAGCACGACTGGCTGCTATTGCAAGATGTCAACTACTTGCACTATATGAATCACATCGATGCTGGCGCAAGCCACTATGAGTCGGCATACGATGCATTCATCAATTATATGAATGTGCTTTCTGACTTCCTCCAACGTGTGGACGAGCAATACCCAACTACTATTGAGAACGAGGAGCTGAATGAATTGCTCAAGACCATTCAAAACCAGGAGAAGGAGATTGAAAAGCTCGAGCAACAACTAAAAGAGGCAAAGAAAACTGCCAAAGCAGAAGCTCCAAAGAAATCTTGTGCTAAAAAAACTACCAAGAAATAATAGTTGTAGAACATTGAACACTCCCTTCGCAAATTTTGAGCGTAGGGAGTATTTTTTTTAGATATTTTCCGTCGTTTTATGAAAATATTGTTCGATAATTTTGCAAATGTGCATTTTTTGTTGTACCTTTGCACGCAATTTGTTCTACACATTGTTACAGAATGGGGGTGTTTGGTTTTGACAGCAGGTAGAACAGGTATGTAAGCACGCCGAGTATGAACACCGCTCGTTAATCGGGTTCGCCATTATAACTGGCAACAATACTGTAGCTCTCGCTGCGTAATCGAAGTATAGTAGATTCGCCTAGTTTCGGCACAAGGTGCTGAACCGAGACATCGCTCCAAGCCAATGCCCAGAGGCTGATAGGATCAAGCGGTGCGGAAATATCAGGGCTGGTTCTTGTAGGCTGCGATACAAGAATGAGATTTAGCAGATAAGGCAATGGTTGGTGGCTTGGGTCTTGCCGTTGCTCGAAAACGAAGGCCAAGATAAGCGTGTAGAAAGCATATTGGTTCCTTGTTTGGACGCGGGTTCGAATCCCGCCACTTCCACCGCGTTAGAATACACTTCTCCAAAGTATGTGTTCTAAAAAAACATAAAAAAATCATCCAGTCTTCTGGATGATTTTTTGTGGTCCTGCTTGGGCTTGAACCAAGGACCCCCTGATTATGAGTCAGGTGCTACTAACCAACTGAGCTACAGGACCCTTCGTCGGAATGCGCTTGTCGCAATGACTGCCGCTCTGCGGCATTAGTCGACCGCGATTCCTCCTCTTAAACCAAACTCACGAAGTTTGGTTTATATTTTGCGTGATTACTGCCGTTTGGCAGATTGTATGCGCTTGTCGCAAGGACAACCAAGATGACATTCTTTGTTAGAATGCGACTGCAAAGGTACAACTATTTTTTGAAATGACAAAGAAAAACGTAGAAAAAAGTACTTTTTTTCGTACTTTTGTTGCAAATATGCTTTTTCTTTTGTACCTTTGTAGGCTATTTGGGGTGTTATGCCTACACATTGAGTATAATCGAATAATATAAAATAAAGATATGGAAATTTTACAGCAAATGCTTGAGCGCGCGCAAGCTAATCCGCAGCGCATCGTGCTGCCTGAGGGCGACGAACCTCGCACATTGGAGGCAGCAAATATCATCCTTCGTGACAAAATTGCCAATCTTATCTTGATTGGCGACCCAGCCGTCATTAACAAAATGGCTGAGGAGAAAGGATATGGGTATATCTTAAAAGGCGAAAACCTAACTATCCTCGACCCGCTTACTGACCCTAAGATGCCAGAGTATGCCAATCTGCTCTTTGAGCTTCGCAAAGCCAAAGGTATGACCCTTGAGCAAGCTACTGAGAAGGTGAAAGACCCACTCTATTTGGGCTGCTTGATGATTAAGAATGGCGATGCTGATGGCGAACTTGCTGGTGCTCGTGGTACTACCGCAGATACTATCCGCCCAGCTTTCCAAATCTTGAAAACTCGCCCAGGCGTACACATTGTATCGGGGGCGTTCCTTATGTTCACACCTGCCAAGCACTTAGGCGAAAATGGTTTCCTCGTGTTTGCCGACTGCGCAGTGAACCCATGTCCTTCTGCACAAGAGTTGGCTGAGATAGCTGTGACCACAGCCGAGACTGCCAAAGCACTCGGAGGCATTGAGCCACGCGTAGCGATGCTCAGCTTCTCCAGCAAGGGTAGTGCAAAGCACGAACTGGTGGACAAAGTGACCGAAGCTACTCGCATTGCACACGAGATGGCACCAGACTTGGCGTTGGATGGCGAACTGCAATTGGATGCAGCGCTCGTGGAGAGCGTAGGTGCACAAAAAGCCCCAGGTTCGCCAGTAGCCGGCAAAGCCAATGTGCTTGTTTTCCCTGACCTGCAAGCAGGCAATATCGGTTACAAACTAGTAGAACGCTTCTCTGGCGCAGATGCTGTAGGACCAATCTTGCAAGGTATTGCTGCACCAGTCAATGACCTTAGCCGTGGCTGCAAAGTGCAAGACATCGTGCAAATGGTCATCATCACCGCCAACCAAGCTATTGGCGCAAAATAAAACGAATATTAACCTTAAAAACACATAAGTAAACATGAAAATCTTAGTATTAAACTGCGGTAGTAGCAGTATTAAGTACAAACTTTTTGATATGGACACCCATGCAGTAATGGTATCGGGTGGAGTAGAGAAAATCGGTTTGCCTGATGCTTTCTTGCAAATCAAATTGGCAAATGGCGAGAAAGTGAAAATCGAACAACCAATGCCAGAGCATACTGTAGGTATTCAATTGATTTTGAATAGTCTGGTTGATGAGAAGATTGGTTGCATTGCTTCTTTGGAAGAGATACAAGCAGTTGGTCATCGCGTAGTGCATGGCGGAGAGAAGTTCAACAAGTCTGTACTTATTACCCCAGAGGTAAAGGAGATGATTGTCAAGTGCGTAGAGCTCGCTCCATTGCACAACCCTGCCAACCTCAAGGGCATTGAAGCTATTGAGATAGCATTGCCAGGTGTACCACAAGTAGCTGTATTTGATACTGCATTCCACCAAACCATGCCAGACGAAGCATATATGTATGCTATTCCATATGAGTTGTACGAAAAGTACGCCATCCGTCGTTATGGTTTCCACGGTACCTCCCACCGCTATGTATCCGCACGCGTATGCGAGTATTTAGGTGTGGATCCAAAGCAAACTAAGGTCATCACTGCGCACATTGGCAACGGTGGTAGTTGTACGGCTGTGCTGAATGGCCAGTCTGTGGACACCTCTATGGGCTTAACTCCACTCGAGGGTTTGATGATGGGTACTCGCGCAGGCGATATGGACCTCGGTGCTGCTACCTATATCATGGAGAAGGAAAACCTCTCTACTGCCGAGTTCTCCAATTTAATGAACAAGAAATCTGGCTTGATGGGCGTCAGTGGTATCTCCAGCGATGCACGTGATATTGATGCGGCGGTCAAGGAGGGTAACCAACGTGCTGATTTAGCTCGTCGTATGTTCATCTACCGCGTGAAGAAATACATCGGTGCCTACGCTGCGGCTATGAATGGCGTAGATGTGTTGGTGTTTGCAGGCGGTATCGGCGAGAACGATGCTTATATACGTGGTGAAATCATCAAGGGCTTGACCTATCTTGGCATAGAATTTGATGAAAGCAAGAATGCAGTGCGTGGTGAAGAAGCTATCCTGTCTGCTCCTAATAGCAAGGTGACCGTTTGTGTCATTCCTACCGATGAAGAGTGGATGATTGCTTCCGATACCCAAGCATTGATTTAAGATTAAGAAACTATTGTTGAACCAAGAATCAGGAATCAAGAACAAGGACAAACCAGTCTTGACTCTTGGTTCTTGAATCCTGCCTCAAAAAATTAAGAACCTTGAAACCTATCATTTATCAGTTGCTACCCCGCACATTTACCAACTACAACGAAACGCGTCGTCATAGAGGTAGCATGCAAGAGAACGGTTGCGGTACGCTGAATGCGATCACAACCAAGGCATTGAACGCCATTCACGATTTGGGTGCCACCCATGTGTGGTACACAGGTATCATACGCCATGCCACTGCCATGTACAACACCCCTAGTATTGTCAAGGGGCTGGCTGGTAGTCCATATGCCATCACCGATTATTACGATGTACATCCCGACTTGTGCGAGGATAAACGTCGTCGTATGAAGGAGTTTACTGATTTGGTTGAGCGCACCCACAAAGCGGGTATGGATGTCATCATCGACTTTGTACCCAACCATGTGGCACGCGAATACCATTCCACCGCTCAACCTCGTGGCGTAGAAGCATTGGGCGCAAACGATAATCCCGAATGGGCATTCTCTCCGCTCAACAACTTCTACTATATGCCAGGTCAGAAGTTCGCACCTCAGTTCGATATCCAGGACTACGAGGAGTACCCTGCTCGTGCTACGGGCAACGATTGCTTCTCGGCTAACCCATCGGTCAACGACTGGTACGAGACTGTCAAACTCAACTATGGCGTCTTCTACCAAGGTGGCGGAGAAAAACAGTTTGACCCTATTCCTGAAACTTGGCACAAGATGCTGCATATCTTGCTCTTCTGGGCAAGCAAGCAGGTGGATGGTTTCCGCTGCGATATGGCAGAGATGGTGCCTGTCGAGTTCTGGACATGGGCGATTGAACAAGTGAAAAAGGAATATCCTAATATCCTTTTCATTGCCGAAGTGTATAATCCTACCCTCTATCGCGACTACCTCGCAGCAGGTTTTGACTACCTCTACGATAAAGTCGGTATGTATGACTACCTGCGTGGCGTGACCAGCAAGAACTGGCCTGCCGAGGGTATCACTCTCCAATGGCAGAAGGTGGACGATATCCGTGACCGTATGCTCTATTTCTTGGAGAACCACGACGAGCAGCGCATCGCCAGTGGCTTCTTCTGCGGACGAGGCATGTGTGCCGAACCTGCTATGATTGTGGCTGCTACCTTGGGTACTAACCCTGTGATGGTGTATGCTGGACAAGAGCTCGGCGAGAAAGGTATGGATGCCGAGGGCTTCTCGGGTATGGATGGTCGTACTACTATCTTCGACTATTGGGGCGTGAAGTCTCTACAAGCATGGGCCAATCATGGCAAGTTCGATGGGGCTCATCTCGACGACGAGCAGAAGAATCTGCGTCAGTTCTATCGCCAACTCTTGCGCGTAGCTCGCAGCGAAAAGGCAATTACGCAGGGCGATATGTTTGACCTCACTTATGCCCAAACCGAGGGCTTTAACAAGCACGAGCAATTTGCCTATATCCGCAAGTATAAGAAGCAGACCCTATTGGTAATCTTGAACTTCGACGACCGCCAAGTGGATATGCAGGTGCGTATCCCACAGGAGGCATTCGAGCATCTGCAACTCGAAGCACAAGCAGAAGCCAAAGCCAAGGACCTGCTTACTGGCGAAGAGTATAGTTTCCCATTCAATGCGCATACCCCAGTATGCTTGTCGCTCCCCGCTTGGAAAGGAGTAATCTTGAAGATGAAAATCTAACAGCGTAGCGGTCTAGCAATACTATGGTCTAACATCTAACAGTGAACAAAGTGAACGATCTAGCTAAGAAAATAAAACCCTACCTCAAGTTGCTCCGTGTGGGCAACTTGGGCTTTTTGGCAATCTTGCTCTTTGTGATGGAGTATTGGGTAGCAACACCGCTATTGCAGCGTGCGCTATTCTCCGAGCAGATGCCTTGGTGGATACTCACATTGTTGATTCTCAGCGTAGTATGTATTGCTGCGGGGGGATATGTCATCAACGATTATTTCGATGTCAAGATCGACCGTATCAATCGCCCCGATGACTTGGTCGTCACTCGCATCATTTCTCGCGATGCGGCTATGCTCATGTTCCAGGTGCTTACTGCCGTAGGTGTCGTCTGCGGCGGAGTCGTATCGTGGTGGGCACGCAGTTGGACGCTACTCTTTATCTATATCGTCATTCCTGGACTGTTGTGGTTCTATTCGGCTAGCTACAAGCGTATGTTCTTAGTCGGTAACCTGATTGTGGCTTTTGTATCAGCTATAGTGCCATTGTTGGTGGCTATTGTGCATGCCGACCACCTGCGTCACCTCTATGGCGAAACGCTTGCTTACACTCCTATCGTGGGCGAACTCTATATATGGCTTAGTGGTTTTGCGGTGTTTGCTTTCTTGATGACTTTAGCCCGTGAGATGGTCAAAGATATCGAGGATATCGAGGGCGACCGTGAGATGGAGTGTCGCACGCTGCCTATTGTTTGGGGCGAAAAGTGGACCAAGATTATTGTCACTGCTTTGGTGGTAGGTGTCATGGCGTTGATTGCTTATATTGGTTGGGCGGTACTGCCTTTCCCTGCTGCATGGAACACCTTCACTTGCCGCTATCTGGTGTTCGGATTGCTGGTGCCATTGGCATGTGTGTTGGTGCTTCTATGGTTTGCTAAGACCCCTCGTGAATTCCGCACGGTGCAACAAGTCCTTAAGTTCGTGATGTTCATGGGCGTCCTATTCTCCTATGTCATCGCCACTAACCTTTAAACTTTTAAAACAAGCGCGTTAGCGCATGGAACTTTTGAAACCGATTAATATCATCCTTGGCTCTCAGAGCCCTCGTCGTCGCGAGTTGATGGCGGGGCTGGATATCCCTTTCACTTGTGTCACTATTGATGCCGATGAGTCGTATCCTGCTGATCTCAAGGCAGGGGATATACCTATGTATATATCTCGCGCGAAGGCGCGCGCATACGCGAGCGAGCTCAAGGAGAACGATCTCTTGATTACTTCTGATACGATTGTTTGGCTCAATGGCGAGATGCTGGGCAAACCGCAAGATGAAGCGGATGCCAAACTTATGCTATCGCGCCTAAGCGGACAAACCCACGAGGTCTATACCGCAGTCTGCTTCACGTGGTTAGACACCACTCTAAACCACGCTACACAACCCTATACCACGCTACACCACTCCTTCGTCGATTGCACCAAAGTCACATTCAAGACCCTTTCTGAGGAGGAAATTGACTTTTATGTCAGCAAATATCGCCCACTAGACAAAGCGGGCGCTTATGGCGTACAAGAGTGGATAGGTTATATGGGAGTTACAAAAATGGAGGGCTCCTATTTCAATGTCATGGGTTTCCCTATCTCTCGTGTCTATGCCACCCTCCAAGACTTATCTGTTTTATAAACCCTATACACCATACACTTTACACCATACACCATACACTAACCCAATGAAACGCATCCCATTCCTCATTCTTCTATTGGCATTGTTGTTCCAGTCGTGTGATAAGACTGCTCAACTGACTTACGAACCTTTTACTGGCGAGTTGCGCCATGCTTTTGGTATCTCTACCAACACGCGCACTACCACCCCTATCGTTCTCACCCGCATCACTCTGGGCGACCAGACGGGATACGGCGAAGCCGCACTGCCCCCTTATCTCAAGGAAACACAGGAGTCGGTCTGCGCTTTCCTCCAGTTGGCTCAACCCGTCATCAATAGCTGTGCCGAGCCGCTGAATGTGGATAGTATCATGCAGGTAGTCAACGACTTGGCGCCTGATAATCATGCGGCGAAGGCGAGCATCGATATCGCCTTGCACGACCTATATGGCAAGTTACACGGACAACCTCTGTGGCAGATCTGGAATATCAATCCTACTGCCACCCCTTGCACTAGTTATACCATTGGCTATGATGCCTGCGATTCTGTTGTATTGCTTAAGGTGCGCGAGGCCGATTGGGCGAAGATCCTCAAGGTCAAGCTTGGTCGTTCCGAGGCTGAAGACAAGCGTATGATCAACCTTATTCGTAGTATCAACTGCAAACCCATCTATGTGGATGCCAACCAAGGTTGGCCTACCAAGGAGCATGCGCTGATGATGTGCCAATGGCTAGAAAAGCAGGGGGTTGTGCTTATCGAGCAACCGATGCCCAAGCATATGAACGAGGAGCACCGTTGGCTCTGCGAACGGGTGGATTTGCCTATTATTGCCGACGAAGCATGCCAAACCTATGCCGATGTGGCGGGCTTGCAACCCTATTACGATGGCATCAATATCAAACTGATGAAGTGCGACGGTGTGGCTGAGGCGCGTAAGATGATTACTTTGGCGCGTGAGTTGGGGATGCAGGTTATGATTGGTTGTATGACAGAAACCAGTGCGGGTATCTCTGCTGCAGCCACGCTGAGTCCGTTGGTAGATTATGCCGATTTAGACGGTCATGTGCTGCTTGCCAACGATCCTTACGAGGGTATTCAGCTTGTGGATGGCAAACTGACGCTAGTGAACAAGCCCGGCACAGGCGTCACACCTCGTTTCATGAAGGCAACCACAAGCTCCGCTCAGAGCACCGAATATGTCATCAATCATTGCCCAGTAACTCCTGTGCGCGAAGAACCATCCCATGCAGCTGAACAGGCCACCCAATTGCTTTTCGGTGAAGTATGCGAAGTGTTGGATCGTCAGTCTGGCTGGACCCAGATACGCTCCACTATGGACGGACAAGTAGGATGGGTCAGTTCCAAGATGGTGACGCCTACCGACAACCAATATCCAATATCCGATTTCCATGCTGTGGTGGCTACACCTATGGCGGTGGCTACGGTCCAGGAAACGGGCGAGCAACTGATGCTCACTATTGGCACACGATTGCCTAACTATGCGGATGGCACTTTCGAGGTGCTAGGGCATCAGTATCAGATCGATTCGAACTGTGTCTATATTTTAGGCAATCAAGAGGTTTCTGGTGAGGATATCGTGCGTGCAGCACAATCGCTGCTGAATGTGCCCTATCTTTGGGGCGGAAAGAATATAATGGGCTTCGACTGCTCTGGATTCACGCAAACAGTGTATAGCGTGTTTGGCATTAACCTTTTGCGCAATGCCCGCGAACAGGTCACACAAGGCCAGGTAGTGAACTCATTGGCGGAATCACGCCCAGGTGACTTGGTGTTCTTCGACCATGCGGATGTCAATCCTGAGGCCACGAGAATATCGCATGTCGGTATGCTGATTAGTCCAACGGAGGTTATCCATTGTGCGGGCTACGTGCATGTGGATAAGATAGATGAATTGGGTATTCTTCTCCCCAATGGCAAACATACCCACCATCTAGTACAGATCAGGCGATATGTAAAGTAATCCCCCTCTTTACACCTTACACCACAGTTCTGTTACTCCTCCGTACCATCACCACCGAAAGCCGATCCGTGACCAAGGGTGATACAGCCATCATCATCCAGTCAAAAACCATTGAATCCTACAACGCTAAAAAGAATTAACGTTTTTCGTCTCTTGATTCCTCCTCGCCATCACGTCCTTGACACAGTGACAGGAGGTCTTGTATATAGCCATTACGAAAGTGAATAAAATATCAATCTTACCGATCACAGTTCTTGCACATTTCGGGGAGTGGGGAAGTGGCGTGAAGCACGCGGTGGCGCAGAGCATTGGCTCGCTTGGAATGAAAAATATCAGCTAGCGATAGGGTTGTGATGTTACCTAAAGAATAGTGGTGATCCTTATCGTAGCAGCAAGGCAGGACATCGCCTGTGGTGGTGATGACACAGCCAGACCAGAGGCGGAAGCATGGCTGTAAGGCGAAGAGGCGAAGAGGCGATAAGTGTTTTTTATGCACATAGGTGCCGTTGGCTATTTTCTTATAGCGAGAGTAGCGCTCGTTGGTGGGCATGAGAGGATGACCATGCTCAAAATCATAGAGTTGGGCAGTCTTGAAGACAAGGTGAGTGGCACCAAGTTTCTTATAATGCTTTTTGATCCATGACCATTCGTGCTCATTGGTACGCAATCGCAATACCTGCAATTCAATGCGGATAGAGGAGCCGTATTGCACCTTGGCTTCGTGCAAATGTTGCAAGCCTTCTAGTGCACGATGCAGGCTGCCTCCTACACGATATGCGACATATGATTCCTCAGAGAAACCATCAATGGACACGATGATGCGGCTGAGTCCGCTCTTGACAAGCCGTTGTGCTATGAGCGAAGTGAGAGCTTGTGCGTTGGTGGAGACGATGGTGTAGAGTCCTGCCTGATGGGCACGAGTAATCATTTCGGGCAACTGCTTGTTGAGTAGTGGTTCACCTTGAAAATAGAATTGCATTGTGTGGGCGTGTTCCTTGACATCGTCAAGGATACGATGGAAGAGCTCCATCGTCATTAGGCGATTAGGCGATAGAGCACCCCAAAAATCGGCAGATTTTTCGGGGACCCCGCTGGCTATTGGGCGATTAGGCGATGAGGCGATGCCTACGGGACATTCGGGGCAGTGGAGTTGGCAGAAATTGGCGGGTTCAACGCTGACGAAAGTGGGCAAATGACGCACACGCACTACCCCAAAGACTGATAGTGCGTAACTAAACCAACAACGCAGTTGGTTGGAGATTCTACTGGCAAGGAATCTTGTTGACACGGCGTTCGTGGCGACCTCCTTCGAACTCGGTGGTAAGGAAAATCTTAATCAATTCGATAGCCTTCTCTGCAGAGATATAGTTGGCAGGCAGACCGAGGATATTGGCATTGTTGTGTTGACGAGCGAGGCGAGCGAGTGGTTCGTCCCAACAGAGCGCAGCACGAATGCCTTGGTGGTGGTTGCAAGTCATGGTGATACCATTGCCTGTAGAGCAGATGGCTATACCCATATCGTTGGTGCCGTTCTCTACAGAAGCTGCCATCGGATGAGCGAAATCAGGATAGTCGCAACTGTCGGTAGATGGGCAGCCGTAATCGGTAACTTGAATGCCTTGCTCTTGGAGCCAAGCGATAATAGTTTGTTTGAGTGCAAAGCCAGCGTGGTCAGAGGCGATGCCAAGTTTGAGATCTTTCATGTGAGTGATGAACTATGAGTGATGAGTTATAAGTTAAATGGACAAATCAATTGACATTCGAGGCAATGGTGGGTGGTATAGGCGATGCATTGGGTGGCATCCCACACATTGTTTCTCAATGCACCTGTTGGGCAAGCATCTAAGCATAGACGACAGTCGGCACAAAGTGCGGATATTGGGTATGGGGTATTGGATATTGGTAGTGGTTTGTTGATAATAATCTCCCCAGGATGAACCATGCTGCCCAATGTGGGATGAATGAATTGGTGATTCTTGCCAATAAAACCTAACCCTGCCTCCACACACCAGCGGCGTTCGAGTATGGGCGCCGAGTCGCAAAAAATATGTTGGTGGGTGGAAGAAACTATATCTTCACCAAATGCTTCTTTGAGCTGTGCCTCTAGTGTATAGAGCATGGATTTTACTCGTCGATGATAGTCGCGTCCTGAATGCTCAAAGCTTAGCAGACATACCACCACTGCTTGTGCGCCAGGCACCAACAGAGCAGGGTCGTAGCGTTTGTCACAATTGCGCTCCAGATAATCCATCTCGCCATGCAGCCCCTGGGCTATCCAGCAATCCATAAACTCTGCATCATCGTCCAAACGATGAACAGGCGCTACAGCGCAGGCATTAAAACCAACCTGAAGAGCGAATTTAGAGATATTTTCGGATGTCAGCGTCAAGTTGCTCGAAGTTGGAGTATCGTCCTTGTACATTGCCTTTCCTATCTAGTAGGAATAGGGTAGGAATTGATTGTACATTGTATTGTGTAAGTACTTCGATCGCTTTGTCACCCGCATACACATTAGTCCATGGGAGGTTAACTACACCATCTTCCCACAGCAGACGGTTGCGGTCAAGCGACACAGAATAGATTGCCATACCACGTTTGCTGTAGCGGTTATAGATTTCGCGAAGTTCGAAGATATATCCCTTGCTTTGTTCCATTTCAATGGCAGAGAAGTCAAGCACAATTACTTTGCCACGCAGGTCGGAAAGTGATTGGGTGATGCCATTGTCGTCTTGCAAGGCAATGTCTAAAAAAGCATTTTCAGCATTGTCAATGAGCTGACGCATAGCAACTTGCTGCTGTATCTCGCGTTCTGCCTTCAGCGCGCTGCTGACCTGTGCATAGAGTGCTTTGCTGCGTTCATAATCGGGCATCCAAGTATGGAAGGATGTAGCTACAGCTTGGTACATACGGCGATCGGCAGGGTTGTATAAATCCCAAATATATTCTCCTCCTTGCTTGAGGAATACTGCATAATAAGCAGCAAGTGAACGAGGATTTTGTACGATGGTCTGCTGTGCCTGCTCACGCAGTTGCTCACGTGTAGCAGTGCGCGCTGTAGCTCGCAACTGTGCGATAGTAAGTGAGGTTTTGCTGCCATTAATAGATAGAGTGTATGGCAGACTATCTAGTGAAGTAGAAACAACGATTTCTTCGATGGAATCGACCGCTAATGGCAACGAATGACTGCCCACGCGCAGACGATAGAAGTCAGGGTATTGTGGGCTAGGTGCCTGGAGTGAAAAGTCTCCATTTTCGTCCAAAACGCACGAATCCATCGGAGTTGTATGGGTGAGAGCGGTATGCTCCAAGTATAATGTTTCCCCCTCTGCTCCATCCAGTATGCCAGAGACGGAGAACTGTGGTGAGTGTTGACAAGCAACAAAGAGTGTCGCGATTAATGCGAGAAAAATATGTTGTGACTTCATAAGCAGAGATTAGCCAAAAACCATAGCAAGATTACCGAACATCAACTTACATGCAATCGCCAATACGATTATACCAAAGAATTTGCGAAGGATGTATAATGTAGTTTGACCCACATACTTGTTGAGCCAATTGGTGCCTCTAAGCACGAAGAATAGTGCAACAGTATTGAGCGCGACAGAAATAACAAGGTTGATAATATCGTATTCAGCTGTAATAGAGAGCAATGCCGTAAATGCACCTGGACCTGCGTACATGGGGAACGCTAATGGCACGATGCTACCAGAACCCTCAAGACCTTCGTTCTTGAAAATAGTGACATCTAACACCATCTCCAAAGCCATAAGGAAGATGACAAATCCACCAGCAATGGCGAAATACTCAATCTTTACACCAAATAGTTTGAGTACCCATTCACCTGCGAAAAGAAAGGTGATAAGAATAACGATAGTGGCAATACAAACCTTTAAGGGAGAAATCTTAATCCCTTTTTTCATCATATTAAGTGTAATAGGGATATTGCCAAATGGGTCGATAATGGCAAAAAGAAAAATGAACGAAGACAATACTTGCCAAATGTCGAAAGTACCAAAAAACTCTTTCATAATGTTATGGATGTTTTATAATTGCGCTACAAAGTTACTACTTTTTTCGTAATTGTACAAATTCCAGTGTTTTTTTTGTGAAAAATAATAAATTGCCCTAAAATGTTTGCATATGTGGTAAAAAAGCAGTAATTTTGCAAACTTTTTATAAATTGACGTAGAATGGGCTTGCTGAAAGCAAGACCGTTAGCAAACAAGATTATGCAAAAAATCAGAAATATAGCCATCATCGCACACGTGGACCACGGCAAAACAACGCTCGTGGACAAGATGCTGTACACCGCCAACCTCTTCCGCGACAACGAGCAGAAGGGTGAGCTCATTCTCGACAACAACGAACTCGAGCGCGAGCGCGGTATCACCATCTTGGCAAAGAACGTAGCGATTGAATACAAGGGCTACAAAATCAATGTGATTGACACTCCGGGCCACGCCGATTTCGGTGGCGAGGTGGAGCGCGTACTGAACATGGCAGACGGCGTGCTGCTGCTCGTGGATGCCTTCGAAGGCCCTATGCCACAAACGCGATTCGTGCTGCAAAAGGCGTTGGAACTCAACCTCAAACCTATCGTAGTCATCAACAAAGTCGATAAACTCAACTGCCGCCCCGACGAGGTACAAGAGGAGGTGTTTGACCTGATGTGCAACCTCGACGCCACAGAGGAGCAATTGGATTTCCAAACGCTCTATGGCTCTGCAAAGAACGGCTGGATGTCCACCGATTGGAAACAGCCAACTGAAGACCTGACCGCATTGATGGATGCCATCATCGAGTATATTCCCGAACCAGAGGTGCTGGAGGGAACACCACAGATGCTCATCACCAGTCTCGACTACAACCCATACGTGGGCCGTATTGCTGTGGGACGCGTGCATCGCGGTACACTGCGCAATGGTCAGAACGTCATGCTCGCCAAGAAAGACGGCACGATGGTCAAGACCAAAATCAAAGAGCTACACACTTTCTCGGGCATGGGACACATTAAAACCGACGAAATGAAATCGGGCGATATATGCGCGCTCATCGGCATCGACGGCTTCGAGATTGGCGACACGATTTGCGACATCGAGACACCAGAAGCATTGAAGCCCATCGCCATTGATGAGCCAACGATGTCCATGGTATTTACTATCAACGACTCGCCATTCTTCGGTCAAGACGGTAAGTTCGTGACCTCGCGCCATATCCAAGAACGCCTTGACAAAGAGCTCGAAAAGAACCTCGCCCTTCGCGTGGAGCGTGGTGCGGACGAGAACTCGTGGAACGTATTTGGTCGTGGCGTGTTGCACCTGAGCGTATTGGTGGAAACCATGCGTCGTGAGGGATATGAGTTGCAGGTGGGTCAGCCACAAGTCATCATCAAGGAGATTGACGGTGTGAAGTGCGAACCTGTGGAGCAACTCACCGTGAACACCCCAGAGGAGTGCTCGGGTAAGATTATCGAATATGTATCCACCCACAAGGGCGAGATGACCCGCATGGAGATGATCAACGACCGCGTACAACTCGAGTTCGAGATTCCGAGCCGTGGTATCATCGGTATGCGTACCTATGTGCTGAACGTGTCGGCAGGCGAGGCGATTATGGCGCACCGTTTCTTGGAGTTCCAACCCTACAAAGGCGAGATTGTGAAACGCAACAACGGTTCGCTCATCGCCATGGAGTCGGGTACGGCATATGCCTATGCCTTGGACAAACTGCAAGACCGTGGACGCTTCTTTATTAGTCCACAAGACGAGGTGTATGCAGGTCAAGTAGTAGGCGAGAGCTCGAAAGAGGGCGACATCGTGATCAATGTAACCAAGTCAAAGAAGTTGACCAATATGCGCTCGAAATCGGCAGATGACAAGGCGGTATTGCCACCACCTGTGATCTTCTCGCTGGAGGAGGCATTGGAGTATATCAAGGAAGATGAATACGTAGAGGTAACGCCAAACTACATGCGTATCCGCAAAATCATCCTCGACGAACTCGAACGCAAACGCGCAAATAAATCATGACTTCAGATTCCCGACTCCTGACTCAAAAAAGAAATCAAATTAAAAATTTAGTTATATGAAAATTGAACAATCAGAAATCAAAGACCTCACTGCGGTAATCACCATGACTGTGGAGCCAGCAGACTACCAAGAGGCAGTTCAAAAAGAACTTATCCAAATTCGTAAGAAAGCCAACATCCCAGGTTTCCGTCCAGGTATGGCACCTAAGGGCATGTTGCAAAAGATGTACGGCAAGAGCATCCTTGCTGAGATAATCAACAAGACCATCGGTGAGAGCCTCAACAAGTACATCGAAGAGCAACACCTCAACCTCCTTGGCGACCCATTGCCAAACGAGGAACTCACTCCAGAGGTGAACTTCGACACACAAGACACTTTCACTTTCTGCTTCGACATTGCTGTGGCTCCAGAGTTCGACGCAATGCTCAATGGCAAGAACAAACTCACTCAATACACCATCACCGTTACCGATGAGATGGTGGAGAACCAAGTACAAAGCTATGCACAACGCTTTGGCGACTACGTAAACGCTGAAGAGGTGCAAGACGGCGACGTGCTCAAGGGTCTGCTCACCGAGCAAAAAGAGAACGGTATCGTGAAGGAGAACGGTATGCTCACTCCTCAATACATGAAGGATGCAGAGCAAGCTAAGCTCTTTGCAGGTGCAAAGGTAGGCGATGTCATCACCTTCAACCCAACCAAAGCATACGGTAGCGAAGTAGAGGTAAGCTCTATGCTCGGTATCACCAAAGAGGAGGCAAAAGAATTGACTTCTGACTTCACCTTCGAGTTGCAAGCTATCACTCGCCACCAAGCTGCGGCTATTGACGGTGAGTTGTTTGCAAAGGTGTATGGCGAGAACAATATCGCTGATGAGGCAGACTTCCGCGCACACATCAAAGCAGAGATTGAGCAAAACATGGCAGAGGATGCTAAGTACAAGTTCGGTTTGGACGCAAAGGCAGCTGTGATGAAGAAGATGGCTAAGGTTGAGTTCCCAGAGGCATTCCTCAAACGTTGGGTGAAAGCTACCAACGAGAAGATGACTGAGGAGGAACTCGAGAAAGACTTCCCAGCTATGGTGGACGAGCTCCGTTGGCACTTGGCAAAAGACCAATTGGCTAAGCACTTCAACATCCAAGTAGAGAAAGAGGACGTAGAGGCATACGCTAAGGAGGTAGCTCGCATGCAGTTTATGCAATACGGCTTGATGCACGTAGAGGATAGCTACTTGGCTAACTACGCAGAGCAAATGCTCAAGGATGAGAAGCAACTCCGCGGCATCGTTGAGCGCGTAGCAGAGAATAAGATCTACGAGGCACTCAAGGGCGTAGCTAAAATCGAGGAGAAAGAGATCAGCCACGAGGACTTCGGCAAACTCTTCGCATAATAGCCCGCCCTCGCGAAGCGACACAACCTGCCCAATGGGCACACAACCTCGGCGACAGCCGACAATACAAAACAAAAGACATCGGTAGGAAACCTATTGATGTCTTTTGTTTATTTTCTGGTTGACGCGCGAAGTAGTTGTTGGATTAAAGTGGTTATTGTTGTTTGATTTTGTTCCCGCAGTCTGTTATGTGCACGGCGATGGTTCGCCGTGTATATCTTTGCCCTAAAAAAGCACTTTTATTAAGATTATGTTCCTTTGTACCTTGTATTTAAGCGCACTATTAAAGACCAACGAAGAACCAAAGATAAACCAAGGAACGACCTAAGAACTCCCAACCACCCAAAAGTGCTGTTTCTTAAGATTGCTGTCTCTTTTACTTCTCTTGTACCTTGCCTTGTTCCACCGAGAGAACTCCGAGAGACGACCGAGATAACTCCGACTCAACTCCCTGCCTATAAAAAGTGCTGTTTCTTAAGATTGGGTTTCTAAAAAGGTTGCTTCCATTCCTAAAAAAGTAGACTCAATACCTAACAAAGTTTACTCCCTTCCAGAAATCGTTGACATCTTACACTCCGCGCTAATCTTTTATCCGTTAGCTTCGGTCTCCATTCGGGTAAATCTTGTCTTAAACTTTCGCCTAAAAAGTTGTATATTTCAAAAAATATGTTGGAATTTTGTAGAAAGACATACTTTTTTGCATAAATTTTGTAGAAAAGTTTGTGTATGTCAAAAAAAAACAATATCTTTGCACGGTAAAATAATAAAGAGTATATGCAAACAACAACAGTAACACATTTTGAGACCAAATCTCCGCAAGTGGCTGCGTTTGTAAAGAAACTGCAAGAAAGGAAGATGCAGAAGCTCGAAGAATTGAAAAGCAAGTCTGAATTGTATTTTGCCAAGTAATGGGAAATTTTACTTTTCAGATAGAAGAGGGTGATAATCGCTACCTGCTCAAACTTAATTCTTTCACAGAACAGGAACTTGTTAGTTGGAATTTGGACATGTCAATAGAAATCTATGACGTGGTTTTGTTGCGTGACTCAGGTGCTGGGACTACTAGTTTCAAGTCATTAGCGCAAATATCCACTTTTGTCAAGGGCTTTATGTCCAATCACCCAAATGCCATATTATATTTCTATTGTGATGATATACATGACATACAGCGCGCGCATAAACATATCAATTATTCTCCACAGCAGTTCCGCAGTCAGTTATTTTCTCTATTATTTGATCGTGAAATGGCAAAGCACCAAGACACTAAACTGGTAAATAATGTCCAAACAATAACAACAGATCAAGGAACTGCCTATATTCACTTAATTACAAGTGTTGCAAATCAACATATTGTTACGAATTTATTCAAACAAGTGATAGAATATAGCACTAAATAACTTTGAAGTCTTCTTAAAAAATCGCCAAATCAGGCGATTTTTTTGCTCAATTCAAAATATTTCACTACCTTTGCACCGTGAACCAACGTCGGGGATGTCTGCACATCAACTGGCGGAGGGTAGCAGACATAATAAAAGGCGTTTATTGGCGCTTGTTTTGGCTTCCTGAAATCCTGCAAAATTTCACATGCCCGAAACAAGAGAGCGATAAATGCCCCTTGGTATGTATTTTTCGTTGTGCTTTACAGCGAATAACATATCGGCGTGGGCATTCATTGTTTATTCTTGTATGTAGGGTCTTGCAGGAACCTCAGGAGGGAGAATAAGCAAAAAGAGGTTCCACGCTTTTTCTATATTTATACCAACGGGACGTTTGGAGCCGACTTCCCACAAAACATTCAATAACAATGAAGAAAATTCATTTGCTCCTTTTGGGCTTGACAATCTGCCTCTTCTCGGCGTGTCACAATGACATTTGGGATGCCATTGACGGACTTGACTCCCGCGTCACCAAACTCGAAGAACTCTGCAAAGAGATGAACACCAACATTACATCGCTCCAAACGATTGTAGATGTATTGCAATCCAACGACTTTATCACAGGTGTAGTAGAAATCAAAAAAGATGGCGAAGTGATTGGCTATACCATTACTTTTGGCAAACACGACCCTATTACCATTTATCACGGACAAGACGGTAAAGATGGTGCAGATGGCAAAGATGGTCAAGATGGACAAAACGGCTCTGCCAATACCCCTGTAATTGGTGTTGCACAAGACACTGACGGCGTGTATTATTGGACATTGAATGGCGAGTGGCTGTTAGATGACAATGGCAACAAACTCCCTGTTTCGGGCAAAGACGGTCAAAATGGCACTAATGGCTCTAATGGTCAAGACGGTGCAGACGGTAAGGACGGACAAGATGGCGAGGATGGCAAAGATGGTGCTGATGGTCAAGACGGCAAGGATGGTATTACTCCACAACTGAAGATTGAAGATGGCTATTGGTATATCTCTTATGACAATGGTGCTACTTGGACACAACTCGGCAAAGCCGCTGGAGAAGACGGTGCTGATGGCGCAGACGGCAAAGATGGACAAAATGGTGCCGATGGAAAGGATGGTCAAGACGGCGATTCCATGTTCCAATCTGTAACCCAAGATGAGAATTATGTTTATTTCACGCTTGCTGATGGAACAGTAATTAAGATTGCAAAGGGTAATGGAAGCAATGACCAACCTAATGAGGATGATATTATCGATTTTAAGGATTTAGCAGTAAAATCAGCATTGCTAAAATTAGGAGTTGACACTACAAAAGATAATGAGATTTCATATGGCGAAGCAGCTGCATATGATGGCAAGATTTTAATGGAAGGCAATACGAACATCTACTCTTTTAAAGAGTTTCAATATTTTACAAATACTACTTCTTTTAAATTTCAAGGATGTTCTAATTTGTTTGAAATTATTATACCTAATAGTATTGATAGTCTATTAGAATATGCATTTGAAGGTTGTGCCTCTTTAACATCTATCGTAATTCCTAATGCTGTAAACTATATTGGAGCAGATGCTTTTTCAGGATGCAAATCTCTTCATTCTATCATAATCCCCAGTAGTATAACGAATATAAGACATAATGCTTTTTATAATTGCCCTTCATTGAAGTCATTTACATTTCCAGAGAATTATAATGGTGACACATTTATATTTGGTAAGTGTTCTTCTAGTACCGTAGAACTCCCTCATACAATATATTGGAACACAATTGAATATCAAAAAGAATTTTATGAATATCAACCAGGAAGTTATTCATTTACAACTTCTGGTTTAGGTGGCGCAGTATACAAATATTACTCTTCTACATCTAATTGGCTTTATAAACCTACAAACATAAAGTGCATTGTTTTTGGTGATAAGGTTAAAACAATACCTAACTATATTTGCGCTTATTTACAAGAGATTACAGAAATCAATATTCCTAATAATGTTATATCTATTGGTAATTACGCATTCTTTCAATGTACAGCACTTAATTCTATAATCATCGGCAACAATGTCAATAAAATTGGGGAGCACGCGTTCTCTGGTTGCTCGAAATTAACTTCTATCACTATTCCTAATAGTGTGACAAACATTGGAAGTAGTGCGTTCTCTGCTTGTTCATCTTTAACCACTATAACTTCTAAATCAACCACTCCACCACTATTGGGTACTAATGCTATACCTACAACAATAGGAATTATCTATGTTCCACGCTCTTCTATTGAAGAATATAAAATAGTGTGGAGTGATTATGCAGACAAAATTATAGGATATGATTTTGAGTGATAGCCATAATGAAAAGAGGATATATTTACAATGTAAGGGATTATGATAACAATCCTCATAAAATAGTTTTAATGGAAGATTATGATGGAGTAAGTAATCGTATTAAGGCTGTTGCATTTACCCATGATGAGATAGGGACATCAAAACACCCGAACAAACCAATTAGCAAAAACTTCATTATGGAAAATGATGAGAATGGTAATCTATATAAATTCCAATGGGAATGTTTATGTTCTGGGAGAAGTACAAGTATTATTCTTCATGGTTTTGAAAAAATTGCAATTAATATAATTCCAAAAAGAATCGGAAAAGTAACAGAAGAAGGATTACGATGGATAGAAAGACATGTCGAAAAGTATATCATGTGTGATATTGACATAAAAACAGATTCGCAATCTTAATAATTACTTCTTTCACCCCGCTAGTGTTTACTTGCGGGGTGAGTTTTTTTGTAGATATTAGAATTACTATCTACTTATGACAAATTAGATATAAGTATATCTCATAGTAGGTAACATATACTGCATCTGTCAAATCACGCAGATAATCTTCCATTTTCTCATAAATTAACACATTTATTTGCTTAAATCAAAAAAATCTAGTAACTTTGCCCGAAATAATCCTTAAATTAAAACATACAATTATGGAACAGCTACAATTAAACATTAAAAACATCAAAAACATCTCTACTGCTAAGCTTGAAATACCATTTGAAAATGGCATATACACATTTGTTGGTACAAATGGGTGTGGTAAAAGTACATTAATGCTATGTTTAGCTCAATTAATTTCTAATCAACTCCGTCGCTTAGCCAAAAATGATCTTCAAAAAGATTCAAGTGTAGAAATAATCATAAATGATAGTTCTGCAGTATGGAAACCGACAGATCAGATGTACGAATGGCGGTTCGATAGTAAGAATTGGATCAGGTATGGAGGATTATATGAAGGTAGTTTATTTTACGGAACACGTTTTGAGGATTCTACAAATGTGGAACAGATGATGGAATCAAACCGAATTTTACATAATAATATTGTTGATGCAGATGATTATGTAAAACGTCATATGAGCTATATTTTACATGGTGATTTAGATCATTATAAAACATTAAAACGATTAAAAAACAGAACTATAGCCAAAGAGTTGAATATTAAAAATCTCCCTTATTTTATAGATATAGATGGAAAAATAATAAGTCAATATAGAATGAGTTCTGGTGAATGTTTATTAGTATCATTACTACATTTTTTATATAATTCAATAGAAAGAAGAAGTATTCCAATTCATCAAAAAGCAATTGTGTTAATCGATGAATTAGAATTGGCTCTTCATCCTATCGCGATTGCGAGATTAATGAATTTCCTAAAGACACTTGTTGTTAATCATTCTAATTTAGTTATTTATTTATCAACACATTCACAAGAAGTTATTCGTACAATGTCGCCATTAGATTTGTACAAAATTAACAATATCCAAGGTCATCTTACAATCGAGAATAATTGTTATCCTAGTTATCTCATAAGAGATTTATATAGTAATATATCTCCTGACTTTTTATTACTAGTTGAAGATCAATTAGCTCAACTGATTGTAAATAAACTTTTATCTAAATACTCATTGAGAGCCACTAAATTAATTCATTGTGTACCCGTTGGTGGATGGCAGAATGTTTTAGATTTACACAAAGAGTTATATACTAAAAAAATATTAGGATCAAATACCAAAATTATATCTGTACTTGATGGAGATGTTGAAGGAAAATTAAAAAAAGACCAAAAGAAATTACCTCATTTATTCTTACCTATACCAAGTATTGAAAAGTTTTTATATGCTATTATTAAACAAAATGAAAATCCCCAATTAAAACGTATAATAAATGATAAGTATTTTATTGTTAATTCATTAGATGATATTATATCTCAATATAACCAAAAGACATTGTTAGGTTCCAATGATGACAATAAAAACTTTTACAAAAAAATAATATCAGAATTAAATCAAATAGGAACCTCAGAAGCAGTCTTTATTGCGGGTTTATGTGATGACATTATAGAGAACATAGATACAAATAGGTTCATAAATTCGTTAAAACAACAACTTCAATAATTAATACTAAGCAGGATATTTTACATTTAATCATTATCTTTTACTATTCTCGTCTCCCTCCTCGTATGTCCAACGAGGAGGGAATTTTTATTCTAAAATGTGAGAAAAGTTACTATTTTTCAAAAAATCACTATTCTCTTGCAAATTATTTGGTCAGTTCAAATAAAAGCATTACCTTTGCACCAACAAACTTACCTCGCTTCCCGTAGATCAGCGCGCTTAGGGTAAGTCTTTTTTATTATTATATTATGAAAAATTAACTGGTTCTGGTTTCCCTCTCATCTTGAGTGCATGGAACGAAAAGCATTGGATTAAACCCGAACTGATTGAGCAAACCGAATTAATGCAAGTCAAATTGGTTCTGCATATACTCAATGAAGGTGACACTCAAAGTGTCCCTCAAGATGTCCCTCAAGGTGGCACTCAAGATGATACCCAAGGTGATACCCAAGATGATACTCAAGGGTTAGATTTAGATAGTTGGATTGAAAATGAAATTGCTAATAATCCAAAAATTACCACGGAAGAGTTAGCACGCCTATCTGGAAAAAGCATAATAACTATCAAACGCCACCTTGCCAAACTAAAACATATCAACTTTGTTGGTAGCGGTTATAGTGGTCATTGGGAAATAATACAGAAGTAATTTGCCATCTCAATAATTTTACAGCAGACTTTCGGCACAATCTTCGGCACGCGAAAACTTTTTTCAAAAAAATACACCTACGCGGGAAGCCCTGTAAATACTACACTTCCCGCGTGTTGTATATACCATTTTATTCTCTAAATTCTCAAATCTTCGGCACAAAACCCCTTCTGCGCCGAAGATTTTTGCATCATTATTATAGAGGCACAAATACTTGAAACACAAAAGCCACAGAAAGCCCACAGATCTCCTATAGTGGTCGCCTAACTTGTAGCATATTTATTCCCAATACGAGTAAAGAGTTCTTATACAAATCACACCAATAAATCATCATTTCACAAACCATAACTTGCATATCTGCAAATTTTTCTGTACCTTTGCAGCATAAATTCAGTTAATGTTATGGGACAAAACGAAGCAATAAAACTTTTTGAGGAGAAAAAGGTTAGAACTATCTGGGATGATGTGCAAGAGAAATGGTATTTCTCGGTATTAGATGTTATTCAAGTTCTTGCTGAGAGTGTAAATCCTACTGACTATTTCAAGAAAATGCGAAAAAGGGATGAACAACTCGCATCCTTCGTGGGGACAAATTGTCCCCAGGTACTAATGAGTGGCGATAGGAGTGACACTTCATTGCATAACGAAAAAATTGCCAAAATCTTGCACAACTCAAAACTTTTCACTACCTTTGCAGTCTAATTAACAGCAATAAAGAACTATGCGTATACACTTTATCGCAATTGGCGGCGCTGCCATGCACAACTTGGCTATGGCGGTGGCTACCAAAGCAGGATATATCGTGACAGGGTCGGATGATGAGATCTTCGACCCTGCACGTACTCACCTTCTTGAGGCAGGTCTCCTGCCCAAAGAGATGGGATGGCACCCCGAGAATATCACCTCTGATATTGATGCTATTATTTTAGGTATGCACGCGCGCGAGGACAACCCTGAATTGGTACGAGCACGCGAGTTGGGGATAAAGATTTACTCTTTCCCCGAGTATCTCTACGAGCAAACCAAAGATAAGATTCGTATCGTAGTAGGCGGAAGCCATGGCAAGACCTCTACCACCTCTATGATTCTATATGTCTTGCAACACTTGGGTATCGAAGCCGACTATATGGTGGGTGCACAGATTGAGGGCTTCGAGCGCATGGTACGCCTATCAGACACCGCTAAGTATGCCGTTTTTGAGGGCGACGAATACCTAACATCTCCGCTCGACTTGCGCTCTAAATTCCTCTGGTATCACCCCCATGTGGCGATACTGACAGGTATAGCATGGGATCATATCAACGTGTTCCCAACGTTCCCCGAATATGTGGACACTTTCCGTAAGTTTGTCGATGGAATCGAAGAAAACGGCACATTTATCTACTACAAGCATGACACCAACTTGTGCGAGATTGCCTCTCACGCACGAGCCGATATACTGCAACTTCCATATGAGGCGTACCAAGGAGATATAGCGATGACTATCTTCGGCCGTCACAACATGGAAAACCTACAAGCGGCCGCATTGGCTTGCCAGCAGATTGGCGTGTCGTTGGATGACTTCTACCGCGAGATAGCCACTTTTACGGGAGCGAGCAACCGCCTCGAACTTATCGATGAAATCGGCGAAAACGTAGCGTACAAGGACTTCGCTCACTCTCCAAGTAAACTCCGTGCCACGGTTAATGCAGTACGTGATCGTTACCCCGAAAAGCAACTGGTGGCAGCCATGGAGTTGCACACCTTCTCCAGTCTGATGGCAGACTTCTTGCCTCAGTACGAGGGCTGTATGGAGAACGCGGACGTGGCATTGGTGTACTTCAATCCGAAGGTGATTGAGCACAAGAAACTCACACCTATCACCGCCGAAGCTGTCCGTGATGCGTTTGGCACGAAAAATGTAGAGGTATTTACAGATAGTCAAATGCTGCAACAACGTCTTCGTTCCATTAAGTACGAAAACACCGCACTTTTGATGATGACCTCGGGCACTTTCGATGGCATCAACATCCCCGAATTTGCCCGCGAACTGATAAGTAACGACACCACACCACGCTAAACAATTCTACACAATACTAAAAATTCTACACAATACCCCTATGGACAAACAAACTCAACGTGACTACCTTTATATGCGCATGGCGCGCACATGGTCAGAAAATAGCTATTGCATTCGCCGCAAAGTGGGTGCCATATTAGTCAAAGACCAAATGATCATCTCTGATGGCTACAACGGTACACCCAGTGGCTTCGAGAATATCTGCGAGGAGAATAATGTATCCAAACCATATGTATTGCATGCAGAAGCTAACGCACTCACCAAAGTGGCCCGCAGCAATAATAGCAGCGAAGGGGCAACTCTCTATGTGACCGCTTCGCCATGTATGGAGTGCGCGAAACTCATCATCCAATCGGGCATCAAGCGCGTAGTCTATGGCGAGAAATACCGCATCATGGATGGTGTGGAACTCCTCGAACGAGCAGGAGTGAAAGTAGAATTTTTACCTGACCAAGAATAACGTAAAACCAACAAAAGAACTATGAAAAAGTATTTATTCCCAACCCTGACCGTTGCCTGTCTGTTGATAGGTTTCCTTATCGGAAATGCTGTTTCCAATAAGGTGAATGCGCAACGCTTCTTTATTCAAAACGGTCAACTCTTTCAGCAACCCGAGTCAAAAGTAGATCAACTGCTTCAGTTGATGAATCAGGCCTATGTCGATGAAATAGATGTAGATAGTATTACTGAAGATGTCATGCAGGAGCTTGTTAAACGCCTTGACCCACACTCTGCCTATATCCCTAAAGAAGATTTGGAGATGGTCAATTCCGAACTTTCTGCATCTTTCTCTGGCATTGGTGTGCAGTTTTCCATTCAAAACGACACCGTACAAGTGGTGGCTGTCATTTCGGGCGGTCCATGCGAAGGCGTGGGTGTGTTGGCTGGCGACAAGATTGTGATGGTCAATGACTCGAACTTTACGGGCAAAACTATCACCAATGAAAAAGTGATGCATGCTTTGCGTGGTCCTAAAGGTACTGAAGTAAAGATTGGCGTGATGCGAAGTGGTTCGAACGAAGTGTATGACTTTACCATCACCCGTGGCGATATTCCTATTCACTCGGTGGATGCTAAGTTTATCATCGAAGAGAAAGGACAAAAGATAGGATTTGTGCGTGTGAATCGGTTTGGCGAGAACACATATGATGAATTCATTTCTGCCATGGCATCGCTGAAAGGACAAGGTGCCACTTCGTATATTGTGGACTTGCGCGAGAACTCAGGCGGATATATGGATCAAGCTATCAAGATGGCAAATGAGTTCCTGAGCAAGGGCGATATGATTGTCTATTCCGAAGGTCGTGCTTATCCTCGTTATGAGGCAAGAGCCAACGGTTCAGGCCGATTCCAACGAGAAAAATTGGTGGTGCTGATAGATAATTTCTCTGCCTCTGCCAGTGAGATTTTCGCAGGTGCTATGCAGGACAACGACCGCGCTACTATCATTGGACGTCGCTCGTTTGGTAAAGGACTAGTGCAACAGCAGATACCATTTGCTGATGGTAGTGCCATCCGTCTAACTGTGGCCCGCTACTATACACCATCGGGACGCTCCATCCAAAAACCATATAAGATGGGCGAGGGAGAGGACTATGCTATGGACCTCCTCAACCGCTTCGAGCATGGCGAGTTCTACTCGGCGGATAGTGTACAAATTGCCGATTCCACCGTATATTTGACTAAGAAAGGTCGCGTAGTACGTGGTGGCGGCGGAATCATGCCAGATGTGTTTGTTGGTCGAGATACAACGCTCTATACACCATATTTTAATCAAGTAGTCAATCGCGCCTATACGTATCAGTTTGCATATCAATACACCGATCGCCATCGCAAAGAACTGAGCAAATACAAAGATTGGCAATCGTTGGAGAAGCACCTGCTGAAAGCGAATTGGCTCGATGAATTCGTAGCTTTTGCCAAGGAGAAAGGTGTAGAGCCTAATCCCGAACAATTGGCGAAATCCAAACCATTGTTGGTGCGTTTAGTGAACGCATATATCGTGCGCAATATATTGAATGATGAAGGCTTCTTCCCTCTCTTCGAGCGTGATGATGATATTACCAAAAAAGCAGTAGAAGAATTGACGAAATAAGGGATTATTTTTAGTTGACAGTTGTAATAATTTGCTCGGCAGCAGTTTCGGATGCGGAATTGTTGCCGAGTATGTTCCATAGATGGAGGTAATTGGCTTGCATTTGTTCACGATAGGCATTGTCGTGAAGCAAACGCTGGAGTTCGTTGGTTACATTCTCCTGGGTGAATCGGCTAGCGATTAGTTCTTGAATAATCTCTTGCTTAGAGATGATGTTTACCAGTGTAAAATTAGGTATGCTAAACATGATTGGGCGCAAAAATTTTTCTAGATATTTGCTGCCTGCTACATGATAAACGGCCGTTTGTGGGCATCCGATTAGGGCAGTCTCAAGTGTGGCTGTTCCTGAGTTAACAACAGCGGCCTTGGCTTGCGCAAGGGTAGCGTAAGGGGTGCGCGTTAGTATCTCGTTTTCGAGGTATGTTTGGTAGAATGAGTCATCAATACCAGGAGCTGCGGCTACAATGATTTGGTATTTATTCTTGGCTACTGCTCTTGCAGCCTCTAGCATGGTAGGCAAACAATGGCTTATTTCGCTGCGTCGTGAACCAGGTAGAATAGCAATTGTGTTGGTGTGGTGTATGGTTTGTGTTGTAGAGGTGAATTCTCGGATACAATCAGCTGTTGGGTTGCCTACATAATGGCACTTGTAACCATATTTGGCATAGAAATTAGGCTCAAAGGGGAAGATACCTAATATATTATCGCAATATTTAGCGATATTGTGTATACGCCACTTTTTCCACGCCCAAATCTTAGGTGGAATATAATAAATGATGCGTGTATTAGGCAGGTGCTTTTTGCAGAACTTGGCTATCTTGAGATTGAAGGATGGGTAGTCGATAAGAATGAGTACATTGGGCTTTTGTTCTAATAGCGATTGTTTGGCAATACGGAAATTGCGCTTTACTTTATCCAAATTTTGCAATACTGCTACAAAACCCATATATGCCATTTCGCGGTAGTCTACGCGAATATCGCAACCCTCTTCGCGCATTTTATCGCCCCCTAAACCCACAAACATTGCTTGTGGATCTTTGACTCGTAATGCCTTCATAAGATTAGAGGCATGCAAGTCACCCGATGCTTCGCCAGCTATAAGAAAGAATTTCATATCACCTATACTAAGAGAATCCTAAACCGTTATAATGAATTATGTCATAAACACGATACTAGCGATGAGGTATGGTAGAGCTGCCAATAGCACTCCTTTTGCTAAGCGCCACATCTCAAGGGTGTAAAATACAAACAGCAGAGCTAGGTTGGGAAAGATGCCCACTTGTAGAATTTTGCTTACTACTCCGCCCATCACATCTATATCAAACGCTTGAAAGGTATACCACAAATTGAAGCGTTCGATATAAATATATCCTACTAGAGCTGGTAAAACTAGCCCTAGTAGGATACCAATCCAATATTTATCAAATTTCTGCGTAGGCGGTTTGATCTATAGTGCAAGGTTGTACACTGACATAGTGATTATTCATAGCCCAAATATCCGTATCCTTTGCTTCAGGTTCGATATTGACAAATTCTCCAGTCAACCAATAGTATTTCTCTCCATTTTCGTCCACGCGTTCTTCCATTTCTTTTTGCCAAAATCCACGGCATTGGCGTGTCCAACGAACACCTTGCAATTCGCCAACAGGTGCATTGATGTTATAGCAAACTCCGTATGGCATACCCTCTTCGAGGAGATGGCGTGTGAGTTCAAGTATATATGACTCAAAATAGCTAAAATCAGCGTCTGGATTATGGTCGTCAAGTGAATATCCAATTGAAGGTATGGCATGTTCAGCCCCCACAAAGCATGCACCCATGGTACCAGAATAGATCACATTAATAGCAGCATTAGAACCATGGTTGATACCACTAGCAAGCAAGTTAATGCGCGCAGGGTCGCCTTCGAATAACACATCCAGAGCCAGTTTTACGCAGTCGCTAGGTGTACCATTCGTAGTGTAGATAGTAGCATTTTTATGCCATTCTTCTGCACCCCAATTGGGGTCGTTGAGAGGATGGAGATACATGGGTTGTTGTACGCTGATGGCATTGCTCATTCCACTACGTGGCCCATCTGGGGCAACGACTGTCACGTGCCCCAGTTGGGTCAAGATGCGTACGAGTGTGAGGATGCCTTTTGCTCCCCAACCATCATCGTTGGTAATGAGGATCTCCATTAGCCTACAACTGCCCAAACAACGTCAATCACTTTCTTGGCCAATTCGTCTGCCTCCTCCATAGTGGCAGCCTCCGAATAAACACGGATGATTGGCTCGGTGTTGGATTTGCGGAGATGTACCCAACCATCAGCAAAGTCAATCTTCACACCATCGCGGTCGTTGATACGCTCGCCAGCAAATTTGCCTTTCACAGCCTCCAACACTTTGTCCACATCAATCTCTGGAGTGAGGTCGATACGGTTTTTAGAGATGCAGTAGTCAGGGAAAGTAGCGCGAAGCTCGCTTACCTTGCAACCCTTTTGTGCCAAGCTGCTGAGGAAGAGTGCGATACCTACTAATGCATCACGACCATAGTGGCTTGTAGGGTAGATGACACCACCATTACCCTCGCCACCAATCACAGCATTGGTGCGCTTCATCTCTGTAGTAACATTTACCTCGCCGACAGCACTCGCGCTATAAGAGCCGCCATGTTTGATAGTCACGTCGCTGAGTGCGCGTGTAGAAGACATGTTACTTACGGTATTACCAGGAGTGTGGCTGAGTACATAGTCTGCTACGGAAACAAGTGTGTACTCCTCGCCGAACATCTCACCATCCTCGCAGATGATTGCTAAGCGGTCTACGTCTGGGTCAACCACGAAACCTACATCAGCCTTGCCCTCGCGCATGAGGTCAGAGATTTGTGTCAAGTTTTGCGGGATTGGCTCTGGATTATGCGCAAAATGACCAGTTGGCTCACAGTTGAGTTCGATGATATTCTTTACACCTAACTCTTTGAGTATAGCAGGAATAGCCAAACCACCAACCGAGTTTACGCAATCAATAGCCACAGTATAGTTCTTTGCTTCAATTGCAGCTTTATCCACCAACTCGAGTGCCATCACATCGCGAACGTGATCTGGCAAATAGTCGCGATGAGTGATATGACCGAGGTCATCTACTTCGGCAAAGTTAAAGTTTTCTGCCTCTGCGATAGCCAATACTTCTTTACCCTCTTGGTCGTTGAGGAATTCGCCCTTCTCGTTGAGCAGTTTCAGTGCGTTCCATTGTTTAGGGTTGTGACTAGCAGTCAAAATAATACCACCTGCTGCGCCCAAACCTGTTACTGCTAATTCGGTGGTTGGAGTACTTGCCAAACCGATGTTGATGACATCGTAACCCATACCGATAAGGGTACCGCATACTAATTGGTCAACCATTTCGCCGCTTAAACGAGCATCACGACCTACTACGATTGTCTTGTTGTCTGGAATCATTGCTAAACGCTGGGTAGCGTATGCAGCTGTGAAACGAACAACATCTACTGGGCTCAAGCCCTCTGCAACGCGACCACCAATAGTACCGCGAATGCCTGAAATACTTTTTACAAGTGCCATAATGAGTTAATATCTTTTTTTTATTTTTAAATCATATCCATATGGTGTTACTGTGTTGTTTTCTTCGTCGAATCCCATCTTGCTAGGACATATGATCTTGCATTGTGCCCCAGGATAAACCATATATTTAACAGCAAGTAACCATCCTTTGCATGTTTGGTCAGTAGTCACCCTATTGAAATTAGAATAATACACAAAATTAATAGGTTTGGGGCTATCTTGTGTCGTCCAATTATAGAGAGTATCGGCATATACATCTAAAGTATAACGTTTGAAACGAAGTAGTACACTTTCTTTTTCTTGTATAGGTGATTGAGTCGTATCGCCCCTCTTGACCAAATGGAAATAGAAGTTGTCAGCATCTGGTACACGATAATAAACCTTTTCACCCCACTCATTATCGGTAGGAAGTGTGTCCCATACTTGGATGCCTTGGCGTTGGATATATGATTCTATTAATTGCCGCTCTGCTTTTAGAAGATCAGAATAGACATTGTTATTTTGACAAGCACCTAAGAATAGTACTACAAAAGCGAAAAGTATTATTTTTATTTTTAGTTTCATTGTTCTATTGTAATAATTATAAACAAATTACTATAGGGTTTGATAATTTTGGTTCCTTCTACTCCGTAGGCGGTGTACCATGGTGCTACTATATGCATTTGGTCGCCTATGCACATCATTTTTAATGAGCGGGTAATTGCAGTTGGCAGTTCACCGCTTCCCATGATATATTGATATTTAATATCCGAAATTAATGTTCCTCTGATTTCGCTTATTTGGATATGTAATGGAATTTCTTGCCCCTGTTGTATGGAATCAGAGGAAGTGCTTGAAATGGTTTTTGCGTACCAAAATCCAAAATCATCCATAGCATATATCGTAGAGTCATTTTGCACAAATTCTCTACAAACTTTGTCTGCTGCATCTGCCAAATGAATGTTGAGTTGCATTTGCGCTAGCATTGTAGAATCTGTTTTCTTTTCGTTTAGATGTCTTACTTTTTGTGGTTGCTTTTGACAAGCTACAAGAAGTGTTGCGGTGAGCAACATAGTACAATATAATGCTTTATGAATATTTCTTAACATATTTATTTTTTTTTGCTGCAAAGTTAGTAAAAAAAACACCTATGTGCAAATATTTATCTATTTTTATTATAAATTCCTTTTAATTTCTACCAATTCAGTTCGTACTTGCTGAAGAATCTCGCTAACTCGTTGGCGTATATCAATCTTTTGGGAATTATTTTTAAGTTGATTTTTGATAGCTTGGATACGTGTTATATGTAGTTCGTTACGAATATACTTGATTTGTTTGATAAGTTCAATGTCTTTTAGCGTATAATATCTATTCCCAGCTTTGTCTTTATATGGTGCTAGTTGTTCAAATTGATCTTCCCAATATCGCAAGGTAGAGGCAGGTAAATCGGTCTCTTTTCGTACTTCAGCGATAGAATAATATACTTTGGTAGGCTTCATATTATTTTCCTATTTTGAGCGTTTTTCCAGCCCTTATATTATCGGAGGTAAGTCCGTTCCATGTTTTGAGTTGCTTAACACTAACTCGAAATTTTTTGGCAAGACCTCCTAATGTGTCGCCAGATTTGATTTTGTAATATGTGACTCCATTGATGGAATATCCTCCTTCTACGGAAGTGCGGTGAAGGAGTTCAATCTCCGCTCGACGATTGTTTATTAGTTCATCGGCTTGATATGCGAATATAGTTTGTTGTTTGTCAATATACTCTCCTGTTTTTTCGATGGGTAGGCAGATGGCGTACTCTTTTCCTCCAGGAATGATATCACGTGGATATTGTGGATTTAGTCGGCGGAGTTCGGTGAGTGGGATGTGCAGATTTTCGGCAATTTGCTTGAGATGTTGTCGTTGTGTAGTGATAATAGTGTCAGATGCCATGGTTAATAATGGCTCTGCAGGACATATACCATGTAATTGTGCGTAGTTCATAGCATATATTACTGCAATAAAAATAGGTAGATAACCACGAGTTTCTTTCGGTAGAAATGGGTAAATACTCCAGAAATCTCGTTTACCTCCAGCTCTGTGAATAGCTTTGTTAACATTACCTGGTCCACAGTTATATGCCGCTATGGCTAGGTTCCAATCGCCAAAGATATTATATAGGTCAGTTAAAAATTGACATGCAGCGTTAGTGGAACGAATAGGATCCATGCGCTCGTCAACGAGTGAGTTAATCTCTAATCCATATCTTTTGCCCGTTGATGGCATGAATTGCCATAGTCCTGTAGCACCGACATAGGAGCGAGCGTGAGGGTTTAGTGCTGATTCAACAATTGATAGGTAGCACAATTCATATGGAAGTTCATGTTTTGATAAAATATTTTCAAAAATAGGGAAGTAGTATTCCGCTTTTCGTTGTAGTGCAGCCAATTGTCGTGAGCTATGTTTGATATATCTCAAGATATATCTTCTAACTACTTCGTTGTAGGGGACTTCTATAATTAAAGGTAGAGCTTGTAGTCGTTGTTTGTATATTGAATCGGGCAATTCGGTGATTAGTGTATCAGATTGACAATCGGATGTATCAATCCATGCAAGATGTTGGTCAAAGAAAATTATAGCAGAATCAACCAAAATCGAATCTTGTGCGACAAGTAGCGAACAGATTGGTGTCAAAAGTATGAATAATAGTCGTTTCATTAAAAAGTGATTGCAAGTTTTACTTCGGCTGAATGTTGATTTTGTGAATCATAGTATAATTCAGGACAAACATTTAGGGAAAGGTCGTTAGAGATATCGAAGTCAAATAATTGTGCATCTACATATGCATCAATCAATGTTAGAGCATATACGATAGCGGTAGCGGCAATGGCTAAGTCGCGATTGCGACGTGACCTACTTTGCCAGTCTTTCAATCGATTTCTATAAGCAGAAATTCCACCCATTCGATCAATGGTATATCCTTCGGGAAGAATTGCGATATATGATTTACTAGGATCATTACTTACATTACCGTCACGTATGTCATAATAAATGTCTCGATATGCATTTTTGTAGCCGTTGTATTCGTTGGTTGTCCAAGAGATAGCATATGCGCACCCCATTAATCCACCATATACGATGGGTAGTTTCCAATAACTACGATTGTATATTTGTCCGAGTCCAGGAACAATGGCGCCTAACCATACAGATCGCATAGGATCTGGCTTCCAAAAGAGTCGATCTATTTCTTTTTGGCTCATAAATACAGTATCTGGTTCATATATTGGTAACTGAGTGGTCAATGTAATGCTATTTTCATTAGAAATAGAATCGACAAGCGCAACCTCTGTCGAAGCAAGTACCATTAACGGTAGTATCAAAGACACTATGTGTAGGAAAAGTCGTTTCAAATCAGTCGATTGATAATGCCTTTTAATTCATCTTCGTTTCTGAATGAGATAGTCAACTTATTGCTTGTAATTTTAACAGGCAATTGTAATGAATTGGATAATATATTCTGTTGCAGTATATAGGAAGTCTCTCTCTGCTTAATGGAAGTTTCTGGCTTTATAGCACTAACTAGTTCCTCTACTTTTCTTACGGAAAGTCCTTGTTGGAGTATCTTCTTATAAATTCGTAGCTGTTGCTCAGGGGAATGGGAGCCTAAAATGGCTCTAGCGTGCCCCATATCAATTTTCTTTTCTTTGATGCCAAGTTGTATTTCTGCAGGTAACTTTAGCAGACGCAAATAATTGGCTATTGTAGCGCGCTTTTTTCCTACGCGCTCGGACATTCGTTCTTGAGTGAGGTTATACTCATCCATAAGTCGCTGATATGCTAAAGCTATCTCAATGGCATCTAAGTCTTCGCGTTGGATGTTTTCAATAAGAGCCCATTCCATTACTTGCTCGTCTTTAGCAGTGCGTATATATGCAGGAATAGAAGTTAGACCTGCTATTTTTGCAGCGCGAAAACGGCGTTCTCCAGCAATAATCATATATTGGCCATTGGTATCTTTTCGCAGGGTAATAGGAGAGATAACCCCATGTTCGCTGATGGACTGAGCTAACTCATTCAGTGCTTCTTCGTCAAATGTATGACGAGGTTGATCAGGGTTAGCGTATATTTTGCTTAAAGCAATCTCGCTGATGGAGGAAGATCCGGCAGTAGATATATGAGTAGTGTCAATGAGAGCGTCTAGCCCTCTACCTAGTCCTAGTGTTTTTTTCATGATTGATGCCTTCTAATAAGTTCTTTAGCTAGATTCATATAATTTTTAGCACCTTTGCTGCTACGGTCGTATTCCAGAACGGACATGCCATGACTAGGTGCTTCACTGAGGCGCACATTGCGAGAGATGACGGTGTTAAATACAAGGTCTCCAAAGTGGCGACGCACCTCATCGTGAACTTGTGCAGAAAGGCGCAGACGAGCATCGTACATAGTGAGCAAGAATCCTTCGATACGCAACGTAGGATTGAGGTTGGACTTGATAATCTTGATTGTGTTTAGCAACTTGGCTATACCCTCTAATGCAAAGAATTCGCATTGAACAGGAATGATGATGCTATCGCTAGCTGTCAGCGCGTTGATAGTGATTAATCCAAGCGATGGAGAACAGTCGATAAGTATGTAGTCGTAGGTATTTCTCATGGGTTTCAGAACTCTCTTGAGAATATTTTCACGATTCTCCATACTCAACATTTCAATTTCAGCTCCGACTAGATCAATGTGTGAAGGTATGATAAATAGGTTATCCGTTTTTGTAGGCTTGATAGCTGTTGTGGGGGCAATATCATTGATAAGACATTCGTAAACAGTATTTTCAATATGTTGAATATCCATGCCAAGTCCAGATGAGGTATTGGCTTGTGGATCTGCGTCCACCAATAATACTTTTTTGCCCAGTTTCGCTAGAGCTGCAGCTAGATTGATAGATGTGGTGGTTTTACCTACACCACCTTTTTGATTTGCTAATGAAATAATGGTTCCCATATATTTTAGGTTTTCTAAGTTTACTTGATTCTTATTTGCCACATATATGCAAAATTAATACTTACATTCACTGCATTGGCAAACTGGAAGTGGTCAGTCTTCCGATTGTTGAAAATACTACCAAAGCTATAGTTGCCGCGTGCTTCGATTTGAAATAATCCCACCTTCTCATGTCGATAGTATATACCTAATCCGCCAGCTAATCCCCAATCAAAAGGCTTTTGGATGTCGCTATATTGGTATTTATATTGTGGATTAGGAGTGCCAATCGCAGCATCGTGAATGCAATAGCCAATTTGTGGACCTAAGTTGAGAAAACCTCGAACACGTTTTCCTCCAAAGTAGAGATGCATAAGGAGAGGGATTTCCAAATAATCTAGCTGGCGACTATAATTTACATTCTCAAGTACTTCTTTCCAACCGCGTTGCATGTAATTAAGTTCTATTTGAATGGCACACACTTTGTGTCCTGCGTAACGAAATACTAATCCTCCATTTGGATTGATCAATACATTTGGTAGATTGGTTCCTTGAATGATGGGCTTGAACATCATGGTTGAGGTCATTACGCCGGCATGTGCGCCTACATACATTTCAGGGAAACGCAAGCGTGGTTGCGCTAAGGTGGCACAACAAATCATAAGAAATGATAAGAACAATATCAGGCGGCTATCCTTCATTTACGAATAATGTGTATAGTTTGATTCTCATACCCTCCTTGGGGTGAGACTTTTTGGTATTGTATGTCGGTCAAATTACCGTTCCATATAGTATCTGTAGGTAATGTGTTGCTACCTGCGGTATGAGCTTGTTGCAACATACGCAAAAGATGTAAGGTCAAATCAAAGCCAAGTAGGTCGTAACGAGGAAGTGTCGTGCTTAATTCATGACCAAAGTATTCTTGAAAATTGAGATTATATTGAGCAGGTACTAGCATAATGTCATTAAACGTGGAAGTGTATATTTGTGGCAATAAAATGGTCTCTTCTGACCATGAGTATTGTGAGTAAAGCGTTATCCGATATTGTTTGGAAATTTGCTTCAGATGTGGGATGAGTGCGTGCAAGTTGTTGTAATTTTCGGTGTTAAAAATCACTATATTTTCAATTCCTTCCACGAACAATCCCTCTATAGAATCAGTTAATATTTGACGGATAGTAGCCGTAGTCGTAGGTACATTATAAGTCTTTAATGCTTTGTGTAGTTGTGTAATACTAGCAGGTATTTTCTCAAATTCCTTGGTTTCAAATAATACGCAATTAACCTCATTACCTTGTGCTGAAAGATATTTTGCTAGTTTCTGAGCAGCAACTTCAACTGAAGGGTTGAATTTTAACACATAAGGGTTAGTTTTTACCTCTTGCATTGTGGGTAAAAAAGGTATCAAAAGCCAAGTGCTGTCTTGTTGCGCAAATTGGCTAGCAACACTAACTTGTTGTGGATATACAGGCCCAATGATAGCATCCACTTTTTCCCAAGTACTATCTTGCATAATGAGTTGGGTTGCTCTTGCAGTCTTATTCACATCGTAGGTAAAAACCTCTATAATTTGTCCTTCTGTTTGTACTTCATTGATAGCGAGTAATATACCAGCATAAAAATCAAAGAATCTATCCATATTCTTGTCACGTTTTAAGGCATCTGTGTATAAGGGCAACATAACGGCTATTCGAATGATATGTTTGTTGCTGTCTTTTGGGATAGAGTCGTGATAGCAGAGCGAGTCATTTAATAGAGCTAGCTGAGCAGCAAGCGCAAGACTATCTCGAATGATTTTTTTTGTACGCCTTATAGTTTTTCGTGAACGACTGAAGTTGTGTTCTTGTTCGGGAGAGTATTGTACATTAGTATAGTTACTAGAATCTCGAGCGATAGTACTTACTGCAAGATTGATAGTGTTTGTTTGGGCTAATGAAAGTTTTGTGGGTATCAACAATGTATCATCAATATGCAATCCTTTGGTCATTAACTGGGGATTAGCCTTTAGAATATCTTCTTGGCTCACGCCAAAATTCACACTGATTCGGTAGATACCGATGCCACGAGGTATAGTATAACGATAGTAGATTTGTCCGTTGATGGTATCCAATGGATAAGGCATAATCGTTTGTGCTTGTATCATTACACCTAGCAAAATACTAACTCCTAATAATATGTGTTTGATATGTTTCATCATTGTTTTTTGATATATTGCTTTTTTCTTACAATCATTCCAACTACTCCTACTATAGCCAATAGTGCTAAAGGTATGAATATGCTGACAATCTGTGCTGTGATGTGTAACTGTTGTGCGCGTTGGTCATTAATAAGCCGAAGTGTGAATTCCTTCTTGCGTAACTGCATCCATCCATGGTCATCTGTTAAATATAATACTGCATTCACCATAAAATCCTTGTTGCCAAATTGCATCTGTGTATAGCGGTCATATCCCAACGGTAGAGGAGAACCCTGTTGCCATTCATTTCTAATAGTACTACCAGCAGCCACAACGATTTGCTTGGTACTTTTGCTTTGCTTAATTAATGGCGCTTGCTGAAGTACTCCCTCTGGAGGCAACATATGTGCATACAGTGATGGAAATGAGCCCTCAATACTTGCGGCTACAGGGATGAATGCGTGTTGAAAATCTTGTTGGTCTTCCACACCTAAACTTAAATCTACACGTGCAGGTACAGCTGTAAGTTTACTGGCCGTGGAAGTTGCTAATAGCACTTCCTTTTTGAGTCCATCCTCACCTCCGACTAGGTCTATCGCACTTGCCATAGTGGCACTTACTTGTGCGATATTGCGGGTGATTGGAGATGTTTGTGAGGTGAGGAGCAAAGGCGCATATGTCCAAGGCATAGGTTGCCAATTGGGCTGTGAGGCATCTGCGGAAACATCTACAGGCAATAGAGAGCATTGAAGATCTTGTACTAGAGCATGATTGATACGTATTCCATATCGAAAAAGCATGTCGCTAATATTGAGTTCTAATGCAATGACAGGAGTAACACCTTGTGAAGAGAGATAATCGCTTGAAAAGCGCACACCATTAATCACCCATAGTATTCTACCTCCTTGCATAATGTACTGATCAAGGATATATTTATCAGTTTCGCTAAATGGTTGTTGAGGATCGGCTATAATGACTGCTTTGTAATTGTCAAGCACTCCCGTTTCGTTTCCCAATACGCCTCTATCTATTTGATAATATTGTGCAAGTGCTTGGGTTAAATCATATACATATAGTTCGTCTAGTTCACCATGTCCTTCAAGAAATGCAACTTTTTCAACATCAGTTTGGGTGAGGCGACGAATTGCATCAGCGAAAGCATACTCTAAGTTCTCAATGCTATAGTTTAAATTCTCTTCTCCGCTTAATCCTCGTTGGTTTTTGAGCAATGAAACAACTTGAGTGCGATTACCATATTTGACTAGGGCATATGGGTAGATCGTAGTCTGTGTATTACGTCCCTTATGCGTTCTCTCATGAATAACAACAGGATCAAGATTGAAATCTCCTGCGTTTACATCTTCGGAATAGATTAATCTATAACCAGAATTGGCATATATGCCTAATTCGTCAATTATCTCTTGTGTAGCCCTCTTTAGACGGGTAAATCCAGCATTCAACTCTCCATCCAAAAGAATGGTGATTTCAAGTGGATAACTCAAACTTACCAAGAGATTCTTGGTGGGCTGTGATATACTATAACGCTTGTCGTAGGTCATATCCCAACGACAAATGATTTGCGATGCTAGCAGGTTGAAAAACACTAGCGTCAGCAATATCACTATACCCTTCCAGAGTTTCACGATACTTTACTTTTTAATAGCCTCCCATACTTCTTGGTTAATGACAACGGGGTATTTTATGCGTAAATTGGTTATCCATTTCTTTTCTAGATAATCTTGATAGTCTGTTACAATTTTACCTCTATCATCAGTATATGCTTGTGGAGCTTTAATTACCTTACCAATGGCAATCACGATAGGATAATCTTCGCTCGGATTATACTCTACATCTTTTTGCTTGAAGCCTAACTTGTCTACCGCAGCATTTTTGCCTAAGTTCCACACTCCGCGCTCAATGCGTGCATAAACAATGCTATCCACATTTACGCGCTGATTGAGATAACTCATTACAGAATCAGGATGAGCAGTCTTTACTATTTGTCTGGCTACTTTTGCCGCCGTCTCGTTTTTAGCATAAATCATATGTCCTTTGAAGCGAGGTTCATTCCATGTGTAATTCTTCTTGTTAGCCTTGAAGAATGCTATTAATCCTTCTGTGTCTTGATTTGCCTTATCCCATACTTCACGTAGCGAGACATCGAATAGGAGAATACCGTCATGGTATTCATTCACCAAATAGCGCAATTCAACATATTTATCTTCTAGGTGAGCATCGGCGTATGCTTTTACTTCTTCATCGCTCATTCCGACAGGAAGATTATATTCTGCTCGAGTTTTAGAGATAAAACTTTGTTCCGCAATTTGCATACGCTGATCGCGTTGCACTTGGCGTAAGATTTGACTGCGTATACTATCTAAAGGTTGGATGCCGCGTTTCTCATATAGTTTAGATATATGGATGCCAAAGCGTGTTTGAAATGGTTCACTCACCTGACCAATTTCTAAGCCGAAAGTGATATCTTCGAATGGTTGCACCATGGCACCGCGACCAAACCAGCCTAAATCACCACCGCGCATAGCAGAACCGCGATCCTCACTGTTAGCGCTTGCCAATGCGGCGAAGTCTATAGAATCTTGAATAGCCAACTTATAAATACTATCCATTGTTACTTGTGCATCAGCCATGCGTTGAATATCACCCATTGGAGTCATTTTCATTATATGTGCAGCATGTACTTCTTCAAAGTCGCACTCTCCATGCACTTTGGCAATGTGGAATCCATATGGGCTGCGGAATACGGGGGTGACTTCGCCAATCGGTGTGGTGTATACTGCATCTTCGAAGGAATACACATAACGGAATGGTTGAATCCAACCTAATTTACCTTGTGTCTGCTTGGCCGAAGGTTCTTCCGAATATAGAATAGCTGCTTCGTTAAAATCTTCTACCTTTTGTTCTATTATCGTCTTGCGCCCTTTTTTTATTTTAGTAGGTATTCCAACAGTCACACGTTCTCGAATGGAATCAATGCGACTTTTTGCAGCAGCAACAGTGGCGGAGTCTGCATTTGGTGCACATTGTACTGCTATATGTGATGCATTGCGCAGTTTTGCCATGCGATTATAGCTTAAAGATACTAAACTATCAATTGCTTCATTGTCTTGTAAATACTTAGGAGTTGCCTGTGCTCGATAACTGGCCAACTCTTTCTTGAAAGCTTCTGTGGTATCAACACCTTGAGCGATTGCTTCAGTTACTTTTAACTTGAAATTAATAAACAAATCTAAATATTCCTCCATACTCTTTTTTTCGAGACTTGTTTCGTGGTTGTTTTTCTCGTAGATATACAAAAACTCAGATGCCATTATGTTCTTACCATTGATGGTCATCAACACTTGGTCTGATTGCCCAAAAGCAAGCATGCTTGCGCCTAATAAAAGAATAGATAAAAAGTTTTTTTTCATTGTTATTGTTATTTTGTTAATGCTCATGATATATAATATTCGATCTTACTTCAATGTATTAAAGTCGTAAAATTGCGCAAAGGTACGAAAAATATTGCATATATGCAATAGTAGCGATTTTTTTTTTGAAATATGCCATGATATATACAAAAAATCCTCAAGCATTTTTGCTTGAGGATCCTGATTTTACCAAATATGCAATTTATCCTTTTGAAATCGCACCACTTGGGCATACATCAGCACAAGTGCCACATTCGGTGCATAACTCAGGATCAATAGTGTAAATGTCACCCTCAGAAATTGCGCCCATTGGACACTCATCAATACATGTACCGCATGCGATACAATCTTCAGAAATCATGTAAGCCATAATAATTTGATTTTATTGTTAATTTATTTAAAATTTTCAGTATTATTAGATATCGGCTGCAAAGGTACTACAAAAAAATCAAAACACCAAATATTAGGGATTGAATTTTTGAAAAAATAGATGTTTCTTTATTTTTTGTTGTGCAACATTGCGCGTAATCGCTCGTTTGGGGTTGATGTTTGTTTTTCTATTAAACCTCTTTTTTTAGCAAATGTGGTCCAATCTTTTGCACCTTTTTCACGGAGAGGCGTGCCTAGTTGAAGATAATGGCAATATGCAATACCAAGTGCGTCAGTGGCATCCATTTTCTTAGGCATAGCATCTTCTGATATATGGAAGAAATGTTGCAACATCCCAGCTACTTGCTCTTTTGATGCATGTCCATTTCCTGTGATAGCCATCTTTATCTTCATTGGTGAATATTCTTGTATAGGAACATCCTTAGAAAGAGCCGCTGCAATAGCTACTCCTTGTGCATGAACAATCTTAATCATTGTTTGTGGATTCTTATCCACAAATTGTGATTCAATAGCTAAAATACTAGGATGGTATTTGTCAATTAATTCTTGTAAAAAGAAAAACTCGCGTTGCAAACGAGCGTATTGATCTTCTAATTTGTGTACATCATATACACCAAAGTCTAATATGTCAACTTTGCTGCCATACGTATGCAATAGCGCATATCCCATATAGAGAGTGCCGGGATCAATACCTAAGATAATATGTTCCTTTACAAGTTTGTCAAGCATTTTATAGCATCCATAATTAGGTTTTCTTTTTTATGGTAGCGTGAATCTACAACTGCTACATATTTCCGTAGTAGGCAACTCTCGCCTGCTTTAATTTTCGTAGTTAAAGAATATCCTATGGTGTGTGGTTTCTCTATTTTTATAGGGCGACGTTCAATTGGGCAGTTGTTGTGAAGAACTTGCCAGGACATAGCATAACATAGTTGTATATCTATATCATGTAATTGTAGCCATAGCCAACATTGATTAGCACCTAGATGATTCATTAAAGGATACCAATTTTGAACATTCTCGCTACCGCCTAACATTGCTAGTAATGAGATTGGACCGTTGTAGTTCTCGGACGTAACTTCATATTCTACTAACATTACTTCGCGTTGTGGCATTAATTGGCGTTTTGCATGTACACGAAGGGTTGCCCCTTTTGGCGAAGTTGCGCAGAATTTACGCTCAAGTAAAGGCTGATTCTTGTGTAAACAGCGGTAGAACTCTTTAACATTCCATGTCGCTAAATCAAGACGTTCATCATGTAAGCGTATGGAGATGCCAGATATGTTGAGAATAGGATTATCAATGCCTTTGATATATGTGCACAAACGCTGAGGGTGGGAATAAAATTCTTCAAAGTGTGCCGTTTGACATAGGTAGTCATTAGAGAAGGTTAATTGCTGCTCAATGATAGCCTCCTCTTCGGGTAACCATTCTGTTTGCTCAATAGTCCAATTATTGTATTGTAACATGTCTTATAAATCTAATATATTATTTCGTTGTTTCGCGTACAATGAGGTCGGTGGCAACCATTTCTGTTTGTGCTATGCGTTGTTCTCCATCTAGTCGTTTTAGGAGTCGTTGCATTGCTCTGCGACCTATTTCCCATCCGTGTTGCTCTACGGTTGTAAGCATGGGTGATGAGGTGCGGCATAATGGTGCGTCCGAGAAACCACATATGGATACATCATTCGGAATTTGTAGTCCTAATATTTGTGCAGCATAGAGCACTCCTGCTGCACAATTGTCATTAACACAAAAAATAGCGTCGGGCCTATCGGATTTTTTCATTACATTAGGCGTTTCAATAATAGCCTGAGCTCGTGTGTCACATGTGAGAATTGCACCATTGTCTGTGCTTAGCCCATAATGCAACAATGCATCTCTCCATCCTTGGTATCGACGATGGGCAACTTCAAGTTGCATAGGAGAGGAAAAATACATAATTCGTTTACAGCCCGTTTGAATTAGATACTCCACGGCATTATAAGCACCAGCATAATCGTCAGAGACAACCTGATCACATTGCAGAGATGGACATGGTCGGTCGTAGAGTACTAATGGGATACCACTATCTATAATATCTTGTAGATGTTGCAAATGGATAGTTTCCTTGCTAATCCCAATTAAAATGCCTGCGACTCGGCTAGTAAGCAACATTTGTATAGCTTGCTCTTCCTTTTCATATTTTTCACTGGATTGACATATGAGAATGTTGTAGCCAGAATCATTCGCAGTCTGTTCTATACCATCCAAAATGGATGCAAAGAAATGGTGATTCAATTCGGGGATTACCACTCCGATAGTGGTGTTCTTACTAGTGCGCAGATTGCTTGCCATCAAGTTGGGCTTATAATGTAATCTTTGAGCACATTTGCGCACTAACTCTTTGGTTTGCTCGCTGATGTCAGGATGGTTCTGCAGGGCTCTACTTACGGTAGAAACAGATACTCCTATCTCACGCGCAATATCTTTGATTGTAATCGCTTTCATATAGAAATTATTCTAGATGTTTCCCTCTATTTTTAATGGCACTACGAAAGATAATGATGATAGCTCCTGCTATTAATACATAATCTGAATAGGGGTGTAATTTCATAATACTCATCATAGCCCCTGTGGTCAGTACTACCATGCCTACAATTAGTAAAGTGTTACTCCATTTCATCTTTTTGTGCTATGATTATTCCACCAAATAGATAGTTTCTTCGTTGGTATGCATCTTGTATTGCTCTCGTGCGAAGCGTTCAAGACTATCCTTATTGTCCAACGATCGTAATAGATTTTCTGATTGTTTCGTTTCTGCAGTGACTCGCTCTATTTCTTGTTGTGTTTGGCGAATTTCTCGTTTGCGAGCAATTTGGTTGATTAATCCTTGCTCGCCTACAAACAAAAACAATACTGCAAATATATACAGCGTGATTGAGTACTTGTTAAGCAGCACCTTGCGTACTTTTTTCGAAAAATCATCTTGTTTCATATTATTTAGGTTTATAGTTAATTACCGCAAAAAAAAACACAGTATCTTTGTGATTTTTCCGCAAAGATACTGCAATTTTCTGAAACTAACAAATTTTTTGCTATTTTTTTGCGTAATTATTTTATGCGTTGCCCAAACAATGTATATAATTCTCCTTCAGATAAAATTGTTAGATGTGAATTTATGATTATCATTTGTCTTTTTTTTGTTGACGTTGCAGTGTAAATGTCCTGAGTATTAGTGGGGTGCTCCGTATTTACAGTCAAACCATCTAGTGCAAAATACATCGGTGTATTGGCTCCATAACTCCCCATGTCGGTCGTTGCCATGCGAAAACTTACCCCCGCAGCTTTACCTAAAGTTGTTAGCGATACTTTCTCCCATCCGTTATTCTTCTTTCCGTCCACAGCCAAATAATATGTGATACTTTCTATTTCTTGCCAACTGCTATCTAATGCGCTAATGATAAGAGATAATGTGTCACAATTATCAAATATTTTTGCATTAAATATTCCACCGTGTGTTATGGCCTCCATTGTATTGCTATTTTGGCAGATATAGACATGTTCAGGATAGTAATATTGGTCGAAAAGAATGATATTTGATGAATAACCTAGTGACTCTGTCACCCAATCTGAGTAGTAACCAATTGCATAAGGTGTTCCTTTTCCTGCGACTCCTCCATTAGCCACGCAACCGAATACATTAGCAGTATCTTGCGAAACTTTGGAGAGTGTAAATCCTTCCCAACTCATACCGCCATATGATGCCAAACTAAGTAGGTGGGAAAGCTTGAATTGTCCATCATTTGTGTAGATAAATTGATGCATACCTCCATCGTTGTACGTGCTATCCCATACATCTGTAACATCGTAGTAACCACTGCCAAATACGGTGCTATATTTCACTGGATTTGATGCCATGTCCGTTGCTGTACTCAAATCCATTGTAATCACTTCTGCGGAAACGGTCAAACCAATTAAATTCAGTAATAAAATCAATACTTTTTTCATATTGTGTTACCTTGTGTGAGTATCTACAAAAATAATAATATCATCAATTGCCCCGTTAATACGCGGAGGAACATAGTGAGAGGGTAAACTGTAGAATACACCACTGCAGCTCGATCGTTGGCTGATGATACGGTAGTGGAATAAGCCAACGCTGGTGGGTTAGTGCTACTACCTGCAAGTAACCCCATAAGTGAAAAATAATCTAATTTGAGCCACAATCGAGCAATCACTCCAACAATCAATAGTGGTAATAAGGTAATAATTACACCATATCCAATCCAGACATATCCTCCTTCAATTAGAGTAGAGATAAAGGTTTTACCCGCACCAAAGCCAACAGCAGCTAAGAACATGGCGATGCCGATTTCTCTAATCATCAAATTAGCGCTACTTGTTGTGTAGGTGATAATATGAATTTTTGGGCCAAAGCTACTCATGAGAATAGCAGCTATCAACGATCCGCCAGCTATACCCAGTTTGAATGGTTGCCCCAAACCAGGTAACATTATTGGTACCAATCCGGCTGCCACGCCCAATGCAAGCCCCAAAAAGATTGATGCCAAATTCGGTACATCCAATCGCTTTGTAGAATTACCAAATAGTTTTTCCACCTTATCTACTGCACGTTCTTCGCCTACCACTGTGATACGGTCACCTAATTGCAAACGTAGATCACGTGTGGCTAACAACTCAACACCTGCACGTCTGATACGTGTGATAGATACATGGTAAGTGGCTCTTACATTTAGATCTCCTATTCGTTTGCCATTTAATTCTGCTTTCGTCACTACCACATGGCGAGACACTAAATGCGCATTTGCCTTATGGTTAGTGGGTAATGATGTTTCCATGCCAAGCAGTAAAACACTCTTCATATTTTCCTTATCCACTACGATGCGAATACGATCACCTACATGTAACACAGTGTCCACATCTGGTAACTCATCTTCACCATCGGGATGAATTAATCGGGAAACAATCAGATTCATATGGCACAGTTGGCTTAAATCACGGATATATGATCCCTCTACTTGTGGATTAGTAAGTAATATGTCAATATATTCTATTTCTTGTTGTACTTCACTCTCTGCTTCTACACGTGCCTCCTCTTTTTCTATTTTTATATTAAAAATACCACGCATGATTAATATCACAGCAATAATACCTACGACACCCAATGGGTATGCCATTGCATAACCACTTGCTATATTTGGGTTTATTTCGCCAGTAATATCGGTAAAGGCCTGTTGGGCGGCACCTAATCCTGGTGTGTTAGTTACTGCACCACACAACACACCCGTCATGGTGGCAATATCTTCACCGGATAAAAGATGAATCAAGTAGGCAGTCGCGCAACCCAATAATACGATACTGGCTGCTAATATATTGAGTTTGATGCCACCCTTGCCAAATGAGGAGAAAAAACTTGGTCCAACCTGTAATCCAATCGAATATACAAACAAAATCAAACCAAAATCCTTCGCGAATGTCTCTACGATAGGATCTAGATGCATCCCAAAATGCGACATGGCAATAGCGCAAAAGAGAATCCAAGTGATTCCTAAAGTAATTCCCTTGAATTTCAATCGGTGACTTAAATAGATACCACAAGCAATAGCTACTGTTAGAATAAATATAGAATGCGGAACACCACTACCAAAAAACAGACTATTCAACCAATTCATAAATAATATCAATATTTCATTTTATCAAATATAGTGCAAAGGTAGTGCTTTTTTTTGATATGAACAAATTCGGCGCGTTTCATTTCTAAAATTGCATACTTGACTTAGCAACCCAAGCGAGTCTTGGATTACTATCAAATTGTGTTCAGAATGTGGATTTAGTTTGAAACCGAAGATTAAACTTGTTAAAGTTGTTTGCATTTCCTGCGGAAACGAGTATGAAAACAAGTAGCAGCTAGTGCCAGCCCACAAATGAAACCTATCCAAATTCCCACAGCTCCCATTTGTAATGGGAAAGCGCATAATAATCCGACCGATAATCCTACAACTATATAAGCTACAAATGCTATTATCATTGGTACTTTGACATCAGTTATACCACGCAACATAGCAGCACCAACAGCTTGCAGTCCGTCAGCATACTGAAAGAGTCCTGCAACCACAATGAGTTGAGAAGCAATTGCAATAACTTCTTGATCTTCAGTAAATAAAATAGGTATATAATCACGCAATCCTATCATCAGCGCAGCACCAATCGTATTCATCAATAGTACAAGGTGAATACTGGCGTTGCTAGCCATACGTACTCCATGAAGGTTGCCTTCACCTAATTGGTGGGAAACTCGGATAGTAGTAGCAGAACCGATACCAAGCGCCAACATAAACGTCATGTCCGCAATTTGATTGGCCACCTGATGTGCCGCTAGCGCTTCCTTACTAATCCAACCAATGATAACAAAAGATGCGGTAAAGAGGAAGGTTTCTAACAAAGTTTGACCCCCTATAGGAAAACCAATCTTAGCTAGTTCACAAATATGCTGCCATGAGAAACGCTTCCATGCCATACTGAGATACTGTTTCCACTCTTTGTGAAAAGCCATAACCGCCCAGAAACAGAGTGGCATACCTATACGAGAAATGAGTGAACCTATACCTGCTCCCGTAGCTCCCATTGGTTCAAAGCCCCAATTGCCATAGATAAATACCCAATTGAGCAAGATATTGAGTCCATTCATCAGCAGAGTGATGACCATAGCCACCATGGTATTACCCAACCCCTCAAGAAACTGCTTGAAGAAAGAGAAAAATAAAAATGGTACCAACGATATGACAATGAGGATATAGTAAGGTCTTGTCACCTCGATCACATCAGGATCTTGACCAAAGCGATCTAAAAAAGGAATACACGCTGACAATAGGATGAGCATCAATACACTCAGCAATATCGTGAATAACATTCCATTTTGAAACAACGATGCTATGCGACGCTGAATAATGCTTTTATTTTCAGTAGTTTGTGCCATTTCACCCACTTGAATACCCACGAGCGGAGTGAGACCCATTAGTGCCCCCATAGCAAAGACCATGACCGTGAAGAAGATTGCATTGGCAAAACTGACCGCAGCTAAATCAACTGTGGCATAATGTCCAATCATAATAGAATCGAAAAAACCTACCAGCGATGCACCCAATTGGGTCAACATCACTGGTAATGCCACGCGAAGATTGCGTTTGTAATATGGTAGATACTCCTTGAAACTCAAATCTTAATCGCTCTATTTTTAATGATGATGATGGTGATGCTCTTCGTGTTGGTTATGCTCTGGTTTGTGGGTTGTAGCAGGTTTACCAATCTTGGCAAATGCTTTTTGCAAAGCAGGAACGTCTGTCTTGTTTGCATCATAGGTAACCGTAACAGTCTGTGCCTCCATATCAAACTCAATATCCTTGACACCACGATTGAGATCCTTGTCAAAAGGAATATTCTTCATGATCTTATCACAGCAGTCTTGGCAATGTAGATAAACATACAATACCACTTTTTGTTTGTTAGGCTTTGCCTCTGCCGTAGAGAGCATAAATGCCATCGGCATAATCGCCAAAAGGGAAATAACTAGTCTTTTCATATTCAGTAATTCTTAATTCAAAATTATTCTGCACGTTCTAGCGCCCAACGGAATCCCAGATACAGTTTCCATCCGTGGATAGGAGCCCAAATCATGGAAGCATCGTAGTTTGCTGATTGAGTATTCACAAATTGAGTGTCACCAATCTTACTTCCCACAATCGGATTATCCTGCGTAAAATTCGTCATGTTCTCCGCACCGAGGTATATGGACCATGTGCGGAAAAATTTGGTGATTTGTCCCAATAGTTGTGGGTACCACTTATGGTATATATATCCATTATGCATCCTATACTGCTTACTGCCCTCTGGTATCACAAACCCGTCAGGCATACGACCTTCGCCATTGAATTGTGCGGTCAAGTCAAACTGCCACGTCTTGAGCGGTGTTTGATAGCTCGTTGTAATGATACCTTTGAATTTATTTTGCAATGGTTTGTCGCGAAGTAGGTATTCGTTGGTTGCAGTATTGAAGGAGGTTTGTTTCACATCTGTATAGCGGAACGCTGCCGTCATAGTCCAGCCTCGGAGAATCTCCATGTTGGCTTCCACCTGCCAGTTGTGGGAGAAGTATTGCGCATCTGCTACATCGTGCATATTATACAAAGTTACACCATGTAAATCGCGGTCCATATCGGCTATTACACCGTCTAAGAATCTCGTATAGTAGTATTCGCCCGACAGTTGCAATTCTTTGTTGCCCATAGGGATATAGAAGACAGTAGAAAGTCCTGTATTCATCGAGCGTTCTTGAGCTAAATTCACCTCATCAAAATGATATATTCGATTGCTTGACAAATAGGCTGCATTATCGGCAATAGCATTAGGTGAACGATATCCTAAACCCACCGAACCACGTAATGTCCACCACTCAAATGGTGCATAACGCAAGTTCATACGAGGCGTTGTAAAGAAACCATAGCGCGTAGAATAATCCTCGCGTATACCCACAAGTAAGGTTATCTTATCCTTATAAGTATAGGTATATTCTGCAAATACACCAGGTGTCATCTCCCAACGGTTGAGATTATCGATTGGAGAAAGCAAAGATAACTCCTCCTGATAGCCATCGTAGTTTACACTTAGACCTGCAGAGAGATTGTGAGAGTGATCATCCCATAGGTCAGTTGCTGAATCATCAAATCCCGTCTGGAAAATGGCATTCAGGTAGGCATTGGTTTGCGCCGCATTCCATTGGCGCGAACCATAGGAATTTTGTTGGTTATGATACGAAGCCGAAGCAATAATACCAATGGACATACCTGTCTCTTGGTCAAATACATAGCCATTCTTCATAAATCCATCTACGCGCCAAGTATTAAGGTCAATATGATAAGGTGTAGGCGCAACAGTAACTGCCTCCTTGGTTTGTCCACCTATGCGGTGATCATACAGTCCGCGCACGAGGATTTGTCCAGTATAATCACCATCTCTGATATACCATCGATTGAGCAAGTTCACGTTGGTGTTCTTGGGCATATCCAAGAATCCATCGTGGTTATGATCTAATTCGAGCGACATATTTTGTGCGTGGAAAAGCACACCAGTTGATACTTTATCGTTAATATCCCACCCGCCAGTGACATTCACTTCGGCATGTGTTTCGGTACTAATCATCGCGTTGAGTGCGACTGGGTCTTGGGCCTGCGGCTTCAAGTACTCCACATTGATTTGTCCTGCTATAGCCTCATAGCCATTAAGCACCGATGAAGTACCTTTGCTCACTTGTATAGCTTCCATCCAAGGACCAGGAATATATTCCATACCAAATGCCTGTGCTAATCCACGAATATTTGGGGTGTTCTCGGTGAGCATTTGTACATACGTACCGCTCAATCCGAGCAAACGGATTTGCTTTGCCCCTGTAGCAGCGTCGGAGTATGCCACGTCCACCGAAGCACTAGTTTCAAAACTCTCACTTAGGTTGCAGCAAGCTGCCATACAAAGAGCTTCACCAGTAAGCGTTTCTGTAGTAAGAGGAGAAATGCGCGAACGAAGCACAGCCATCTTGCGTTCTACAATATCTACCTCTTCAAGCAACAAATCGCTAACCAACACAATCGTTAGTTCGCTATGTGAAGTGACTTCGGTCGTGTCATTGTGAAAGCCCATAAAACTGGTAACCAATAGATTAGTGCTCTTTACGGGCTCTAATTGGAATCGACCATCTACATCGGTTGCTACTCCCACTGTGGTACCTGCCCAATATACATTAGCACCTACCAATGGTTCGCCTTTATCATCTAGCACCGTACCCCACGCATGCGCACTCGCCCATACCCAAGGCTGTACAGCCAAAAATACGACTAATATAATCTTTTTCATTTTCATATTTTTTCCCTTAAACCCTAAACAGTAGGCGAAGCCGTCTACTAAACACTAAACACTAAACCCACTTGATATATCATAAAACTCAGCAGCCACGCTAATACCAGCGATTGTGCTACGCTATACCATGCCCACTTAGCCCCAATTTCACGACGCAATGTTGTTATGGTAGCCACGCAAGGGAAATACAACAGTACAAACACCATAAACGCATATGCTGTGACTGGTGTAAACGCCGATAATGCAGATTCCGCTGGATAAAGGATTCCCATCGTGGATACTATCGCCTCCTTGGCTGGTAGTCCTGTGAGCAAGCAGACCGACATCTTCCAATCAAATCCCAGCGGACGCATCACAGGCTCCATCCAATGTCCAATAGTGGCTAAATAACTCGCCTCCATATTCTCCATACTACCTGTAGGGAAATAAGTCAGTGCCCAAATAATCACACTTGCCCAAATGATTACAGCTGGTATCTTTTGTAAATAGTCCGCGACTCGCTCCCAGATATGCAAGCCCGTATTGCGCAAGGTCGGACGACGATATGGTGGCAATTCACTCACATAGTCATGTTTAGGCTGACGAAATGCAGGCATATGTTGCATTATCCAAGCAAATACAATACTCAGTAATATACCTATTATGTATAGGGAGAGCATCACAATCGCTTTTTGCTCGGCAAAAAATGCTCCAACAAACAGCATATACACGGGCAGGCGTGCCGAGCAACTCATAAAAGGCACCATCATCATCGTGATAGCACGGTCTTTCTTATTAGTGATGTCACGAGCAGCCATAATAGCAGGTACATTACACCCAAAGCCCATCAGCATCGGGATAAACGAACTTCCGTGCAAACCAATGCGGTGCATCATTTTATCCATCATATATGCAGCACGTGCCATATAACCCGAGTCTTCCATTATACTGAGGAAGAAAAACATGATAATGATATTAGGCAGAAATGCCAATACCGCACCTATACCCATTACCACCCCATCTATCAGCATGCTACTCCACCACGCCATCGGCATCAACCCACGTAGCCATTCTGCCAATGCCTCTACTCCATTGGCTATCCACTCTTGTGGATAAGCCCCCAAAGTAAAGGTACACTCAAAGACCACATACAGCACCAACATGAGCACTGGCAATCCCAACCATCTGTTGGTCAGCACCTTATCTATCTTGTCTGCCAATGAATGCCCAGTATCATTCTTGGCGTGGGTAAGCGTTTCCTCCAATGCACCATGCACAAAACCACTACGCGCTTGGGCAATTACTTCTTTGGCTGACAAACCATATTCCTGCTGCAATACTTCGCGCTCATGGTTGGCTACGCGAATCAACTCCTCGGAATGTGGTAACAGTGCCAACATCTCATCAGGACGTTCCAACAGGCGAATGGCCATATATCGTTTAGAATATAACTCCCGTACATTAGGCAGCGTAATGATTACATCTATGATATGTGAAATAGCTTCTTCAACGTCTTTACCATATGCAACATGCACATGACGGAAACCCTCTTCCTCGGCTAAGATAGCTGCTTTATCCTCAATGAGTCCGATACGGACACCAAAAAGTTTGCCCAGTAGCGGATAGTTGAGCCTATGATCGGTTTGCAGAAGGTCTTGATAATGCGTCAGGAGAACAACAAATGGCTGATGGCGATCCATCAGTGCTGCGGTACGCACCAATTGCACCTCCAACTCACGAGCATCTACTTCCTGAATCTGAATCCCGTTTTCAATATATTCTGACGCCTTTTGATTCACGCTACAAAATTACTACTTTTTTGGCAATTACACAAATTTTATAGCACAAATACCCTTTTTTAGGTAGTTGTGTATTATTACTTGAATCCCATAATTATTCCCGTTACCACTCCGTTAGCACTCGGTATATTTAGTATGCTTTTAGTTTATTTGGGAATTCGTGAAGATATTGATTTGGGTCAGTAAATACTCCTGTTCGCTTTGTCCTGGGGTAGGATGAAGTTCGGCTTTGTGAAGTACGCCTAATATTTCCAAATCCATGATTGTAGAGTAGCCACTACGAGCAATGATGAGGTTGGCTTGTTGCGTTACAGTTATCAAATCCTCATCCGTGATGGAGGGTTGAATGGTGATATTTCCCCTTTGGATTGTGGTATGTGAGGCAGCAACTTTACCCCTAATCAAAAGTACTGGCTTAGGAGTTTGAGCAAAACGCTCAATCAACTCCCGTTCAAAAATTGTGCGCTGTGGCTCCAGACCTGAGAGCAAAATGAGGATGGAGGGAACGCTTCTTTCTTTCAAACAATTAGAACTCTTCAATTCCTTAGAACATTGAAACCTTGAAAGTGGCCCAATATATTTGGCATGCTTGTCAAAACGTCCTCCATGGCTTAGATTCCCAGAGAGGTTATGAGTTGCATTGGCATAATCAGGCACCCATACTTCACTATACCTCTTGTATATGCGCGCGTGCAGCGCGCGCGCGATGGGTTGAAAAATTTTCAGGCGATGTGGCAATATTGGATACAACTGATGCGTGATATACACACAATGCGATTCGCTAGAGAATAATCCAAAACGATTATCCGAAATAACTAGATCAAAGTGTTCTATTGCTAAAGTTTTTCTTAGGTAATAGTGGTCGGCTATAGTAGATCGCAGCAACTTCCAAATAGCACGGATATAAAACCCTCTTTGCTCTTCATTAGTCGTATAACGCAGATCTAGAGGGGGTAAGTCTATCACACGCAGTTGGGGGAAAGTCTTGCGCAATAGCAAAAGACTATCTCCATCGCCAGCCAAAACAATCTCATTACCCTGAGCAAGATAATGCCTAACGAGGGGAATACAGCGAGTTGCATGACCTAATCCCCAATTGAGTGGAGCAATCAGTATTTTCATACACTAACAATCACGTCTATGCCCTTGTCACGCAAGGGCTGTGCTATTTGATGCATCTCTATCGCGGGAATCTTCTCAAGTGTCTTCAAGGGAGTAGCCCGATCAATGACATAGATCATCACTTGCTTTGGTGCCAATCTATCCACGGCTTGATACCATGCTTGCAACTCTTCGGGTGTAGTATTGTCAATGATTAGGTTTTGATTCTTTCCCCTTAAGAAACATGTCTGCAAAGTAAAGTCGCCATCGAATTGTTGTAACCATTTCATCAATTGCGACACAGTAAGATGGGGATTGACTGGTCTATCAATCAGTCGCATAGTAGCATCAACTGCAGAGTCCAGCTTGAGGATGCGATTATCGCAAAGCTTCAGTGCTTCCACCACATCAGAACGCCCAAGTTGCGTGGAATTGCTTAATACCGAAACTTTCGCTTGTGGGCAATATTTATCACGCAGTGTGCAAGTATCCTGAATGATTCCAAAAAAATCGGGGTGCATCGTAGGTTCTCCATTACCACTAAATGTGATGACATCAAGTTGATGGTTGAGAACTGAGAGCTGAGATCCAAGTTCCTTACGCACTTGTTCGCGAGTTGGGAGTTGAGGATGCAAAATAGGTTGATTCCATCCACATTCGCAATATACGCAATCAAAAGTGCATAACTTGGCATCGGTTGGCATTAAGTTCACACCAAGCGACACACCCAAGCGCCGAGAACGAATAGGACCATATATGATAGAGTTGAATAGCATAGTGTCTAGTTGATTAACTGACGATGACGCGGTTGCCTAGGGCTTTGCTGAGTTGTTGGCGGATCTTAAGTAGCATAGGTCGTTGTTCTAGGATAGTATGTATGAGTCCGTTATCATTGCGTTGCTCTGCCTCTTTCAACATGGCTTGTATGGCATCAATACGTTCATTGACAATCGTATATTTCAACTCTAACAACATGCGTCGCACCAATTCTGGAAGAATATCTGTTTCGTTTGGTAGTTCCACTTCCTTAACTACATTCTCCGATACTACTTGCTTTCCATACATACGACTCAATTGGTATTTATCGGCCAGCATATCTACGGCAAATTGGCTGACTTCGCCCTTTGGATGGTGTTGGAAATAGTTGGCTGATATCCAATTAGGTTCTTGATAATGCGCAATATATTCATCCAAAATGAGCTGATACATAGGATTATCCAATGTTATATTGTCTTTGCGCAATTCTTTGATGATGAATTCTCCCACATAATTAGTGATGTTTTCATCTTGGTAAATGATTTTTTCGCCGTGACGAATAATCAACTGTATCAAATTTAGAATGTTCTGTTCTTTGAGAGAGAGTGTTGTGGCTTTTTGGGGAGAGAACTCTTGCTTTACATCGCTATGAGGTGTTGGAGTTGTACTCGGTTCCTCTTGCTCATTGTGTGTTGGCTGATGAGAAAAAACTGTTTTTTTGTTTCGTTCATCAAGATGTTTCCTACGCAATTCAGCAACTTTCTTTGTCAATATATACTCTTGGATGCCCAAAGTGCTAGAACAGTCTTTGATATATATCTGTCGCTTGATAATATCAGGTATGATAGCTATAGACTGCACAACTTGTGTAATCATATCTGCGCGTTTGATGGGATCATTGCCTGCATCTACACTCAACAACTTAGTTTTAAAGCGAATAAAGTCTGTCTGTTGTTGTTTGATATATTCCAACACTTCAGAAGCATCATGCTTGCGAGCAAAACTATCAGGATCTTCGCCCTCTGGCAGCAATACTACTTTCACATTAACTCCTTCCTCTAGCATCATATCCAACCCTCTTAGTGCAGCTTTGATACCGGCGTTGTCGCAATCGTATAGAATAGTCACATTCTCTGTAAAACGATGGATAAGACGTATTTGTGGGAAAGTGAGCGCGGTACCACCCGATGCCACTACATTCTCAATCCCAGATTGTACTAATTGTATTACATCCAATTGTCCTTCTACTAGATAACAACAATCTTCGCGTTTAATGGCTTGTTTGGCTTGATAAAAACCATATAATTCATGCTTTTTCTCGTAGAGAATAGAGGTGGGCGAATTGACATATTTACCAGCTTTGTCACTCTGCTTAATTAATCGTCCTGCAAAGCCTGTCACTTTGCCACTGACCGAGAAAAATGGGAATATTACTCGCCCACGAAAACGGTCAAACAATCGTCCTTGCTCATCCTTTATACAAATACCCGTACCAATCTGTGTATCGGGGTTATTGACGAGATAAGTGTCTTGATAACCAGCGTTTTTGGCTTCTTCCCACAACTTCGCCTTCTCTGGTGAGTAGCCGAGTTGAAACTTCTTAATGATGTCCTCACGTATGCCTCGTTGGCGCAAGTACGCCATACCGATGACAGTACCCTCTGCCGTGTCATATAACTGAGTTTGAAACCATTTTTTTGCAAAGTCATTTACCACAAACATAGATTCGCGATCATCTTGACGCTGTTTCTCCTCTTGTGTTAATTCACGTTCTTCAATGGTAATGTGATAGATCTGTGCTAGATTTTTCAGTGCCTCTACATAAGTACATTGCTCTATCTCCATCATAAAACCGACGGCATTGCCCGCCTTGCCACACCCAAAACACTTGTAGATGCCTTTGGATGGTGATACTGTAAACGAGCCTGTCTTCTCGTGGTGAAAAGGACACAAACCAAGCAAGTTGGCACCACGCTTCTTCAGCGTTACATATCTGCCAATGACATCCTCTATCTTGGCTGCTTCGAATATTCGGTCTATTGTTTCGCGTGGAATCATAGTGTCTAGTTAAGTGTACAGTTTAATGAATAATTATTTAAAATTCCCAAAGATACATACCCAATTTTATTTGCCATTGGTCAAATCTTCCACGAGTGTGAATATCTTGATTGTCGAAAGAATGTGCTTTATACGGATTGATCAGACCGAAATCATATCCCCCACGTAAAAAATAACGCTCGTATTGAAAACCAGCACCAATACCCCAAGTGACATTCAAACGCTTGAGGGTATAATCATTCATGTCTTGCTCAGAATAGATATTCTCTTCTTTCAATATCGATTCTGATTCATTGTTTGTACGAAGATACCATTTGTCTTTGAAGGCTAGACCACACTGTAATGTAGGACCCGTATATAAAATCAGCCATGTCTTTTGAGCAATCTCAAATTTGTATTGCCATTCTATAGGAATCTCCAACTGATGAAATTGTCCACGTGAGCGTACTTGTGGATAAGGCGCAGGTTGGGTACTTACCTTTTTGGCCCAATCTGTAATGTTGGCACCAAATGTATAGTTCAATCCCAGCGTTACACCCAAACCCTTGATAATAGTTGCATCATACACCACACCTATCTTTAGACCATCATAAGCGGTGGGAGCTAGAGTCTCTTTATTCATCAAAATTGGTGCATTCAATCGTGTGATGGAGCGAGCATAACCTATTTGAACTCCGAAATAATCTTCTGCAGATATACTAGTCATTGTCATTACAATGACACTAATCAATAGCAATATTCGTTTCATTGTCATCTCTATTTACTAGTTTGTTATTCTTCATCATCTTTCTCATCTTCCTCTTCATCATCGGCTGATGCAGAAGCTGTAGCTGCATCAGGTCGTGGTGTGCGTACTGGATTGAGGAATATGTCACCCGGTTTACGAGGACGCTCTTGTTCCGCCCAAAAGAAGGTAACTAAGAACTTATCTTCATCTGTTGCTTGATCCATAGGTATCATTACTCCAGTTGTAGAGGTAGTAAACAAGATGTGGTGTATTTGGCGATCCTCAAGATATAGTTTTACAAAACTGCTTTGTGTCTTGTTGACCCCGATATAACTACCATCATCTTCACGAGGATAAAAGACCGTCTCTGCGTTACCTATTACATCCACAAGATATACATCACCATCTCGCACATACGCAATCATCTCTTTGCCTGCCAATTGATCAAACTCTCTATCACTTTCTTGTTTTATAGCAGTAGCGTTGCCAACACCATGCAGATAGTCCACTGAGCCATTTTTGATATATATTCTTATTGTATCGGATGATACTTGATTGGAGCCATTCCAGCATACGGGATCTCCACACAAAGTGGCAATCGAATCGCGACCGTGATAGTGTACTGAGTCACATACACACTGTATGTCTTCACGGTAAATGCGCACATTATAGTGTGCACGCATCTGCATATAAGTTGTGTCTAGCCATATAGTGTCAGGCGCAGGATATTGCCATATGGAATCTATCAAGATGCTATCTTTTGGAATTAACTTACATTGTTGGTATGGAATTTGATCTGTAAACAAAGTGTCGGCATGTATGTAGGAGTACATTGTAGAGTCCGACCATTCCACTAACATAGCACTATCCGTTACATAACCATGCTTATCTTCTTCCCAAACCTCTCCTTTGTTGCCATAGAGGGTTACATGATTAGTTGAATCTACACTTTCCATATTTCCCAACACTTTACCATATCCTACAGCCTTGTCATAATAAATGGTATCGCCTGTTAGTGTCATACCATCTGTATGAATAATCAGCGAACGGTTGAGCAGCATAGATTGCTCTGTTTCTGTGTTGTACCAACCATTTGAGGACAAGATAGTTGTTTCGTATTCATAGACTATCTTCGTGGGACTTACTAAATCTGCTTGGTAGGTCTTTGTGTTGTAGCACAACGTATCACATGTTAGCACAAATTTAGGATGCACTAACTCTACACTATTGCTAAATAAAGCTTGATTATTTTTTGGAGTGTATTGCCCCCAGTTAGAAGTCAATGTGTTGATAGTATCTTTGATTGTTCCACCAGAGAAATAATAGGCTATATTCTGTGCCCGATCATAGTTCATGCTATCGGTCAGTAAGGTGGTTTCTTTGTTGTGTATTAGTTTCACCCTTTTGCGAAATTTAGCCATCTTTGTGTTTCCGTTGTAATAGAGTCGATCGCCAAATCCCTCAATACTATCTCCTTGTATCAAATGTACATGCCCAAATGCATGCAATGAGTTTTGTTTGTCGTAGAAGTAGGCAGAGTCACAGAACATCAGCGCAGAGTCATGGCGAAAGCATACATTTCCTCGTAGTATTTGAGCGTCTGGCAATCGCTGCTCATCAAATGACAATGTCTCTGAATGCTCTAGATATACTATCTGAGTAGTATCATTCTGCGCCCATATGCGTGTTCCTATCATCAATAGCGCAATTAATAATATGTATTTACTCAATTTCAAATCTTTATTTTGCTTAATGTACCCAATTAGAGTATTGAAAATCACATCCTCTCCATGCGGGATCTATATGGATATATATTTCTTTTTGTTTTTTACGAATCCATTTTTCAATAGTTTCTGCTTTCTGTCTTTGTTCTAGCAACTGACGAACCACCTGAAAATCATCTACCATATTCGCTTTGTGTGCATCGCGTTTGGTTTTTAGTTTAACCAACACGCATACTTCTTTGTTTTTTGTGCGATCCATCATTACGAAGGGCATACTGATATCACCTTCTTTCATGGTGTAAATTTGTTTAGCAATTTCAGGTGGTAAGTCTTGATACTCAAACTTACTAGCGCCTGTATTTGGATTTGTCATCAATCCACCATTCATCACTGTGCTTTTGTCTTCAGAATAGCGAGAAACTGCTATTTCAAATGTCAAACCACTATCTACCATCAACTCACGGATCGAGTCTAGTCGCTTTATTGCATTTGTTTTATCATCTATTGATGTATGAGGTTTTAGCAAGATATGACGACAATTAATGCGATCGCCTTTCTTTTCAATCAACTGAATGATATGGTAACCATATTCTGTTTTCACTACGCGAGAAACACGTTTGGGATCATTCAAGTTGAAAGCTACATCTGCAAACTCGCTAACTAATTGCCCTTTACCTACAAATCCCAACTCACCTCCGCGCTTGGCCGATTCCACATCTTCCGAATATAAACGGGCTAACATGCTGAAATCTGCACTGCCGTTGTGTACGCGATCTGTGAATTCGCGTAATTGATTTTTAATACGCTCTGTCTCTTCTAAAGATACCGGCGGCTCCATACTCAGTATTTGCACCTCTACTTGAGCGGGAATCATAGGGATGGAATCCGAAGGAAGGTTACTATAATATCTGCGCACTTCAGCAGGAGTAGGTGCGATGTTCTCTGTCAATTTGCTTTGCATTTGTTGGATAATCATTTGATTACGAACTCCCGTCATCATCTCTTCGCGAATCTCGGTACTAGTTTTACGAAAATATTCTTCCATCTTTTCTTTGCTGCCGATTTGTGAGATGTAATAGTTCATTCGCATATCTACCTGACTGCTCACACTAGATTCACTCACCTCAATTGAATCCAATTCTGCCTGATGCAAAAATAACTTTTGAATGGCTAACTGCTCTGGAATAACGCAGTATGGGTCACCTGGAATAGGTGTACCCTCATACTGAGCACGTAAACGTTCTTCTTCCACTTCACTGCGTAATATGGCATCTTCACCCACTATCCATATTACCTCATCAATGATGTTATCTTGTGCGATTGCTAAACCGCTTACAACTAACCAACATCCAATAACTAATAATTGTTTTATTCTCATTTTTGATAAGTTAACTTTTCTGAACTTTAATATATTTTCAAATCTCCTTGTTCTATTGCTTTTTTATACAACTTTTCGCGTATGGAGTATATAAAATCTACTTGACGCTGACTTAGCAGCATTTTTTCTATATCACTACGCACATAATCCAGCGGAGCAAAATCACCAATGTGGTAGGCGGAGGTCACTTGTAATAAGTAGGTGTGTAGTGAATCTTGGTGCTCTATTTGTTTCGTTTGTTTAATGTGTTTGTTGAAGGTGTTTTTATCAAATGGAAGACTTTGCAAAATCTGATCACAGGTCTTCCATTCTTCTATGAATAATTCATACTTATCTGCATTTTGATAAGCATATTTCTCTATCCATTCAATATTCTCCTCATTAAAAGGATCAACCATTTGTTGACGCAACTTGTCTAGATTAGGTGCCCCATTAGGCACTACCAACACTAATCCTTGCAAAATAGGATTTTGGAGTACAAAATGCCTTTTGTTTTCTTCGTAAAATGCAAGTACTGTGCTATCCTCCACTTGATGAGACATATGTTGATTTACCATTCGTTGCTCCCACTCATACAGACATAGAGAGCGATGATAGTCTGCCACCTTGCGTTCAATGTCTTTTGTGTTAAGCGCCTTTGCCTCTTGCCATATCAACATGTTGGTTGCCCACTGACGAATATACTGCTCTGCCACGCGAGTGCTATCTTCCGATGATAATCCATAGGTTAAAGCAACAATATCTGCATTAGTGACAATTTCACCACGATAGTCTGCTACGACTCCATCCATACGCTGTTGCTTGAATCGTGTACAACTGACCAAGACGACAGGGATTAATAATATCAAACTTGATTTCTTCATATAAACATATTTATTACGCGAAGTACTACTTTATTTCTTACAGATACAAATTTCAAACCCTGTTCTCTATATACACTAAATGTCGGTCAAATATTTGTGGGCGAGTCGTAAATTTATAATGAGGAGCTTCTACTCCAAGTTTCCCTTCGCCCATGTATTCATTACTAATTTCTATATGCACTTCATCATATACTTGTGATGCGATGATGCTATTCAGAAAAGTAGCTCCTCCTTCTACTAATACAGAATGGATGTTACGACTTGCCAAATCTGTTAACATTGTCTTCCAATCCGTATTATCGTGGTATACAATTGTTTCCGAGTCGCTAGAGAAAATATTATAATCTGGTGACAATATTCTGTGCCTATCCATAGTTACTCGAATCGGATTTCGACCGCTCCAATGTGTGGTTAATAGACGAGGATTGTCCATAAGTACTGTTCTTGTGCCTACCATAATAGCCATATTCTCAGCCCGCTGTTGATGCACCAACTGTTTCATAAGTGGAGTTGATATTACCAAAGGATTTCCACTTTTTCTCCGCTCGTCAATATAGCCATCTGCAGTTTGAGCCCATTTTAGTATTACATACGGACGCCGGTTCTCGTGTAAGCAGATAAATCGTTTGTTTAATGCGCGGCACTCATCTTCTAATATCCCAACATGCACTTTTATGCCAGCGTCTTTTAGCATGCTAACTCCTTGACCTGCTACTTGAGGGTTGGGGTCTAAACAACCTATCACTACACGACCGATGCCTTTGTCTATAATCAATTCTGCGCAAGGTGGAGTTTTTCCGTAATGGCTACAGGGTTCTAAGTTTACATACAATGTGCAATGTTTATAGTCAATCCCTTCTGGATGATTGTCTTCTGCATTTCGTAAGCAATTTGGTTCTGCATGAGCACCACCATATTGCATATGCCATCCTTCGCCTAAAATTACATCTCCACTCCCAACCAAAACTGCCCCTACCATGGGGTTCGGTGCAACATAATATTCACCTAACTTTGCCAACTGCAAACAGCGTCTTATGTATAGTTCGAAATCTTGCATTGTTCACTCCATTTAATTGTCTAATCGTTGCGAGTCAAACTATAAGATATTTACATTGCCACGTGCAAATAGATTATTTCAACAAATACTTTTTACCATCTATAATAACGATACCCTTGTAAGTGTTATCCACACGTCTACCCAATATGTCATACATACACTGATCTTTGATCATTATATTTGTCTTAATAGAAGTTGGTACATCATCCATTACGTCCCATATTGCGTAAACAGTTCCTACAAATCCTGCTGGTAACTCCGTGATATAGCCGACTCCTTTAGGGTCCGTTGACCACCCTAAGAATGTACGACCTTCTTTGTATGCTTTTGGTAACAAATAGGTACTAGTTAACGATGTTGGCAAATACCCTTTCCATGTGTACCCCCAATCCAAATACCAATAACTCAATTGACCATTAAGCGTGTAATCAGGATTACCACTATATGTGTTATTATTTCCGGCTGAATTGTTTAAGAATGCGTGCAAACTAAAGCGTAATAGCACGGGAGTTCCTAACTGACCATTATTGAAGTTTGCATTATATGCCACCTTTCCCATATAATCATATAGCCAAATCCATTTTTCTTCATACATGAGCATTTCCGTGATCGCCTTTCCATCACCACATGCGTCATAAGTCCATTTCGCACAACTATCCATAGAGTAATTCCTAATTTCTACACCGTAGAAAGCACGGTAATCGTCTTGGAACATAATCCACATATCTTCTTTGCAGGACCAATCATATGGGTTTTCTTTTCCACCATTCAATTCCCAAGTGATTGTAGTTGGTTCTTCCGGCTCTGGTCCCCCTGTTGATTCTGCCCATTTTGCATACAGAGTTCCTTGCCAACCAGCAGGAATTTCTTCTAAGTAGAATCCCGAAAATTCGGCGTTGTCATACCATCCTGCAAAAGTATATCCTTCGCGGAATAGTGGTGGTAAGATATAAGTGTCTGTTACATGAGTTGGCAGTGTGGTTTTGGTGTAACCGCCATTGAGTACCCAGTAAATTTCTACTGCAGGAGCATTCTCCGTCCATTTGGCATACAATGTACCTTCCCAACCTGCTGGAATACTGGTCAATACATAACCCCCAAAATTGGCATTATCAAACCAACCGCGGAATGTGTATCCTTCACGAATAGGTGTCGGCAAAACGTAAGTTTCTAGCACAAATTTAGGCAACTCTGCTGGTTGAGCTGCTTGATATGCCTCTCCCCATGCAGTAGGTTGACCTGCGATGGAGTAGTCTGTAGCAACATAGCCACCTAAGGTATAGTCGCTTAAACAATTAAAGAAAGCATGCAGTTGTGTGCGCCACCATAGATCATTGTCTGCTGGAGAACCTGCAAAAGAGATAATGTATTCTCCTAACCATGTCCAGCCTGCATCGGCGTCAGTCATTAATGTACCTACCTCTTTCTCCAAATAATAACTACCAGAATATAAGAAGTTGCTTGCACTTGACAGTGTAGCATCTAGATTGGTTTCAAAATACTCATTGTAATCTGTTTTGAAATTTTCCCACAAGGTTTCTTGCGATGGTATAGTCACCGAACTCGTCTCTACTGTACCACCATTCAATTCCCAGAAGATTACTTCAGCATTACTTGATGAACAATCCCATTTTGCATGCAAAGTTCCTTTCCAGCCACCACTGATGCGTGTCATACTATTACCCGAGAATTCTGGATTGTCATACCACCCTTCGAATGAGCAACCACTATATGGCGGGGTTAGTTCCCATTCCTTAGGTAGTGTATATCGACGAGAAACGGACGTAGGTAGTGTTCCATTCTTATAACTGCCACCATTTAGTTCCCACTTAATATCATTATTATTCTCTTCTTCTATCCACTTTGCGTACAATGTACCTTCCCACCCAGCAGGGATACTACTTAATGCAGATCCTGCAAATTCTGGATTGTCATACCACCCACTAAATATATATCCGTCACGCACGGGCGTAGGCAACTCATATGTGTTAGTTACGAAAGATGGTAGCGTACCAGATACACTACCTCCATTCAGCACCCAATAGATAACTTCTTCGGGAGTTTCCTCTGTCCATTTTGCATACAAAGAACCCTGCCAATTGGCGGGAATAGATGTAATGGCTGTTCCTATACAATTGACATTATCATACCAGCCTCCAAAAACATATCCCTTGCGTGTGGGTATAGGTAGAGTATAAGTAGTGGTTACATATTTGGGTAATTCTACTTCTACTGTACCACCATTCAGGTTCCAAAATATTACTTGTGGATTTTCTGCACTTTCCTCTGCCCATTTGGCATACAATGTACCTTCCCAACCTGCTGGAATAGAACTAAGTGCGGAGCCCGAAAACTCTGAATTATTGTACCAACCTTCAAAGGTATACCCCTCTTTTAACGCATTAGGTAATATGTATGTGCTGGCTACATATTTAGGTAATTCAGCAGTATGTACTTTTTGATACGCAGCACCCCATTCGGATGGTTGACCTGCTACCGAAAAATCAACTGTAGCAACCAACTGATTGCCGCTCAGTGTTCCATCGTTACAATTGAAAAATGCGTGTACATGCCAACGCCAAGCACTTTCGCCTTTGATGGTATCTGCAACGATCAAAATATAATCACCCAACCATTTATACTCGGAAGCAGCATTCGTCATAATATCTTCCATGAAAGCAGAAGCAAAGGTGGCTACTTTATCTATCGTCATATCCGAACGATTAAGCCCATAATATGTGTTGTAATATGGTTTAAACATTTCCCATAATTCCAAGTTGGTCGGCACTGTTGCTGGTACATATCCGCCATTCAACTCCCAAAATATAACTTCTTTAGTTGGATCTACGATGGGATCATCCGTGGGGCTTGTTTGCCATTTTGCATACAAAGTTCCTGTCCAACCAGCAGGGATGCTAGTCAATGCGGTGCCTGTAAATTCTGGATTATCATACCAACCTAAGAATGTATATCCTTCTGGGTGGGTTGGGGTAGGTAATACAAATGTCGTTGTTACAGATGATGGCAACGAACTACCTCCGTTAGCCGTTTGGTATGCAGGCCCCCATACTATAGATTGACCCTCTGTCGCAAAATTGGCTGTCGCAGGATAAGCGGTGTATTGAGTCTGCAAGAAGAATGCAGCTGTTGCATAACGCCATTGTACGCCTGCAGAAGAAATGTCATCGGGCAATTCGGCTACGGCGCGTGTTATACCATCAGACCCTACTATAGTAGTACCAGCCTGACTTGTTTGCACATTTTGGATATAGTCCTTCAGCCATTTCCAATGAGAGTTGGCAAATACTGATTCTAGCTTGTCTGCCGTCAGAGTACCGCAGATTTTTTGACAAGGAGTAGTTGAGGTTGTACTGGCAATCTCGCTGAGAGTGCCCAATGTTGTTATTGCTGCATCAGTTTTGAAGGACACCCATAGTTCTTCTTGTGTAGGTACGGCTACGCTTTTTACTTCACCACCATTCAATTCCCAGGTAATGATTTCCGTACTAGTACCAGGATCGGGGTCTTCCCCTCCATCACCCGTACCCGGGTCGCTAGAGCCTCCATACACCGCTGCTGCGTGCTCCATACCAAAGCGGTCATAACTAAACACAGCCACACTGTAGTTGGTCAAATCGATACCACTAACACTATAACTATTGCCGTAAACAATTTGTTTCAAGTATATAGGATTGGCTTTAGCGCTTTCTAGCGATATGCTCTTGGGATATACATATACAGTAAAGCGTGTTGCACTTGGGTGTGACCACATCAGCGTTGTGCCGGAGAGAATCATGTTTTCTGGCGCACCCAATGTTTCTGTTACCTTCCAATCCATAGCAGGGGGAAGTGCTAAATAAGCGAACCTAGAGGTCAACGCACTATACATCTTAAGGTAAGCAGTCGTGTTATAGAATACCGAACCGGTATAGCCAGAAGATAAGTATTGGCGGTTATAATCAATCTGCTTAATAATCTCAGAAGAAGCGGTGTTGCTGCTACATGATTGACTAGAGAAGAAATGTACCTTTTGCTTACCTGGAAGCAGGTTCGAGAAGTGTTCACACACATCTTGCCCCCACCATTTTACCAATTTGCTGTAACTCTGACCACTCGAGGTTGTTGGCCAATATAACTGCGGGTTAATATAATCCACATAACCACCTTTCACCCATTCTACTGGGTTACATGCTTGCTCTTCGTAATCATCCAAACCAGTGATACCGCTTGGCAAGGATATGCCATAAGCGCTCGCTACGGTACTTTTCATCGTCCAAATACCAAAGGTTCCCATTCCAAAACGAACCCATGGCTTGGTCGCCTGAATACGATTATACAAGTCTTTCATCATCGTATCCACATTCTTTCTCCGCCAATCATCGTCCGTGCTGCCATCTTTATCCTGATCTACAATACCTGTTGATGGCTTGTGTAATGATTTTGATGCTGCATCTTCGGTCGTTGTGCCTCCGTATGGATAAAAGTAGTCATCCATCAAGATGCCATCCACATCGTAGTTCTCTACAATTTCCATCAATACATCCAATACATACTCTCGTGCTTCTGGATAACCAGGATCAATAATCTGACCATTAAAAGAACCGTTGTTATATTTGATAATCCACTTACCTGCATTCTGCCATACTTTGTCGCTAGTGGACAATGTACCCGAACTCGTTACGCGGAATGGATTGACCCATACATGCAACTCCATACCACGCTTGTGTGCCTCTTCTATGGCAAAAGCCAATGGGTCATAACCAGGGTCTTTACCGCGAGTTCCAGTCAATTCTGCTGCCCAGGGCTCGTAACTTGACTGATAAAAGGCATCAGAACGACCGCGTACTTGCAAACATACGGCGTTCATGTTACCAGCTTTCATCTTGTCAAAAATATCCGTCAACTCTTTTTGCTGAGCGGCTCTGTTTGTAGTAGAGGTAGCGGCTGTTTTAGGCCAGTCAATATTAAATACTGTTGCCATCCATGTCGCCCGGAATTCTTCTTTAGGATTGTTAGCATAACTACCAAAAACTGCCAACAGCATTAGAAGGATAATCAACGAAATCTTGTGTCTCATTATAGTTTCAGTTGTTTATATTTGTAAGAATAATTTTACTTTGTAAAAAACGCGGCAAAGTTACTGCTTTTTTTTTGAATATGCAAATCTAATGCCTAAAATATCTATGGATATTCTCTGAATGCATCCTCTTGTGGACTCCAATGCTCGCACATTCAACACCAAATATCACTCGCTATACTTATCCTATACTGTATAATAGTTAGTGATTAGTTAGTGATTAGTTAGTTATTACTTAGTTATTACTTAGTTATTAAGTTGATTTTACCGATATGTTTTGCATATTTCAAAAATATTTTTTACCTTTGCGGACTAATTTTGCTTAAAAACACTATAATGGCTGTAGAAATCAAACAGATAACCAGTAAACGAGGTTTGCTGCGTTTTGTGAAGTTTGGAAACGAATTTTACAAAGATTGTAAAAACTTTTGTCCTGCACTTATATTGGACGAGTTAGACACCTTTAATCCAAAGAAAAACCCAGCATTTGAGGTTTGTGAGAACATCTTATTTATGGCATATCGCGATGGCAAACCAGTTGGGCGAATCGCAGGTATTATTAACCATCAAGCAAATGAGAAATGGGGCGTCAAAAAAGTTAGATTCGGATGGTTTGATTTTATTGATGATAAAGAAGTTTGCAACGCTTTGTTGGATGCGGTAGTAGAGTGGGGAAAGAGCAAAGGAATGGACAAACTCAATGGACCCGTAGGATTTACCGATTTTGATCACCAAGGACTTATAGTGGAGGGTTTTGACCACCTCGTTCCAATGGCATCGCTATACAACTATCCGTATTATGTAAAGCATATTGATGACTATGGATTGGTGAAGGAGAATGACTGGATTGAAATGCAAATCTATCCTCCACAAGAATTGCCAGAACGCTTCGCAAGAATGGCAAAAATCGTTGAACAACGAAGCAATGTGAGAGTAGATAAAGTCAAGTCTGTCAAGGAGTTGAAGGAAAAATATGGCATGACTTATATGGATGTTATCGACATCGCGTACCAAAAACTTTACAACTTCCAACCACTCACAGATCGCCAAAAGAAGCAATATTGCGAAGCCTATTTCCCTCTGCTCAACTTCGACTTTGTTACGATAGTTGTCAACGAGAAAGACGAAGTAGTCGCTGTCGGAGTGGATATGCCAGATATATCCAAGGTCCTGAGAAAAACCAAAGGCAAATTGTTCCCATTGGGCTGGTACCATCTCCTCAAGGAACTCAAGTCGGATCACTACGAGGCTGTTGACTTCTTGATCATTGCCGTACGACCTGATTATCAAGATCGTGGACTCAATGCTGTCATCATTGCTGACCAACATCCTTATTTCGTCAAGTATGGTGTTCAACGCATTGAGACTACTGCGATAATGGAAACGAATTTCAAAAACCTCAATCACTGGGAGGCTTTCCCGCACAAATACCATAAGCGTCGTCGCGCATATGTGAAAAATATTTGATAAATGCCAAACAAAAAAGAAGATTTATATCGCAAGGCCTATGATCAATTGTGTGCTTATATGGATGAGCACAATTTGCGTTATACTCCAGAACGATTTAATATCCTCTCTTCTGTTTGTAAATTGCAACGATTCAATGTCGACGAATTGCGCAACTCACTTACCGAACTGCTTATCAGCAGAGCCACTGTCTATAATACGATCGAACTCTTTGAAAAAGCAGGTATCATACGCCATATTGAAAAGGAATATGGAGTAAGAGCTGGGCAATATGAATTAACCTATCTTAAATCATCTTCCATACATATCATATGCCAACAATGTGGACGAGTGCGAGAAGTAAAAGATTCTACCGTCTCGCGAATATTAGAAGATAAACGATTGACTAACTTTGTGTTAGAGAGATACTCGTTGTATTTGTATGGAAGATGTAAGGTGTGTAAAAAGAAAACCAAAAAATCAACAAAATAATACTTATAACTATGAATGCTTATTTTATTTTATTTATTGCAATCACTCTAGCTAGCTGGGGTGTTAGTGCCTTGCTTAATCATCGTTTTAAGCAATATTCCAAAGTATATCTACCCCTAACAGGACGAGAAGTGGCAGAAAAAATGCTGCGCGATAATGGCATCACAGATGTCCAAGTTATTTCCACCCCTGGACATTTGACTGACCACTATGATCCACGCAATAAAACAGTCAATCTTTCGGATGCAGTCTATAGTTCCAATAGTGTCGCGGCTGCTGCGGTTGCTGCGCACGAATGTGGACATGCAGTGCAGCACGCATATGCATACGCTCCACTCAGTATGCGCTCTGCATTAGTACCTGTAGTTAGTTTTGCATCGAAATGGGTGACATGGATATTATTAGGAGGAATCCTGTTGCTAGAGGTGTTTCCACAATTACTCATTGCAGGCATTATTCTATATGCTTTGATTACTTTATTTTCTTTTATCACTTTGCCTGTAGAAATCAATGCTAGTCAACGTGCTGTAGCATGGCTTGAACAAGCAGGTATTACTGACCATCAGACTACACCTATGGCATCTGCTGCTTTGCGCACTGCTGCTTACACATATGTCGTTGCTGCTTTGTCATCTTTAGGAACATTGGTGTATTATATTTTAATCTTAGTTGGGAGAAGAGATTAGTCCAACGGGCCCTGTAGCTTAGCTGAATAGAGCGTCAGATTCCGGTTCTGAAGGTCGTGGGTTTGAATCCCACCGGGGTCACAAGAGCTTACGACACCGTAGGTGGAGCAAGGTCATATAGACTCCCCCACCGAGGGCGCAATACCTAATTTAGCAATTCTAATATAGAGATTGCAACTATCGAAATTGAGCTGAAGTAACAAAAAAATGAAAAAAATCTGCTAGGATTTGCGTATGTGCAAATTTTGTTGTACCTTTGCACTCGATTTTGAGCCGCGATGGTGGAATCGGTAGACACGAAGGACTTAAAATCCTTTGGCCAGTGATGGCTGTGCGGGTTCAAGTCCCGCTCGCGGTACGAAAGAAAAGAGCAGAATCACATGAGTTTACTCGAATGGGGTTCTGCTTTTTTATTTACAAGTGGTGCTAAGGAATCAGTAGCTCGTTTAATGCTTTGCGCAATGCGGCCAGACTATGTTCATCCTTTGGATGTACTCGGTTTGTTAGCAGAATGACTGCGCGTTTTTCTTTAGGTAATATTGTTACGCTAGTTCCTGTATACCCCGTGTGACGGTAACTTGCCGTAAGCATTCCCGCAGAGGTTGTTACGCTATCTGTCCAAAGTCCTGCATTGCAAGCATTGGCGCGCGTGTCGGCAGGGAGGTTCATGAACCAGATTGCCCAGCGGGCAACTTCTTCCGCCGTGGCGAAGATGCCTGCATTGCCAGAGATGCCTTGCATCATGATGCGCGCTAGCGGGTCGTGGACATCGCCGTGCAAGCAGGTGGTATCGGTGCACTCGGTAGGTGCAATACGATAGAGGAGAGAGTCAGCGGGCAGCCAACCCATTGTATTGGTATTCAGTTGGCTGTAGAGATTATTTCGCATGTAGGTATTGATATCTTGCCCCACAATCGCCTCGACAACGCGTTGGAGGGAGATGAAGTTGAGGCATGAGTAGCGGTATTTCTCCCCTACCCCTGATGGGCGGAAGCAAGTAGCGATGGTGTCGATCATGAAATCGGGGCGCGATGTAGCTATGCGGCGTGCAAGATAGATACTATCCAAGCGGAGAGCGCCCATGTAGGCAGGCAGTCCCGAATAGTGTGTCATTAAATGTCTTATACGTACATCCTTATGATAATTAGGGATATATTGTGCCACAAAGTCATCTATATTGGCTTTCCTTTCTGCGCAAAGGAGTAACATTGCAGTACCCGCCCCAAGCGGTTTGCTGAGTGAGGCGAGGTCGAAAATGGTGTTGGTGGTCATGGGGGATTGCTCAAGGAAGACAGAACGATTGCCGTAGGCTTGGAGGTAGGAAATGGTACCATCTTCTACCACACACAGTACAGCTCCTGGGATGATAGTGTCTTGAATGGACTGATGTATAAGGCTGTCTGCCAATGATTTAGGGAAAGTATGGACTGCACAAACAGATTGTGGAGCAAGCGCGAGGATGATACTCAAGAAAAGAATGGAGCCGATTTTCATATGTTAAATTTTTGTGCAAAAGTACTATTTTTTTTGCATATCTCAAAATTATGCACGATCTTTATGCAAAAAAAGAAGCTGCCAATTGGCAGCTTCTTTTCATATAGCAATCACGATGGATTAGCGGAGCAAGAATGTTTGACCGTTTTGGATTACGATACCGCGATATGTCTTATCCACTGGACGACCAAGTACGTCGTACATTGGAGCGTTGATATCCAAAACTTGGATATTCAATACACCAGATTGTACCTCGGTGACTGTGACAATACAAGTTGCAGTGAAATTGCCATCTACGGTAGTAACCGTGATGTTAGCTGTACCTTTTGCTACAGCGGTAACTACACCATTCTCTACTGTAGCTATAGTCTCGTTGTCAGAAACCCAAACAACAGATTTGTCAGTAGCGTCCTCTGGAGTAATAGTAGCAGTAAGTGTATCAGTAGCATGAACTTCCAATGTCAACTCTGTGAGGTTGAGAGTTATACCCGTTACTGCAATTGGATCTACAGTTACCAAGCATGAGTCAGCAATGGTGCCCTCTACATTCTTAGCGTAGATGGTAGCTTTACCCACCTTGCTAGCTGTAACCACACCATTGACAACTGAAGCGACACTCGAGTTAGAAGAAGACCAAAGGATGGTCTTGTCATCAGCATCAGCTGGTGTGATAGTGGCAGCGAGAGTAGCTTGTTGGTTGATCAAGATAGTCAATTCGTGTTGATCCAGAGAGATGGTCTTCATTGGGTTGGTAACCACAACCTTACATTCTGCTACAAACTCACCTTCAACGGTAGTCACCTTGATAACAGCTTCGCCAGTAGCTACAGCATTTACAACGCCATCAGCCACAGTAGCAGCCGCTTCGTTAGAAGAAGTCCAAACAACGTCCTTATTAGGAGCTACAGCAGGCTTAACAGATGCAACCAAAGTAGCAGTCTCGCCCTTGATAAGTGCTAACTCTTGTTGGTCAAGCTCAACACCCTCAACCTTACCGCTAAATGGTTTCTCTACAACCAATGCTTTCTTAGCAGGCACGATAGTGGTGTTGTCTGCTGTTGGCATAGTGAAGAGCGAGATATGACCTTTAGCAGTAGCAACCAAGTGACCAGCATAGTCGAAGCTCAATTGGTAGATAGGGCCAAGGTTGTGCTTGAATGACTCTACGTACTTCACAGTAAGTTTACCTGCCTCATCCCATGCGCATTCGAAGACAATGAACTGGTTGTTATCATCAGGCAATACGAGATACTTTTGGTCATTACTGAGCGCAAGCGCACCATCGTTGCTACCATTGACGTAATTTACATACGCATCATAGTGAGTAGAGAACTCGCACTCAGAGTTGAAGTTATAGTAGCGAGCAGAAGTAGCGTAACTATTGTTACCACCTGCATAACGGAGAGTGGAAACGAAGAATCCGTAGTCGGTGAGGATAGGTTGACCATTCTTGTTTACCAAACCAGCAAGATTGCTGCCCTTACCATATACCTCAGAAGGAGCACCTTCCCAGACTTTGGCAATAGAACCATCCGCTTGGCCGATGTTGTAAATAAGGATGTTACCTAATGACGTACCAAAGTCTTCGTTGTAAACGATGAGTTTAGACTCAGCACCCTCTTTGTAGATAGAGATACCTGCGGTAGAAGCACCTACGTTCACACCATTGTTGCTGATAACACCTGCAGCATCGCGTGTGCCAGCGAAGAATTGGCTTACTTTGGTTGGGTCGGCAGGGTCAATGACGAAGATACCACTATTGCCGTTGCTGTACTCTGCTGCGAATACTGTACCATCAGATGCTACAGCCAAACGTCTTGGAGCATCCCAAGCGCCACCATCTATACATGCGTATGGCGTACTGTTGAGTTGGGTAAACGCTTGGTCGTAAATAAACAAACCCTTAGAATCTGCGGCATTCATGACATAATAGCGTCCGAAGTAGTTAGACTCAGGATGTTTATCAACAACACCATAAGGCTTAGTGAGTAATGTAGTATCCATATAATCACTGACAAGACCCATACCAGGAACAGGTTTGCCGCTTACGCGCACAGCCCAAGTGGTAGGTGTACCAGAGTAGCCAGGCAGCTCGTTGTACTTAACCACTACGGTATTCTCACCCTTCACTGCAGGAGTTGGCATAGCCACTTCGCCTACCTCTTTACCATCTTGGTAGAATACGATAGCAGAAGAAACAGCGTTTTCGGTTGCTTGGAAAGTGAAGGTGTAAGTAGAGTCGGTAGTGTTGTTAGCGAGTTGCAAGCCGTATGCACCTACGCGTGCTACGATAGGTTGTTGTACGCCGTCGGTGGTGTAAGAATATACCTTGCCATCTACATAGAGATAGAGGTTGAGCACTGCACCATTGACATATGCGCCTGCGCTTGCGTGAGCAGCAGCTACAGGAGCTGCGAGAGTAGCACCTTCAGTCAATACTAGAACTGCTTTGTCTAGACCCTCAGTGATATCGAACAACTTGATACCTGCCACATTGCCTTCAGCATCTTCGTAAGGAGTTACCATCAAGCTCTTGCCTGCATACTTGAAGTAAGAAGCACCTTGATACTTCACGCCGATGAGCGTAGAGTCGAATTCGCCAAGAACGACAGGGTCTTGGTTAGGACCAGCGGTTTTGAATTCAACTGGCGCCATCTTCTCAGCATCCATGATGAAGTCTTTCTTCTCGCCACGAGGAGAGAGGGTCAGGCGGAAGTCTACGCCATCTACAGCCTCATCGAAGACAGCCGTTTCATCAGTGGTGGCATCGCTTAGACCAGAACCCAATTGGTAACCAAAGTATGATTCGCTAGCGAGCATGCTATTAGCCACATTAAAGATGGTAAAGCGAGCACCATTGCCATAACGGTGAACACCAGTGGTGAGGATGGTACAGTTGTCGGACATACCGCTGATAGCCATAGTATATCCTTGGTCTGATTTGAAGGAGTTGCTGGAGAATTGCGATGTAAACCATTCAACAGGATCAGCATAGAAGTCATCCCAAATATAGAAGCGAGTAGTACCACGTTTGTATCCACTTTCTACAGCATCATCTTGATAGTTGCAGCGAGTATAGTTAACACCTACGAGTTTGTTATCGCAAGTGATAGCAATATCGGAAAGTGCAAGGTGGTCACCTGGGTTGGTCTTGTCCACAGGAACAATACCAACAGTAGAGATGGTATCGAGTTTACCTGTTGTATTGTTGAGTACGTAGATATGAGCAGTACCATCTGCCTCGTGGGTAAGCATGAAGACAGAGTCAGCATGTTGGATAGTACGTTTAATAGTACCCTTGATAGAAGCTGTAAAGTCTTTTGGATCATTTTGCTTCATATTGAATTGCTCTGGTACAGCCGCATATGCAGGTTGATCAGGATTTGGGTAATCTTGGAAGTTAGCACTTGGGTCTATATAACCTTCTTCCTCCAAGAAGAGGAATGGATAACTTGTTGCATTTGCTACCACCTCTACGGTTTGATATTTGCGGTGCAATGGCTTGTAGCCCTCAGCAGTAGCCATTAACTTGTAGGTACCTGGCTCAAGATCAGGGAAGTAGAACAAACCATTATAGTTGTTATCTACCGTGTAGGTAGCCACCACTTCGCCATTTTCTTTGCTCAACGTAACTACAGCACCATTGAGTGGAGCATATTGGTCATTGGTATTAGCTGCATACTTGTAGAGTTCGTGGGTGAATGGATTGTGCTCATCTTTTACAGTACCCAAGATATAACCCTTAGTCTCAGGCTCTGCCTTGAAGTAATCCACGATACCGCGATAGTAGCGGATACCCTCTTGCTTGCAGTAGTCTGGGTTGAGCGCACGGTGACGAGCTGGTTGATAAGTGTGGAAATATCCCTCTACGAGGAAACCAGGAACACCATGGTGCAATACGCCAAGATAACCGGTATAAGTCTTACCAGAAGATGGAAGAGTAGCATCATAACTATCATGATAGAAATCAATATCTGCCAAGATATGCTTAGAAGTCTCAGGGTCACGGGTATCGTAGTTGTTTGGCTCAAGACCGTCCATAGAACGGCACTCGAAAGCATGATACCAAGATGCTTTACACATCTCAATAGCACCTGGAACTACGTGCTCACCTGCGTTGTTACCACGGTAGAAGTATGCCAAATAGTTTACGGTGTTACCATCAGTAGCTGCATTAGAGTGTACAGAGATAAAGTAGTCCATGTTGTTAGCCTCAGCCTCATCAGCGATGTCGAGCAATGGACGATTGTACTTCTCATAATCTGGCAAATTCTTGTAATGCTCATAGGTGTAATCTGGATATTCACCATCCACTTTCTCGTATGGCCAAGGACCTGCTTGTGTGTGAGACATCATGACAAAAGCACCGGCTGCCTCAAGGCGGTCACGGAGCTCAAGACACTTCCAGAGGTTGGTGTTCGACTCGTAGAAACCGCATGTATCAGGCATACCAGTAGATGCCAAGTTAGGATAAGGAATAGTAGCATTAGGACGGTCATTTGGCCCCCAGCTACCGTGACCTGGGTTGATATAAATGCGTTTGCCTGTCAAATCGGTAGCAAACATGGCGATGCTAACTACGCATGCTGCCATAATCAATAATGTCTTTTTCATAGTAGTATGCATCATTTAATGTTCATAACATAGATTTCACCTTCGCTGGTTGAGTAAGCGATCTTGCCGTTAGCTGCTTGTGGGAATACAGCGATTTGCTCGCCATTAGTCAGCACTTGCTTCTTGCCATCCAAGCTGTAAGCTACAATCACAGACTCAAGCACCACTTCGCCATTATCCTTGGTATCGCAACCCACGAGGATATTGTCGTTGTACCATACTGGAGCGAGGATATTGTGACCGATGAATTGGATATTGCTGCCATCGATGTCGCATACGAAGCAACCTACTGCGCTGATGTAGTAAGCTACTTTCTTGCCATTAGGAGAAAGAGATGCCCAGTGGTAGCTGTATTGCTCACCATTAGGAGAGAAAACGATAGTCTTGCCATTCTTGGTCATCATCAGTTGACGATCCTTGATGGAGAATGAAGGACGATTCACATCTACCACCATAGCAGCCAAGTGTTGTTGCTTGTGTGCAATCACTTGTGCCTTGTTAGCTGCAAAATCGTGGCGAACAATGTTGCTCACGCGGCTCTTGCTAGCATCTAGCGTTACCTCGCGATAAACTATTTGATTGCCATCTTGAGCAATCTTTACATTGTAACCTGCTCCGTCAGCACTCGTAATTTTGGTTACCTTTTTGGAAGCCAAATCCATACGTTGCAAACCTTGGTTACTGGTGTTGGTTAAAAGGAGATAGTCGCCTGTAGGACTGAAAGCTGCCACTTTCGCATCAGCCTCTTTCGCTACGCGTTCAACGCTTCCTACCTCCAACAATTGTGCGCTTGCCATCATTGGGATAGCCAACGCCAAAAAAAGATAGACTTTTTTCATGATTGTTGCGTTTTTATTAAAGGTTAATTATAATTATGTTTGTTGTATTTTGATTAAAGTGCCACAAAGTTACTGCTTTTTTTTGAATACTGCAAACTTTTTACTATTTTAGAACAAAAAAAGTCGCCTTCACAGGCGACTTTTTTATTATATGGTTAAATACTAACTTATTGGAGCATGAATTTTCTACCATTTTGGATTACGATGCCGCGATAACTGTCATCTACTTGACGGCCAAGCACGTCATACATAGGAGCATTTTTATCCAATACAATAATATTCATCACACCATCAGCAACGCGCACAGTAACTACGCAAGTAGCTTTGAAGTTACCATCTACTGTCGTCACGGTGATATTTGCAGTACCTTCTGCTACAGCAGTTACCACTCCGTCGGCTACAGTAGCTACTGCATCGTTGTCAGAAGCCCATACAACAGACTTATCTGTAGCATCCTCAGGAGCAACAGTTGCAGTGAGTGTAGCGGTATTAGGAACTTCCAATGCCAATTCCGTGAGGTCAAGTGTAACACCTGTTACAGAAGTAGGCTCTACAGTAACTACGCATGTAGCTGTCAAGTTACCATCTTCGGTAGCAACTGTGATAGTTGCGGTACCTAATGCAACCGCAGTCACGACACCATTCTCTACTGTAGCTACTTGTGCATCGCTAGTACTCCAAGTTACATTTTGGTTGGTAGCATTTGCAGGAGTAATAGTAGCAACGAGAGTCGTAGTTTCTTTTACTTCTAATGTTACTTCAGCCTTGTCCAATGCAACACTAGTTACAGGGCGTGGCTTAACAGTTACTTGGCAGGTTGCAGTAAATTCGCCATCTACGGTAGTTGCCGTAATGGTTGCTGTACCTATAGCCATAGCTGTTACTACACCCTCGTTAACTGTTGCAATTTTCGTGTCGCTACTGCTCCACTTTACATAGTTATCAGTTGCATCTGCTGGAGTGATGATTGCAGTCAAGGTATGAGTATCTTCTACCAAGAGTTCTATAGCGGCAGTATCCAATGCTACACCTGTTACAGGAACCACAGCACCTGGGCAAGTCACGGTCAGTGCCTTCTTAGCAGGAACTACAGTCACGTTCTCATCCTTTGGCAAGCTTACGATATGGATACCATTGTCGCCAGAGCATACGATGTTGCCTGCGTAATCCCAGTTCATTTGACGGATAGTAGCGATGCCGTGCTTGATGGTATAGCGCAATGCCATAACTGGCTTGTCGCCTTCCCATGTGATGTCAAATACAAGGAATTGTTGATCACCATCGTTGAATATCATAACTGACTCGTCAGCTGATACTACATAACCACCTGCGTCAGAACCAGTGATGATCTCTTTGTACTCATCAGATGCAGATGACATTTGCTCTGTACCGTCGTTAGAGTAGAACTTCAAAGAAGTTGCACCGCTATTGTTGTTACCAGAACCACGTACTTGACTTACGAAGAAGCCGTGGCTGGTACCCCATGGGTTACCCTCGGTGTTGGCTTGACCAGTCAAGGTGTAAACTGCAGATGGAGCAGTTTCCCAGCTATGAAGAATAGTACCATCTTCTTGACCGATATTGTAAACTGCCATACCATTCTTAGGCAATGTACCAGCAGCGTCCTCGTTGTAAACGAAGAGTTTCACTTCCTCACCGTTGTCATATACATAGCAACCTGGGGTAGAAGAACCTGTGTAAACGCCACCATTGTTGAATTCACCATCGCTACCGCGTGTACCTGCGAAGAATTGAGTAAATGGTTGGGTCATATCGGCTGTGTTAGCCATGAAGATACCAGAGTGACCATCTGCCCAGTCAGCGATGTAGAGATAACCCTCGCGGTCCATAGACATACGAGTTGGGTTACCAAACTTCTCTTCGCCACCCTTGTAAACCTCGGTATTTTGCTTAACGAGGTTGTGGTCAAACTCCCAAATACCGCTCTTAGGAGCGTTGGCAGAAGCAGAAGAACCAGCACGGTGCATGATATAGATCTTACCGAAGTTATCCAACTCAGGGTTGGTGTTTACTGCATTGAACAAGCGAGAAGTGCCAGATTCGATGAGTGAGTTGTCAGAAGCGATGATGCCGAAGTTAGCAATAGTTTCACCCTCCAACTCTACAGCCCATGTCAATGTTTGACCTGGTTTGCCAGGGAGATCTGCTTTTGCTACAGTTGCGGTATTGGCACCCTTAACGACATTAGCCAAAGCAATTTTACCTGATACGTATCCACCCTTGTTGTAGAACACCAAGTTAGCAGATTTAGCATCAGCAGTCGCATTGAATGTGAAAGTATATACAGAATCATTATCTTCTACATTCAAATTCATAGCCATGATACTTGCTACTACTGGTTGATCTACACCTACAGTAGTGAAGCAATACATCTTATTGTCAATGAGCAAGTAGAGATAGAGGTCAGTACCTTTAACCTTAGCACTTGCAGAAGCGTAGGTAGCCTCTACAGCCTCAGCCAAAGTAGTGTTGGTGGTCTTAACCACAACTGCCTTGTCAAGACCCTCGGTGATATCCAATACTTGAACACCAGTGACTCTGCCCAGAGTATCAGTAGCAGGAGCAGCCATGAGGCTATGACCAGCATACTTGAAGTAAGTAGCACCGTTGAACTTAGCGTGCATGAGGTCAGCAGAAACTTGACCTACTACAGTTACGTCTTGGTTTTGACCGCCTGGCAAACTGAACTCCATAGGAGTAGTCAAACCTGCATCAAAGATGAAGTCTTTCTTCTCGCCACGTGGAGAGAGGGTAAATTGAATATCCTCACCATGAGTTACTGCGTGAAGAGGAGCTTCAGCATTCAAAGTCTTACCATAGAAGATATAGCTTGGAGCACCATCGGTTACGGTATAAGCAGAGATACGCAAAGCACCACCTGTAGTAGCATTGTAGTGACGTTGTGAAACGATCACTTGGCAGTCTTTACTTTCGCCCTTCACTGCGATGGTATAACCACCGTCGCTACGGTATGAGTTTCCTGCATCATTAGCAGTAAACCATACACGTGCGTCACCTGCAAGCTTATCCCAAATATAGAAGGTCTTTACACCACGTTTGTAGCCAGCATCTACTTGATCATCACCATATTGGCAACGAACATAGTTCACACCTACTAGTTTGCCGTCGCAAGTCAATGCGATATCAGAAAGTGCGAGGTAGTCACCTACGTTGTCAGGATCGCGTGGAAGAATGCTATCTGTAGAAATAGTCTCGATAGTATTCAAGCTGCTCTTAATGAGGTAGATATGAGGTGTACCGTCTTCCTCGTGTGAGAGAAGGATAGTAGTGTCACCACTTTGGAGTGTACGTTTAACAGTACCTTTGATTACTTCTGTAAAGTCGCGAACAGCCTCTTGTTGCATTTCAAATACGCTTGGCAAACCAAGGTATGCTGGTTGTGCTGGATTTGGATAATCTTCGTAAACGATAGTTGGAGGAGTCCATGTGGTATCTACCAAGTAGATCATTGGATAAGTAGTCTCGTTTGCCTTTACTGAGAAAGGAACCTTGTATTGGTCTGCGAGTGGGAAGAAACCGTCGCAGTTTGCATCAAGTGAGTAGTCATCACCTGGCTCAAGACCTTCGAATACGAAGATACCGTTGTACATGGTATCTACATTGTAGCGAGCAACCTCTACGCCACCTTTCTTCAAGATAACCTCTGCACCATTACATGGTACCCATTGGTCGTTAGACTTAGGAGTGTAGGTAAAGAGAGAGTGGCTCATCTTGTTGTATTGGTCTTTAACAGTACCTACGATATAACCAACGGTCTCTTTGTCAGCGCCGTAGTAGTTGATGATACCGCGGTAGTAATCCAGACCCTCCATGTGGCAGTAGTCTTGGTTGAGTGCACGGTGACGAGCTGGTTGATAAGTGTGGAAGTAACCTTCTGACAAGAAACCAGATGCACCATGTTTCATCACACCAAGGTAACCCTTATAAGTCTTACCATTGATAGTCAAAGTAGAAGTAGAACCATAGAAGTTCCAGTCACCACGGATATTGAGGTTGGTAGAAGATGGTACATCAATACCCGCCTTCATGATTTTGAGTTTCTCCTCGTTAGCCAATTTAGCTTTCTCGTAGCTACCCTCTACATACTCAGCACCGTCTACAGAGTTTGCACTAGCGTAGTTGTCTGGACCACGATAGAGCATCAATGGGAAGTTAGCGGTACTACCCTCACTATTCGCATTAGAGTGAACAGAGATAAAGTAGTCAATATTGTTAGCCTCTACCTCGCGGCAGATCTCGCTCAAACTACGGTTGTATTTCTCGTAATCTGGGTGAGCATAATAACCATCAGAATATTGCCAACCGATAGTAGGATCTGCAATAGATCCGCCCTTATTGTAGGTATAGTCTGGATAGTCACCATTCTTCATTTCGTATGGCCAAGGACCACATTGAGTACGAGAGTACAATACGGTTGCACCCATAGCTTCGAGTTTCTCGCCGAGGTACATACACTTCCAGAGGTTGGTGTTAGACTCGTAGAAACCGAGTGTATCTGGCATACCTGTAGTAGGCAAATTAGGATATGGAATAGTAGCCATAGGACGGTCGTTTGGACCATAGCTACCGTGACCTGGGTTGACATAGATACGTTTGCCTGTCAAATCAGCAGCTGACATCGAAACGGTAAGCAGCGCTGCTGCGAGAATCATAAATATCTTTTTCATAACAGTCTGCATTATTTAACGTTCAACATATATACTTCGCCATCCAATGTAGAGAATACCACAGCACCATTAGCTGCATATGGCTCAATAGCGATCATAGAGTCATTGGTCAAAACTTGCATTTTGCCGTCCAAAGTATAAGCTACAATGCGGCTTGCAGTAGTAAAGTGACCATCATCCTCATCTGCCATAGCTACGATGGTATTGTTGTCATACCATTGTGCAGCGCGGCATGCGTGAGCAATGTATTGCTTGTTGCTACCATCAATATTAGATACCCAGCAACCATTACCGCATACATAGTAGCACAACTTCTTGCCATCTGGAGAAATAGAAGCCCAGATGTAGCTCAAGTGCTTGCCATTAGGAGCTACAACCACATTCTTACCATTGCGGTTAACTACCATCAAGCGATCTTGAATAGAAACAGATTGTTTAGCAGAACTGGTTACCATAGCGCTAGCATCGCGTTGTGCTTTTGCTACGGTAGCGGTTTTAGCAGTAGCCAAATTCAGACGAATAACGTCGTTCTTGCGCAAACCTTGTTTGTCAAACTTGGTCTCACGATACACGATCTCTTGACCGTCATTGCTGATTTGAACATTGTAACCTGCACCTGGTGCAGTAGTGATAGTGGTGGTTTGACCAGTAGCTACGTCATAGCGACGCAAACCGTGGTTAGAACCGTTGGTGATCAGTACATATGAGCCATCTGCGCTCACGCCTGCCACCTTCACATCGGTGTCTGTAGGAGTGTTCAACTTAGTGAGTTGACCCACCTCAAACACTTGCGCTGAAGCCATCATAGACACAGCCAGCGCCAAAGAAAGAAAGATCTTCTTCATACGAAATGTTTTTAATGGTTAGTTTTATTGTTAATTATTTTATTTTATTGCCCACGCAATAATTTTAGCGCACAAAGGTACGATTTTTTTTTAGAATTTGCAAATTTCTGTGTGTTTTTCAAAAAAAAATCACCACCAGAGCAAAACACATCCTGCTATTAGCAACGCAACCATATAGGTTATATAAAATACACCACTTCCCACCGACGCTTTGCGCATAGGTAGTAGTATAGCAGCAAAGGTAACTATGGTTATTCCAATGCTAATCAACCAATCTTGCCATGCCAGACGAGGTAGATTATCCATCCATATCCACTCTAACCAACCCACATAGCGCAGTCCAAACGCCACTAACAAACGTAACGCAACTGCAATCAGCGAAGCCAGCCACACACGCCATGTCATATAGCCTTTAGCGACCATATATCCCCAGACGATCACGACACCCGCTATCATTGCCCAAGGCAACGGTACCAAAAAACAGCATATCATAGTTGCCAAAAAAGCTTCTTCAGTAGCTTCTTTTTGGTAATGAATATTCAGCAGCACCAAGTCCATCAACAATGCAACAAAGATTATCAAATGTACTTGCCACCACTGATGTAACATAGGTATGGCAGACATAACATACCAATAAGTGGACAAAACAAACATAGATGGGATATTCGTCATGCCACCTTTATAGAAGCAATACGCCAACAAAAAACTATTGACAATTGTCAGTCCTAAAGCCACCAAGCGCGTTACCACCTCGTTACCACTCAATAGGCTTAATACCCACATAGCACATCCAAGAACGATTAGAAATATCGTTCTTGAAAGGCTAGCTTGGGATATATTCTTGAGGAAGTACTTCAATGGATATCTTAGTTTTCCTTCGGTATTATCAGCTGTCGTTGCCGTCTCGTTGCCGTAATTGTCAGGTAATAGATAGGTAACGAACAGGGAATTAATCAGAATCCGCAGCGCTTCATGTGGTGCTTAGGATCGGCATCTTTGCCACGGAACTCTTGGTAGAGCAATGCCGCGTCGCGTGTACCACCTTGCTCCAAGAGGCGAGCGAACTTCTTCGCCATCTCTGGATTGAAGATATCGCCAGTCTCCTCGAATGCTGCAAACGCATCTGCATCCAACACGGCTGCCCATGTGTAGCTGTAGTAGCCAGCAGCATAACCCGTGGTGAAGATGTGGTTGTAGAAGGTAGAGCGATAGCGGGTGATAATCTCTGGAATCATGTGCATCTTCTTCATTGACTCTGCCTCGAATGCGTTCACGTCAAATGGCTCGGTGGTAGTCATCTTGTGGTAGTCCATATCGAGGATAGAAGCAGAGAGCAACTCGGTTTGTACGAAGCCTTGGTTGAAGGTGCCTGCCTTGTTGATCTTAGCTACTAACTCCTCTGGAATGAGTTCGCCTGTTTGGTAGTGGAACGCATAGGTCTTGAGCACCTCTGGGTGATAGCAGTAGTTCTCCATGAATTGGCTTGGCAACTCCACAAAGTCGCGTGGGGTGTTGGTACCTGCAAGAGATTGGTAGGTAGCTTTGGACATCAAGCCGTGCAATGCGTGACCGAACTCGTGGAAGAGAGTCTCTACATCGTCCATAGAGAGCAGCGATGGGTTGCCTGCGGTAGGTTTGTTGAAGTTACCTACGTTGATGATGACAGGGCGGTGGTCCACACCGTTGGCATCCACGTATTGGTTGCAGATATTATTCATCCAAGCACCTGGGCGTTTGCCAGCGCGTGGGAAGTAGTCGGTGTAGAGGATACCTACCAAACCACCGTCAGCGTATGTAACTTTGAAAACCTCTACTTCAGGGTTGTATACTGGCATATTCTCTAGTTTCTCGAAGTTCAGTCCATATAGTTTGTTTGCCAATTGGAATGCACCGTTGCGCACGTTATTAAGCTCGAAGTATGGTTTGAGTTCTTCCTCGTTGAGGGCATATTTCTCTACGCGCAGTTTCTCAGCGTAATACCACCAGTCCCATGGTTGGAGTTTCTCGCCTGGTAGGTCTTTGTCCATCATCTTTTGCAGTTCTGCGGCTTCGCGCTTAGCAGCGGCCAAACTTGGCTCCCATACTGATTGAAGGAATGCGTCCACGGTCTTTGCGTCCTTAGCCATGCAGTCTGCGAGGATATAGTCCGCAGGGTTGGTATAGCCAAACAGTTGTGCTTTCTCCACGCGCAGTTGCATGGTGCGAACGATAATGTTCTTGTTGTCATACTCGTTGTCGTGGTTGCCGCGGGTGGTGTAAGCCATCAGGAGCTCTTTGCGCAGTTCGCGGTTCTCGCAGTATTGGAGTACTGGTGTGAAGCTGGTGCGTTTAGGGGTGAACAACCATGCCTCTGGGCGACCTGCTGCCACGGCTTCTTCTTTGGCTGCGGCTTTCGCGCTCTCGGGAAGACCCTTGAGTTCTGTCTCATCGGTGATGAAGAGTTGGTAGGCGTTGGTCTCTGCTACTACGTTATTGCCAAATTGCAGGGAGAGCAAGCCCAACTCTTGGTTAATCTCTTTGAGGCGTGCTTTCTTGTCCTCTGGCAGGTTAGCACCGTTGTTGGCAAAGGACTTGAAGGTCTCGGTCAGTAGGCGCATTTGCTCCTCGTTCAAGCCAAGACTTTCTCTTTGCTCATATACGGCTTTCACGCGTTGAAAGAGGGCATCGTTGAGGATGATGCCGTCGCTGAGTGCGGAGAGTTTGGGTGATACTTCTTCGGCGATAGCGTTCATCTCATCGTTGCCATCGGCTTCGATGACATTGAAGAATACACCTACTACTTTGTTCAGCAGCTCGCCACTGCGGTCAAGTGCCTCGATGGTGTTGGCGAAGGTAGGTGCTTCGGGGTTATTAGCGATAGCGGCAATCTCTGCCTCGTTTTCTGCGATGGCTTTCTCAAAAGCAGGCAGATAGTGTTCGATTTTCACTTTGTCGAAAGCTGGAACACCAAAAGGAGTGTTCTGCTCTACGAGCAATGGGTTCTCATTCTTACATGCCATAAGTGTCACGAGCATCATGCTCAAAAATAAGATTTTCTTCATTGTTTTATTGTGTTTTTTGTTAATGTCTCAAAAGTCCTTAATGTCGTTAATGTCCTTAAGGTCGCCACTCGCTATAGTTTTACGTTTTTGCGCATTGACTCGCGTATCACGCTGCGAAGTTCGGCGGACTGGGTATCCACTTTGCGGTGGAAGCGTGGCTTAAAGTCCTTTGCGAACTTACAAGGTGCTAACTTAATATCCAAATCATCTAACCTTCCCGATACATTCACGCCTAGATACACTGGCGACAGCACATTCACATCGTAGTTGAAACTCATATCCAAGTTATGTCTTCCACCTATTGCCACCATATAGTTGTCCATCGACACGCAGAATGGATACACATCAATCTCTTTCTTATACAATGTCATCTCCGCCGAGATGCTATCTACTTTGTTTTCGGTCTTTTTGCTGAATAGTAGTAGTTTCGAGATTTTGTCAAAGGTCTCATTGTCCAATACTACCAAGTCTTTGCCAAAGATACTTGCTGCGCCGCGCAATGTCGATGGCTTGACTTCATATTGTGCATTCGTATAGGTCTCCGCTGCCAAGTGGAACTCTGCCTCGCCCTTGAACGAACGTAGCATTGGCATCATCGAATCCAGCTGCGGAATCATGCCAATCAGTTCTTGGATATTGATATCTATCATGTGGTAGTCAAATCCCACATAGATATGATTTCTGCGTGGGGTACGATACATGGCGGTAAGTTGCAACTTGGCTGCATTGCAGATAAAGCCCATTTCTTCGATCACCAACACCCCATCTTTCACATATACTTTTCCGCCCAAGTTATATGCGGTTTGGTCTAATACTTTGGCTTCTTTAATCAGGGTGTTCAAGGTTAAATCCACATTCGTTGGTACCAAGAATGGCTCTGTTTCCTCGCTTGCTTCTTGATCAGAGGCACTTGTGGCGTTCTCTTGTGGTTCTGCCGTGTTTTCAAAACTTTCTTCCTCACTGCCCTCTTCTGCGGATACCAAGGCCAGCAACTCATTCACATCCGTTGTTTCGCTTTCGAATGTCAGTTCGCCTTTCAGCACACCTCTATTGCGCATCCATCTGCCGATGTTTTTGAGTTCGCCTGTCAGGGCAAAGTCGCTATTGCCAATCACGATCTTCGATTGCTCGATCTTGCAGTTGCGATTGCTATAGGTGAAGTCTATCTCTGGAATTGTGATCTTCTGCTCGAATCCTGCCAAGGTAGCTTCTGCCTCATGCATATCCACCGCCAAGCGTGGGTTCCATTTCAGCAGCAGGTTATCGCCTCCGTTCTTGTTATAGCGTGCTGCGGCAGTCATCGTGGTGGCTCCTGTCTGCACATATATCTCTTCGCCCATCTGTGCTACCAGTGCTGCTGTCTGTAAACTGGCTTGCAGGCGAGGGGCTTGCAACCTGGCAGTCAATGTCGATGGCTGTATATCCACCTGAATGTCGGTGTAATAACCTTTCACATGCTCAAAGGCCACTTCTGCATCCAACACGGGCATCTTGCGGGTGTCCTGCGTGTGGTATGCTGCGTATGCTTTCAGGCTTGGTTGCGCGATAGTCATGTCCATGCTGTCCATCGTTGCGTGCAACTGTGCATCCGATTGCAATGCCACTGTGACATGCAACCATGGATCGTTGCCCAGTATGTTGTTCGCCTCGATGGCAATCTGTGTCTTTCCAAACGCTGCAGCCAAAGGTGTATCCATCTTCACCTCACCCCCATCGGTATGCAATGTGGCAGCCAACCAATCTACCTCTTTGCGCGAAGGACGACTGTTGGGAATCTCCAGTTGCAATCGGTTGTTTGGTAATCTTGCTTCGATGCCATCGGCACGATAGTTCACGCCTACCAGCTGCATATCGCCTTTGATCTTGCCCTTCTCCAGTTGCATAGCTATCAGGTCGTCCAGGTACATTTGTATGGTAGCATTGCCTTTCACCCTGCCTTGCACCTGCATGTCTGTGGGCAGAAACTCTTTCACATCCTCTGCCACGACATCCATAGTGGCTGACATATCCATCCACAGTCGCTCCAATGTGCCTTCTACTTTTCCGCCCAAGGCAAGAGTCGAATGACGCACACCTGCTGCCAGTTGTATGTTGTCAACCGCCAATCGCAGGCTATCCATCGACACTTGTGCATTGTCAATGGTCAATTGCAGATTGTTGATTGCTTCCGATAGGCCTTGTGTGTTGTCGGTATAATGCAAATGACGGGCCGATACTAGCAACTGCTCTACTACGATTTTCTGCAATGGCAATCCTGTTGAGGTACTGTCGCTGTCTTCCACGGTGTCGGCGGGTAATGCCACCACATCATAGTTGGCTCTCCCTTCGCTATCCACATAGATATTTGCCACCACATCTGGCAGGCGCAACTCGTTGATGGTTACGGTCTGCTTTTCCAACAGGTCCATCACGTCCAAGCTCACCTTCATCTGCGGGATTGCCACCACGGTATCATTCGGTGCACCCTCGATAGGGTTGATGAGCATCACACTGTCGATGCTCAGTCCAAAATGGGGGAAGGTGGAGAAGAAAGTCAGTTCTACCTTGCCAATGGTATGTTCGCACTGTACATATTCGTTTGCTACTTCGCGTACGATAGGGGTCAAGCGTTCGGGTATGAAGACCACCCAAATGGCCAAACCTATCACAAGCAATACCAGTCCGATGATACTGCTCAGCGCTACTGCGAATATCTTCAATGCTTTCTTCATGCTATTGCTCTACCACTTTGTCGAAGGTATGTGTAGTACCGAAATCGTCTTTGTATTGCAATTCGCCAGCGGTGAGCTTCAGCACTTGATACACTTTGGGTATCTCTGCGCCGCTATTGTCCATGAGGTGAATCTCGGTCAGGTCGCTTTGTACCAGTTTGTATTTGAACCAACCATTGCCGTATGGTTTGAGATCCGATTCAAAGATATCTTCACTTTCGTCCCATTCGCGACCGTATTTATACTCGCCCTTATCATCTTGCTCGTTGGTGAAGCGCACGTATACTTCTGTGCCTTTCTCTTGCCAGAGACCGAGGAGGTCTGCTTCTTTGAATGCTATTACCTCGGGTGGATTTGGTCCAAAGCATGAGGTCATAGCAACTGCGATCACAACCAAAAAACCAACTACTAAACTTCTCTGTTTCATATGCTTATGCTTTATTAATTACACACTTAACTGTATATCCATCCATCTCTAATACTTGCTCTGTACCCGGATTATCTACCAATTCGAGGGAAGTGGCGAGGACTTGTGAAGCGATATAGTCGTTGCAGTTGGTGACTGCTGCGGCGATCTCCTCGCGGTTCTCCAGTTGCACGGCAATGCGGTCGGTGATCTCCAAGCCAGAAGACTTGCGCAGGTTCTGGATACGGTTGATGAGTTCGCGCGCGATACCTTCCTCAATGAGGGCAGGGGTGAGTTCGATATCGAGAGCAATGGTGATGGTACCATTGTTGGCTACGAGCCAGCCTGGCATGTCCTCGGTGATGATATCCACGTCTTCTGCCACGAGTGCGTAGTCGCAGAGAGTGAAGGTACCTGCTGCTTCGAAGGCTGCAATGTCATCTTGGCTCATTTGGGCAATAGCCGCAGCGAGTTGCTTCATCATACCGCCCACTTTCTTGCCGAGTACCTTGAAGTTTGGTTTGATTTTCTTCACGAGTTTGATTTCCGAATCCTCGGCACGCACGATAACCAGTTCCTTGACATTCACCTCGCTCTTGATGAGGTCTTCTACGCGGAGGAGTGCCTCGAGGGTCTCTTGGTCAGGCGCAGGGATAACGGCTTTCTGGAGCGGTTGGCGCACGTTCTTCTCTGCACGTTTGCGGAGCGAGAGAATCATAGAGGTGGCTTGTTGCGCGAGTGACATACTGCGCTCGAGGTCGAGGTTAATCAGTGCCTCATCGGCTACAGGCCATTGGCTGAGGTGCACCGTTTCTCCTGTGAGGTCGCGGTAGAGGCGGTCACCATAGAATGGTGCGTTAGGTGCCATGAGTTGGGCCACAGTCTTGAGGCAGGTATAGAGGGTGTAGTATGCTGCTTGCTTATCGGCATCCATCTCGCCACCCCAGAAACGCTTACGGTTGAGGCGTACGTACCAGTTGCTCAGGTCATCTTGTACGAAGTCTGAGATAGCGCGACCTGCCTTTGTTGGCTCGTATGCCTCGTATGCGGCAGTCACCTCTTTGATGAGGGAGTTGAGGCGAGAGAGTACCCATTTGTCGATCTCGGTGAGGCTATTGGTTATTGGCGATTGGCTATTGGCGATTGACTCGGGGTTCCAGCCATCCACGTTGGCGTAGAGGGCGAAGAAGCCGTAGGTGTTGTAGAGGGTGCCGAAGAACTTGCGGCGAATCTCGTCCACACCTTCTGGGTCGAACTTGAGGTTCTCCCATGGGCTGGAGTTGGTGAGCATATACCAGCGTACCGCGTCTGCGCCGTACTTGTCCAATGCGCCGAATGGATCGACCGCATTGCCGAGGCGTTTGGACATCTTGTTGCCGTTCTTATCAAGTACGAGTCCGTTGCTGATTACATTTTTGTATGCTACGCTGCCCTCAATCATCGTATGGATAGCGTGAAGCGTGAAGAACCATCCGCGTGTTTGGTCCACACCTTCGGAAATGAAATCTGCGGTGCGTGGTGCGTCTTGGTTCTCAAATGGATAGTGGTTTTGTGCGTAAGGCATAGCGCCAGAGTCGAACCATACGTCGATGAGGTCCAGCTCGCGCTTCATGGGTTTGCCCGAAGGAGAGCAGAGAATGATATTATCCACATATGGGCGGTGGAGGTCAATGACAGCAGGGTCGTAGTTCTCTTTGGAGTAGTCGCCCACGATATGCTTTGGCCAAGGGTTCTCGGTCATGAAGCCCGCTGCGATAGACTTGTCGATCTCCTGCATGAGTTCGGCGATAGAGCCAATGCAGAGTTCCTCTTGTCCATCTTCGGTGCGCCAGATTGGGAGTGGTGTACCCCAGTAGCGTGAGCGGGATAGGTTCCAGTCGTTGAGATTCTCCAGCCACTTGCCAAAGCGACCTGTACCTGTGGACTCGGGTTGCCAGTTGATGGTGTTGTTGAGTGCCATCATCTCCTCGCGCGCTTTGGTCGAGCGGATAAACCACGAGTCGAGTGGGTAGTAGAGGACGGGCTTGTCTGTACGCCAGCAGTGTGGGTAGTTGTGGACGTGCTTCTCAATGCGGAACGCTTTGTTCTCGCCCTTGAGCCAGATGCAAATACTGATGTCGAGGGTCTCATCTTTGTCGGTGAGAGTAGGGTCATAAGCGTTCTTCACGAAGCGACCAGCCCATGGCTCGTATGCCGCTACATCCACTTGATTCTTTACGAAATCCTCGTCTAAATCGGCAATATTGAAGAATTTACCCGTCATATCCACCATTGGGCGTTGCTCGCCTTTCTTGGTGATGAACACCATGCCTGGTACGCCTGCTTTCTTTGCCACAAAGGCATCATCTGCACCAAAAGTAGGAGCAATATGCACAATACCTGTACCATCTTCGGTGGTCACATAGTCGCCGAGGATGATCTTGAAGGCACCTTCTCCAGGATTAGCCCAAGGGATGAGTTGCTCGTATTGGATACCCTCGAGGTCAGTACCTTTACCGCGCCAAAGGACTTCTGGTGCTTCGCCGAGTTCTTTGGCATAAGCAGCGAGGCGTGCCTCTGCGAGGAGGTAGAGGGCTTCGATCTTGGTGTATGGGTTCTCGCCTTTCACGATGACGTAGTCAATCTTTGGTCCTACGCAGAGGGCGGTGTTGCTTGGGAGAGTCCAAGGGGTAGTGGTCCACGCGAGAGCGTAGAGAGGAGCTTCCTCGCCTAATAACCTCATCGCCTTATCGCCTAATAGCCTAAACTGCGCCGTACAGGTGGTGTCTTTCACATCGCGGTAGCAGCCGGGTTGGTTCAACTCATGCGAGGAGAGACCTGTACCTGCTGCGGGCGAGTAGGGTTGGATAGTGTAACCCTTATAGAGATAGCCCTTCTTGTACAACTCTTTGAGCAGCCACCACAGTGTCTCGATAAACTTGTTATCGTAGGTGATATAGGGATTATCGAGATCCACCCAGTAGCCCATTTGTTTGGTTAGGTTGGTCCATTCTTGGGTGTATTTCATCACCTCGCGGCGGCAGGCAGCGTTGTATTCGTCCACGCTGATCTTCTTGCCAATATCCTCTTTGGTGATACCCAGCAGTTTCTCAACGCCCAACTCCACAGGCAAACCGTGGGTATCCCAGCCCGCTTTGCGCTTCACTTGATAACCTTGCATGGTCTTGAAACGGCAGAAGGTATCTTTGATTGTACGAGCCATCACGTGGTGAATACCTGGCATACCGTTAGCGGAAGGAGGACCTTCGAAGAAGAGGAACGAAGGGCATCCTTCGCGTGTTTCGATACTCTTGTGGAACAAGTCTTCCTTCTCCCATTGAGCAAGGATCTCCTTGCTCAATTCTGCCAAGTTTAGTTGTTTGTACTCGTTGAAGTGTTTCATTTTTGTTGTCAAATTCTTATTTTTTAGTTGGTTATATTTGCTTTACCTATGGTTCGTGCGTAGCGCGTAGCGCATGGGCGCACGAAAAACGCTGCAAAGTTACAATTTTTTTTTTACATATGCAAATCTTCTAGTACATTGCGTAATTTTTGCTAATTTATTTGCATACTTCAGAAAAAAGCCGTACCTTTGCACCGCATTTAGATTTAGGGAAGCAAGTGAGATTCTTGCACAGACCCGCTGCTGTGATTCGCAATCCGATGTTCACTATCTCTTAGGTCACTGCCTCTAAGGTGGGAAGGCCGAACAAAAGGAGCGATAAGTCAGAAGACCTGCTACATGCATTCGTTGAACGCTCTCGTGGTATAGGGCTTAAGACATGAACAGACGGTTTCTCATATGGCTTTTCGCACTCTCGTGCTTGGCAGCATTCTCTCAAAACAATGTCGCCGATTCGTTGTATCTTGACTCCATCTACCGCCATCTCGAGTTGGAGGAATACACCATCACCGCCCGCGTCAAAGAGAAGGATATCATTATCCCTCAGACACTTGCGGGCGTGCAGCTCAAGAAAATGAATGCCCTCAGCGTAGCCGATGCCATCCGCTATTTCTCGGGCGTACAGATCAAAGATTATGGTGGTGTGGGCGGTATCAAAACCGTGAATATCCGCAGCATGGGTACCAACCATATGGGCGTGTATTACAATGGCGTACAACTCGGCAATGCCCAAAACGGACAAATCGACCTCGGCAAATATTCGCTCGAAAACATCGAAGAAATCCAGCTCTACAACGGCCAGAAGTCCGATATCTGGCAGTCTGCACGCGAGTTTGGTGCTGCGGGAAGTATCTACCTCACCACTCGCCGTCCGCGTTTCGAGGCAGGCAAGGCCTTCAACGTGAAAGCGCAGATGCGTGCAGGCAGTTTTGCGCTTATCAATCCGAGTCTGCTGTTCGATATCCGCCTCAGTGAGACGATGTCAATTACAGCCAATGCCGAGTTGGTTTCTGCCGATGGTAAGTATCCTTTCCGTTACCGCCGCGTCACTCCGTCGGGCGAAGTGGCATACGACACTACCGCCATCCGCCAAAATGGCGACATCAATGCCATCCGCGTGGAAGCGGCACTCAATCATTACTATAGCAACACGGGCTTCTGGAAACTGCAACTCTATCACTACAACTCCGAGCGCGGTGTACCGGGTGCGATTGTGAATAATGTGTGGCGCAATGGCGAACGCCTGTGGGATCGCAACTCCTTTGTGCAAGCCACATGGCAAGATGAGTTGTTTAATCGTTGGTCGGTGCGGGCGAACATGAAGTACGCCAACGACTATACGCGCTATATCAACAACGATGACAAACTCATCCGCGTGGAGAACCAATATCTGCAACAG